>CAURQQ010000059.1:0-2744 GCA_963527265.1 uncultured Campylobacter sp. | reverse complement strand
GGATAGAGCGTAAAATCGCCCTTTATCTGCAAAATTTTATGCAGAGACTCTCTCATCTGCGCGCCGCTTGAAAAGGGAAAATCCCACCTGCCGATAGAGCCTTTGAATATGACGTCGCCGCTAAAGATCGCGCCGCCCGCTTCGATCATACAGCTGCCCGGCGTATGTCCTGCAAAAAGACTAAATTTAACGTTAAAGCCTGCTATTTCAAAGCTTTGCTCCTGCCCTTTTACGAGTACGTCCGCTTCTATGGGCTCGGGCATCGTCTCAAAGGGATCCGCCCGCAGCATAAAGGCATCTTCCTTGTGGATATAAATTTTAGCGCCCGTCCTTTGCAACTTCGCGTCGTCATAAACATGATCGAAATGCCCGTGTGTATTCAAAACCGCGGCGATCTTTCCCGTATTTTGCATCACCCAATCAAAGCTACCCTCGCCCGGATCGATCACCAAATCGCCCTGCTCGCCCTTTAGAATGTAGCAGTTCGTCGCGTATTCACCGAAAGCTTTTTTTAAAATTTGCATTTAAATCCTCCTTTTAAGCTTAAATTAAAGCCGTAATTTAGCCAAAAATAGTTAAAATTCGCGCAATTTAACGTAAAATTTTAAGGCTAAATATTATGTTTTTGGACGATTTGCTGCCGCAACTGACCGATTTTTTATCGGAGAGACTCGATGAAACGGGCGCGGACGCCTTTGTAGTGGGTATCAGCGGTGGGCTTGACAGCGCCGTAGTTTCTGCGCTTTGTGCACTTACGGAGATCCCTACTTACGGGCTTATCCTACCTAGTGCGGGTTCAAATTTAGAAAATATGGCAGACGGCATCTTTCACTGCGAATCCTTTAATATCCCCTACGAAATCCAAGAAATCGCGCCATTTGTAGAAAATTTTACCGCTTTAAATCCCGGTGCAAGCGCTCTTCGCATCGGAAATTTCGCCGCGCGCGTAAGAATGAGCTTGCTTTATGATTACAGCGCGGCTAAACGCGGCGTAGTCGTAGGTACGAGCAATCTTAGCGAGAGGATGCTAGGCTACGGCACGATTTACGGAGATTTAGCCTGCGCGTTTAATCCGATCGGAGAAATTTTTAAAAGCGATCTGTTTAAATTCGCAAAAATTTTATGCATAGACGATGCGATCATCAAAAAAGCCCCAAGCGCCGATCTATGGGAAAACCAAAGCGACGAACGTGAGCTTGGATACAGCTACGAGATCTTAGATAGCGTGCTAAGAGATATTTTTTCGCACGAAGCGTTGCGGACGAAATTTCGCTCAGGCGAGCGAATAAACGCAAACGATCTAAAATATCTGCAAAACTCGCGCCACAATCAAGAGCTGGTAAAATTTGTCGTCCGTAGAATTCTTAAAAATAATTTTAAGCTTCGCGCGCCCGCGGTCGCTCGCATAGAGCCCGCACACTAAGGAGAGATTTATGAAAGAGATACCGTTTTATAAGGCTCAAATCGATAAAAAAGAGGAAGACTTAATTAAAAGCGCCCTTTATAACAGCGATATAAGATATAGCGAAATTTTTGAAGAGGATATTTGTAAGTACTTCGGCGTAAAGCATGCCGTATCCACTACGAGCGGCACGACGGCGCTTCATCTGGCACTTTGTGCGATGGATATTAAGCGCGGAGATAAAATTTTATGCTCCGTAAATTCCTTCCCTAACGTCGCCGAAGTGATCCGCCACTTCGACGCAGAGCCCGTTTTCGTAGATATCGATCCGATAAGCTTTAATATCACGAGCGAAAGCCTTGCTCGCACGATAGATCAAAACCGCCACAAGAAGCTAAAATGCGCTTTCATCTCGCACATCGCGGGGCTTGCTGCGGATATAGACGCCATCAGCGAGGTCGCCAAAAACGAAAATATCATCCTTATAGACGATGCGTGCCGCGCTATGGGCGCTACCTATAAAGGCGCAAAAATCGGAACGCTTAAAAGCTCGCTCATATCGTGCTTTCAGATCAATCCTCAAGCGCAAGACGCAATCTCTACGGCGGGCTTTTTCGTTACGGACGACGATGAGATCGCAAGCGCCGCGCAAATTTTAAGAAACGGCGGCATCGTGGGAGACGCCTTTTACAAAGACGGCAATATGTCTTTTACCTACGACGTCGATCGCATCGGTCAAAAATACGATCTTAACGCTATAAATTCCGCCTACGCCATCGCACAGTTTGAAAAAACCGACGCTTTTATAAAGCGCCGCAAGCAGATCGCCGCAGCATATCGCGAGCAGCTCGCAAACTGCCCGCACGTGACGCTTCCAAGCGACAGCGAGGAGCATATCTATACTCAATTCATCGTAAAGATCGACAAAAACCGCGACGATTTTGCCAAAGCGCTGATCGCGCGCGGAGTGAGCGTTTCGCTACACTACGTGCCGGTGCATCTGCTAAGCTACTATAAAAGCAAATACAACTATAAAGTCAATGATTTCCCGAATGCGCTTAAAAACTATCAGCAAATTTTATCCCTGCCGATCTACACGGCGCTTAGCGACGACGATGTGAGCTACATCTGCGAGCAGATCAAAGAGATAGCGCAAAATCGTGTTTAAACTCCTAATCGAGCGAAACTTATACGACCCAAGCCGCGTGTGGCTTGCGCTCGGAGTGATTTTGGCGCCGTTATCGCTGCTTTATACGCTTATCGTCTGTCTAAAAAGGCTCTTTGCTAAGCCGCAAAAATTTAAAATTCCAATAATCAGCGTCGGAAATTTAACCCTCGGCGG
>CAURQQ010000058.1:0-2857 GCA_963527265.1 uncultured Campylobacter sp. | reverse complement strand
TTTATGATCTGCATCGCGCGGATCTTCGGGCTGCCGCTTAGCGTGCCCGCAGGAAAAATCGTACTAAGCACCTCAAACGCGCTTACCCCGCGCGGCTTGCTGCCGTAGACCTCGCTTACGATGTGCATCACGCTTTCGTAGCGCACGACGCGCATCGCGTTTTGCACCCGTACCGAGGCTGGCGCAGCAAATTTGCCGATGTCGTTACGCGCTAGATCGATCAGCATCCGATGCTCCGCAAGCTCCTTTTCGTCGCTTAAAAGCTCGCACTCAAGCGCCGCGTCCGCTTCGGCATTCGCGCCTCTGCTGCGCGTGCCCGCGATGGGAGCGACGAAAATTTCGTCCTTTTTGATCTCCATAATGAGCTCGGGACTGGAGCCCGCGACGCAGCCGTACGGCGTCGGGAAATGAAACATATAGGGGCTTGGATTGTTCTTTTTGAGTCGCTCGTAAAACTCCAAACTGCCCAGATTCGTGCCGATTTTTAAAATTTCGCCCAGCACGACCTGAAACACGTCGCCGCTTTTTATCTTTTCTTTCGCGGCTTCAACCATCGCGCTAAAATGCGACTCCTCGGCGCCAAGATCGGTTAAAATTTTAAATTTAAGCTCTTTTTTCTGCGGCGCGGGCTTCGCCGCGTTTTGCGATTTTGCTTCGCTTTTTATCGCGGCATTCGTTCTTGCGGCACTCTGGGGGGCATCTGCCGCTTCGGCAGAGCTTTGCTGCGAGGCTTGAGAACTAAGCCCGCGCAGGCTTTCGTAAATTTGGGCATCTTTGCCGTAAAAATCGTAAATTTTGCTGATTTTATCGTAGTGTAGGTAGTTTGCGGCGTCGGCGTAAAAAAACGGCGGGAAGTCATACAGCGCCTGCTTCGGAGAGCCGATATTTTCGAACGCGCGCACGATGTCGTAGCCCAAAACGCCGAAAAGTCCGGCAAAGCTCGCGTTTTTAAACTCGCTTGCGCCCGCTTTTGCGCTTTTTACCTCATCAAATTTAAGCTTTAGCGCCTCAAAGCTCATCTTAAATCCATCGAAATAATCGCAATCGATGCCGATGATGACCTGAGCGTCGTCCTCTGCGAGGTAGCTTTGCGGATGCGTCTTTAAAATTTCGCGGTAGTAAAACAGCGGCTCTTCTAAAAGCATTTTCGTCCTTGGAATTTTTAGCGCCATTATACGCTGCTTAGCTTAAATTTGAGCGGGCGCGCGAGCCTGGGCGGGCTTAATGCAAGCAAAATTTTAGTAAAATTAGCAAATTTAAGGAGAGCGTATGAAGATTTTATTTTCCCCAAGCGAGATGAAAAGCGAGCTGGGCGGCGACACGCGCATTTGCGAGCGAAATTTCATCTTTGCAGATCTTTACGAAAAGCGTCTGCAGATGCTGCGCGCTTACGCGGATTTTGTGGATAAAGCAAGTGAGGCGGAGCTTTGCAAGCTTTTCGGGCTGAAAAAATGGGATGCGACTCTGCGCGAAAATATCTTTGAAAAAGGCTGCACGAAGGCGCTTTTGCGCTATACTGGCACCGCGTATCGCGCCCTAGGCTACGCGTCGCTAAGCCCTGGCGCGCAGGAGTTTGCGGAGCGAAACACGATAATTTTTTCAAACCTTTTCGGCCCCGTGCTGGGCGGCGACGCGCTGCCGAACTACAAACTCAAGCAGGGCGAGAAATTCGGCGGCATAGACGCGGCGAAATTTTATCGCGACAGCTTCTCCGCCGCGCTGGATCGGTATCTGGCGGATGAGTGCATCGTGGATCTGCGCGCGGGATTTTACGAAAAATTTTATGAGATGAAGCGCGAATATTTGAGTTTTAGTTTCATCAAAGGCAGAAAGGTGCTGAGCCACTACGCCAAGGCTTGGCGCGGCAAGGTGCTGCGCGAAATCGCTCTGGCAGGCGCTTGCAGCGAGGCGGAGGTGCTCGCGCTGCGCTTAGGCGGTGCTTCCGTGCTCGAGATCAAACAGATCGGGTTAAAAAAGGAGATCGTGCTGGAAATTTCATAAGGCGCGAAAACCGCTCGTAGAAATTTTCGATAAATTTTGCAGGTTTAATGCGGATTTTTACGTAAAATTTAGTCCGAACAATTTGCCGCGAGTTCAAATCCCGCCCCCATCCGAAGCGATTTTACCGGGAGAAATTTGCGGGCGGAATTTTGGCACGAGGATTTTGCGGCGGCTTTTTGGTCTTTTGGCACTCTTTTAGCGGCCTTAAACGAGCTTTTGGCGGCGAAATTTCGTCGTAAATTTTTGCAATAAATTCGCGCTCTTTGCGCTTGCCCGCTTCGTATAAAATTTTACGGCGATCTTGTCGTGACTTTGCACCGATTTTGCGGCGATTTTTACAATACGGAGCACAGAAATTTTTCCGTAGAATTTTGACTGAAATTTTACCGTGCGGAATTTTACCGTATGAGATTTCATCGCGATAGAATTCCATCGAAATTTAATCACGGCAAAAATACGGCGCCGCGATCTAAACATGAAATTTTATCTAAAATTTAAACCGAACCGCCGCAGTCTAGGCGCAAAATTCTGATCTAAATTTATGCCGCAAATCCGCAAAAAAGTGGACGTAAACGAGCCAGCTCCGTATAAAATTTTAAGCTGAAATTGTGGCTTACGTTCTGTTGCGATAAAATTTTGAGCCAAAATTTCACGCTTTGAAATTCCAAAAATCCGCAAACGCAGTAAAATACGCCGTAGCTACAAACTCTAGTAGGCACAGCGCATAAAGTTTCTAGCCGAAATCTGCAATTAAAATTCTACGCTCTGAAATTCTCCCGCCTCAAAATTTCGCAAATTTATCAAGCTTTAAATTTTAAAGCTATAAACTTCGCTTCAAATTTTAAGGATCAAAAAT
>CAURQQ010000057.1:0-3132 GCA_963527265.1 uncultured Campylobacter sp. | reverse complement strand
GGACAAGATGAAAAACGTGGAAATTTTTTATAAAGAGGAGTTTGATGTACCGCTGATCGCGGGCTGCGCGGCATGGCTCGTTTGCAAGCGTATCCCCGAGCCTCATAACGAGCAGAGCTATGATCTTTTCATCGGCGAGGTCGTCGCGGCGTATGCGGACGAGCGGATCTTTGACGGCGGGCACTGGCTGTTTGAAAAGATCCCTGACGAGTTAAAGACGCTTCACTACGTCGTCGGCGGTCGGTACTATCTGGACGGCAAAGCGGTAGATACCAAGCGCACGCCCATAAGCGGCGAGTAAGCCGCCTTGCAAAATGCCGGCAAATTTGTAAATTTAAGACGAGCGCACGCGTGAATACGCGGCGAGTTTCGGTAAAATTTCAAGCCAAAGAATCTAAAAAAGGATAGAAAATGAAAAAATATATCGTCATCACCGGAGCGAGTTCGGGTATCGGAGCGGCCGCGGCAAAGGCGTTTGCGAGGCGCGGAGAAAATTTGATCCTAATCGCGCGCAGAGCGGAGCTGCTGCAAAGCTTAAAGGACGAGATCGCTAAAATTTCGCCTGAATCAGACGTCGTGATTAAAATTTGCGACCTTGCGCGCAGCAAGAACGTCCTAGCGCTTTGGGACGAGCTAAAAAGCTACGAGCTAAAGGCGCTAATTAATAGCGCTGGCTTTGGGGATTTTGGCTTAGTGGGAGAGCAGGATTTACAAAAAACGGTAAGAATGATAGACCTAAACGTAACCGCGCTCGCGATACTTTCGAGCTTATTTACGCGAGATTACAAACGCAAACAAACTCAGCTTATAAACATCTCCTCCGTGGGCGGCTATTTTCTGGCGCCCAGCGTCGTGCCGTATTGCGCTACAAAATTTTTCGTAAGCGCTTTCACCGAGGGTTTGAGCCACGAGCTGGCGCAGGATAAAGAGGCCAAAATGCAGGCTAAAGTTCTAGCTCCCGCCGCGACTAAAAGCGAGTTTTGCGACGTAGCTTCGGGAAAGCGCGGATTTGATTACGATGCGGCGTTTTTGCAATACCACAGCAGCGAACAAACGGCAGAATTTTTGCTCACGCTTTACGATAGCGATGCATGCATCGGAGAGGTGGATTTGGCTAGCTTCGAATTTAAACTTAGCGAACCGAAATTTAATTATATAGCAGCCGCCAAATAGCGGATCGGGCGAGGCGCAAGCTCACTTATAGCTTGCGCTGTTAAGTTGCTTCTTTACGTGCGAGCAGGACTTGATTAGCTTCGTAGCGACAAGCTGCGCAGGCAGGCGCCTTTGAATTTTACGCATTTATATATCGCGCGCCGCGCCGACGATATGCGCGTAAAATTTTGAATAACGTAGCGCCTGAGCTAAATTTGACCGCAAAGCGCATTGAAATTTAAAGAAATTCAGGGAGCGAAAATGGGTAAAACAGCTTTGGTCGTGGGAGCTGCGGGAGCGATCGGACGCGAGATCGTGAGCGGACTTTGCGTTTCGCTTTCTCACGGTTGCCTTGGCTTAGGAAGGCGGGGGCGGCTTTAAATTTGGCTTTGACGAGTTCAAATTTAGCGGCGCCTCGCGGTCAAATTTAGCTAGACGTTATGGCGGCGCGGCCTCGCAAGGCGGCTTGTAAATTTTAAAACACGAAAGGAAAAATATGAAAACAATTAGACTTCTTTATCCCGATTTTCTAAGCGGCGGGCTTGATGAGTATTATTTCGGCGCGCAGCTACTCTGCCTCATTGTACCGCCGAACGACGATCAGCCCCTTATCAGGGTGCCGATTTCTGCTCCAAACGACGAGAAAAAGCCCGTAAAAGGCGGCATCTACGCCAGAGATGAGGTCGAAGCGGGCGTGAAAAGCGCGCTAAATTTGATAGAGCGCGAAAACCCCGACAAAATCATCACGATAGGCGGCAACTGCATCGTTTCGCTCGCGCCTTTTGATTATCTGCACGGCAAATACGGCGATACGGGCATCATCTGGCTGGACGCGCACCCGGACGTTTCTACGCCGCAAGACGGCTACGCGTATGCCCATGCTATGGTGCTCGGCACGCTACTAGGGCAGGGCGACGCGGGACTAAGGGCGCTTATGAAAAACGGAGCGTTTGAGCCGCAAAATCTGCTCTACGTAGGCCTTCAAGGGCTTCACGACTATCAAGAAGGATATCTAAACAAGCTCGGCGTTAAATTTAAAATCCAAGATAAAAATTTTATCCCGCACGCCGAGATAGCGGCTTTTTGCGCTAAATTTAAACGCGTTTTTATCCATCTTGATATCGACGTTTTGGACGCTGCGTTTTTTCACTCGACATACTTCGCAAACCCCGAGCTCACGGGCGACGGAAGCGGCGGCGGCAGGATGAAAATGAGCGAACTAAAAGAAATTTTGCGCCTCATCAATCAAAGCTGCGACGTGAGCGCGCTTAGCATCGCCGAGTATCTGCCCTTTGATGAGTTTAGGTTGCGAGAGACGCTTGAGGTTATGGATATATTTAAGTGACGCAGAGCCTGATTTGGACGGCTTTTACGTGGATTTGTCGTCAAATTTAAACTCAAATTTGACCGAGGCAAGCCCTAGCGGCCGTATTAGGCGGGTTAAAACAGCTCGCGCTTCAGCCTAAAGATGCGCCTATAAATCGCGCTGTCCAGCTCGCCGCCGCGTGGTGGATTTGCCCGCTCGCCCACACACGGGTTCGCGAAATTTCGTCCTGCCGCGAAATTGCGATATAATGGCTAAAGAAATTTAAAGCGCCAGGGTTGGCCGTTTAAGCAAGCCTTTATGCGGGCGCGATTTTGAAGCGATTTTTGCGTAGTAAAATTTGATAAATTTACCCAAAAGGAGCGAATATGCGTAAGAATTTTTTCGGTTCTATCGTTTTGGCTGCGGCCTTGGCGGGCGGTGCGTTTATAGCGGTGCCGCAGACTGTGAGTGCGGGCGTTTTGGCGCATCAGGTAAAAACCCAAGGCGAGCTCGGCTCGGTGTTTATCAACCCCTACGACGTGGCGCCTCTTACGGCTATCATCGATAGGGCGGGCAAGGACATCAAGGATATCCACGTGCGGGTTCTGGGCAAACCGAACGGCGGCATCGACATCGCCTATAACGTCTCCGAGCATGCGCTGCTGACGCACGAC
>CAURQQ010000056.1:0-3460 GCA_963527265.1 uncultured Campylobacter sp. | reverse complement strand
GTGCGCATCGTTAGCTTTGAGTTTGACGACGCGTTTATCCCGCACGGTGCTACGGCTGACGTTGAAAAGGCTCTTGGTATCGACGCGGCAAGCATTTGCGAGAAAATTTTATCCGAAATGGCGGATTAAATTTGAGCTGAAGCATTCTTGTGTGTTTTGGCGAGAGTATTTGTGCATAAAAGGTACAAATTTGAGCTAAATTCGCCTTTTACGCTCGGTCTTGCTGCTTTTACCTTTAAATGATGCGGGCAAATTTAATTAAAACAAAAGATCAAATTTAGCAGAACACACTAATCCCAAAAATCAAAATTTAACTTCAAGAATCACGCCAAAATTTATAAAAAGTACAAATTTAAACCCAAAACTGACACAAATTTTAGTAAATAATAATTTATATTACCAACTATAAAGAAGTTTTAAATAAAATTTTTGTATATTTAGCTAAAAAATATCAGGAAAAACGATGAATTATATGGAACTTCTCAAAAATCACGGACTCAAAGCCACCCCGCAACGCCTCAGCGTGCTCAAGATCCTCGATCGCCACACGCACCCGACGATCGATGAGCTTTACGAGGAGATCTGTGCCGAAAACCCGTCCGTATCGCTCGCGACGGTGTATAAAAACCTAAATATGCTCAAGGACGAGGGGCTCGTCGTCGAGGTCAATATGCCGAACCAAAAGGCGCGCTACGATATCTTTAGCTACCCGCACATCCACGTCGTATGCGAGAGCTGCGGACATGTCGAGGACTATAACTTCTGCGAGGCGCTGAGCGAGTACAAGGAAAGTCTGGAGAGAAAGCTCGGAAATTTCATCGAAAAGATGAATGTGCTAGTGACCGTAAAGGACTGCAAAAACTGCCGCCATTAGGCTCTTGGCTCGCTTTTTTGATCGGTGAGATAATTTTTCTCTCGTTTATAGCTTTATAATGAATTAAATTCGGGCTTATGTCGATAAAATTTGCAACAGTTTTTGATCCTGCAAGCCAGCTTTTATCAAGAATAAGTTGTACTCACAAGGGCTTTGGCGGCGCTAAAAGCGGCGACATTTTGCGTTTTAACCTGCCTTAAATTTATACTAAACCTCACTCCGCGACGCGATTTACCCAGATCAAAAACTCATCGCTCGGGTTCTCGTCGTCCAAATGCGCGGGAGTGACGAGCTCAAGCGCAGTCTGCGGGATCATCGTTTTAAACGTCTGTGTTACCCACTGCTGAAATTTCACGTTTGGATGCACGATAAAATCGTCATCCTCGCTGTTTGGCGGCGCGCTAAAATCCTCATCCCAGCAGATCTCGTCGTATCCGATCGCAAGCAATCGCAAAAAATCAAGCCCGCTATGAGCCAAAATGCAGGTCATCGTCGAGCCAGAGCCCGAGCCCATGTGCACGATCTTCGTCTCGCCCGCATAGTCCAGCCACAGCGCGCACATCGAGCCCTCCGAGCCGCTGCCCGCGAACACGCAAAGCCGCTGCTTGATCTCCGCGGCAAGCTCGCGATCCTCGCCGTAAAACCAATACCTTAGCTCCTCGTCGCGATTTTTCAGCTCATCCGTGAAAAAGACGATGTCCGTGCCGCCCTCGCGCTCATCGTCGCTCCAGCTCTGCTGCAGCCGATCCTGCGGGTAGAGATAGCCGCGTCTGCGCCCGCCTGCGTCGTCATAAAAGCCGTTTGCTTCGATCCACGCATAAAGCGTCTCAAGCTCGCTCGGTACGCGCATGCCCTGCGGTAGCGCCTCGCGCAGCTGCGCTAACAATAAATTTTCCACGATCGCTCCTTTTGCTAAATTTGCCGCTCGAATTTTACTGCGTTTCGGCTAAATTTACGGATATTTTGTCTGATATCTGCGGCATTTAACGCGCCCCGTCGCCGCAAGCGCAAACTGGGCTCATTAAATTTAGCCGATTTGATTGCGATACGCACGCCGCAGAGATGAGCGTATTTTGACGGATGGAAATGCGTCAAATTTCACGATATAAATTTTACTACTTTAAGGTCTCTTAGAAATTTTATGTTTTAAATTTATCGCGTTTATGATATGCCGGTGATACCGTCATCAAATTTGGTTTTAGCGTTGCTAAAAGTTGAACGCAAATTTCGCCGCTGCTTGACCTAACGGGCGAATTTCGTCTAAATTCCAAGCTCGGCTCTTACGAGCGCTTCGTTTTGCGGCGTCAAAAAGCCCGCGATATCCTGCCACATGGAGTGAAAGCCGTATCCGCCCTCTATCATCTCGCTGCGTGCGGCGTCCAGGCTCCAGCCCTGATAGATCACACGGTACATCGCCACCACAAGCCCCGTGCGATCGGCTCCGTGATAGCAGTGCACGAGCACGGCGCCCTCCTTTTGGCGCTCGCGAATAGTGCGCAAGACGTCCGCTATCTGCGCGGGCTTTATCTCCCAGCTTTGAAGCGGCTTGTTCGCGAGCCAAAATTGATCCCCAAACGCCCTTTTGTCGCCGCCTCTGCTAAAATGGCGCAGATTTACGATGCTTTTGATGCCAAGCTCGTGCAGCTTTGCGGCGTAGCTTCCATCAAGCTGCGCGCTGCGAAACAGCAGCTCGTCCACGCGGTAGAAATTTTTCGCTTCGTCGATGAGGGTCGCTTTTCGCGATAAGTTCGAGTTTGTGCCGCGCGCTGCGATATCTGCGCTTTGAAATCGTGCGTTTTGAAATTTGGCGTCTTTTGCGTCCGCGAGCTTTAGCTCCGCGCCGCTCGTTTTTCTAAAATTTATGGAATTAGCTTCTGTCGCTAGCTCCGCATTTACGCCGGTCGCAAAGAAAAACGCGGCCGCTAGTGCAAGGGTTTTAAATTTCAAATTTCATCCTTTAAATTTGGCTAAATTTTATGATTTTTGTAAAAATTTGACGCCAGACGGGTCAAAATGCAAAATAGCAGGCGCGTCTAAATTTAACGTAAAATTTGAGCGTCAAATACGCCCAGATCGCCGCTAGATTTCGCCGCAAGCCCGCAAGCCGCGCCGCAAAAATTAAAATTTCGTTTTAAAATTTCCCCGTTCCCGCCCTGGGTATCGCTAGATCAGCATTGGGTAGTTACATTGCACTTTTACGTTACCCCTGTAAAATTACTGAAAATAAATCGTAAAAGGGGTGCGCCGTTTCCGCGAGCGCTAGAGTTCCGTTGCATGGAAGGTTTTCATGCTCGCCTCTTGCGATACTTACCCGAAATTTTTCTAAATTTTACGCTTTTAGCTTTCGATCAGCTCAGTCTGCCAGTTCGCACCTTGCAGCGCCGTATCAAGCTGTCTGATCTGCTTTGCTAGCTCGTCTACCTGCTTTTGTAGCGCCGCGACATCGACCGTGCTTAAAATTTTAATCTCGCTGCGCGAATAAATTTCCACTTTTTGAGCGCTTGCTTGTGCAAAAGCCCGCAGCGCTCCCGCTTTTAGCGTGAGTACGTCGCGTTTGGCGATTAGCTCGGTTAGGCTCTTGCCGTC
>CAURQQ010000055.1:0-3610 GCA_963527265.1 uncultured Campylobacter sp. | reverse complement strand
TGCGGCAGATAAATTTGAAATTTTGCGCCATCGCAGAAAATAAATTTTAAAATTCCCCGTCGCCTAGCAAAATAAATTTTAAAATTCGCCTTGTCGCACGCTTTTCGTTCGGTTTTACCATTTCGCCGACACGCGGTAAAATTGAGCGAGCCGTGAGGTTGCGATATAAATTTTGGTAATTTAGCAGCAAATCTGGGTAAAATTTGTGAGGTTCGCAGTGCGAATTTACGATGATAAAATTTTGCTTCGGTTTCAGTACAAAGCGCGCCGATTCAGGAGCTTTTGAAAGATAAAATTTTAGAGAACGAACATGAAAATTATCTCGAAATTTAAAGATAATTACGATTTTATGGTGTCAAAATACGGGCTTGACGAGACTTTGGTCTATGACCGCAGAAACTCTATTCTAGTAGATGCGGACGAGCTATGGAGGCTTGACGAGGGCGATAAAAAGGTCTTTGAAAGGAAGCTTAGCGGGTACCGCTTTATCGGCGGTAAATTTATAAACTGGAGCAAAACGGACGTAAATAAGCTGCCGCGCATGCTTCACTCCGTGATTTTTATCGGTAAAAATTTAGTCCATATTTTCGCCTCTCAGAGTAAAATTTACACAAGCCTAGAGTTTGACGAGACGGAGTTAAGAAGGCAGTATCAGAAAGACAGAACTTTAAGCTTTAGCGATGGATTTCGCGCCCATATCATCTCGTGGCTCAGCAAGGTCGGCGAGCAGGCTACGCGCGAGGAAATTTTTCAGCTCGTAGCGCTAGAGGGCGAGCGCAAAACGACGCTAAAAAATATTGTTCGCGACGATAAAATTATAAGCAAAGATGAAATTTTAAGCGCACCCATCGTATTTTTTAAGCTCACACAGAACATTCACACCACAGCGACAAATCCACAGCTTAACGCGATGGGGTTTTATATAGATGCCGACTTTGTCTGGCAAAGCTTAGTCGAGTTTTTATCCGCCAAAAAGGACGCCTCCGCTCCGGCAGGCACGATACCAAATGATATAAAAATTGCCAGCAAGGGCTTTGACATAAAGCGCTCGTTTCGCCCGAGAATGAAATAACTCGGCTCGCGCAGCAAATAATCCGTGCAATCGCCGCTAGAATTTATACCGCTTTACTTCGCTGTTTTGACGCGCCTCATAAATAGAGCGAAATTTTATAAATTTTATAAGTTTCGACGAGCAAGCACGCAAAAACTTAGGCGCAAAATAAAACGTGGATGAAATTCCACAAAAGCTCTTTCGCAAAATTTTAAAAGAATTAAAATATTTCCTTGAGAAATTTTAAAATTCCGC
Organism: uncultured Campylobacter sp.; assembly: GCA_963527265.1. Lineage (GTDB taxonomy): Bacteria > Campylobacterota > Campylobacteria > Campylobacterales > Campylobacteraceae > Campylobacter_B. The sequence goes on along the minus strand of CAURQQ010000055.1, from coordinate 2,304 downwards.
ATAAGGCAAATTTACAAAAATCTCGTGAAAAATATGGAATTTTGTGAAAATTCCGCAAAATTTTAAAATTTTACCGCAGCGGCGTCCATCGCGCGCATTAGCCGCAGCATTTGAACGTGTTCGAAAACATCGTGCGTGCGGATGATCGCGGCGCCGTTTAAAGCGGCAACCTGGTGCAGGTACAGCGAGCCTGCGAGCCTATCCGCGACCGCGGAGGAGCTGTAAAAATCGATAACGCTCTTTCTGCTCGCGCCCACGAGCAGCGGGCAGCCGAAGTGCAAGAAATGCTGTAAATTTTTAATCAGCACCAAATTTTGCTCGGCGGTCTTGCCAAAGCCGATGCCCACGTCAAGGATGATTTTTTTAAGCCCCGCGCTTCGCAGCTGCTGCAAATTTTGCGCAAAAAACTCATCTATCTCGCCCATCAGATCGTCATATTTTGGCGCAAGCTGCATATTTTGCGGATTTCCCTGCATATGCATCAGCACGTAAGCGGCGTCGTAGCGAAGTGCAAGCGGGACAAGAGCGAGGTTCGCGCTGATGTCGTTGATGATGCTAAAGCCCCGATCTAGCGCAAATTCCAAACAATACTCATCGAAGCTATCGAGGCTAAATTTAGCCTTTTCATGCAGGCCTAGGCGGTAAATTTCGCTCAGCACGTCCTTTATGCGCGCAAACTCCTCATCCCTGCCGCAGTACCGGCTGCCCGGGCGCGAGCTCACGCCGCCGATGTCGATGATAGCGGCGCTCTGCTCGATCATATTTTCGATCTTGCAAATCGCCTCTTTTAGGTTTGCCGCGCGGCTTGCGGGGTTGAAGCTATCGGAGTTTATATTTACTACGCCCATTATTTCGCAGTTTTGCGGCTTAGCGAATTTCTCGCTTAGAAATTTCGCGAGCTCTTTTAGCCCGAAATCCTGCAGCGCTTCTTTTTGTGCTAAAGCCTCGATCTGGCGGTCGTTTGCGATCAAAACTGCGTCCGTATCGTCGCGCCCTAGGATCACTCCTTCGTTGCACGCAAGCTCGGCACCGATGCTAAGGGCATCCTGTTTTAAAATATTCGCCGCTGGCGCGCGCAGATCTTTTAGATAGAAAAAGTTTAGGCGCGATTTTTTCTGCATTATCGCCCGCCCCGCATTTCGCACGCCGATACGCTCGCAAATCAGCGTAAAGTCGGCATCATTTGAAATTTTATAAATTTTCATCTTTTCTCCTCTATCATCAAAAGTAGCGGAGTAAGCACGGCGTGGGCTTTGGCGTTGTGCTCGGCAAGGTAACTTAGGCGGTCGATCCGCTGCAGCTCATCGCCGCTTAGACTTACGCCTGCTTCGAAGCACTCTAGCGCGATCTCGCCGATGAGCGCTTTTAGCGCCGTTTTGTCCAGCTCGCCCTTGCGCTCCAGCGCGATCTGCGCGTCGATAAACTCCACCGCTTCCTTTAGGCTGAGCCTGGCTAAATTTAGCCCGGTGCGATATCTGGGCTTTCGCACGCAGAGGTTTTGCACGATCAGGCGCGAGCGGATGGTAGGCAGCAGGGCGTTGATGAAGGGAGTAACGAGGAAAAACACCATATTTTTGGGCGGCTCCTCTAAAATTTTAAGCAGAGCGTTTTGCGCCTCTTCGCCGAATTTCGTAGCGGCGATGACGATGATCTTATCCTCGCGCTCGGCGACGTAGGCTTCGTCAATGATCTTTCGCGCCTCGTCGATCTTAAGCTCGACGCTTTCGAAAAACCTTAAATTTTTGCGCGGAATTTCGGCTAAAATTTTATCTTTAAAGCCCTCATAATCGCCCGTTAAAACGATCTGATTTATGATTTTCAAAGCACCACTTCGTCAAAAAGCACGGCGTCGATGCTTTTGTCTAAAATTTTAAAAAGCTGGATCAGTTTGAGATCCAAGCTAGGATCGCTCTCGCTCATGTAAAAGCTGTTTTGTAGCCTCTCGTCGATGAGCCACAGATAGCTGTCCTCGTGGCTTTTGGCGATTTTGGCCAGCGGATGGTTGCCGTTACCGATGTAAAAATATATAAAGCCGTTGGCAAACGCAAGGCTTAGCATATCGTTTAGCAGCAGCGCGTCCTCGAGGCTATTTACTCCGCCGCGATAAAGCGAACGCAGCGAAAAAAACGGTAGCAGCGGGCGTGAGTTGGTAGAGGAGTTGATCTTTTTGATGATGTATTCGCTAAACCAGCTTCGCTCATCGTCGCAGATGACGATGAAAGCAAAGCCGTCGTGGAGGAATTTTAGCTTTGATGCTAAAAGCGGCGTCCAGTCCTCCTTGCGATCCTCGAGCCACTCAAGTCC
>CAURQQ010000054.1:0-3744 GCA_963527265.1 uncultured Campylobacter sp. | reverse complement strand
TTTTTATCCCGCTAACAGTAGGCGGCGGTATCCGTACGATCGACGATATCTCGCGCCTACTAAACGTCGGATGCGACAAAATAAGCCTCAACTCCGCCGCGATAAAAAATCCAAATTTGATAGACGAGGCGGCGAATAAATTCGGCTCACAGTGCGTCGTGGTCGCGATCGATGCGAAACGAAATTCTAGTGAAATTTCGCGCGGCGATTTATATAGCGCAGCGAGGAATTCAAACGGAAATTTACACGGCGACATGCGAAATCCAGACACAAATTTAGGCAGTGAGGCGCGGAATTTCGGCGAAATTTTACGCAGCTCGCAGGATAAAATTTTAACTGGGAACGGCGAACTTTGCGGCTATAGCGTGTTTATAAACGGCGGCAGGCTGGATACCGGCAGGGATGCGCTTGCTTGGGCGAAAGAAGCGCAGGAACGTGGTGCAGGCGAAATTTTACTCACATCGATGGACTGCGACGGCGTTAAAAATGGATTTGAGTTAAATTTGACGCGGATTTTTAGCGCGCTTGATATCCCTGTGATCGCAAGCGGCGGTGCTGGTAAAATAGAGCACTTCAAAGACGCATTTTTGGCAGGCGCGGACGCATGCTTAGCAGCGTCGATTTTTCACTTCAGAGAGATCGAAATTAAGGCACTAAAAGCGTATCTGCAGGAGCAAGGCATCGAAGTGAGACTGTAAATTTGGTCAGATTTATACCGCGGGGTTGAAACTTAGCCGCCAAAGCGACCAAATAATTAATTTTATTTCAGCCTTTATTATCTTGCAAGTTTTTTGCAAGCATCGTTTTTGCTTAGATAAAATTTCTTCGTTTTAGCTAAATTATAAGCTTTTTTTATGATACTTTTCCATCTTCTACCCACCCACCCGCACTGCTTGCCACCATTATGGAAGGTAATGGTACAGCTCTCCTAGATATTTGCTTAATTTAATTTTAATTTTATTAGGCACTTTACGACGAAAAAATTTCAAAATTTAGCCTTAAATTTATCGTCATTTTGCTATGATTAGTGAAAAATAACGAAAGCGTGAATGAGTAAATGATAATCTCTGCCGGACGAAATGAAATTTTTGATTTTGCCCTGCCTATGGGCGTAGGGCTAGTGGATGTGAGTATAAATTTAACTAAATTTTTATGCGAAAATAGGCAAAACTTGCCGAGTGAGATCATTTTCGTGGGTTCTGCAGGGCTATATAAAGAAGGTAAAATTCTAAAAATTTATGAAAGCAGATCGGCTGTAAACTACGAGATATCGGCGCTTTATGGGCTTTCATACTCTCCGATTAGCTATGAAATTCTAGCCAGGAATTCTGCCAATGTTTCATATGAAACAATAACTAATAGCTCAAATTTTATCACGACCGATAAAAAATCTGCGCTAAAATTCTTTGAGCGAGGTTATTTTTTAGAAAATATGGAATTTTTTGCGGTTCTTAAGGTAGCTCAAAAATTTCAAATTCCCGCTTACGGAATTTTTTGTGCGACGAATTTTTGCAATTCAAATGCTCACACGGATTTTTTAAAAAACCACGCCGTCGCAAAAGAAAATTTAACTAAATATATAAAAACTAAGGCATTAATTTGAAAAATATCTTTGATTTTACGATGAAAGAGCTTGAAAATTTCGTTGAACCAAAATTTAGAGCCAAGCAAATTTACGAATGGATTTACAAAAAGAACGTGGATGACTTTGCACAAATGCTAAACCTACCAAAAGAGATCCGCCAAAGTTTAGCCCGAAATTTTTATTTAGATCCGCTTGAATGCGTCAGATCCGAAACAAGTAGCGATGGCAGTATCAAATACCTTTTCGCGCTCAAAGACGGCAAGACGATCGAAAGCGTTCTGCTACCGATGAAGGATGAGCTGCGAGATGAAAACGAAAAAGTTGTAAGACACGCGCGCTACTCAATCTGCGTAAGTTCGCAAGTGGGTTGTAAAATTGGCTGTAGCTTCTGCTTGACAGCAAAAGGTGGCTTCGTACGAAATTTAACTCCAGGCGAAATCGTGGCTCAAATTTGGCTCATCAAGAAAATGAACGCTATCCCGTACGAGCGCCGCGTCAATGTCGTATATATGGGGATGGGCGAACCGCTTAATAACCTAGACAACGTTGCCAAAGCTGTGCAAATTTTAAAAGAAAACGACGGACTCGCCATAGCGCCGCGTCGCCAAACGATAAGCACTAGCGGACTTTCTACGCAGATAAAAAAGCTTGGCGAAATGGATCTTGGCGTGCTGCTCGCGATCTCACTGCATGCAGTGGATGACGAACTGCGTGAAAAACTAATGCCGATAAATCGCGCCTACAATATCGCATCGATCATGCAGGCGGTGCGCGAGTTCCCAATCGATCTGCGAAAGCGCGTGATGTTTGAATACCTAATGATCGATGGCGTAAACGATCGCCCAAGCGATGCCAAAACGCTAGTGAAGCTTCTGCACGGCATCCGCGCAAAAGTAAATCTGATCTATTTTAATCCGCACGAAGGCTCGAGCTTTGGCAGACCAAGCCCTGAAAATATGATAAAATTTCAAGACTATCTATGCGCGCACGGCATAACATGTACGATCCGCCAGAGCAAGGGGCTAGATATCAGTGCGGCGTGCGGACAGCTCAAGCAAAGAAATGAGAAAAATAAAATTCCGGCTCAAAGTGGCGTAAATATGGATAAAATTTTAAAAAGATAGAAAAAAATTCGGCTAATATTTCCAGATCACAAAGCAAATCGGCAAAAAATTTATAAAGGAGCAGCAATGGACGCGCAAAAAATAATGGATGAGATCGGCGTTTTCTTAGACAGATCGCTGCTTAAAAAATCCAAGATTACAAAGGCGGAAATTATCCGCTTTATCGAGGCAAAATGGGCGGAGGCGGACGATGAGAAAAACCGCCGCCTCATACATCTACGCGGCGCGCATGGCAAATGAGTACAAATGGGCGCGACGCCCTAAATATGCTGCGCTGGCTAAGCGAGATGGACAAGCACGCCAGAAGCAATGAAAATCCGCCCTACGTGAGCGATTATTACAAGGGCGAATGCTGCCTCGAGTGCGGAGCAGAGCAGGAGGCGCTTAAATTTTTGCGCAAAAGCTACGAAGCGAATGAGGAGTATCTTTTCACCCGTAGCCCAAAGGTCGCGGAGTTTTTTAATGCACATCTTGCGGAGCCTAAAATTTTGCCTAAATTTGAAGATGAGGAATACAAGGACTTTAGTTTCCCGCTGCGGCTGGAGTATTTCGGCAAAGCTTTAGAGCAATAGGGCGAGTTTCGCTGCACCTTTTTAGATGAAGATAGCGGAGAGACGGGCGAGCCAAACCAGGCGCAATCGGACGCACTAGAGTTTCTAAAGCAAAATCAGGAAGAAATTTTAACGGGTATCTTGGCTGAAATTTTAAAAAACTACCCAAAATGACAGGAGATCTACGACTATCCGAGCGAAACAAAAAGCGATTTCATGCCCGACGTCTGCGTGCCGCAGAAGCTTAGTGAACTATTGGAGCTGCAAAATATCTATATCCTAGACGGCGCGAAAATCGGCTTTCAGTTTAGCTGCTCGTGGGACATGGAACATGGTCTAGGCGTGATGACGCGCAAAGGCAAGGTCATAAATATCGGCGAAGCGGAAGTAGCGTTTATGGCTATTTGAATTTAGTTTAAAAAATTAGGTTCAATTAAACTTAAGCGGATTCTCTCTTATCAGTTTCAACAGTTTCTGATATAAG
>CAURQQ010000053.1:0-5402 GCA_963527265.1 uncultured Campylobacter sp. | reverse complement strand
ACGCAGCGACCGAGCAGGCGACGAAATGCGGATTTGAGACGAGATAGGTCGAGCGTATCGGTCTTTTGCCGAAGCGCAGGTGCGAGCGCGTGTAGCCACCCGATTTTTTGCTGTCGTAGGCGAAATACGCCTGCGCATAAAGATCGGTCTTGTCGCCGATGATTTTGACGGAATTTTTATTCGCGCCCACGGTGCCGTCCGCGCCCAGACCGTAAAATAAGCACTCTGTCTCATCCTCGTAGCCGAGCGAAATTTTATCTCCCACAGGAAGGGAGAGATGCGTCACGTCGTCGTCGATGCCGATCGTAAAGCCGTTTTTAGGCTCGTCCGCCTTTAAATTTTCATACACGGCGATTAGCTGCGCGGGATCAACGTCCTTGGAGCTTAACCCATACCTGCCGCCCACGATGAGCGGAGCGTTCTCGCGCCCGTAAAATGCGGCTTTTATGTCCAGATACAGAGGCTCGCCGAGGCTGCCCGGCTCCTTCGTGCGATCAAGCACGGCGATTTTGCGCACGCTTTTAGGCATCGCGGCGAAGAGATATTTGAGGCTGAAAGGCCTGTAGAGATGCACTTTTAGTACGCCCACTTTCTCGCCCTTTGCATTTAGATGATCGACCACCTCTTCGAGGGCTTGATTGACCGAGCCCATCGCGACGATCACGCGCTGCGGCTCACTTGCGCCGTAATAGACGAAAGGCGCGCATGATCGCCCCGTGATCTTTGAAATTTCGCTCATATACTCCGCGACGATGTCCGGAAGCGCGTCGTAAAATTTATTAACTAGCTCGCGCGTCTGAAAATATACGTCATCGTTTTGCGCCGTGCCGCGAGTTTTAGGATGCTCGGAGTTTAGCGCGTCAGCTCTAAATTTACGCACAGCCTCGCGATCGAGTAAGCGATCAAACTCGGCATAGTCCATCACCTCGATCTTTTGAATTTCATGGCTCGTGCGAAATCCGTCGAAAAAGTGCAAAAACGGCACTCGCCCCTTAATCGCCGCAAGATGCGCGATGCCGCCCAGATCCATCACCTCCTGCACGCTATCGCTTGCAAGCATCGCAAAGCCGCTTTGGCGACAGGCATAGACATCTTGGTGATCGCCGAAGATGGAGAGCGCCTGCGCCGCAAGCGCGCGCGCCGCGACGTGAATGACGCCCGGAAGCATCTGACCTGCGATCTTGTACATATTTGGAATTTTTAGCAAAAGCCCCTGCGATGCGGTGTACGTCGTCGTAAGCGCGCCCGCTTGTAAGGATCCGTGCACGGTGCCCGCCGCGCCACCCTCGCTTTGCATCTCGACCACCTTAACGGGCATGCCGAAGAGGTTCTTTTTGCCCTGCGACGCCCAGATATCGGTGTAATCCGCCATAGGCGAGCTAGGCGTGATCGGATAGATGCCCGCGACCTCGGTGAAGGCGTATGAGACGTAAGCCGCCGCCTCGTTTCCGTCCATCGTTTTCATAACTTTTGCCATTTTTCGTCCTTTGGAATTATCAAATTTCGCTAATTTTACATATTTATTGCTTAAAAATTTAAATGCTTCGCAAACCGAATAAAATTCTAAAGCTTTATCACAGCGGCGAGCGATAAGCGCGATATACTGGCAGTTTTAGACGAGCATTGCGGGCGATTTGAGACGGGCTCTTTCACCGCTTTGAAAATAAATTTTTGCGTACTTTAAGCGCAGATCGCGAGCAGTGGGTAGAGATTAATGCAAATTTAGCCGTCTGGCTTGAAATTCTAACCTAAATATCAAATGGCGGGAACGCGCGAAAATTAAGAAATTTAAAAATACACCTACCACAAGATGAAAAAACCTCATATCGCAACAAGACTGGATAATAAATTTAGCCACTACAAAGCCTCAACCGCTATACGCATCCAAGCTCAACGTAGCAAAATTTTATTTATGGCTTATAACATCGCGGTATATAAAATTTCGACGCATTCTACCAAACATAAGAAATTTTATTGCCTCCTGCCGAGCGCAGCGCAAATTTCATTTTAAATTTTCATTGATTGATCGCTACGTGAATTTTACTCCATGCGACTTTGCGTTTTGAGCGTAAATTCTATTTCCGCAAGCTGCGCGGAGGATAAATTTAGCTATAATCCCCCCGTTTAGAATTTAGCGCGGCACGTATATATGGCGCGGAATTTTAAAATTTTAAAATTTCAAGCAGAACTCGAAAAGCTAAAAACCGCTAAATGCGCTAAACTTAAAGCCAAATTTAAAAAGCTCAAAAAAGGAAAGCCGATGAACGTCCATAAAATCGCTTACACGAGAGTTATCGCGCTGGCGTTTGCCGCCTTTATTTTTAACACGACGGAATTTATCCCCGTGGCTCTGCTAAGCGACATCGCGGCGGATTTTGAGATGGACGTTACGAGTACGGGGCTAATCATCACAATCTACGCGTGGGCGGTGAGCATCCTTTCGCTGCCGCTAATGCTGCTTACATCGAAGCTCGAGCGCAAGAGGCTGCTTTTGCGGCTTTTCGTGCTATTTACGCTAAGTCACGTCCTGGCCGCCATTGCGTGGAATTTCACCGTTTTAGTAATCGCGCGACTCGGTATCGCGATTTCGCACGCGATCTTTTGGTCGATCACCTCATCGCTCGTCGTGCGCGTAGCGCCGATAAATAAAGGCTCTCAGGCTATCGGCATGCTGGCTTTGGGCACCTCGCTAGCCATGGTTTTGGGGCTTCCTTTGGGGCGCGTGGTAGGCGAGCTTTTCGGCTGGAGGATCACGTTTTTTGCGATCGGCGCGCTCGCGGCGGCGGAGGCGCTGTTTCTTTGGAAAATTTTACCGTTTTTACCGAGTCGCCGCGCGGGCTCTCTTGCGAGCTTGCCGATGCTTGCAAAGCGCCCTATGCTGCTTGCTTTGTATCTGCTGACGTTTTTGATCGTAGGCGCGCATTTTACGACCTACAGCTACGTCGAGCCATTCGTGGCTAAATTTAACCCCACAGGCGATCACTTCGTGACCTACGTCCTGCTTGCATTTGGTGCTTCGGGCATCGCTGCGAGCGTGCTTTTTTCAAAGCTTTACCGCTCTTTTCCAAACGCTTTTTTAATCTGCTCGATCCTTTTTATCCTAGCCTCGGCTCTAACGCTAAAAGTTTTTGTCGCAAATGACGTAGCGCTGCTGCTCGCGGCTTTCGTCTGGGGGATAGGGATTTTCGGCTTTGGGCTTTGTTTGCAGATTAGGGTTTTGGCGCTGGCTCCGGATGCCACCGATGTCGCGATATCGATCTACTCGGCGATATACAACGTAGGCATCGGCGGCGGAGCGCTTTTGGGACATCAGGTCGCAACGAAATTCGGACTTGAACACATAGGCGAGGCGGGCGCGATACTGGGCGCGCTAGGGCTTGCAAGCTACCTCTATGCAAACGTGAAATTTGCGGAGAAAAAATAGCACGCGCAAAAATTAAAGGTAGCCCAAAATAACACAAGAAATTTTACGAGCTATTCATTTCACTTGAAAACCTCGCTAAATACGGCAAAAGATTGGGGCGAGTTGAAATAAAAATTTAAAGGCTTATTCTAAATGAGCCTTTTCCTTCAAATCTTCAAGTATAAATTTCATCTTTAGTTTTTGGTTTTCGTCGCCGTTTTTTGATATCTTTTCAAATACTTTTAAAATTTTATCTTTTAGTTCTTTGTTGTCCGGAAGTCTAGAAATATCTCTTTGCAAAAATCCTATCGCGCTACGAAGAAATTCCAAATTTTCATAGCAATATTTTTCTAAAATTTCTTCCGTTATTTTCGAGGTTAGTTCTTTTTGGATCGAAACTCTAGTGTTAAAAATATTTTCTATTATTCTCTCTGCAGATGATATCTTATATATTTCATTTTTTGTTATAAGGCTATTGCGTAGTTCTCTAACACGCTTATCAAAATTTATCATCTCTTCTGAAATAATGATATCTAAATTTTGATTTTGATTGTTTTCTAAAGTGTCTCTTATATATTTTAGTAAAATTCGGGTTGCAAATTCATGGTATTTTTGCTTATTCTCTTCATCAAATTTTTCTAGTGTTTTTATGTATAAAAGAAAAGGGCTAACCCCAACTATATCTATTATATTCTCTTTATTTATTTCCAAATAAGCAAAGAGGCTCTTTATAAAAACGTCGTTGTCGTACCGTAAATCTAAAACGCCTTTAAAATACTCATCCAAAATTTCCTTTTTGATTTCTTTATATTGCTTATTTTCACTGTTATACTCCCTAGTAATTAAATTTCTTGCGATTTCGTTAAATTCCTCAGCGTCTATAATTGATTTTTTAGTATATGATAATATGTTCATACCCAGCTGGTAATAATCTGTATCATCTGAAAATACAAGCACATATTCTGAGTCGCTTATATTTTTTCTGTTTTTGAATAAATCATATACATCCGTTAAATTATCAAAGTAGTCTAATTTACCGAGCAATCGCTCAATCTCGGCGGAAGAATTCATCGCATTTATGATTGATATTCCTAGTATATAAGTTATGACGTTGTCTTTTATGGGTTGATATTTTTGCAGCTTGTCTTCTAGATGTTGTTTATAATCATTCAGCGCATTTATCGCTCGCCTCATCACTCTGATGTTATTTATGGCGTGCTTTGCGAAATACTGCGATGCTGCATCTCGGTAAACTTCCTCTAGCTCGCCCGATACGATATTAAAAGATTCCTGCGGAGTCGGATCATAATAAAATTCGTAGTCCATAATTTTATCTTTGTATTCCGATAAAATTCTTTCTAGTTCTGTTTTATTATCTTTTATTTGACTAGCATTTTTGAGCTCTTTATCTTCTAAATTTTTCTTATCTTCTTTTTGTGTTTCTTTAGTAGGAGCCGTCATCTTCGAGCGATTTAAAATCATAACTATATGACAATTTTGCTGCTCTTTATATTCGGAAATCAGCCCTAAAATATCCTTTAAATTTATCTTATCAGATATTCTTTCAAAATCGTCGAAACAGATTATTGCATCTTTGTACTTATCTGTATACAGGGAGTCCAGCATAATTAAACCAAATTCTGCAATTTTATTATCGGCAAATCTTTTTGTAACAAAATTTAAAATGCTTGTAAGATCAAATTTTTTACATTTTTCTATCTTTGATACGGCTTTATTCTTTTTGTAATAAAATTTTAAACTTATCTCTTGCTTAATTTCCTGGATACTTTCCTTACCGAATAAAGATACATAAATAGAATTTTCCTTAAATTTTTCATTAGAAAAATTTTTCCAAAAAGTTGTTTTTCCTACGCCCCATTCGCCGTCTAAAACGACGCATACGGCATTATCTCTCTGCAATATTTCCGTTAATCTTTGTTCGATATTTTCTTTTGCGGTACTCATATTGATCCTTTATTGTTTTAAAATTTTACTAGAA
>CAURQQ010000052.1:0-7467 GCA_963527265.1 uncultured Campylobacter sp. | reverse complement strand
TCCAAGAATTCCAAGAATTCCAAGAATTCCAAGAATTCCAAGAATTCCAAGAATTACGCTCACCTCAAAAATCATAGTTAAAATTTAGCAAACTCAGGACCCAATTGCTAAAATTTTATAAAATTTATATAAAAACCTTGACATATTGCCACTCAATGTTGTATAATACTAGCAATCTTACTGAAAGAGTGCTAAAAGTGAAAACGAATAAACGCGATATGATCCTGGAATCCATCATTTCCGCCTATCTCGATAGCAACACCCCGATCGGATCTTCCGAGCTGGGTGAGCGTATGGGCGTAGCGATGTCCGCGTCTAGCATTCGAATTTATTTTAAGCGCTTAAGCGACGAGGGGGCTTTGACGCAGCTTCATGTAAGCGGTGGTAGAATTCCGACGGTTGCGACGATGCAGGATTACTGGCGCGCTAGACTTAGCTTCGACGATGAGTTAAAAATAGACGATGCTCGCGAACTAGAAGCGGTGCTTGAGGATTTTGAAATTTACTGTATGATTTTCAACGCCGAAAATGAAGCCCTAAGCGAAGTCATCAATCATGATGATCGTTTCATAATCCTTGCATTTAGAAAAGACGAGATTATCTTAAAATACGATTTTAGAGTTTTTAAATTCCTATCAAATTTAATAGGAATTTCACTCGGAGATTTGGAGCTAGCTTCGATGCAGATCGGTCTGCGCGAGCTTAGTACCAAAATTAAGGAGCTAAAAAATTCTAAAATCGAATTTCTTTGTAACGAGGTCGTAGCGTATAAAATTTTCAAAGACGAGCGGTTTAAAATTTTACTCAACCCCTCGATCGCCGTAAATTTTACTAAAAATTTGATCTTCGCGCCCTACTTCGAGCACGGATTTATGGGGATCAAACGCCCCGTGAAATTCGAAGGCGAGGACGCTACGATGATCTGCGCAGGCAGCGTTTACGAGAATTACGAGAAATTTTTTAACTACGCTAAAGGAGTAGCATGAGCCATAAATTTAAAGAGCACGGCGATAAAAATGCAGCGTGCGATAGTGAAGAAAAAGAGGTTTGCGAGCAGTGCGCGCCCGAAGCGAGCGAGCCGCAAGATGCACAGACATGCGACGATACCGACGCGCAGATACAAAAGCTTCAAAACGAGCTGAGTGAGATCACCGATAAATTTTACCGCGCCAATGCGGATTTTGAAAATCTCAAAAAACGTTTGGAAAAGGAAAAAGATAGCGCTGTTGCTTACGCTAGCGAGAGCTTTGCAAAAGATCTGCTGCCGATAATCGACGCGCTTGAGGAGGCCGCCAAAATTGATGTGGAAGGTAATGAGCTTGCAGATAAAATTGAAGTCGGCGTAAAACAATGTCTAAGCCTTTTTACAAAGACTTTTAAAAAATACGGTATCGTTCCGATAGCGACGGATGCGGGATTCGATCCTAGCGTGCATAACGCGATCTCGATGATCGAGGCAGAGGGTACAAACTCGGGCGATATAGTTCAGGTCTATCAAAAAGGCTATATGTATAAGCAGCGCGTTTTGCGCGCCGCTATGGTAGTAGTGGCGAAATAATCGCTCAAATTTTAAAATTTTAAATTCAATACAAAGGATAACAAATGGCAAAAGTCATAGGCATTGACCTAGGAACAACAAACTCGTGCGTAAGCATATTCGAGCGCGGCGAGAGCAAGATCATACCGAACAAAGAGGGTAAAAACACCACTCCGTCGGTAGTCGCTTTCACCGACAAAGGCGAGGTTTTAGTAGGCGACAGCGCCAAGCGCCAAGCAGTCACCAACCCTGAAAAGACGATCTATTCGATCAAACGCATCATGGGTCTTATGATGAATGAGAAAAACGCGCAGGAGGCCAAAAAGCGCCTACCGTATAAAATCATCGACCGAAATGGCGCGTGCGCGGTAGAGATCGCGGGCAAGGTTTATACGCCGCAAGAAATTTCAGCCAAGGTGCTAATCAAGCTAAAAGAGGACGCCGAGGCGTTTTTGGGTGAGCCCGTCGTAGATGCGGTCATAACCGTGCCTGCGTATTTCAACGACAGCCAAAGAAAGGCGACCAAAGAAGCAGGAACGATCGCAGGCCTAAACGTGCTTCGTATCATCAACGAGCCGACCGCAGCAGCGCTTGCGTATGGACTGGATAAAAAAGAATCCGAAAAGATCGTCGTTTACGATCTAGGCGGCGGCACATTCGACGTAACCGTGCTAGAAACCGGCGATAGCGTCGTAGAAGTTTTAGCTACCGGCGGTAATGCATTTTTGGGCGGCGATGATTTCGATAACAAACTGATCGACTTTTTAACCTCAGAATTTCAATCTGAAACAGGCATCGACTTGCGCGGCGATGTCATGGCTATGCAACGCCTAAAAGAGGCTGCGGAAAACGCCAAAAAAGAGCTAAGCAGTGCGATGGAAACGACGGTAAATTTACCTTTCATTACCGCTGACGCTACGGGTCCAAAGCACCTGATGAAAACCATCACTAGAGCTAAATTTGAAAGCATGATCGATTCTTTGGTAGATGAGACCATAAGCACTCTAAAAAAGGTCGTAAGCGACGCGGGACTAAGCATGAACGACATCAAAGAAGTCGTCATGGTAGGCGGCTCGACGCGCGTGCCTTTAGTGCAAGAGGAAGTCAAAAAGGCTTTCGGCAAGGAGCTAAATAAGAGCGTAAACCCTGACGAAGTCGTAGCAATCGGTGCAGCAATCCAAGGCGCGGTCATCAAAGGCGACGTAAAAGATGTGCTACTGCTCGACGTCACTCCGCTAAGCCTCGGCATAGAAACCCTGGGTGGCGTTATGACCAAGATCATCGAAAAGGGAACTACTATACCTACGAAAAAATCTCAAACCTTCTCGACAGCAGAGGATAATCAAAGCGCCGTTACGATCAACGTCTTGCAGGGCGAGCGCGAGTTTGCAAAGGATAACAAATCGCTAGGAAATTTCAATCTTGAAGGTATCATGCCCGCTCCTCGCGGCGTACCGCAGATCGAGGTGGAATTTAACATCGATGCGAACGGAATTTTAACCGTTTCGGCAAAAGACAAGGCTACCGGCAAGGCAACCGACATCCGCATCACCGGCTCAAGCGGCTTAAGCGACGCCGAGATCGATAAAATGGTAAAGGATGCCGAGCTTCACAAAGAGGAAGACAACAAGCGCAAAGAAACCGTCGAGGCGCGCAACCAAGCCGATAGCATCGCACATCAAACCGAAAAGAGCCTAAGTGAGATTGGCGAGAAGGTGCCGGGCGATCTACGCGCTAAGATCGAGGGCGCGCTAAATGATCTAAAAGCCGTGCTAAAGGATGAAAACGCGAGCAAGGAAGCGATAAACTCTAAAGTAGAAGCCCTAAGCAAGGTCGCCGAGGATCTATACAAGGCTGCCAGCGCAAATCAAGGTGCGCAAGGCGGATCGCAAAGCAGCGGTAAAAAAGACGACGACGTCATCGACGCCGAAGTCGAATAACACTCACGCAAAGTGAAATTTTATAGCCGTATGCCCGGTAGTTTTGCCTGCGCTTGAAAAGTAATTTTACCGGCGCGCGGCAGAAGCGACCCCATAAACCGCACATGAAATTTCATAGCTTCACAGGCTCGGGCGTTTTTCATACGCCCGAGCTTAACTGCAACTTCAAAATTTAATTCCCAACAAATTAAAATTTGAGTCATACATAAATACTACTAAATTTTGCGCTGTATAAATCTCGCTAGACATTAGAGCATATCCGAACACAATCGAAATTTCCCCGCACCGATCTCAAATATAGCTGAAATTTTAAGCCTATTGCCTACAAACGAAGCTGCGATAAATTTAAACGTATGGCTAGAAAGTAAAAAATGTATCGTAAAAAGACGCAGTAAAAAACGCCCGTTAAATTTTAGAAGCAAAATAGCTAAATTTAAAGGCGCGCGGATTGATTTATGAAAAAGCGAAAGCCCAAAGACGGCGCTTCGCCTTTGGGCTTTAAATTTAGCTTTATTTAGCTAGAGCTAGTTCTTGCGAGTATTCGCATCAGGGGTGAAAAGCGGCTTATTTAGCAGCTTGAAATCGCCTACGAACTTCTGCCCCTTCTCGCTAGTGATCCATTTGATAAAGCGCTGCGCATTTTCGTAGTCGGTTTTTGGGCAGTGCTTCGGATTGACCGCTATTACGGAGTAAAAATTCTTAAGATCGTTATCGCCTTCGTTGATGATGACCATATCGGGGTTACCCTTTTTATTGTCCTCGTATTTGATGTAGGTGCCGCGATCGGTGAAGGTCACGCCCTTTTGCTCGGCGGCTGCGTTGATCGTAGCGATCATACCTTGACCGGTTTGGTTATACCACGCCTCGTTTTCAGGCACGGCGCCCTCAACCTTTTTCCAAATTCCTTTCTCTTTGTTATCGGTGCCCGATTTATCGCCGCGAGAGAAAAATTTAATCTTTTCCGCCTTGATTAGCTCAAACGAGCCTTTAAGGTCCTTGCCTTTAAATTTAGGCGCGATGGATTTATCGGCGATGAGGATAAAATCATTATACATAACGGGCGTGCGATCAATGCCGAAGCCTTTTTCTACAAATTCTTTCTCGACCTTCGGCGAATGCACGAAAAGTATGTCCGCATCGCAGTTCTCGCCAAGCTTTAGAGCAGCACCTGTGCCTACCGCCGTCCATTTGATATCGACGCCGGTTTCCGCCTTATACGCAGGATAGATAGCGTCTAGCAAGCCCGTATTATCGGTGCTCGTTGTAGTTGCCATCACCAAATCGTTATCGGCGGCAAAAAGGCTCGCACTAAGAGCGAGCGAAACAAAAAATATTTTTTTCATGTTATCTCCTTTAAAAAATATGCTATTATAGCATATAAATTTGGTTTATAAATATGCCATAATAGAATATTTAGGACACAATCTTGGATTTTATTTTAGAAGGAATTTTAAGCGCATTCGGTCTGCTTCTTAGCGGTGATGCGGAGACCTTTTCGGCGATTAAAGCGACGCTTTATACTTCGAGCATCTCGATACTTTTTGCGATTATAACCGGCTTTCCGATAGGATTTATCCTCGGATTTTACGAATTTCGCGCTCGCAGAACGCTTAGACTTTTAAGCGACGTAGCGCTTGCGATGCCCACGGTGGCGATAGGACTGATCCTTTACGCTTTCATCTCCAGAAACGGCCCCCTGGGCGAGCTGGGGCTACTTTTTACGCTCAAAGCCGTGATGCTCGGACAGTTTGTGCTGGCGCTTCCCATCATCGTCTCGCTAAGCGCCAGCGTAATCGAAAATATGGATAAGAAGCACTATCTAAACATTATGAACTACCGCCTAAGCCCGCTAAATTTAATCCTTTGCGTGCTTTACGAGCTGCGCTACGCCCTGCTGGTCGTCATCGCCACCGCTTACGGGCGGATCGTCGCCGAGGTGGGCGTAGCGATGATGATCGGCGGCAATATCAAATATTTCACCCGCACGATCACCACGGCGATCTCGCTTGAGACCAACAAAGGCGAGTTTGCGATGGGTATAGCGCTCGCGCTGGTGCTGATTTTAATAGCGTTTGCGGTAAATTTAGCCATCCACGCGCTAAAAAGGTTAGATCGATGAATGCAGATAAGCAAACGCGTCCGAGCAAGAATTTCACGGACAAAAACCGGGCGGAGCAGGAGCGCGAAAATTTTATAAGCGAAAATTCCACGGATGTAAATTTCGCTTCCGAGAATTCTACGGACATAAATTCTACGCGCGTAAATTTCGCCGCCGAGAATTCTACGAGTAAAAATTCTACGAATGAAAATTTCGTGAATGAGAATTCTGCGACCGAGAATTCCGCGAGTAAGAAATTTACGGATAAGAATTCCGCCGCCGCGCGATCTGTACCCAATAGCGAGCTGATCTCTGTGAGGGATCTAGTGCTGCACTACGGACGGAGCGAAATTCTAAATATCCCCAGCCTCGATCTAAATACGAGCGGCATCACGGCGCTTCTGGGCTCCAACGGCAGCGGCAAATCCACGCTGCTGCGGATTTTGGCCTTTTTGCAGCGCCCAAGCGGCGGCGGCGTGGAGCTTTGGGGGCAGCAGGCGCCCTCTTTGCAGACGTTGCGGCAGATCTGCCTGCTGCTGCCCGAGCCCGTGCTTTTAAAACGCAGCGTAGAGCAAAATTTTAAATTTGCGCTCAAAAGTCGCGGCGCGCTTGCGGAATTTGACGAGCGAGTGGATGAGGCGCTCGGCCTAACGGGGCTTGATAGAAGTTTTTTATCAAAGAAGCATTTCGAGCTTAGCTCGGGGCAGACGCAGCGCATCGCGTTTGCGCTCGCTCTGGCGCAGCGTGCGAAGCTCTATCTGCTCGACGAGCCGACCAATAGTCTCGATCTTGCCGCCTCCAAGCTCTTTGCGCGCGCGATTTTATTTATGAGGAGTCGCTACGGCTGCGGTTTTATCATCGCCAGCCACGATGAGAAATGGCTCAGCGCGATCGCGCAAAGAAGCGTATTTCTGCATCGCGGCAAGATATGCGAGTTTGAATACAAAAATATCTTTGACGTGCAAAACGGAGTTTTAAAATTTTCGGATGAAATTTCGCTGCGCCTTGAAGATGGGCTCGCACGCGCCCGCAAAATCGCGATAAATCCGAATAAAATTTTATTATCCCAAAGCCCGTTTGAACGCTGCTTCGCGGGGATTTTGCACTCGGTTTCTCTTCAGTACGGCTCCTCGCTGCTCATCAAGATCAAGGCGGGCGATCTGCTACTAAAATGCGTCACAGCGCAGGATGAGCGGCGCTGGAGCGCAGGCGAGAGGATATATTTCAGATTTGAAAGCGGCGCGTTTTGGGGGCTGGAATAATTCTGCGCGAAGTGCGGATAAGCTTTATTTTGCTTTTAGAATTTTTATTCGCGCGGCACCAATATTATTTTCAAATTTTTACTGCGAACCATCTAGCGCGGCGTGCCCGGCGAAACAGAGCGCAAAAATTTGCGTCTTGAAATTTTGAAATTTAAAGGCGGGGTTTTGCCAAACGGCACAGCGTGAAATTTTAAAATTCTAGGCGCGGATTTAAAATTCTAAATTTTAACTCTGTGGAATTTACCTGTAAATTTACGGTCAGAATTATACGTTTTACTTCGCGGGCGTGCCGTTTATTTTGTCTACAGCGCAAAGGCGGAACGATAGTAATAATTCCGCGGCGCAAAACCCGCGTAAAATTCACGGAATTCCGATAAATTTTAAAAACGGCGCGGGATCTTATAAAATTTCACGAGCGCTAAAACAAAGCGGCAGAGTTCTAACCTCACGCCGCTTAAATTTTCCCGCCAAACATCTCATACATCGCCTTTTCCTCGCCCCAAAGCTCGCGGTGCTTTTTGATGCAGGATTTTATCGCGTCCACGAGATAACGCACGTCTTGCTCGGTGTGCGTATAGTGCAGGCTCACGCGCACGAAGCCGGGCTTACTTTCTGGCATGCGCCCCTCCT
>CAURQQ010000051.1:0-7694 GCA_963527265.1 uncultured Campylobacter sp. | reverse complement strand
AATCCGACTAATCCGACTAATCCGACTAATCCGACTAATCCGACTAATCCGACTAATCAAAACTCGACTGGCTAAAACCCAGCGCAATAAAACCAGGGCGCGATAAACTCGCCGCAACCTGCAAGCAAAATTTATCGTCGCCGAAGCCCGTAGCTAAATTTTACCGCCCAAGCGCGGAATTTTCGGCTTTGACTTCGGGCGCCGAATAAAATTTCAGATCATGCCAGCCCGCTTATAACGCCCTCGCTAGTGATCTTCATATTTAGCGCGTTAGGAACCTTCGGCAGCCCCGGCATAAGCATTATCTTGCCGCAGACGGCTACGATGAAGCCTGCTCCCGTGCGGATCTGAAGATCTTTGACGCTGAGCTTAAAGCCGCGCGCGCGCCCAAGCGCCTTGGCATCGTCGCTGAAGCTATACTGCGTCTTGGCGATGCAGACGTTTAGCCTCTCAAGCCCCAAAGCCTTGATGTGCTGTAGCGCTTTTTGCGCCTCGGGCTCGAAAACGACCTCGCTCGCGCCGTAAATTTTAGTAGCGATCTTTTCGATCTTGCTCGCCGTATCGTCGCTAAGCTCGTAAGCGAATTTAAGCTCCTTAGAGCGCTCACACTCATCTACTATGAGATGAGCTAGCTCAAGCGCGCCCTCGCCTCCTTTGGCGAAATTTTCGCAAATCGCCATCTGCACGCCGCGCTGCTTACAGTAATCGCGCACGAAGGCGATCTCGCCGTCGCTATCGAAGCTAAAGCGGTTAAGCGCCACGACGGGATTTAGCCCGAAGTTTTGTAAAATTTCGATATGCCCGCCTAAATTTACGATGCCTCTTTGAAGCGCGGCAAGATCCGGGCTCGCGATACTTTCTTTATCCGCGCCGCCGTTGTATTTAAGAGAGCGGATCGTGCTGACTAACACCGCGGCATCCGGAGCGATGCCTGCGCGGCGACACTTGATGTCGATAAATTTTTCAGCCCCGAGCTCGCTTCCAAAGCCCGCCTCCGTCACGGCGTAATCTGCTAGCGAGAGCGCAAGCTTGCTCGCCATTATGGAGTTGCAGCCGTGCGCGATATTTGCAAAGGGTCCTCCGTGCACGAGTGCAGGCGTGTGCTCTAGGCTTTGGATGAGATTAGGCTTTATCGCGTCTTTTAGCAGGATCGCCACGGCATCCGCGCAGCCCAGATCGCGCACATATATCGGCTCTCCCTGCGTATCGTAGGCGACCATGATGTTTGCGATGTTTTCTTTAAGCTCGGCAAGATCGTTTGAGAGGCACAGCACCGCCATTATCTCGCTAGCTGCGGTGATATTAAAGCCGTCCTCGCGCTGTACTCCGTCGGTACGTCCGCCCTGCCCTACGGTGATGTGGCGCAGCGCGCGATCGTTCATATCCATGCAGCGCTTCCATAGAATTTTCTCGATCTTTAGCGGGTTTTGCTGATACAGCGAGTTATCGATAACCGCCGAAATTAGGTTATTTGCAGAGGTGATCGCGTGAAAATCGCCGTTGAAGTGTAAATTTAGATCGTCCATCGGCACCAGCTGCGAGTACCCGCCGCCCGCGGCTCCGCCTTTGATACCGAAAACCGGCCCTAACGACGGCTCGCGCAGCGCAAGGCAGACGCTTTTGCCTAGGCGTTTTAGCGCGTCGGCTAAACCGATGGAGGTCGTAGTTTTGCCCTCGCCAAACGGCGTCGGATTGGTCGCCGTGACTAAAATAAGCTTCGAAGCGCGCGGGCGCGGCTTGATGTTTAGCTTGGCTTTGTAGTGGCCGTACAGCTCGATCTCATCCTCGCTAAGCCCCAAATTTTTCGCAACGTTTGAAATTTTATCCGGCTTCGCCGCATTTGCTATTTCGATATCGCTCAACATTTTCTCTCCTTAAATTTAAAATTTTATCGCGCAGCGTTTATACGCTGCTTGCTTAAGCTCTCGCGGGCTCGCTAGCGCTAAATTTCTACGAAAACCCTCCGCCTGTGCGAGCGACAAATCCGCGAGCCGCGCCGAAAGCCGTCCGGATACCGCGCAGATATCGCAATTCTCTCTTGCGGACGCGCACCTTGCCCGCGAGCCGCGCAAATCAAAGTGCGCGGCGTGAAATTCGCCCCGGCTAAATTTCGATCTCGATGCCCACAGGGCAGTGATCGCTGCCCATCACGTCACTTAGGATGAAAGCGTTCTTTAGCCGCGAGCGCAAATTAGCCGAGATGAAAAAATAATCGATCCGCCAGCCTACGTTTTTTGCGCGCGCGTTAAAGCGGTAGCTCCACCACGAGTAGGCGTCCCGCAGCTCGCCGTGCACGGCACGGAATGTATCCACGAAGCCCGCCGCCTCGACCTCATCGAGCCACGCGCGCTCGATCGGCAAAAAGCCCGAGGTTTTGGAGTTTGCTTTGGGGTTTGCAAGATCGATCTCGCGGTGCGCAGTATTTACGTCGCCGCAAAATATCACCCCGAGCCCCTGCTCCGCAAGACTGCGCGCGTAGGCTAGGAATTTCGCGTAAAATTCCATCTTGTAGGCTAGCCGCGCCTCGTCCTTTTGGCCGTTAGGAAAGTAGATATTAAAAAGCACGACATCGCCGAAGCGGTGTTGCAGCACGCGCCCCTCGTCGTCGGGGAAAAACAGCGCCTTGCTCGTCTCACTTTTAAATTTCGCTAGGCTCGCCACGCCCGAATAGCCCGCGCGAGCGGCGGAATTTAGATCGATCTGAGAAAATCCGAGCTCATAAAGCCCTTTCGGAGCGTCCTTTTCGCTCACCTTGATCTCTTGCAAGCCCAAAAAATCGGGATTTTGCTCCGCAAGCCACGCAAAGCCGTCTTTGCCGAGTACTGCGCGCAGTCCGTTTACGTTCCAACTAATCAGTTTCAAATTTAGCCTTTGGCCTAAAAATTTTGGTATGATTATACGAAATTTTGACTAAATTTAAAGGAAAATTATGCGCAATCAGCCCAAATACCGATTTTTTGCCAACTGGGGCTACGCTATGGCGGGTCTTTGCGAGATGCTGCGTAGCGAGCGTAGCTTCAAACTCGAGCTTTGCGTGTTCGTCCCGCTTCTGCTGTCGCTATTTTTTTGGAATTTCAGCGCGACTCTAAATCTATTTTTGATCTTCGGCGCGATCTTTACTATAGCTCTTGAGTGCGTAAACTCAGCCATCGAGCGCGCGGTCGATCTTGCCACGAGCGAAATCCACCCGCTAGCCAAAGGCGCCAAAGACACCGCAAGCACCGCCGTGATGATGAGCTTGTTTCTCAACGCCGCGCTGTGGGGATATGCGCTTATTGGTAAATTCTTTTAATCGCGTAATTGCAATTTCGCGATAAAAGATTTAAATCGCTGCAACGCAGAGTTTTTTTTGGCGAGTGCGGAATTTGCAAGCCACTTGAGTCGTTGATCGTCCACGCCTGCAACCCAAACACGACCCTGCGTGATATTGAAATTTTAAAATCCGAAATTTGCTTTAAATTTAAACTCTCCTGTGCGCGAAAATTTTAATATTCGCTCGGCTCTTAAAATTTTAAAATAGCTTTTAAAATTTCTATAGATAAATCATTCAAGCAAATTTTACGCCGTAAAATTTTAGCTATAAAATTATAACGACTTTCAAGATGCTTTAATACAATTTTCACTAAAATCACGCCGCCTTAATTAAAATAATTTTCAAAAAAAGGAAAATTTTGTCTAAATCCTTTCGCAAAATCTCGCGCAAATTTCATTTGTGGCTATCTTTGATATTTTGCTTACCCCTTATAATTATTTCTATAAGCGGCTCGGTCTTAGTCTATGCGGAGCGGATCGATGAAGCTTTGCTGAAAGACAAGGTGTTTAGGACACAAGAAAGCGTGGCGAAATTCCCCGTTAGAATGAAATTCAGCGCCTTGCAATCCGAGATAAATTCCAAATTTAAAGAGTATGCGATCACGGGCTGGAGCATCGCGCAAGATGCTTCGAAGACCGATAAAATCAGACTTTCCTCGCAGAAGCTACAAAAGCAAGCCCTAATTTACCTGGACGCCTTTAGCGGCGAGATAAAAGGCGCGCCTATACCGCGAGATGAGGGCTTTATCGGCGCGATAAACAAACTGCACGCGGAGTTGTTTTTGGGGCGTGGTGGTAGAATTTTTGCAGGCGTTGTGGGGCTTAGCGCGCTACTTATCGGCATTAGCGGCTTTTTTATCTACAAAAAATTTTGGCAAAACTTATTCTCGCTGAGGCTAGATCGAGCCATATATTTTATGCGCGGCGCTCACCGCCTAATCGGAGTCATGAGCACGCCCGTGATGTTTGCTATAGCTATAAGCGGAGCATGGTGGGAGCTAAGGGCGGTAACTTACAAGCCGCTCGCAAATCCATGCGGCGCGGTCTTGCAGAATTTTAAGACCGAGCGAAATTCCACCGTCGCGGCATCAAACGGAGCGGTAAGCATGAAAGCGGCGCAAAATCTTGCGACGCTAGATGAGGCTTTAGCACGGATAGCGGTTAAATTTAAAGAATTCCGCTCCACCTATATCGCCTTTCCGCTCTGTCCGGGCGGTGCTTTTACCGTATACGGCTTCGAGGCGGGGCAAAACCCGCTGCAAAGCCCTTACGCGAGCCGTATCACGATATCGGATGCAGGTGAAATTTTAAAAGCGGACTTTATAAACGATGCGGATTTTTCGGACAGACTTCAAGACGGCTTTCGTCGCGCCCATGCGGGCTCATACGGCGCAATAACGAAGCTTATATGGTTTTTAGCGGGGCTTGCGCCCCTATTTTTAAGCATTTGCGGATTTTACATAACCCTAAAAAATAGAAATTCTAAAAGGAGAAAGTTATGAAGAAAGTATCTCTTTCGCTCGTAGTCGCATTAAATATGCTAACTTCGCTTTATGCGGAAAATAACGCCACTGCGAGCACCCCGGAGGACTTAGGCACCATAGAGGTGCAAGATACCCAAAAGCTCCGTCGCGACGACAGAGATTATGAGGCTAGAAAGCTCGTTAAAAGTACCACCAGGCTCGATCTTACGGCGAGAGAAACGCCCCAGTCTCTTACCGTGGTGACCGAAGCCAAGCTAAAAGATATGGGGATAACCGATTATCAGGTGCTGATGCGAAATATAGCGGGCATTACGAGCGGGCGTATGGATGAGAGACTCTATCCTACGGCGCGCGGATTTAGCATAGATTATTATCTGCTTGATTCGATGCCTAGCTTCGGAGGTTTTAGCCTCGGGGCGAACGATTTAAATTTACTGCCATATGAGCGCGTTGAGGTAGTAAAGGGTGCGAACGGATTATTAGCAGGCGCAGGAAATCCTGCCGCGAGTTTAAATTTTATCCGTAAGCACGCAGATTCCACCATCCCAAAAGGTTATATAAGTCTAAACGGCGGCTCATACGACAAATACGGGCTTAAAACCGATGTGCAAAGCCCGCTCAATCAAAGCGGTTCGGTGCGCGGACGCCTAGCGTTTATGCATGAACGATCGCACTCTTATATGGACTATTACAATCGTCGCAATACTGCCGTTTATGGCGTATTAGATATCGATGTAACGGACGATTCAAGGCTGAGCTTTGGCTCATTTTATCAGACTCTACGCCGACATGGCACGCGCTGGGGCGGAATGCCCGCGTTTAACTCGGACGGCACGCGCACGCACTTTGGCAAAAACAAAATTTTCTCTCAACCCTGGACGCGATACGACATCTCTACGCTTGATTTTTATGCCGATTTTAAACAATATTTCTCAAACGAGGCGAGTTTAAGCTTGAGTTATTCGTTTCGTCGTGCTCATACCGATTCAAATTTGCTCTATTATGGCGGCAGGGTAGGCCCTGGCGGCATCGGAAACGTCGCCGATCTTAGCGTTTATGCTAACAAGCGCGAAGAGAATATCCACAATATCGACGCCTATGTGAATATCCCTTATGAATTTTTCGAACAAGATCATGAATTTGTATTTGGTGTGATGTATAATCTCTACAAAAAGGGATCCGATAACGTAAGTAGCTACTGGAATAACCGAAATACTCCAGCAGGCCTTGCTTATGCCGCGCGTACTAGAATAAATTTTAACGACCTTCATATTGAAGATCCACGCTTACCGTATGTAGATCAAAAATAATGCCGATCGAACTATTCAAAAAGCAATTTATGCCGCGAATAAACTCTCAATCACCGAGGATTTAAAGCTCTTATTAGGAACGCGGATGAGTTACTATAAATATAAAATTACAGGTGGAGCAGATAATAGAAATTTTACCCGCGAAATTACTCCATATGCAGGGATCACCTATGATTTAGACGATCATCATACCCTTTATGCAAGTTATACGAGTATTTTTAAACCTCAAACCTACAAGGACAAAAACAATAAATATCTTGATCCCATCCAAGGCAAGGACTACGAAGTGGGCATCAAAGGCGAGTATTTTGACGGCAATCTGCAAGCAAGCCTGGGCGTTTTTAAGATCATCCAAGATAAGCTCGGCATCCGCACCGACGAGTATATCACGGGCACAAATTCCTACGCTTACAGGCAGGGTCGCGGAGTAACCAGCAGGGGCTTTGAAGCGGATGTAAACGGTAAAATCACCGATGCGCTAAGCCTAAGCATGGGGCTAGCGCACTACAAAGCCAAAGACGCTGACGGCAATATTTACGCCAGCGACTCCTCCCGCACCAGCGCAAATCTTTTTGCAAAATATGAGATCGGCACATTTAGAATCGGCGCAGGCGCGATGTATCGCTCAAAGATTTATTCCGACTCGCCATACGGCAGGATCGAGCAGAAAGCCTACACGATTGCAAACGTAATGCTAGGCTACAAAGCGAGTAAAAACCTAGATGTGCAGCTAAACGTCGATAACATAACCGATAAGCGCTATTTTGAGGGCATCGGTTCTAATCGAATGATCTACGGCGATCCGCGCACCTTTAATCTAAGCCTTACGTATAGCTTTTGACCCAAATAGTCGCGGCGGAATTTATCTAGTGCTTAGCTCTAATAGAATTCCATCGCGACGCCATAGATAAATGGCAAATTAAGCCTAAATTTCGTAAAATTAGCGCTAAGACGCGAGGTCGCGTAATACGATAAAAGGCAAACGATGCAAAGTTCAACTCCATAAATCCTGCTAAATTTAAACCAAATCAACCATCAAATTTAAATTTAACGGAGACAACCATGAAAAGACGAGATTTCCTAAAACTAGGCGCGCTAGCTGCGGCTTCGGCGCAGGCGAAACAGTTTAACGCGGCGGCGCAGGCGATATTTGACGAGCAGATGGGGCTTTGCGCGAATAAATTCGGCGCGTTTTACGTCCAAACCATCGGCGGCAGGGTCGTTGGCACCGAGCCGTTCGAGGGCGACGCGATGCCAACGGTGCTAAACAACGCCCTAAGCGATCATATCCAAAACGAAACGCGCGTGAAATACCCATACGTGCGCAAAAGCTTCCTAGCCGATCCCTCAAATCCAAAGCCGCAGCTTCGCGGCAAAGAGCCATTTGTGCGCGTTAGCTGGGACGAGGCGATAAAGCTAAGCGCCAAAATTTTAAAAGGAAACTTCGATAAATACGGCTCAGAGGCCATTTACGGGCAGCTTTATCAGTGGGGTAGCCTAGGCAAGCTCGGCCACTCGCAGCGCACTGCAAAACGCATGCTAAACGCGCTAGGAGGCTACGTGAGCGAGCTTGGCGGCTACTCATACG
>CAURQQ010000050.1:0-7708 GCA_963527265.1 uncultured Campylobacter sp. | reverse complement strand
AGATCGACCGCAGCAAGTTTGTGCGTGAAGGCGACGTGCTCATCGCGCTTCCTAGCAGCGGCCTGCACTCAAACGGCTTCTCGCTAGCGCGAAAAGTAGTCGCCGAGCTGGGGCTAAAATTTGACGATAAAGTAGACGGTCGCGCGCTCATCGATGTGCTTTTGGAGCCGACAAGGATCTACGTCGGCGACTTTTTAAATTTAAAAGACAAAATCCACGCGCTTGCGCACATCACGGGTGGCGGCATCGTGGAAAATCTGCCGCGCGTATTTCCGGAGGGGCTGGGTGCAAAGATCGATCACGCCGCGATCCGCACGCCTGGAATCTTTAAAATCATCGCACAAAAGGTAGAGCCTGCCGAGATGATGAGGACGTTTAATATGGGCGTTGGCATTATCGTCGTAGCACCGAAAGAAAACGTAGATTTTGTACTAGCAAATACCGACGGCTACGTCATCGGCGAGATTGTAAAAGGCGGGGGCGCACAGCTCGTGTAAATTTGAAGCGGTAAAATTTGCCGCTTTTTACCAAGGCGTGAGTTTGCGTTTAGGCTAAATTTTAAAGCTAGCATTGCGACCGCCTCCAAAAACAGCGCCGATAATTATTATACGATAGGCCTTGCGGACGACAGGTACGACTATAAAAACTATCTGCTTCTCCAAAGACCTATCAAGCTCGGGCGGTACGAAGACGCACCGCATAACGGCTTATACGCCGAGTGTAGGTGACGTATGCCGTGGCGCCTGCAAGGCGGTGAAAATCACTAGAGCTTATCGTTTTTGAAGTCCAAGACGGCGTCATCGCCGTGGATATCAGCGGCGTTAAAATTCCCAAACACTTCATTCAGTATTGCAAAGAAATTTTCGGCGATCTGCTCAGCATCGAGTGATAAATTTAGATGTGCTTAGCGGCACGTAAAATTTAGCAAACATGCCGCAAATTCTACCGGAGGATACTACTCCGCGTCCTTTGCGTCCGCTTTTTCGACGAAGCTTTTATACTCATCCTCGCTTAGATGCTCCAGCCACGTTACGTTTTTGCCGTCCTTTTCAAAGGTTACCGCGATGTGCTCGCCGTCTTCGTGCAGTCCGGCTCCGTGCCAATGCTTGACGCCAGGCGGGCAGAGCACTACGTCGCCAGCACGAGCGATTTGCACGATGCCGTCCGCCGTGCCGGTGTAAATTTTACCCTTCGTGACGATCAAATTTTGCCCCGCCGGATGCGTGTGCCATGCCGTACGTACTCCGCGCGGGAAATGCACCAGCGCAGCCGCTGCATTTGCGTAAGGCGTCGCGTCAAAAAGCAGCGTGACTTTAGGCAGTCCGCCTGCAAAAATTTTATCGCTCACCTTATCATAAACGGCGAGCCCGTCTTTTCTAACTAAAATTTGAGCGTTTTGTATGATTTACTCTTTGCTTATTTTTCGCAACGTTCTTTTTAAAATTTTAAATTCAATAACTTTTCGCAACCGCTTTTTGAATGATCCATCTGTCCTCTAGCTTTATCATCGGCATAGCAAGTTCTAAATTCTACGTATGGCGCGCGCCGTAGATACGAGCGTCGGTTTTACTGCGTCCGATCAGCGTTGCGCTATCTCCTTGAATGCCGATCTTTACATCATCTATCTCGTAGCCATAGTATTTCATCTGTCCGCTTTTTATCTGCTCACACCACTCCGCTTTACTTTGCACATAGCCCGTCATATGCGTGAGAGTAAAGTCCGGGGCTAAAATTTTATCTAGCCCAGCCGTATCACCAGCGATCTTATATGCGTAAAAATTTTTATAATTTTGTAAAATTTGCTCTTCGTCGTTCATCCAATTGCCTTCAAAAATATCAAAAATATACTAAAAGCATCAAGGCTTTTCGCATCAAATTTCCTTAAATTTACCGTGAAGCAGGCCTATTTATGCCCAGGCTATCCCTCTGGCCTAAATTTTCGTAAAAACATCGCCTTACTAAATCAGCTATAGATTTACGTGAAATTTGCGCATCTTCGTTTTTAAATTTCTCTTTTTTGTTCCAGCTCGTGATCTCATAGTTTATCTCGTCCGCGCCACTAAACCACTGCGGACGTATGAGCGTATAGTTAAGGCTTGAATTCTCAATGATAGCTGCCGAATTTGCGTAAGAACTCGGTGCGCGGCGTCCGCTAGGCACTTCGCCGTCATAAATGCCGTAGGAGGTGATCCACACAAGCCTTTTTACACCCGTTTCGCTCATCGCTTTAACTAGCGTATTTGCCATAGGCTCTAGCGAGCCGGCAAGCCCTGCATAGACGCCGTCCACTCCCTTGAGCGCTTCTTTTAACGCCGCTTCATCTAGCACGTCGCCCTTTATGACCTCTACATGATTGCTTTTGTATTTTTCTAATTTCGCAGGTTTTCTGCCATAAAGGCGCAAGCTAGCGTTTTCATCTTTTAAAAGCGCCTCTATAACGTAGCTGCCAAGACTGCCCGTACCGCCTAAAACCAAAATTCGCATCTTTTTATCTCCTTCGTCTGCTAAAATTTGCCTATTTTGCTTTGTTCCTAAATTTTCCTACTATCGCACGTCATAAAATTTGCCACTCTCTTTTTTATTTGCCATTTTCCGCCAAATTTTACGTAGCTATCCTCATATCTCACGCCGTAGACGTTGATCATCTCGGCGTCATCTTGCTCGCCCATTAGCGTGACTTGGCAGTAGTTTATCCCCTCTGCCTTATCTCCTAAAATTTGAGCCGTATGTTGGCCGTTTAGATGATAAACGGTATGAAAATTTGCGAGATAGTCGCTAAAGACCTTTTCTATCTCGCCGGTGCCTTTTGCATGGGCAAAAAGCTTACCGCCGATATAGGTGATAACCTCGGCATCCGGCGTAAATAGCGCCGTTTGCTCGCTTACGCGCTTTTCGTCGGCCAAATTTGAAAAGGTATCGACTAGCTCTTTTAAAGCCACTTTCTCTAATAAAATTTCTATATTCATCTTCTTTCCTTTTGTATTTTAAAATTTTTTCTACCGCTCGCCTAAAATTTCGCAAGCCCCTTATCGCGATAAATTATTTAACATCTTTACTATCTGCGGATCTCCGTGATCGAAAAATAGGCTCGCACCATCGTCTAGCCCTGTGATCATTCGCATATCCGCCTCGCTTAGCGAAAAGTCAAATATATTGAAATTTTCCGCCATACGATCTTTGCTCACGCTCTTTGGTATGACGACGATACCGCGCTGCACAAGCCAGCGTAAAATCACTTGAGCCACGCTTCTGCCTTGCTTCTGCGCGATCGTTTTTAGCACCGCATTGCTAAACATATCCTTTCTGCCCTCGCCAAAAGGCGCCCAGCTTTGCATCGCGATGCCGAGCTCTTTTAAATTTACCTGCGCCGCAAGTTGTTGATGAAAAGGATTGCACTCGATCTGATTTATCGCGGGCTTTATCTCGTTGTTTATCGCAAAGTCCATAATTTGGCCCGGATTAAAGTTGCTAACGCCGATGCTGCGGATGCGACCCTCTTTTTTAAGCCTACTCATCGCTCGCCATGCGCCGTAAGTGTCACTATATGGCTGATGGATGAGATACAGATCGAGATAATCAAGCCCTAGCTTTTTCATTGATACATCAAAGGCTTTTAGCGCTCTATCCTCGCTTACGTCGCTCACCCAAAGCTTTGTGGTAATGAAAAGCTCCTCGCGTTTCACGCCGCCGGCTATTGCCGCTTTAACCGCCGCACCAACGCCCTCTTCGTTATGATAAGCCTGTGCGGTGTCGATGAGACGGTAACCCACGCTAATCGCATCCTCAACGCACCTTTGAGCCTCTGCGGGCTCCACCTGATACACTCCGTAGCCTAAAATCGGCATTTTGTTGCCGTCGTTTAAGGTTAAATACTGCATTTTTGCTCCTTTAAATTTTAATTTATCTAGCCATTTTGATGACGTACGCTTTGAACGGCGCTACGCTAAATTTATAATGCGTCAAAATTCCTCGCATCGAAAACGGCTAAATTTCATGCTCGATCCGCAACCGTCTGCGCTTTAAATTTAGACGCGCCGCTGTCGCCTCTGCCCTCTTATAGCGAGCACCGCGAACTTAAGGGATGCAAGACGATCATCTCGCTATCTGCGCTATTCCTTGCTTTTTTTCAAGAAATGTCAATCGCTAGCGCGCCCACACTGCCGCCTGCCTTTTCGAAAAAGGGCGCTCACTCGCCCTTATGTTTAAATTTTATCTATGCGCTCGCCCCTTATTTCGCAAGATCAAGAATTTTAGCGATATTTTCGCGGCTGTAGAGCTCCGCCATATTCCATGCTTTGGCGTTTGTCGCGGCTACGTCTATGACCTCGTCTAGCACCTTGCCTTCGATGCCGAGCTGTGCCAGGCTCGTCGGCGTGCCGATCTTATCAAACCACGCCTTAAGCGCCAGGATGCCCTCATCTGCGCTTTTAAGGTCGAAAATTTCACGCGCGAAACGTTCAAACGCGCTTAAATTCCTATCCTTATACCAACTCATCCACGCAGGCATTACCACGCTAAGACCGGCTCCATGCGCGCAGTCCACGACCGCGCTCATCGCGTGCTCTATCATATGGTTTGGATAGCCGAAGCCGCCCACGCCCACGTAGGTTAGTCCGTTTAGCGCCATCGTAGCAGCCCATGCAAACTCGGCGCGCGCATCGTAATCGCTCGGATCTGCGAGTAGGATTTCGGTCGTGCGGATGACGGTTTTGATGTTGGCTTCGATATAGGCTCGAACGATGTCCGGATGGATGCTAGCGGTAAAATACCCCTCGATGCTGTGGGCGACGATGTCGCTCGCGCTATATACGAGATACTCGCGGCTGACGGTTGCTTGCAGCTGCGGGTTTATGACCGAGACTTTCGGGTATAGACACGGCGCGCTGATCGGGTATTTTTGCTTGGTCTGCTCCTTGGTCACCACTCCGCCGCAGTTCATCTCCGAGCCCGTCGCGGCAAGGGTAATGATATCAAAAATTTTAAGCGCAACGCTCGGGCTTTTGCCGGTAAAAAAATCCCACACGTCGCCCTCGTAGCAGGCGCCCGCGGCTACGGCTTTTGCCGAGTCCAGCACGCTTCCGCCGCCCACAGCAAGCACGCTATCGGCGCCGAATTCTTTGGCGAGCTTGATCGCTTCGTTTACCTTGCTTAGCACGGGATTTGATTTTATGCCGCCAAGCTGCGTAAATTCTATACCGCTTGCCTTTAAGCTACTCTCCACGACGCCCATCAGACCGCTCTTTCGCACGCGCTCGCTGCCGTATAGTACGAGAGCTTTTCTCGCGCCCGCTTCCTTCATATACTGCCTGATATGCTCCTCTTTACCCTTGCCAAATTCTATCCTCACGGGGTTGCAAAAACTAAAATTTATCATCTTTTCTCCTTTAAATAAAGTTGCTAAATTATAGCCTTTTTTAAAATTTTGCGGTAGCACGATACTGTAAATTCCTTGCCCAATCGTGCAAATTTAAATATAACCCGCGTAAATTTAAAGGAGAGGGGATGAACGAAGTGGATAAAATTTTAAAAGACGCCGCAAAGATCACCGGCGAGCCGTATCCCGCCTACGGGCACGTTCAGACGCCTATAGAGGCGCTTAGCTTCTACTGTCAAAGAAAACCCCAGACTTCATCGCTACGATCTACGAATCTAGCGTGTGCTTGTGCCTGCACGGCCGTAAAATGGTGGAATTTAGCGGCAAGCGGTATCTCTACGACACGCAAAAATTCCTGCAATACTGCGCCAAGCCCGCTTGATTTTCAAAAGCGCATTAGACTGCAGGAGGCTAGATATATCTTACAAAACAGCGATAGCACGGCTTCTCAAGCGGCCTTTGACGTCGGGTACGAAAGCTCGTCATAGTTCAGCAGGAAGTACGCGAGGATGTCTGCATGCCGCCTAAAGCCCACGCGCAAACATTTCGCGACTAAGAACAAGCAAAAATTTAAAGCGATCGGCTTGTGCAAGCTTTGTAAAATTTCAAAATTTCATTGCGCAATACAAGCCGAAATAACCGCACAATAAAACAGCATCCGCAACCGACATAAACCGATCACAAGGTATTGCTTGCTATCGATGAGGCGGCGTCCGCTACCGAAACGAGCACTCAGCAGGGGGAAAACGCGGTTCAGGAATATAGCCTAAACGTAAGAAGATAGACATAATACAAGGACCGCTCCGCCGCAAGAAAAACGGATGCGCCCCAGCGATAATTGCCCCTCCACTTGCCTGCCGCCGCGCTAAAAGTCATTGCTCATCTTCTTGCTAAATTTTATAATTTCAATCGCGTCGCGTTTTATCACGCGACCCGCATAGGCGAAATCGGGTCAATCGAAATGCCTTAGATAAATTTAAATCAAGCTGAAATAGAAAAAATTTTCTTAAAAATAGCTATTTTAATATCATAAAATTTCATAAAAATTTATTTACACTGATAAAAACACAATTTTTAATATATGTATAATAAGCAAAATAGTAATATTTTTACAATATTAAATTTCAACGAGAAAGGAGAAAGCATGGAATTTTTGATGGTTCTGATGTTTTTCGTCGCGGGCCTTTTGTTGTGGTTTAGACCTGAGAAAAAGCGCGCAGTTATGGGCTTTGGTATTGCAGGCGTCGCAATACTCGTCATCATGATGGCATGGGTGAATAAATTTGCCGTCGTGCCTATGGGAAATTTTTAGGAGCAAACAATGGAAAGTATGCAAGATAAAATGCCTCAAAGCCTCATTCGCGGCGCCGAGATTTCTGCAGGCTGGGGTGAAGATGAAAAACAGTTTTTTAATCTTTTCGCCCTCGCTGCCCTCGCCCTCATCGCCCTGCCCGTAGGCATCGCGTGTTTGGTTTTGGGCTTTGGCATGGGCGATAGCCCCTGCATCATGTGCTGGCACGAGAGATTTTGCATGGTCGCAATCTCATTCGTGGCTTTGCTAATCGTTAGATACGGATTTGCTGTCAAACACCTAGCCGCGATCCTCTTTTTAGGATGCCTTGGGCTATACGACGGCTTTTTGCACTACAGCCTTGACGGCACCGGCGGCGGTTACCTCGACATCAAGCAGGGCTTCGGGCTTGAAATTTTAGGCGCACACACGCAGTTTTGGGTCATAGTGGTGCATTTTTGCGTCATTATATTTTTGGGAGTGATTTTGCTGTTAGGCAAAAACGTAGGCAAAATAATGCAAAAAAGCGAAGAGGGCGCATACGGTGCGGTTCTGCCGAGCTTCGCGCTAGGCAAGATAGCCGTGGCAGCCTTTGCGATCATCATGGCTTTTAACTGCGTGCAGGCCTTTATCACCGCAGGTCCGCCGCCCTATCTAGCCTCTGCGACGCCTTCGCGCATGAGCGTCGATCCGTCAAAGTGGTTTTGGGAGCTTGATCACTGGGAGGAGACCGAAATTGACTTCCGCGAAAGCTGGAATCCAAAACTACCGAATTTACCGAATTGAGGCTGAAGATGAAAAGATTTCTAAATTTAACCCTATTGTGCGCCGCACTGGCGTTTGGCGGCGAGTTTAATCTAAATCCTGCGGATGGCGCAGTGGCAAATTTAACGCCGCTACGCAAAAGCGGCGAGATAACGCTAAATTTAAAAAACAATAATCCCGTCACGGGGCTTGACTACGACGCGGCAAGCGGAGCTTCTTACTTGGTACGCTAAAATTCGAGCTCTACGAAATGGACGGCGAGCTAAAAACCGTAAAAA
>CAURQQ010000049.1:0-8175 GCA_963527265.1 uncultured Campylobacter sp. | reverse complement strand
CGCCCACGTTTATGACGACCTCGGCCTCGCCCACGCCGTGAAATGCGCCCGCCATGAAGGGATTATCCTCGACGGCGTTGGCAAATACGACGAGCTTTGCGGCGCCGAGATCCGAAAGCCGCGCCGTCTCTTTTATCACGCGCCCCATGTCGGCGACCGCGCTCATATTTATGCCGGTTTTGGTTGAGCCGATATTTACCGACGAGCAGACCTTCTGCGTCGCGGCGAGAGCGGCTGGGATAGAGTCGATTAAAATTTTATCGCCCTTTGCGTAGCCCTTTTGTACTAGCGCCGAAAAGCCGCCGATAAAGTCGATACCGACCTTTTGCGCCGCCTCGTCCATCGCTTTTGCCAGCGGGACGTAGTCGGTAGCGTTCGTCGCCGCGCCGATGATGGCGATAGGCGTTACGCAGACGCGCTTATTTACGATCGGGATGCCAAGCTCTGCTGAAATTTCATTGCCGACCTTTACCAGATCGCGCGCCTTGTCGGTGATCTTGGCGTAAATTTTCTCCGCGGCTTTGCCCATATCGGGATCGATGCAGTCAAGCAGGCTGATGCCCATCGTGATCGTGCGGATGTCGAAATTTTGCTCCTCGATCATCGCGATCGTTTCGGTTACGTTTTTGATGTCCATATCGGCACCTTAGATGTTGTGCATGGCGTCAAATATCGCCGAGCTTTGGATGTTGATTTTAACTTTTAGCTTTTCGCCAAGCTCATTTAGCTCCTCGCGCAGAGCCGTAAAGTCCTGCTTTTCCTCGCTGGAAACCACCGCCATCATCGTAAAAAACTCGTCCAAAACCGTCTGGCTGATGTCGTCTATGTTTAGCCCAAGCTGCGCGAGCTTAGCCGAAACGCCCGCCACAATGCCAACCTTGTCCTTACCGATCACCGTTACGATCGCTTTCATTCTTACTCCTTTTTAAAATTTATTTAGCCGTTTTAAGTGCGGAAGCCGTTTAAAACGGCTAAACTTTGCCGCCGTTTGAAATTATCAGCGCAAACACAATAGCGACCAAAGCGTAAAATATTACCGCGAGCCATATCGCCCATCTATTCACGCCGCCGCCCTTTCTTAGGGCTTCGTCGTCCTGTTTATCCAGCAATGAAACAAAACTATCGCAAACGTAATATTTCGCCATAGTCCCGCTACTGACGCTAATCGCCGTTCCTATGGTTCTGTCGTGCCCATCCAAAAACGGAATAAAGCAGGTAGCCACCATAACGGCAAATAGGGCTGCGGCAATTTTGTACTCCTTGCGGTACAGAAAAAAGAACAGTGTGCCGAAAAAGGCCCACCAGCTCCACGTGCTTACATAATTTAGCTCGCGCTGCTTGCCGGCGGCGAAAAATTTCTCGCAGGCGCGTGCGTAAATTTCAACCTTGTTAGGAGTTTGCAAGAAAATTTCCAGCTTCTGCCGAAGCAACTTACCGTCAGATAAAATTTCTCTAGCGTAATCCGTCATCTCACCCTCCTTAGCGATAAATCCCCACGGCGGCGCGAACCTTTTGCATCAATGAAGCAGCCGTTGCGGCCGCTCTTTGCGCGCCCTGCCTTAGCATCTCGTCTAAAATTTCGCGGTGGCTTTGATAGTATTCGAATTTATCTCGCGCATCTTTGAAATAGCCCTGCACAAGCTCGTTTAGATACGCCTTGAAGTGTCCATGCCCCTCGCCTCCGCGCTCGTAGCGAGCCCGCAGCTCCGCTTGCTCCGCCTCGCTTAAAAACAGCTTCGCGATATTATAGACATTGCACCCGCGCCACTGCTTAGGCGCCTCCAGCGGCTCGGAGGTCGTTACGATACTTGAAATTTGCTTCTTTAGCGTCGCGGCATCTGCAAAAATATCGATCGTATTGCCGTAGCTCTTGCTCATCTTCGCACCGTCTGTGCCCGGCACGATCGCCACTTCATCATTTACGCGCGCTTGCGGAATAGTTAAAATTTCGCCGTGGGCGTTGTTAAATTTAAGCGCGATGTCGCGGGCGATCTCGACGTGCTGGATCTGATCCTTACCCACAGGCACGACCTCCGCGCTGTATAGTAGGATGTCCGCCGCCATCAGCACGGGGTAGCTGAACAGATCGTGCTTGCTCTCAAAGCCCTTGGCGATCTTGTCTTTGTATGCGTGCGCTCGCTCGAGTAGCCCCATCGGCGTGTATCCGCTTAAAATCCAGTAAAGCTCCAACACCTCTTTTACGTCGCTTTGCACCCAAAACACCGTCTTTTTCGGGTCAATCCCCAGCGACAAAAACGCCGCAGCGGCCTCGTAGGTGGAGCTTTTAAGCTTTGCGCCGTCGCTTACGGATGTGAGCGCATGGTAGTTTGCGATAAACATAAACATCTGCTCGCCCGCGTTTTGCGCGTCCACCATCTGCTTGATGCTTGCGAAGTAGTTGCCCAAATGCAGCTTGCCGCTGGGCTGAAGACCCGTTAAAATTCTCATCGTTGCTCCTTTAAATCAAAATCAAATCGCCGTCTACGAAGCCTGCGGCAACGTGCTTGCACTCAAAAATTTTTGCATCTGGCATCTGCTCTCGCAGCTCGCGCAAAGCCTGTACGAGCATTTTTAAAACCTGCCGCCACGAAAGCTCGCTTAAAAAATCAAGCTGCAAGCGCGAGCTCTGCGGATAAAACTCATCATCGTCCTCGCACGCCCAGTCGTCGTCATCCGCGTCATAGCTGCTCGATCCCGCGAGCTCAAGCGCGTAAGGCTCGTAAAGATCGAAGTGCCATGCGATTACGCGCTTTGGAATTTGCTCGCGCTCTAAGCCCTCGAGTAGCTCGCACAGCTTTTGTTTTAGCGCCTCTTTCTTTTCAAGCTTATCGCCTTTGCTCTCTTTGTCGTGCGGCTTGGAATTTTTGCCGCCGCCCGGGCACTTTTGTTTAGACATCTTTTTCCCTTTTAAATTTAGCCCGTCGCAGGCGAAGCAAATTTCTTTTACGATCTTTTTTACGCTTTTATTTTCCACGTCAATTACTATGTCGGCCTTTTTTTCATACGCCCCGTCTCTTTGGGCGTGCAGCACCGCGGCCTTTTGCAGATCCGCTAACAGCGGGCGCTTGGCAAATTTTTTCTCCGCGTTTTCGCTGTTTTTTAAGCGATTAATAATCCCTTCAAAGCTTGATTTCAGATACACGACGGTGCCGATTTTGTTTAAATTTTTCACGGCGTAAAAGCCGCCGCCCGTGGAGATCACGGCGCAGCGGACGGACTTTTCTAAAAATTTTGCAAGGCTCGCTTCCATCTTTCTAAAGCTCTGCTCGCCCTGCTCTTTAAAAATTTGCCCGATCTTTTTATTGGCGTAGCTTTCGATCATATCGTCGCAATCAAGCGCAAACATCCCGCTTTGCGCAGCCAGCGCCCGTGCTACCGTGCCCTTACCGACCCCCATAAAGCCGATGAGTACGATGTTACCGCTCTTCATCGCCCTCCCCTTTTTTGCGCGGCAGCAGCACTAGCGGACTACCCGAAAGAGCAAAGCTCGCGCGCAATCTGTTCATCAAATAGCGCTTGTAGCTAAAATGCAGCGCTTGCGGGCGGTTCATCACAAGAGCGATCTTCGGCGGCGCAAAGCCGATCTGCGCGGCGTAGTAAATTTTAACCGATTTGCCCCGCTCGCGAGGTATCGGATGCGCCTTTATCGCGGCTTCTACCGTTTCATTGATCCTTGCGGTGCCGAGTTTGCGCGTGAAATTCGAATAAACCTCCAAAATGAGCGGGTAAATTTTATGGATCCGCTTCCTGTCCGTCGCGCTGACGCTGATGATCGGCGCGTATGAAAGAAATTTAAACCTATCTCGTAGATCGCGGCAAAACTCGTCGTAATCGCGCTCGCAAAGATCCCATTTGTTTAAAATTATGATGAGCCCGAGTTCAAATTTAGCCGCAAGCCCCGCGATGCGCTCGTCCAGCTCGTTTAGCGGCTCGCTTGCGTCAAGCACCAAAAGCGCGATGTCGGAGTTTTGTAAAATTTTTTCGGTACGATTTAGCGCGAAACGCTCGATGCCTTCGATCTTGCCGCGGCGGCGAATGCCCGCCGTGTCGATAAACTCAAGCGTGCGCCCCCCAAATTCCGTGCTTTCGTTCACCGGATCGATCGTCGTACCCGCATAATCGCTCACGACCGAGCGCTGCGAGCCCACAAGCGCGTTTAGAAGGCTTGATTTACCGACATTTACTCGCCCGATGATACCCACGCCGATGGTTTTACTAGCGTAAAATTCCTCGTCGCGCCCCTCTTTCGGCTCGCCCTCGTCGTTAAAGCCCTCTATAAAATCATCAAAAATTTCATCCTCGTCCTGCCTCGCGGGTACAGGGTCCAAAAAGCCGTAGATCCACTCTTTGAGCTCATCAATGCCGCTGTTGTGCGAGACGGAGATCGGGAAAAATTTAACGCCGAATTCGTTAAACTCCCAGCTGCGCTCCTCGTCGCGCTTGCCGTCGATCTTATTGACCGCCAGGGCGATGGGCTTACCGAGCCTTTGCAGCGAGAAAAATATCCGCCGCTCATCATCGCTTGGAAGCAGCTTGCCGTCCGTCATAAAGATTATCAAATCCGCGCTCTTTGCCTCACTTAACGTCTTAGCTTGCACGCGCGCAAACAGCTCGGAGGTGTCGTCCAGGCCGCCCGAATCGATTACGCGCACGCGGCGATCGAAAATTTCGGCTTCGGCTTTATTGGTATCGCGCGTCGTACCCGCAACGTCGCTGGTAATGGCGATACGAGCGCCCGCTAGGCGGTTAAAAAGGCTCGACTTGCCGACGTTGGGGCGCCCGATGATGATCAAACTTTTCACGTTCGTCCTTGTAGTTTTTGGCGCGATTATAACCAAAAATAGATTAAAGCCAAATTCTACGCGCTCGCTCGCGAAAGCAGGGCGATAAAATTTTATAAAATTTAAGCGCTAAATTTAGAGATTTTATCGCGGCACTAGCGGGACGCCGCCTAGATAAAAGGCCTCAAGGCTTGCGATCCGCCGCCGCAGACGGCGCAGAACGGGGCGATGCGTAAATTTTATAAAATTTTAAAACCGAAGTCTGAGCGCGAAAACTAGCAACTGAGGCGCGGAACGGGCACAACCGCGCGAAAGCATAAAAACCCGCAGCTGCGCAAATTCGGCTACTTTGCGTATGCAAGCGGCGGCGCGCAGAGCAGAGGGTCGGTAAAAATCACAAAAGCAGCGCCCAATATCCAAGCACTAAACTAGCGCCTGTGAGCAAGAAACGCAAATGCAATTGTCGATGTGCAAAAAACGAGCGGTCGCACCCAAACATGCAAAACCGAGCCGTCGCGCCAGGCGCACAAAAGCAGGCGGCGTGGCAAGATTAAAGGTGATGACGCAGCGAGGATTAGAAGCGGGCGGCGCGGCAAGGGTGAGATTAAAACGGCGGGATATTAAAATTTAATCATTATGCGTGTATAATTCCGCAAATTTAAAGGGTCGCGATGAAATACAACAACTTCTTGCTGCACCATCTAAGCGTGTATTATATGCTGATGGCGTGCTTTTACAACTCTCTTACGGGCGTTTTCGCCAAGCTTTTGGGCGCGCAAATTTCATCGCTTGAGGTCGTGCTCTTTCGCAATCTACCAGGGCTTTTAATCCTGCTTTATAAAATCAAGGCTCGTCCCCGCATAGCGCGCTTCGCAAACAAAGGCGGTCATCCTTTTACGCTCGCGTTTCGCGGCATTATCGGGATTTTGGGGCTAATGGTATTTTTTTACAACATCGCTAACATCAGCCTCGGCGAGGCATTTACCTTTCAAAAAACGGCGCCCATTTGGACGGCGATCATCGCGTATTTTACCCTCGGCGAAAAATTCGGCGCGATGGGCTGGTTCTCGGTCTGCCTCGGATTTGCGGGGATCGTTTTGGTAATTCAGCCGCAGTTTGGCTTGCAGCCGAGCGATATTTTTGGAATTTTAAGCGGATTATTCGCCGCAATGGCGCTTACCTCCGTACGCGGGCTGCGCAAATACTATAGCTCCGATACGATCATCCTCTCGGCGCTTCTTGCCGGCACGCTGATGCCCGCAGCGCTTATGATCGTGGCGGAATTTATAGATGCGCCCGCGCTGAGTTTTATGCTTTCTAAATTTAAAATTCCAAACGCGCAGGGCTGGCTCTTTGCCGTGCTTCTGGGGCTGCTGGGGCTGTTTTATCAAACCTACGTAACCAAGGCCTACGCCGCGACGCGCAAAGCGGGCATAGTAGCTACGATCAGCTACGCAGACATCATCTTTTCGACGCTATTTGGGCTGCTGCTAGGCGACGCCCTGCCTGGTTTCATGGCACTTTCGGGCATGGCGCTCATCATCGTCGCGGGCACGCTCGTGGCGAACCGAAAGTAGCGCGCGATGAAACAAAAATTCTACTCCGCGTTTTGGCTGAAACATCTGGGCGTTTATTATATGCTCGTAGCGAGCTTTTATTTCGCGCTAAACGGCGCTTTGGCTAAGGTCATGGCGGAGCATATGAGTAGCGCCGAGATCGTGTTTTTCCGCAACGTCGTAGGCATCGGCATCGTGCTGTTTTCGCTAAGGCGGGTAAAAAATCTGGGGCCGGGCGGCAAGCCGTGGCTGCTTGCGTTTCGTGGCTTTATCGGCAGCTGCGGTATCTTAGCGACCTTCTACAACATCGCTCACATCGATCTTGGCACTGCTTTTACCTTCCAAAAAACGGCGCCCATTTTCACCGCGTTATTTTCGGCGTTTTTCTTAGGCGAAAAGCTAAGCTCGCGTGGCTGGTTTGCGATACTGCTCGGCTTTGGCGGAATTTTACTCGTCGTACGCCCACACATCGGCATCAGCGTAACCGATGCGGTGGGAATCTTCGGCGGCATGTGCGCGGGGCTTGCGTATACGAGCGTGCGCGAGCTCCGCAAACACTACGCCACCAACCTCATCGTGCTGGTCTTCGTCTCGTCCGCTACCTTTCTAAGCGCGATGATGATGGCTGCGGGCTGGGCGCTCGGTGATAGCGAGGTTAAAATTTTAAGACTTTTCAGCGGGGCGGATTTGGCGAGGCTCGCTTATTTCAACCCGCCAAGCCTTTTTGGCTGGGTGCTCGTGGCGCTTCTAGGCGTCAGCGGTATCTACTTTCAAATTTACATGACGCGTGCCTACGCCGCTTCGCGCAAAGCGGGCATCGTCGCCGCGATCAGCTACAGCGACATCCTGTTTAGCATGGCGCTAGGAATTATGCTAGGCGATCACCTACCCGGCCCTATCGTGCTAGCGGGCATCGCGGTGGTGATCTTAAGCGGAATTCTAATCGCCCGCGAGCGGTAAATTTAAAACCAATTCAAACGCGCCGAGGGGCCAAATTTAATCCGCGCCGCAAGCCTGCGCTAAATTTCAGCGATATAAAAGTCTTAAAAAGCTAAGATTGCGATAAAGTTCTACGGTGTAGAAATATTTTTCGATGGATTTAAAATTTTATGCATTTTATCGGTATCGACATCGGCTCTACTTCGTCAAAGGTCGCCGTTATGGACGAACGCGGCGAATTTTGCGAGCTATTTTTGCTGCCAAGCGGCTTTAGCGCGGTCAAGGTCGCGCGCCAGATCAAGCAAGCCTTAGAGCAAAAAGGCTACGCAGAGGGCTTAGTGACGGCTACGGGCTACGGACGCGTTAGCGTAGAGTACGCACAGCTTAGCATGAGCGAAATTTTATGCCACGGGCTTGGGGCACACTTTTTATTTGAGCAAGACTGCACCGTCATCGATGTGGGCGGGCAAGACACCAAAGCGATCAAAATAGAAAACGGCAAACCGGCGGATTTTATCATGAACGACAAATGCTCGGCTGGCACGGGCAAATTTTTAGAGATCAGTGCGGGCCGCTTGGGGCTTGAGCTTAGCGAAATTTACAAAACCGCTCGAAAAAATCCCGCGATTAAAATTAGCTCAACGTGCACTGTTTTTGCAGAAAGCGAGATCGTCTCGCTAAGCGCAAATGGGGCTGAAACTAGCGAGATCGCCTACGCTATCGTGGATTCCTCCGCGCACAAGGTCGCCTCTCTCATCAAACGGCTGGAAAATCAAATTTACTTTTTAAGCGGCGGACTTAGCAATGTGCCGCTCTTTAAGCAGCTTCTAGGTGAGCATCTGGGGGCTGAAATTTTCACTTGCGAAAACGCAATCTACTGCGGCGCGATGGGCGCTGCG
>CAURQQ010000048.1:0-9440 GCA_963527265.1 uncultured Campylobacter sp. | reverse complement strand
TTTCTAGCGTCAAATTTGCCCGCTATCTCCACGGCTATCTTGTAGTCGTTCTCGTCGCCAAACGCGCTAACTGCGATGAAAAATCGCAGGTCGTTTAGATCGTCGTTGCCCTCAAGGATCGCCGCGGAGTGCTTGCGCGCCAAATTTAGCGCCGTCTCGCGCTCATCCAGCCTAACGGCGATCTCGATGAGCGGGGCGACCATGTTTATGACGCGAGGATTTGACTCGATCGTTGCCGCAGCCTTTGGTAGCAGGGCTTTTGCCTCCCAGGTCTTGCCTGTTTTAATCATGCTAAAAAGTATGGGCGCGTATGTCGCGTGCGGCACTTCGGCGCAGGTTAGCTCGCCTGAGAGTATCGGCGCGGCTAGGCTTAGCGCCGCTTCGTGCTCGCCTGCAAAATTTAAATACGCGATCTCATCGCTTGCTTCGCACGCCTCGCAATCACCCATATCGTCCTTGGCGAGCTTTTTCCACAGCTCATAGTTTGCCTTCGCCTCCCTAGCGTCGCCCATATCGATGTTTTGATTCATCAAGGCCTTGTAGTAGGCTGCCAGCGAGAGCTCCAAGCGCTCGTAGTAAAACGCCATCGCTTCGTTTACCTTGTCTATGAGCTCTTTTTCTATCATGGAGCTTTTGGCGACGCCCGAGACGATCCATTTAAATTTCCACAGGCAGTCCGTAAAGTCGTTAAAATTCGGGTATTCGCTCTCGTTTTCTTTTAAATTTTGCGCGATGTAGCCCGTGAGCCACATTAGCGCTCTGGTTCTTAAAAATGCGCCGAATTTTTCAAAATCGTCGTTTAAAACAAAGTCGCAAATTTGCGCGGCAAATTCGAAATTTTCCGCTTCTACGGCGTCTCTTATCGCGTCAAATAGACACTCCTCCTTATCTATCACGCTTTTAAGCCCATTTAGCTTTTCATAAAGCCCCTCTAGCAAGTCCTGTTCCATCCTTGCTCCTCGTTAAATTTTGCGATAATTATATCCGTTTAGTCTGAAGTTAAGCGGGCGCGTCGCGATTTTAAAGCCCAAAAGGCAAAATGAAATTTAAACGTTATTTTAAAACAGCTCTGCTCGCATGCCGTTTTGGCGCCATATTTGCCGCCGCGATAAGTAAATTTCAGCTTTGTTATATAAATTTAATATTAAAATGCCGTATTCATAAATTTTTTAAGAAAAGGGGAATTTATGGAGATAAACATACAGCGCTTTAAAAGCGAGTTCGAGCAGATAAGTCGCTTTGGGGCTTTAGCGGGCGGTGGGCTCACGCGGCTTGCATTTTCGCGCGAGGACAAAGAGGCGCGCGACTTCCTCATATCGCTACTTCAAAAAGAAAATTTCAAGATCAAAATCGACGATACGGGCAATATTTTCGCTAAATTTAGCGGCGCCAGCAATCCCGATCTACCGTCCGTAAGTGCTGGCTCGCATATCGATAGCGTACCGCAGGGCGGATTTTACGACGGCACGCTGGGCGTCATGGCGGCTTTGGAGGCGATCCGCGCAGTGCGAGATAGCGGCGAAAAGCTTGCGCGACCGCTAGAGCTCATCGTCTTTGTTTGCGAGGAATCGAGCCGCTTTAAAATGGCTACCGTAGGTAGCAAGATAATCAGCGGCAAGCTATCGCGGCAGCGGC
This sequence comes from uncultured Campylobacter sp., assembly GCA_963527265.1. Taxonomy (GTDB): domain Bacteria; phylum Campylobacterota; class Campylobacteria; order Campylobacterales; family Campylobacteraceae; genus Campylobacter_B. The sequence goes on along the minus strand of CAURQQ010000048.1, from coordinate 7,805 downwards.
TTGGCGAGCTAAAGGATAAAGACGGAATTTCGCTGTTTGATGCGATGCAGAGTTTCGGGTTAAATCCTGCAAATTTAAAAAGCTGCGTCCTGCCCAAATCCAGCTTTCATAGCTATATCGAGCTTCATATCGAGCAGGGGCCGGTATTGCAGCGACGGGGCATCCCAGTAGGCATCGTCACGGGTATCGCCGCGCCCGTGCGATACGAGCTTCGGATCGAGGGCAGAGCCGATCACAGCGGCGCTACGCCGATGGATATGCGCTGCGACGCCCTGGCCTGCGCTAGTGAGATCGTTTTAAGCGCGGAGAGGATCGCAAAGGAGGGCAAAACCACGGTTGCGACGACGGGCTATGCAAATGCGCTACCCGGCGTGCTAAACGTGATCCCCGGCTCCTGCACGCTAGGGCTTGATATACGCGATATAAACGAGGATGCGCTTAGGGCGGCGGACGATAAAATTTGCGCCGCGATAGATGAAATTTGCGCTCGCAGAGGGTGCAAATTTGAACTAAAAAATCTCATCAAGGATCGCCCCGTAAAGCTAAGCGAGGAGATGATAGCTCTGCTTGAGAGCTGTGCCGGCGAGCTTAAAATTCCAAGCCTAAGGCTTCCTAGCGGTGCGGGACACGACGCGATGAATATGACGGAGCTTGCGGATCGCGTGGGGATGCTTTTCGTACCGTGCAAGGACGGCATCAGCCACAACGTAAATGAAAGCATAAACTGGCACGACGCGTTTGCCGCTACGAAGGTTCTAGCCGCGGCGATGTTAAGCTTAGCTAAAAAATAAAGGAGAAAAAATGGATGCTATCGCACAAAAAGTAGAGGCGCTAAAAAGCGAGATGATCGGGGATCGCAGGTTTTTTCACTCGCATCCCGAGACGGGCTGGTTTACCTTTTTTACGACCGCGGTTATCGCAGATCGTATGCAGCGCTTGGGCTATGAGATAAAGCTCGGTCGCGATGTGGTAAAGCCCGAAGCCAGACAGGGCGTAGGTAGCAAGGATGCCTGCGAGAAGGCGATTGATCGCGCCCGAAAGCTGCTAAACGCAGATCAGATAAAATTTCTTGATGCGATGGAGGATGGACTAACGGGCTTAGTTGCCGAAATAGACACGGGACGCGCGGGCAAGACGGTCGCTTTTAGATTTGACATAGACGGCGTGGACGTGACCGAGAGCACGGACGCGGATCACCGCCCTTTTAAGGAGGGCTTTCGCTCAGACATTAGCGGCATCACGCATGCGTGCGGGCACGATGGGCATATCACGATGGGGCTTGCTTTGGCAAAGCTGATCGCGCAGAGCTTAGATGATTTCAGCGGTAAATTTAGATTTATCTTTCAAACCGCCGAGGAGGGTACCAGAGGCGCCGTAGGTATGGAGGCTGCGGGCGTCACCAAGGGCGTGGATTATCTGCTTGGCGGTCATATTGGCTTTCAGGCAAACACGATGAGAGGTATCATCTGCGGTACCAAAAAGCTACTTGCGACTACTAAATTTGACGTAAGCTTAAAAGGCAAGTCCGCTCATGCCGCGGGCGCGCCGCAAAATGGAGCCAACGCCCTGCTTGCCGCAGCCGAGATGGCGCTTGATATGCACGGCATCACTAGGCACGCAGACGGCGTCACGCGTATCAACGTCGGCGTGCTGCGCGCGGGCGAAGGACGCAACGTCATCGCGCCTAACGGCTACCTTGCGTGCGAGACGCGCGGCGAGAGTACGGAGCTGAATGAGTTTATGAAGGCCAAGTGCATGGACATAGTGGAGGGCGTTTCTAAAATTTACGGCGTCAGCTACGATGTGCAGGTTACGGGCGGCACCGCGGGCGGCGATAGCGACGAGGCTACCACGCAGCTTTACGAGGATGCGGCGAAGGCATCGCCGTTTATCGACGATGATAAAATCGTAAGGGAGCTAAACTTCGGTGCATGCGAGGACTTCGCGCATTTTATGCGCTCGGTGCAAGATGCGGGCGGCAAAAGCGGATATCTGATGATCGGCACGACGCTTGCAGCGGGGCATCACAACGCCAAATTTGACTTCGACGAGGACTCGCTGCTTGCGGGGGTGGATGTGTATCTGCGCTGCGCGTATAAGCTAAACGGCAAAGCTTAAGGAAGGCGGTATGAAAAGAGCACTACTTCTAAGCGCTTCTAGTTACAAAGACAGCGGCTATCTAAACCACTGCAAGGGGTGGATCAAGGAATTTTTAGGGGGTCTTTGGGAGGATGAAATTTTATTCATTCCGTTTGCGGGCGTTAGGCGTACAAACGAACAATACGAGCAGAAGGTCGCGGACTGCTTGGAGAGTAACAATATCAGATCGATCCACCGATCCGCCGATATGAAAGCCGCCGTTAAAAATGCCAAATCGATCTGCATCGGCGGCGGCAATACCTTCATGCTACTAAATGAGCTTTATAAATTTGATCTCTTAGGCGCGATCAAAGACGCCGTGGATGGCGGTACGCCGTATTTCGGCTGGTCTGCGGGCGCAAACGTCGCGGGCAAGACGATGATGACTACCAATGATATGCCGATCGTCTTTCCGCCCTCGCCGGTAGCTCTGGGGATCTTCCCGTATCAGATCAATCCGCACTTCATAAGCGGTAAAATTTCAAACCACAACGGCGAGAGTAGGGAGGAGCGGCTGGAGGAGTTTTTGATCGTCAATCAAAACGACAGCGTCTATGCTATGCCCGAGGGTAGCGCGTTTTTGATAAACGGAAACGAGTGCGAAGTGATGGGGCATACGGACGTGCTGAAATTCGAGTATAAAAAAGAGATCTCGCGCATCGCCGTGGGAAGTAAATTTAAAATTTAAAAGGAGTTATCGTGCAGACATTTAGGCTATTTTTGGCGCTTGCGGGTATCGTCGCAGTCGTCGCTTTACTGATCATGAAAAAGGATACCAAAACCGTGCTTATCGGCGTGGGTTTGGTATTGTGCGTGCTTTGTCTAAAGCCGCTGGACGGGCTGGGCGCATTTACCTCGTATATGACTAAAGCAGGTCTTATTAAGGCGATATGCGCGAGCATGGGTTTTGCCTTCGTGATGAAATTTACCGAATGCGACCGCGCCCTTGTAAATTTGCTAACCAGACCTCTTGGCAATATCGGATTTTTATTGATCCCTATCGTCGTGGCGCTTACGTATTTCATCAATATCGCGATCCCCTCTGCTGCGGGCTGCTCCGCTGCGGTCGGCGCTACGCTGATCCCCGTGATGATGGCTGCAGGCGTTAAGCCTGAGATGGCGGGCGCGGCGGTATTTGCGGGCACTTTCGGCGGCGTTTTGAGCCCGGGCTCGGCGCACAACGTATTCGTAGCCGATATGGTAAAGGCGCACAACCCCTCCTACACGGTTCAAGACGTTATCGGGGTGCAGTTTTCCAGCGCGATTACCGCTTTGATCGTAGTTTTGATCGTAATTAGCATAACGGCGATAGTTTGCAAAGACTACGTCAAGGGGGTAAATTTCTTAGCGCAAAGAGAAAATTCCGCAGGTGCAAACGGCACGAATTCTGCCGCGGCAAGCTCTGCCGCATCTGCCGCCGGTTCAAATTTGGACGCGCAGCCTCAGAAGCTAAACGTCTTGCACGCGCTTATGCCGCTAGTGCCTTTGGTGATCTTAATCATCGGCGGTACGTCCAAGCTCAACACGATATCTTTTCTTAAATGGACCAAGATGGGTGTCGCCGAGGCGATGCTACTGGGCGCTATCGTCACCATCGTCATTACTATGACCAATCCTCAAAAGATCACGAAGGAATTTTTCAAGGGCATGGGTAGCGCGTATGCCGATATCATGGGTATCATCATCGCAGCGGGCGTCTTCGTCGCGGGTCTTAGCGCGTGCGGAGCGATCGATTTCGTAATCGAGTGGCTAAAGGGCGAGCAGGGCTACGTAAAATTCGGCGGTACCTTCGTTCCGTTTTTTATGGGCGTCGTAACGGGCTCGGGAGATGCGGCGGCGATGGCGTTTAACACTGCGGTGACCGTGCATGCGGACCAGCTAGGGTTTGCGCAGGATAAGCTCGGTATGGCGGTTGCGATAAGCGGCGCGCTAGGCAGGAGTGCATCGCCGATCGCGGGCGGATGTATAGTCTGCGCGGGACTTGCGATGGTAAGCCCTATTCAGATCGCTAAGAGAACGGCCCTAGGTATGTTTCTATCCGTCTGCGTCATCGCATTTTTCATTTTGTAAAGGACTTAATATGGATATCGTGCAGAGGTTTTTAAATTATACCAAGATCAACACCACCACAAATAGAGCCGCGGGCGCGGCGGGCATAATGCCCTCAAACCCCAAGGAGCTTGAGCTTGCAAGGCTCATAAAAAGCGAGCTCGAAGCGCTAGGCATAAAAAATATCAGCCTTAGCGAAAAGTCGATTTTAATCGCTAAAATTCCCTCAAATTTAGACGCGCCCGCTGCGAAAGTAGCGTTTTTTGCCCATCTTGATACCAGCGCCGAGCAGACGAATGATACCAAAGCTCAGATCGTAAGATACGAAGGCGGCGATATTTGCTTAAACAAAGAGCTAGAGATCTATCTTAAAGAGAGCGAAAATGAGGAGCTGCAGGATTATAAAGGAGACGAGATTATCGTAACGGACGGTACTAGCTTGCTAGGCGCCGACGATAAGGCGGCGATCGCCGCGATCATAAATGCGCTGGAATTTTTCGTCCAAAATCCACAGATCAAGCACGGCGAGATAATCGCTTGCTTCGTGCCGGACGAGGAGCAGGGCTTGCGGGGCGCAAAGGCGCTGGATGTAAGCGAGATAGGTGCAGACTTCGGCTACTGCCTTGATTGCTGCGGTATCGGCGAGTTTATCTACGAGAATTGGAACGCGGGCGATTGCGTCGTTACCTTCAAAGGCCAGTCCGCCCATCCGATGAACGCCAAGGGCAAGCTCGTAAATTCCTTACTTTTGGCGCATAAGTTTATCTCGCTGCTGCCCGCGGGCGAGGCGCCCGAATACACAGAGGGCAAGGAGGGCTATTTTTGGGTCAAGGAGCTTAGCGGCAATAGCGCAAAAACCGTCCTAAAGATCGACGTGAGGGAATTTGACGAGAAAAGATACGAGCAGCGCATGGAATTTTTGCAAAAAACTGCGGACGGGCTTCGCGCGATTTGGGGCGATCGGATAGAAATTTCGCTAAACGACCGCTACAAGAACGTCTATAACTTTTTGAAAAACGACGATGCGCCAGCAATTCGTTTTGCGAGGCAGGCTTTTAAAAGCCTAAACATCGAGCCCAAGATCAAGCCTATGCGAGGCGGCTACGACGGCGCCGTCATCTCCGCAAAGGGGTTGCCGTGCCCGAACCTCTTTACCGGCGGGCATAATTTCCACTCGATTTACGAGTATCTGCCCGTAGGCTCTTTAAAAGCGGCGAGCGAGGTCGTTAAGCGGATCATAACGCTGGCGGCGGCGCGAGCCTAGCTAGGGCGCTTTCTACTCCGCGCGCAGATTTGATTTTAATTTAGCTCATTCATTCCGCCGCGAAATTTTACCCTGTTAGGCGAAATTTTATTTAGCGGATGGGATTTTGTTTAGTAAAGCGGAATTTTGGCTTTACTAAGCGGAATTTCAGGCGGCTATGAAATTTTGCTTTGCTCTGCTGAGCGCATGGTTTGGCGAGCTCAAAAAGGCGCGTTGTAAAATTTTGCCGCGCCCTGTGCTTTACGACCCGCTTATTGTCGCGTCTTTAATGCTATTCGCAGACGGCGCGACCGCGCATTTTTGCAGCCTGCACGACAAGCTGCGGCAAATTTTATATTTCGACGATTTAGATGGCTAGCAGACACGCCGTATCGACCGGTAGAATTTTATTCTCGCGGCAGGCAGAGCGGACGTTTTTAGCGCAAGTGAGATCTATTTTTCGGGGCGACACAGCGTCGTAAGAGCGCTTAAAACGGCACGGAATTTCTTTAAATTAAAATTTACGGAAGCAGTCGGCCTGCATGCTGAATTATCTATAAACCGCGCGGGCTAAATTTAACGCTTCGTGTAAAATTTTATCGCGACTTTCTTTATTTCAAGGGCGCAGTTCAAGCTCGAAACGAGGCTTAAATTTTAAAATTTAGCCCCAAAATCGAGTTTGCTTTTAGCTTAAAATTTTTTGCCCGCGCCCTTTGTGCCTAAATTTCTTAAAAATTCCGCATATTCCGCCGCGCCTTTTTCTATCTGCGTGACACTGCTTTCGTAATCCATGCCCGGCGTCTCCTCGGCGCCGTAAAACGCGAAAAATCCGCGCCAATCGGCGTGAAAATAGTAGCGGAATGCCAGCTCAAACGGCGCTAAAATCTGCTCCATCGTGAAATGATATCGCCCGCTAGGCGCGTAGTCGGCGCGCTTGATGCCCGCGCTCACCGCCAGCGCCACGGCACGCCCGCGCATACCCTCGCTCGCACGCCCGTAGGCAAATCCATACGTCATCGTCGCATCGATCCAGCTTTTTAAAATCGCGGGCGAGGAGAAATTATGCAGCGGAAATTGCAGCACCAGCGCGTCGTGAGCTTTGATTATCGCGCGCTCGCGCTCGCCGTCTATTTCGCTGCCAGGATACTCGTGCGCTAGGTCGCGCACGGCAAAATTTTGCGCGGCAGCCTCTTTCAAAAACCACTTGTTTATGAGCGAATTTTCGATGTCGGGGTGAGCTAGAATGATTAGGTTTTTCATATTTTTCCTTTAAAATTTTATTTTGGGGCGATAAATTTGCCGCGAAAATGGCATTTAGAGCTAAGCTTTAAAATTTTATTTTCAAATTAGCGGCAGAATTCTAAGGCAAAATTTCAAAGCGAAATTTTAATGCCGAAGCTTCGGCGCTTAAATTTGACGCCGAAATTCCATAGTAAATTTCATATTAAAATTTAGCGCCCAAATACGTGCAAGCTCTGCTTCAAAACGCCGCCTAGCGCTTTACTTCCCCGCAGCTAGCAGATCTGCAAGCACCTTTGCTGCGTGATCCTTTGCCTTGACGCTTTTATAGACCTTTAAAATTTTGCCGTCCGCACCGATCAGAAAGGTCGAGCGCACGATGCCCAGATACTCGCGTCCGTAGTTTTTGCGCACCTGCCACGCTCCGTATAGCTTGGCTACCTCGTGCTGCGGATCGCTCAGCAGGATGTGCTTTAAGCCCTGCTTGGCGATGAAGCCCGTGTGGGATTTGGCGCTGTCGGGGCTGATGCCGACGATCACGCAGTCTGCGGCGATGAAATCATCGTACGCGGCGCTAAATTCGCACGCTTCGGTCGTGCAGCCGGGGGTGTTATCCTTGGGGTAAAAATACAGCGCGACCTTTTTTCCCGCAAAGTCCTTTAGCGCGACGCTTGCTCCGTCGGCGTTTTGCAAGCTAAACTCGGGCGCCGCATCTCCCGCTTGCAGCGTGATTTTGCGCTCGCGATCCTCTGCGCTAAACTCGTCTTCGATCTGTGTTTTTCTCTGCATATCGTTTCCTTTTTTTGAAATTTTCGGGCTGGTAGCCCAAATCGCGGCTAAATTTTAATCTTTTTTCATAAATTTATCCTTGCTTGGATGAAATTTTGCCCCGCGCCGCAGCCGCGCGCGCATTGGACGGATCGTAAGCAAGATCGTTCCAGATGAGGTCGATCCTGGGGCTTGCTTTGCAGCGTACACGAAGACACTTTGTAGCGCGTGCTTTGAGACAGTATGGTACGAGAGCGCTTCGTATCTATCGTGCCACGCAAATACCATTCCTCACAAGCAAAATAACGCCTCATTCTCGCAAGCCCTCTTAATCTACTTTTAGCTTTTTAACGATATGATTCTGCAA
>CAURQQ010000047.1:0-11137 GCA_963527265.1 uncultured Campylobacter sp. | reverse complement strand
CGAGCGCTACGATCTGCGCCTTGGCGTCCTCGTAGTTTTTCACGCCCAAAAGCACTACGGAAAGGCTTGCGAAAATGATGATGAAGTAAATTTTAAAATTGTGTTCGCGTAAGGCTCTCATACGGCGAGTATAGCAAAATCGATCTAAATTTAGACCGATTTAAGCTTTTTTGAGAGTTAAAATTTTGCAAATAAACATCGCGGCAAGCACGACGAAGCATACGCCAAAGCCGATCAGCGTGCAGTCTGCCATCGACATAAATTTGCTTGATGGGATCAGGTACCAGCCGTCCTGATAAAGGTCCACGAGATACTTCTGAAAGCCGCTTAGCGTGACGCCCTCAGGCACCAGCGGATTATCGTAGCCGCAGTCGCCCGTAGGCAAGAACCAATCGGGCGCCCACCGCTCAAGCGGCAGGCCGAACGGATAGTGCGGCTCGGTCGAGCAGCCCTGTACGCCGAACGGATCGTCTCCGTGCACGGCGTCGTGGATCTTAGCGAGCTTTACGCTATACATTATGCCCTGGATTGCGCCCCAAAAGGCTAACAGGTAGCCAAGCGCGGCGAGGAGTAAATTTTTAGGATTTATGATAGCAACCAAGCCTCCTAGCGCCATGCACAAAAATGCAAAGCGGATATAGACGCACTGCTCGCAAGGTGGCATATAGACGTAGTTTTGAAACAGCGAGTGCGCGAGGATAACAAGCCCCGCGCTCACTGCTACGAGGATCGCCCACGGCAGGCGGCTATCTGCGAATTTTGCTATTTTTTCCGCAAATTTCATGCTCGCGCCCTATTTTTTAAGTAGCTCTTCAATTAGCTGCGCCATGCCGTCGATGGAGCTGATGGACTTCGTCATGATGAGATATTTGCCGTTTACGACAAAGGCCGGCACGCCTTGGATCTTGGCTACGTCGTAGCTCTCGTCCCATTTTTTAAGCAGTTCGGCAACCTTTGGGTCTTCTAGCTTCTTTTGATAATCCGCTTCACTAATACCCGCCGCATCAAGCCCCGTCTTTAAAAACGCAGCCTCGTCCTTGCCGTCGCTCCAGCGCTGCCTTTGATCGTGATAGGCCTTGTAGTAGGCAAATTTAGCCTTTTTAAACAGCGAGTTTTCATCTAGCAGGCTCACGCCCTTTTCCTCGTCCATCACGGCTAAAACGGCAAAAATTTTACTCGCCGCCTCGCCGTATTCGCCCTTGGTTTTTAGATGAAACGGCACGTATTTTAGCCCCGCGACCTTTTCTACGACCTTTGGCGTGACGGTTTTATCGTATTTGTAGCAAAACGGGCATGCATAGCTAAAGACCTTAACTAGCGTGTTTTGCTCTACGGGTAGCGGTTTTTCTAGCTTGACGTAGTCCTCGCCCTCGGTAAACGCGGCAGCGCTTATGGCGCCAAACATCGCAACTGCTAGAAAGCCTTTGCTAAATTTAGAAAGTAGATTCATGGAGTGCTCCTTAAAATGATTTCGTTTGGGTTAATTTTATATCCTCTCGCCGCCGCAGAACTCACGCTAAGATAAATTTTAGATTAAATTTATAAAATTTCGACTAAATTTTAGCGCGAAAGCCAAAATTTGAAATTATTTTTTATAATTAAGCAAGTTTTAATAAACGCGTGATTTCTACGTTAGCGAGGTTGATTAAAATTACGATATCAAACCAATTCAAAGGAGAATAAGATGAAGCGAACTCTTTCTTTATTTGCGCTAGCTGTGGCGTTACTCGGCGGTCTAAGTACGGCTGCGCTGGCTATCGGCGGGCCTAGCGGCGCGCACATAGACTACGCCGTCCCCGGCAAGATCGGCGAAGTAGTTGTTAATCCATACGACATCGCGCCTCTAACGGCGGTCATCAAAAACGGCGGTTACACGCTAGCAAACGCAAAAGTCACCATCGTGCCGAAGCCGGAGGGCCAGACGATCAGCTATAAGGTCGCCGATAAACACCTTCGTACGCACGGCGGAATCCCCGTTTTTGGGCTCTACCCAGACTATCAAAACACCGTCGAGGTCGAGTACGATAAAATTTATAAGGGCCAAACCGAGCACGTAAAAGAAAGCTATAAAATTTACGCGCCTGCGATCTATCTAGAGAGCTCTGGCATGCCGTCTCAAAAGGGCGCGCTATTTGATAAAATCGAGGTCGTGAAGGCTCCGAGCGCAAAATTTGCAAACCGCCTCTACTACGTAAATAACTTCGTAAATAAAACCGGCAAGGGCACCAAAGTCGTGTGGAACAACCCCGCAGGCGGCGCGATCGAGTGGAACTACAGCCCGAACAACTTCATCCTAGACACCAAAGGCGAAGTGCGCTGGTATATGGAGCCGAGTAAAATTTACGACCTCAAGCAGCCGTTTAGCGCGGGCGTCATGATGGGCTTTAAACAAAACGACGACGGTGCGATGACGTGGGGATATGGCCAAAGATACGCAAAATACGACATAATGGGACGCGAAATCTTTAACCGCGAGCTACCTGCAAGCTACAACGACTTCTCGCACTCTATGGACGTGGCGCAAAACGGACACTACTTCCTGCGCGCGGCAAACGCCAACTATAAACGCGCCGACGGTAAAAACGTCCGCACCGTGCGCGACGTCATCGTCGAGGTCGATAGAGACGGCAACGTCGTGGATGATTTTAGGCTGTATGAAATTTTAGATCCGTACCGTGACATCGTGCTAAAAACGCTCGATCAGGGCGCCGTGTGCCTAAATATCGACGCTAGCAAGGCGGGCCACACCGCGAGCACGGACGAGCTAGCCGCGATGGATACGAACGAAAAATGGGGCGACATCGTGGGCTCGGGCCCCGGACGCAACTGGGCGCACGTAAATAGCGTGGACTACGATCCAAGCGACGATAGCATCATCATCTCCAGCCGCCACCAAGACGCCGTCATCAAGATCGGCCGCGACAAAAAAGTCAAATGGATAATGGGCGCGCACAAAGGCTGGAAGGATCAGTTTAAGGGCTACTTGCTACAGCCGGTAGATAAAGACGGCAAAAAGATCGTTTGCGAGGACGAATACTCAAAATGCCCGGGCTACGAGAGCGAGAAGGGCGGATTTGACTGGCAGTGGACGCAACATACGGCATTTCGCATCGATAGCAAGTCCAAAAAGGGCGTAGTGTATCTCACCGTATTTGATAACGGCGACACCCGCGGCATGGAGCAGCCTGCGATGGCAGGTATGAAGTACTCCCGCGCGGTCGTCTACAAAATCGACGAGAACGCCAAGACCGTCGAGCAGGTCTGGGAGTACGGCAAGCAGCGCGGCAGCGAGTGGTACAGCTCGGTCACTTCGCTCGCGCAGTATCAAGACGACCTGGATAGCGTGATGGTTTACTCGGCGGTTGCCGGCATGCAGTTTGACATCGCCAAGGGCCGCCCGGTCGGCGTGCCTAGCCCTCATATCAACGAGTTTGAATGGGGCGCAAAAGAGCCAAGCATCGAGATAAAAATGACCAACGCGATGGGCTATCAGGCGTTTCCGTTTAGCCTAGAAAAGGCGTTTGAGAAGTAAAATTTTAAAATTTAGCGGCCGTATTTCGAGCGCGGCCGCTTTTGTTTTAGTTTATGATCAAATTGTACACATCTACTCGATAGAATTTCATCCGAATTTACCAAATTTTACCCCTCGGTACGACAAAATTTAGCCGAAAACATAGCTCTTTGTTCTAGATAAAATTTAATCATGCGGATTTGCGATTTCGCGCTCTGTTAAAATTAATAAGGATTATTTCGGTATAGGCGAGCTAGTGCACGGTCTGGATGAAATTTGCATGCCGCTTGGGGTAGGGGACGACGGGTATGAGGTTAATGCGCCCAAAGGATATCCGTGCGACAAGGCGGCGCAGCAAAGGAGAAATAGTGGAAAAATCCAGAAAAAAAGGAACTCAAAAAGCTCGCGGCGCAGCGGCAACGAGATGCATTTGAAAAGAGCCTGCCGATGAGCAGGGCGGAGTTTGAGGGGCTATTTGAGTTCTTAGACGAGGGCTTGGCGTATCGCGACTGCGACGGTACGCATAGGCTCACACTGGAGTTTTTGCGAGCCCGCCGCGCGCCGAACGAGACGGCAGTCTTGGACTTTTGCGAGCAAAACGGCGGGTATTGCGATTGCGAAGTTCTAAACAACGTGCAAGATTGCTTCGAGTTTTAGGGAGCTGTGCGCAGAAAGATATGGTTTTGCAAACATCGTTTTAAAGAGGCGCCGCTAAAATTTAGTAAAATTTTAGCGGCGCGAGAGCTCAAAAGTAGGGCTAAAGCAGCGTTTGCGGTGCGAACTGCCGCCGTGCAATAAGCACAAAGCCCACCGCGCCAAACACGCGGGCCTTTTGTAGAATTAATGCTCTAGTTTTTAAATTTGACGCAAAAGGCGGGCAGCCCGCCGTAAAAACGGCAATTAAAGCGTGGTGTGACGGGGCTTGTATGGACTTAAGAGCGGCTTTTGCTCGCTTAATTTGACGACACAAGACGGTGCGGAGACCTGGAGTTTGCCCCCTTAAATTTTATTGCGGTAGCCATCAGGCGGACAGAGATATGCTATGGACGTTTTCATTGAGCGAGCTTGCCGCAGACGCTTTGCTGTGCGACAAGTAGGTTGATTGCAAGATTAGGAGAACTCGCACAAAGCGCTTTTGCGCGAGAGGACTTTGCTGCGATGCCGACGTAAATTTTATCTGCGCGGCGTTTGAATTTAGCTCAGAATTTCTCCGATAAAAAACAGCGCCGACATCGCAAACGTGCAGAGTGCGACGACTTTTAGCTGTCCATCGAAATCGCGACACTCCCGTACTTTTGAGACGAAAAATAGGTGCCTAATAAGCGGTGCAAAGCTAACTGCGTAGAGTAGTTTTACGCCCGACTCACCGCGTAAAAGCGAGTAGCAAAGCATCAGACCTGCTCCACCCGCGATCAGCGCGTAGTGGTAGCGCTTAGCCGCGCGCAGTCCGATACGAACGGGGATCGTGCGCTTGCCTTTGAGCGCGTCGTTTTGGATGTCGCGCATATTGTTTAGATTTAGCACGGCGGTGCTTAGCATACCGCACGCGCACGCAGGCAGTAGCAGCGCCGCATCAAACGATCGCGCGTATAAAAAATATGAGCCCAGTACGCTCAAAAGCCCGAAAAACAAAAACACGAAAACGTCGCCAAGCCCCAGGTATCCGTATGCGCCGGCGCCCACGGTGTAGCGGATTGCGGCATATATCGACGCGCCGCCCAGCGCCAAAAATAACATCACGAGATAAAATTGCTCGCCAAACGCCAAAACGCTTAGCGCGAGGCTAGAAAATGCCGCAAATAACGCCGTAGCGACGATGACGCGCTTCATCTGCTCCGCGCTCATCTGTCCCATTTGGATCGCGCGGCGCGGCCCCAGTCTGCCATCGTCATCGGTGCCCTTTACCGCGTCGCCGTAGTCGTTGGCGTAGTCGCTTAGTACCTGAAACAGCAGCGTCGTAAGTAGCGCTAACGCGAAAACATCCGCTCTAAATACGCCCGCGCCGTATGCCGCGCCGCTACCAAGCAACACTCCAGAGACGCTAAGGGGTAGCGATCTAAGGCGAGCGGATGCGTAAAGAGCTTTTGCGGTTATCATTCTTTGCCTTTTTAAATTTATACGCCGAATTTGCGGCGGAGCTGGCTTAAAATTTAGCGGAAAAACGCCAAAAATATTATAAATTTAGACTATTCGTAGAGTAAATTTTATTTAAATTCGCCTTTTTAATATAAATAGCGGTAAAATAGAGCCAAAAATTTTAGGAATTGTGATGAAAAAAGTTCTTACCGTTCAAGATATATCCTGCGTGGGCAAGGTTTCGCTGACCGTCGCCTTGCCGATACTAAGCGCGATGGGGATCAGTACGAGCGTGATCCCTACGGCGGTTTTATCGATGCATACGGGCTTTTCGGGCTATACTTTTTGCGATCTAAGCTCTCAGATACGCGCGATCATGGCGCACTGGAAAGACCGCGGAGTGGTGTTTGACGGCATCTACACGGGCTTTTTGGGCTCGGCGGCACAGATCGAGATTATGGGTGAGCTATTTGCGAGCTTCGGCGGCGCGGGCAAGACCATTTTGGTCGATCCTTGTATGGGCGATAACGGCGTGTTTTATCCGGGCTTTAACGAGGATTTTGCCCGTATGATGGCGCTTTTGTGCGCTCAAGCCGACGTCATCACGCCTAATATCACCGAGGCCTGCGCGATCACCGGCGTGCCGTACCGAGAGGACGCAGATAGGGATTTTATCATGGATCTGCTTGCGCGCCTTAGAGAGCTTGGCGCTAGACAGGTTATTTTAAAGGGCATCGGCTACATCGCCGATCAGTGTGGGGTTTTCAGCTACGATGCGCGCACGGGTAGGACGAACGAGTATTTTCACGAGCTGCTGCCGGTCAAATTTAACGGCACCGGCGATATTTTCGCAGCCGTAGCCTTCGGCGCGATAATGCGCGGCAAGTCGTTGGAAACGGCGGTTCGAATCGCTGCGGACTTCGTCGTAAGCACGATCAAAGAGACGATGAGCGACGAGGAGCGTAAGGACTACGAAGGGGTCGATTTTGAGGCAATAATTCCCGAGCTGGTGAGGAAAATCTAAGTTCTAGACGGATTTGGAGCTCGCCGCGCGGACAGCGAGTTTGTGGTAGAGCTTTAAAATTTTACCGCAAAAGGAAATTCCTAAATTTTATCTGCGGCGTGAAATTTTAAAATTTCAAAATTTATGTATCGTGCGGCATGGAATTCTATAGGCGATGTGGAATTTTAGAATTCATGCATTGCGCGGGCTTATAATTTTATATCCTGCATAAAATTTTAAAATTTGCACCGACGTAAAGATGCGAAATTTGTCGGCTAGCGCTGAATTCTAAACGCGAGGCTACAGCGAATTTATCTGCTTGCGAGTTTGAGCTGCATTTTGAAATTTTGCACAAAATCTGCTTAAAATTTTATTCCCACAAGCCGTGCGCCATGCGCTTATAAAATAATCTCAAAATTTATGAGTAAAATTTAGATTAAAATCCATATCGATGTCATGCAGTTATGGTTTTGCGGTATAGAATTTACGCGATGGATTTATGGCGTGAATTTTATTTAAAATTTTGCTTTAAAAATCTAAAATTTGCGCAGTTAAATTCTATCTGCAGCGGAAGGCTGCTACGTGAAATTTTACGGCTGCCGCGTTTTGTGATATAGGCAAAATGCCCACCGAGCGTGAAATTTTACAGCAAATATTGTGGAAAAATTCTATTATTTATCGCGTAGCGGTAGAATTTTACTGCGCGAAATCAAGCGTAATTCTGTGCAAAATTCCATAGCCGAAATTTCGTGGGCAGAGCTTTACTTTTTAAATTTTAAAACTAAATTCCGCCTCGAGTATTAAAATTCTAAGTTTACTTAGCGGGCGAGATTTAGGCGAGTAAATTCCACCCGCTGCGTAAATAGCAAGCGCTTTAAATTTCATTCCACAGGCGCTTTGCTTTGCAAAAATCGCACGAGCGTCTCGTATTCGTCGGGCTGCAATCCCGAGTTTTGTATCATCGTCTCGACCACGCTAGGCCAGACATTGACGTTAAACTCGTCGTATCCGTGCAGCGCGTGACAGCTGCCGCAGCGCTCCTTGAATAGATTTTCGCCCGCGTCGTAAATTTTAGCCGCATCGTCCGTCACTGCAAGCTTCGCGACGTAGCCGTCGATAGTGACGTTCGCCCATTCGTTATCGTAGTCGTCCTTCACGGTCTTTAGCGTCTTTAGGCTTTTTGCGTTTTGCGCTTGCAAGTCCTGCTCCAAAATCCCAAGCCTTGCGTAGCTTACGTTGCTTCCCTCGGGCACGAAGCCCGCGTATCGCACCTGCACGTAGTCCTTGCCGTCCTTTAGCACTTGCAGCTTCGCCCCTACGTGCAGCTTGGCGATCTCCTTGCCGCCCGCTTTGTTTAGAAGCGGGGTTTGAGCCGCGACAAAAAGATCCGCCGCGCCCAAATGGCAAGCTGTTGCGAGTAAAAACGCCGCTAGCGCTTTGGATAAAATTTTACCTCGCTCGGACGCGTAAATTTTACCCGCATCGCATGAAATTTTCTCCGCGCCAAATGATGAAATTTCACCCGCGCCCGGCGGTGAAATTTGATCCCGCCCGAGTGCGCAAATTTTAAAATTTTGCCTCATCGCTAGCTCCTTTTGCCGAATTTCGGCTGTGAAAATACCGCAAGTGGCGGAAGCTCGCCTTGGAATTTTTCGATCTGCACCAGCGCGGTGGCTTGATTACCGCACGCAAGCTTCGAGCTAGGTTCATTCGGCACCAGCACGTTTACGTTGCCGTGTACGCACATATCGCCGCTTGCGCTAAAGAGCGGATCCCACCAGCCGCCCTCTTGCATCCTCACGACGCTCTGCTTTACGTTTTCGGTGACGATGAGCCCCGCAAGCGTGGCGCCGCGATCGTTGAAAACCCTAACTACGTCGCCGTTTTTAAGCCCTCTTGCTTCGGCATCTTTTGGATGCATTCACACGGGCTCGCGACCGCCGATTTCTTCTAGGTTTCGTAGCCAAGTGTTGTTTAGCTGCCCGTGCAGGCGGTATTTCGGATGCGGGGTTATTAAATTTAGCGGATACTTTTGCGTCTTTTGCGCATCACCCAGCCACTCCATCGGCTCCATCCAAGTTGGATGCGCGGGGCAGTCGTCTAGCGCCGCTTTAGCGATCTTTTTCGAGACGACTTCGATCTTTCCCGACGGCGTTCCGAGGCGGTTTATGATAGGATTTTTTCTAAATTCCTCCATCGCTACGTATTCGTAGGCGTGCTTTGGAATTTCAAATTTCACGAAGCCTTTTTTCCAAAACTCCTCAAATTCCGGCATCTTTATCTTCGAAGCATCCGCTTTTTTCTTCGAAGCGTCGTAAAACTGCCTGATCCACTCCATCTCGCTCTTGCCCTCGCTAAACGCCATATACTCCTTCTCGCCGAACTGCTTTAAAATTTCGCAGTAAATTTTATAGTCGTTTTGCGCCTGCTCGTAAGGCTCGGCGATCTTATGCATAGCGATGATAAATTTATTCGTATGCGATTTGGTTATGTCGTCGCGCTCCTGCTCGGTGGTAGCGGGCAGAACGATGTCCGCCATGCGCGCGCTCGCCGTCCAGAAGCACTCTTGGACTATGAAGGTATCGAGCTTTTCAAACGTGCGCGCGAGCAAATTCGTATCGGGGTGGTGCAGATACGGGTTGCCGCCCGCCCAGTAGGCAAGCTTGATGTCGGGATAGGTTATCTTTTTGCAGTTAAAATCTATCTCCTTGCCCGGATTGTTGATACAATCGACGATGCGAGAGACGGGGATTGCGATGTTGTCGCGGTTTTTCCACTCGCCCTCGCTGGCAGGCACGATACTCATGCTGCCTAAGCCCGGAAAAGCCGAGGAAGTAGTCGCCGCGCCGCTTGAGAGGCTTAGCGCACTTCCTACCGGAGCTGCGGGGCTAGGGCAGCCGCCGTCGCTGTAATGATAGCCGAAGCCGTATCCGCCGCCCGCAAGCCCGATCTGACCCACGAAAGCGGCAAGCACCGTCGCCATCCAGTGAAACTGCTCACCGTGATGAGCGCGCTGCGGACCCCAGCCGCACATTATCATAGTGCACTTGCTTCCTAAAATTTTAGCTAAGCCTTTGATCTCATCCTCGCTCACGCCGCAAATTTTAGACGCCCACGCCGCGTCTTTTTTGAGCCCATCTTCGCTTTCGCCTCTAAGATAGGCTTTAAATTCCTCCGCGCCGTGAGTGTATTTTTTAAGAAATTTCTCATCCGCAAGTCCTTGCGTCATCATCTCGTAACATATCGCCATCATCATCGCAACGTCGGTGGTAGGATTGATAGAGATGTGCTCAGAGCCTAAAAATTTAGCGGTGTTGTTATATACGGGATCGATCGTGATCACCTTTACGCCGCGCTTTTGCATCTGCTCTTTTAGCTTTGCGAAATACAAATAGCTCTCGTGATCGGGCACGGCCCACGCGATCTGATTGGTATTGATCGGATCGGCACCCCAGATGAGCACCGCTTCGCTATACTTTAGGATCGTAGGCCACGCGGTTTGCAAGGCGTTAGCCTCATCCGTTCCACTGATGTGCGGGGTTATCGCGCTTATGCAGTGGCACGAATAGTTAAGCTTTCTCGTAGTGTAGCCGCCGATGATATTTAGCATGCGACCGAGCAGAGTTTGTGGGTTATTTACGCTGCCGACGCTGTACCAGCCGTAGCTGCCGCCGTAAATCGAGCTTGCGCCATGTTCTTTAAGCACGCGCTTTAGCTCGTCTGCTACGAGTTTATACGCCTTATCCCAGCTAATCTCGATCCACTCGTCCTTGCCACGCATGCTTTTGTCACTCTGCCAGCCTTTTTCTAGATAGCCTTTTCGTACGCATGGTCGCGCGATGCGCGTAGCGTCGTATGTGCGCGCCGCAAGCCCCTGAGTAAGGCTGATTGGGAAAAAATCTAGCTCACTCTCGCTTAAAACGCCTTCAAATTTACCGTTTCGCCTAAGAGCCCTAACCGCGCCAAAATGCGAGGCGGTGATCGGCGCATCCTCGCTATTCATCAGATCGTCGCTGATGACGCTAGTGGCGTTCGCACTCGCCGCACCTGCTGCACTCGCAGCAACGCCTTTTAAAAATTCGCGTCTTTTCATTTTCTCTCCTTTAATGTGAAATGAATGAAAAATTTATGGAATTTTAGCATTAAAAATTGCGAATTTTTCGGTCTTAAAATGAAATTACAAGTTACAGAGCGAAATTTTATTTTTCTATTTTTAAAAGAGCGTTCAAATTTCGTGGCTTTAAAAAGCTTAAATTATAAATTAAGTTTTTAAAATAATTTTACTTTAAAAATTAGCTTTTGAAATTTCTCGCACCAACGCTTAAAAATTTTAGAATTTTTGAGTATATCAAGAGCTCGTCGGCATTAGGCGCTATAAAATTTCATAGCGCCAGTGAGTCATAGATCATAAATTAGATATTGATGCGACTACCGTACGCAGGCTGTAAAACATGGCAATCGTATATTTTTAGCGCTTATTAAAAAAAAAAAGGGGGGGGGGTATACTTTTGCAGAATTTTAAAAGCAAAGAAAACAATAAAATTTTA
>CAURQQ010000046.1:0-11177 GCA_963527265.1 uncultured Campylobacter sp. | reverse complement strand
TAAACTCTAGCGTTGATGCAAGCGTGGATATGAGATTGTTTAGCGAAGGGGGAAGGAATGAGATAAAGGATGATTATAATCGCGCTTCTATGATAGGAAATGTCGGATATAATATATTGATGGGAGACATATCGTTTGATAAATATTTTACGGAGCTTGGTAGATATAATACAAGCTATGAATTCGATAAAGAATTTGGTGAACCTTTTGCTAAAGCTATGAGTGATAAAAGCCTAAGCCTAGCAGAAAAGAAACAAATTCAAGAGGCATATATGAATGCCAAGAACTATGCTATGGGCTTAAGAACGGATATCACAGCAGTATATCTAGCGAGCCCTAATGGTAAAAATAGTCAAGTATTAATGGGGAATTTTAATCCCAAAAACCAAACTATTACAACTGTATTCTCTACAGATAAACACAATAATATAAAAACCGATTTTAGCAGTTTTTATTTTGTACAATCGCATGAAAACAGCCATTTACAAGATTTTAAGGATGGAATTTATCGAGCCGATATCGATGGTAATCAGGAGACAAGAGCTAACGCTAGGGCAACAGATAGCCTCAATTATTTCAATAAGGCTCTAGGCATAAGCTCAAAAGGAAATTCCGATATTGGCATATATAGTTTTTCGGCTAGTAACTCTATGGCGAATAAAAGCACATTGATAAATAACTTGCGAATTTTCTCAGGACTCGATTATTCAAAAAGTAGGAATGTGGATATAAATAAATTGGATCCGGAATCAAAGACAAATATTATATCGCGGCTTATAGAAACGGCTAATAAAATAGTTATGGATAAGTATAACCCTTCCGATAAAATAACCTATGCAGACCACGGTATTTCAGATAAAGAAGGCATTACATTATTTAGTTTTTATAACGATCCTCCAATAGAAACCGCAAAAAAGCTACAGCAAGAATTTCTAAAATTAGAAAAGTATAAAAATAATCCCAACATGCCTATAAAGTTGACTGTATGTTATACTGGCGGAAGCGATATACAAAAAGAATTGAGTTTATTAGAACCGGACAGAGAAATCATTGCTTATGAAGGTTATTATGCAACACAACTGGTTTATGTGCCGTATTTAAATCCGGGCTCAGGAAAAGTCATATACAGAAATGGCAAGGTCATTTATAGAGACGGCAATACTAATTTTATAGATAGAATTTTAATCAAAAAATAAAGAGATAAAATGAGATTGCTAAAAAAGATTTTAAAAATAGTCTTTTATTTGGTGTTAATTATTTTTACGTTACTTTTAATTCTACCGTATATGCTAGATAAAAGCAAATGTTTATTTGTGGAAATACGACTTTCAGCTAAGCTAAAAGAAGCAAATGAAACTAAAAATTTATTGTTATTAAACGGTATTGCCTTTGATAGTAGAGTTTGCGGACAAAAAGAAATTTATAATCAAGCTTCCAAAATGATATGCGCGGATTTTAACTATGATAATTTTATAAAAGAATTAAATGAAGCAAATAAAACGAAGAATAAAAGGAAATTAAAGGAGTTGGATTTGCAATCTCACAGGTGTATAGACGATATAAATATAAGCAATCAAATACAAGATGAATTTGAATTATATAAGTTATATTGGCGAGAACAAAAATGACGACTCAAAGAAAATTAAAATTCTTAAAACGATACAAAAATATTATTCTATTACCATTTTTGCTAATTATTTCGTTTTTTGTTTTTCGTATGATTTATACGGAAATAATTAGCGAGTGTGCTCCAATGAGGCTCTTTTCAAAAAATTCTTTAAGTAATAGCGGTTATGTTAAGTTAAAAGCAAAATGTATAAAAAAGGCTTTGGAAAATAACGATAATCACCTTATTATGCAGTATTTTAAAAGAGAAACGAGCGAGTGCCTCGAAATTATTGATGAATCGTCAAAAATTCCGCATAATTTGATTAGAGTTAATAGCTTTGAAGAATGGAAAAAATTAAGACTTACAGATACTGACAATATAATTTGTCCTATTGGTAATCCTAAAAAGAGCGATATTAGCAATGAAAGTAAATAAATTTATAAATTATTCAAATTCGCGGAGCCCAAGGCTACTCATCAAGCAAAATATTAGCTACAATTTTAAAATTTACTATCTTGCGCCGCGCGTTTTTGCGGCTGTATATCCGATAAATTTTAAAATAGCGCCGCAAAAGACGCCGTCAAAAAAGCGAAATTTAACGCGAAATTTTATATAATCTCACGATTTAATGCGAGGAGATAGGATGAATAAAAAGGCGTATTTCGGGAGTTTCGGCGGGCAATTCGTGCCGGAGACGGCAATGTTTGCGCTTGAGGAGTTGGAGGATGCGTACAACACCATAGCGCAGACGAAGGAATTTCGCGACGAGCTGGGTTACTTGCTGTGCGAATACGCGGGGCGTCCGACGCCGCTATATCACGCCGCGCGTCTTAGCGAGCACTACGGACATGAAATTTATCTAAAGCGCGAGGATCTTAACCACACGGGCGCTCATAAAATCAACAATGCCCTTGCGCAGGCGCTACTAGCCAAAAAAATGGGTAAAAAAAAGGTCATCGCAGAAACCGGCGCAGGCCAGCACGGCGTGGCGACAGCGACGGCAGCGGCGCTATTCGGGCTTGAGTGCGATGTGTATATGGGCGAGACCGACGCCGCGCGCCAGCAGCTCAACGCCTTTAGGATGCAGCTTTTGGGTGCAAATTTAATCAAAATCGGCACCGGTTTAAAAACGCTCAAAGAGGCGACCACCGCGGCGATTCAGGCGTGGGTGAATGAGATCGAGAGCGTATTTTACGTCATCGGCTCGGCGGTCGGGCCGTATCCGTATCCTAAGATGGTTAGGGATTTTCAGAGCGTTATCGGCACCGAGACTAGATCGCAGCTCGCAAGTAAAGGTATTAAAGCCGATTACGTTCTAGCCTGCGTAGGAGGTGGAAGCAATGCGATAGGAATTTTTAGCGCGTTCGTGGATGATCCTAACGTACAGCTCTTGGGCATCGAGGCGGGCGGCTTGGGCGCACAAACCCCTTATCATGCAGCGACCATTACCAATGGGCGCGCGGGCATCATCCACGGTATGAAAACGATCGTGCTACAGGATAAATTCGGCATGATCGAGCCTGTTCACAGCATCTCGGCGGGGCTTGATTATCCTGGAGTGGGCCCGGAGCACGCGCATCTGCACGAGATAAGTCGCGCAAAATACGAAGCCGTAACCGACGATGAATGCATCGCGGCGCTTAAACTGCTATCTAGACTAGAGGGCATCATCCCCGCGATCGAAAGCGCGCACGCGTTAGCGTATTTGCAAAAGCTCTGTCCGCAGTTAAAAGGCAGAAAAACGATCGTCGTAAACGTAAGCGGCAGGGGCGATAAGGATATGGATACCGTGATGAATTACAAAAAAGGAACGATTTATGGATAAGATCAAGGCGGCGTTTAAACGCAAAGCAAACATCGGCTACATCGTGGCTGGCTACCCGAACCCCGCGCACACGAAGGAGTTTTTGTCAAATTTAGACGAAAGCGCGATCGATCTGCTTGAGATCGGCATCCCGTATTCCGACCCGCTCGCGGACGGCCCCGAAATTTTTAAAGCGAGCTTTTCCGCGGTGCAAAACGGCGTAAACGCGGAGAAGGTATTTGAAATTTTAAAAGGAGTGCAAACGCGCAAGCCGCTCGTGTTTTTGGTCTATTACAACGTGATCTTTGCCTACGGCGCGCGCGAGTTTGTATCCAAGGCGGCGCGCTACGGCATCAGCGGGCTAATAATCCCCGATCTGCCGTATGAGGAGAATGAAGAAATTTTCGCGCTTTGCGAAGAGCTTGGTATCGCGCTCATCCCGCTTATCAGTGTTACGAGCGAGCACCGCGCCGCACGAGTTTTGAGCCGCGCGCGAGGCTTCATCTACGGCGTGGGCGCTATCGGCGTGACAGGAAGTAAGCAAACTCCAATCTCGCGCCTAAAAAATATGGTCGCAGATCTTAAAAAGATGAGCGATCTGCCCGTGGCGATCGGCTTTGGTATCCGCACTGCCGGCGACGTTCGCGCTACGAAAGAATACGCAGACGGCGCTATCATCGGCACTGCGATCGTAAATTTATGCGCGAACTACGGCGGGCGCGAGCTACAAAACAAGATCGCCGAACTTTTTAACTAACGGAATAAGCATGAAAAAGATATTTTTGATTTTAATCACAAATTTTTGCCTCGGCGCCAATCTGATGCAATACGATCTTTTCAACCACGACGACAGCGTCGACATCGCCTTAGCGTTTGACTCCGCATACAAACCTGACATCGTGCGCCGCGTCGACGGGCAGTCGATGAGTCTTATTTTAAAAGGGCTTGGCGGCGATGAGAAATTTAACGAAATGCGCACCAACCAAAAGGTCTTAAAAAGCTTTACGATAGCGCCTAAGGGCAAGGATATCGAGATAAATTTCCCCACCGGAGCCGATCTATCGGTCGATGCTCTTACTCAAGACGGCAATCTCAAGCTCATTTTGCGCGTAAAAAACCCCGCTTTCGATCAGAGCAAGATGAGCGTCAAAAGTGAGGCTAATGAGACGACGCAAAGCGGTAGCAGCGGGGTTTCCGTGATGCCGATAATCGTAGCGTTACTGCTTGCGGCTGCAGCTTTCGTCGGCGTGCGAAAATTTTTATCACACAAGCCGCAAAAAAGTATCGACGAGACATGGCGGGTTTTTGAAGACGACGCTAGCATAGAGGGCGCCGACGTGGACGAAGCGGGCATAGATGAAATTTTAAACGAGCCCTCTTTTAAAAATCAGAGCGGATCAAAGAACGCAAATTTTACAAATTATTCTGACGCGCAGGAGTTTGCGAAGAAAGATGAAGCCTCTGCTTTAAATTCCAAAAATTCTAACGGCTCAAAAAACGTAGATAGCGCAGATTTTTTTAGGGGCGAGAACGTGGACGAAGAGAGTATGCGCGATAAATTTTACGATGAGGTTGCGCGTGCCGAGCGCTCGGAATCTACGGAGGCGGACGAAAGCTCTGAGAGCGCCGAGAATATAAGAGCAGCGGATAAAATTTCACCGCTTAAAGTAGGCCCTGTCGAGAGCGGCGCGATGGAATTTCGCGAGGGGGCAAAAGAAAGATCGGATGCAAAAGAGCCCAAAGTTTCGGCATTTAAAAGCATTTTAGAAAATGAGCTGCTTAGCTCGGATACCGCAAGACCTAGCGACGTGCGAGTAGAGCTTGTGCGCGAGATCGACGAAAATAATGCTGCCGTAGTGCTAAGCTTCGCGGGCAAAAAACATCTAGTGGTGTTAAAAAGCTCCAACGCTATCGATTGATGAGGCGTGGAATTTCGCAGTTTGCGGGCTTTGCGACCCATAAAATTTTGCAGTTTGTTAAATTTTAAAAATTGTAGAATTTTATAGCGCTAGAAATTTATGCCACATTTAAACCTCATCGCCAAAAGGTCGCGATGAGGTTTAAATTTGAAAAGAAAAAAGGGCGAAAGCTCGGGTAAGCTTTAAAATTTAACCCGCGCCTCGCCCGTATAAGCTTAATCTAAAATCTTACTTCCAAATCGACGTAGAAATTTCGTCCAGCACCCACTACCACAGTTTCGCGCGTGCGGTTTGCGTTGATGTAGTGTCGATCGAAAATATTATTTACGCCAAAGCTCACATCCGCGCCGTCAAGGACCGAAATAACGCCGTTTTTGATCTTGTAGCTTCCTCTAAAATTAGCAATTGTAAAGGACTTATCTACATAAAAATACTCCCTCCCGCGTGCAAAATATGAAGCGGGTTTGGAGTGAGGTTTGAAATAATGGCTCACCTGAAATCCTAGACTCAAATCTTGCAGCGGCGAATAATCTATGTTCGCGCTTAACTTTTTGGCGTGGTTATTGATGTTTTCGTGCGTCTTTTTATTGTAAATTCTAAGTCGCTCGAAGCTCGCGCCGAAATCAAAGTCCTGCGTTTGGTAGTTTGAGCTTAGCTCAAAACCATGCCTTTTGGCTTGATCGATATTTTGATACTGCCCGTATTGTTGCGAAAAGCCGCCCGGCGGTACGCCAAGATGCGGTAGCGGCTTAACGTCAATCATATCTTTGATATTGCCGTTAAAGTAGATAAATTTCATATTGAAGTGATCGTCCGTAAAAATTTCATCCTGTTTAAAGCTAAATCCGACCTCATACTCTTTGACGGTCTCGGGCTTTAGATCGGGATTTGGGATGTAATAATACATTCGGTTGATAGGCCCTGCTTGCGATGTCTCGTGCGGCGTAGGCGCGCGGAAACTCTCGCTGTATCCCGCTAAAAGCGTAAATTTATCAAATAGAGTGTAGGCAATCGCCGCGCGCGGAGAAAATCTGGAATCTTTAAATTTCGCGGGTTTGCCTTTGATGTTGCGATCGAATCTATCGTATCTACCGCCCAAGGTAAGCTCTAAATCATCGTGCAAGCGGATCAGATCCTGCGCGAAAAGCCCGTAACTATTGTATTCGTTCGGAAAGGAGGCGAAATCTCTTAGCGCTCCATTTTGGATAAAGATCGCATCCTCCTGCCTATTTTCGTAATCGCCGCCGAAAGCGAAGCTATGATTTAAAAAGCCCGTATCAAATTCCGAGATATTTTTGATCTCTAGCCCCTTACGATCGTCTTTGTTCGTGTAACTGCCGGTATCTGCGCCGTCGATATAGCCGCGTTTATACTCAGCTCTGCTTTTATAGGCCTTAAAAGACATATCGACTAGCGGGCTTTGCGGCGTAAAGCTCCAATCAAAAACGTAATCTCTCTGGCTTAAATTTCCGCTTACGAAGAGATCTGCATCATTTTGCCATAGTGTCTGCCACATCGTGTGTAAATTTTCGTCGTAATCAAAGGCGCTGAAGCTTATGCGGTGATCGTCTAAATTTGTGCCGATCTTAAAAAATCCGGTATCGATATGCTCGTTATTAAAGCTCTTGTCGTAGTCCGGGGCGTAGTGCGTGCCGCCGTCTGCGAACTTGATATTGCCGTAGCTTGCGCGCTTACCGTAGAGTAAAACGTCGATCGGAATTTCCTCTCCCTTGCCGTAGATTGCGCCGCGCGTGCTATGCATATTGTTTGATTCGAGCCTCTGTCCTAGCATCAAACCTACGCTTTTACCCTCGCTTAGATAATCGCTCGCGCTTTTGGTTTGCATATTTACGATACCGCCGATTGCGCCCGAGCCGTGAAGCACGGACGAGGCGCCCTTTATGACCTCGACGCGCTTTAGGATGTCGCTATCGGTGCGAAAGGATGAGATCATATTCGAGTACATCCCCGCGCTTCTGCGCACGCCGTCTTGCTTGATGATGACGCGCTCGTCGCTTTGATATCCGAATCCGCGGATCTGAAACTGCCTGCCGATCTGACGCCCCATATCCATGCTGCCATCAACGCCCGGTATCTGCATGATCGAATCAATCACGTTGGTTTTGGCTTTCATATCCTTGGGGGTTAAAATTCCGGCCGAGCCCGCGTATTTTAGGTTATCGACCGCGCTTACCGTCGCTTGCACGACGATTTGGCCTAGATCTTGCGACTTCGTGGCGTTGTTTTCGGCCGCATTCGCTCCGCCTATCGCGCCTATCGCAAGCGGCACCAATAAAATTTGCTTTTTCATGCCTCGACCTTTAAAATAAAATTGAAATACATTATTATATATCTACATACTTAAATAAGGTTGAAATTTAATTTCAAAAACATTTGAAATTTGTTTTTATTGGCAGCAAGCCTTGTACTCCGTCTGAGCCGCTTACGCGTTTTGACTTTGTCTTGTCCGCACCTTGCCCGCGCCGTTTCTGCCCCCTCCGCTCCGCTTGTACCCGCCTACATCACGTTCGCGCTACCTCTACGCTTTAGCTTTTTGTTTCGATCCGTCTGTGCCGAAATCTGGCAGATAAATTTGGCGTTTTTATCTCAACAAAGAGTCTAAATTTAAATATCCGCGATTTACTTGCGTCTAAATTTGGCAATCGTCCGAGCGATTTAAATCTTTCGCTTTTCGTAAATTTAGATCGGAATTTATTTGCTTTTTATTTTACAAAGGATAAAATCGCGCCTAAGAGATCGGTCGATCTAGATTATTTCAGGATTTTTTCATGAATAACGTTAAATGGTACATCATCGCAGGCGCCGTGCTAGGCGTGCTGGGTGCGACGCTGGTGCATTTTGGAAACCCGGGCAATATGGGCGTTTGCGTTGCTTGCTTTTTACGCGATACCACGGGTGCGCTGGGCTTTCACCGAGCTAGCGCGGTGCAATACATCCGCCCGGAGATCATAGGGCTCGTGTTTGGCGGCTTTTTGGCAAGCGTACTTTGGACGCGCGAGTTTGCGCCGGTTACGGGCAGCTCGCCGTTTGCAAAATTTCTCCTAGGGATTTTCGCGATGATCGGCTGCCTTGTGTTTTTGGGATGCCCTTGGCGCGCGTTTTTGCGCCTAGGCGGCGGCGATTTGACCGCGTTAGCCGGGTTAGCAGGTCTGATCTGCGGCGTACTCATTGGGTTTTTGCTTAAAAAGCGCGGCTATGAGGCGAGCAAAGAGGCAAGACTTAGCAGTGCGATCGGAATTTTGCCCGTGCTACTGGGCGCTGCGCTGCTTGCGGCATTAATTTTCGGACTCAAAACGGGCGAGGGCGGCGCGCTTTTCATCTCCGCTAAAGGCCCCGGCGCACAACACGCCGCGGTAGGCATCTCGCTGGCTGCGGGCATTATCGTGGGCGCGGTGATGCATAGAAGCAAATTTTGCAGCGTCGGCGCGTTTGGTAGAATTTTCCGCGGCGATTTCTCGATGTTTTGGGGCGTACTAAGCGTCATTGCGTTTGCGAGCATCGCAAATATCGCGTTTGGGCAATACAAACTCGGCTTTGAAGGCCAGCCTATCGCACACAACGATTTCGTTTGGAATTTCTTAGGCATGGTGCTCGCAGGTCTTTGCTTTAGCCTCAGCGAGGGCTGCCCGGGTAAGCATCTGGTGCAGGCCGGCACGGGAAATTTAAGCTCGGGCATCTTCGTCATCGGCATGGCGGCGGGCGCTGCGATCGCGCATAATTTCTTGCTCGCAAGCTCGGCTAAAGGCATCACCGAGTTCGCTCCTTACGCGGTCGCGATCGGTTTTGTTTTCGCGCTTTACGTGGGGATTTTTCAAAGACGCAGTGCTTAAAGCTGATACTTAATCTAAGAGATCAATCGAATACAGGGCGGTGTATCTAGTCAAGCTCCGGCAGCGTACTTATAAAGAAATCTGCTGCCGGAGCAGAGCGCTCGCTGCAAGATTGGCGCAAGCAGCTGGAGATGGAATTTAAGAATTTGTAGCTGTATTCATAACGCGATAAAGTAAATGATAAAAATAGATTTTGCGCAAAAAAGATTGCGATCAATTTTTAAGAGTCGCGCCTTTAAATTTTAAAATTTAAAGGCTTCTTTCATTTAAAACTCTTTAATTACTAATTAAAATCCAGCCATACGTGGCGCTGAGCCTTATCCAAATCAATGCCTTTTGTCTTCATAAAAAATTCTTTTATCCTAACGTAGTCGTCCATAGTTTCTATCGTAAAGGCGATATCTTTATCCTTGCCTCGAATTATTATATTATCGTAGAATATAAGTCTAAGACGGAATTTAAAAACTAAAAAATATATAAATTTTAAGACGAATAAAAACAAAAATGCAAGTATAGATATGAAAAATACTCTGAAACTACCTGTTTCTATATATTTTCTTACGTCGATAGCTAATACTAATATACAGATTAATAAAAAAGCGATTATCGTAGTGTATGGTTCAAATTTAAAGAGAAATCTATAAAAAGAGCCTTGCCTCCTAAGCCACTCATTATCTCTTGCAAAATAGGCTCTTTTTACATCCTTAAGATCATCTAAGAATATAGTTTTTTCTGGTATTTTATTTGTATAATAAGTAACTCGATCATTATAAAATTTTATAGGTTTTTCGTTTGTATTTATCTTAGAGTCATCCGTGAGTTTTTCAAATTTAGAATTCTTACTGTCATAATTTTCGGCATCAAAATTCCGCCCTAAACCCTGCTCTAAATTTTGACGCCGTTCATTTAGAATTTTCTTTAGCTTTTCGAGGCTCTGTTTTTATTCATCTTTATTCTTTATAGCCTACACGAAAATTTGCGGCGGGATTTTATCTAAATTTTTTCCTGTTTTGAGTAGAAAATAGGCTTTTAGCTCCCTGTATTCTTTGCTGCTTAGAAACGAAACCTCTATAAAAGAATTTTTGTCATATATCAATATGCTGTCATTTATAATATCAAAGCCTAGCCCGTTAAAAAGCCTATATAGCAATAAAGGAAAAAAGCTAATAGATATAATTACCGCAAAAATTATCCAAAAATTTTCCTCCCTTCTGTCTATCACTACCGCTACGAAAAAAACTAAAAGCAAATATATAAAAGCAAATAGCAGCATAAGGCATTTTGTCTTTTTTGATATTTCGGGATATGACGGTCCCGTGGTTCGTTTGATACAAGTTATATCTGAAATTTTGGTCTCGTATAAAACGGCTTCCGTCTTTTTAGAATATAGAGTTATATCGTCATTTTTAAAGCATATATAGCACTTGCCGAAATTTGAGAATTTATTTAATGCTCTGAGCGGAAAATAGCAATCCAGCAAAACGAGAAATAAAATTTGCTGGGCGGAAAATTTACCGCATATCGCCATCAATATCGTAGTAATGATATAAATCGCGCCGATGATAGCATTTAAAATTATAGCGTGGTCTTTTATGGTTATCGGCTCTTTGTCGTAATTTCTAGCTTGAGTTTTAAAATTTTGCGATGGCATATCAGTGGCGCAAGAGAGATCGCTTTGCGATTTTTGTTCAACGACATTCTTAAAATTTTGCTCGTTGGCATTTATAGAATTTTGCCCGCCATCGCTCGTAAATTTTAGCCCGCCGTTCGCCAAATTTCGCTTATCGCAATTTTTATCTTGCAAGAAATACTTTATATTTTTATCATACCGCGTTTTGCTTATACCAAACCTGGCAATTTCGTCGTTATGCATTTGGTTCTTTCTTATACACGCCTGATTTTAGATATGACTATCGCGTGAGTTTGCACGCAGAGATCAGCCTTGCGCATTTTTTAAAATTTGCAAAATTTCGCTTATCTTTTGTGGATCTTTG
>CAURQQ010000045.1:0-11558 GCA_963527265.1 uncultured Campylobacter sp. | reverse complement strand
GCCGAGGCTCTGCGGCGGTTTAGCGGGGCGGAGTTTTTGTATTTTGCCGACGAGGATCACGTCCCCTACGGCACGAAAAGTAGGGCCGAGATCGTGCGCCTTAGCCTTGATGCGGTTGGGTTTCTGGTCTCGTGCGGCGCGGACGGGGTCGTTGTTGCTTGCAACACCGCCACGAGCGCGGCTATCTCGGAGCTTCGGGGCACATTTAGCGTGCCGGTTATCGGCATGGAGCCCGCCGTCAAGCTCGCCGCGGACAGCTTCGGCGCGCGCCCGACGCTGCTTATCGCCACGCCGCTAACGATCGCGGGCGAAAAGCTCGCGCGCCTCGTAGGGCGACTGGAGTGCGAGACGTGGAGCCTGCCGCTACCTCGCCTCGTGGAGTTTGCGCAGGATTTGGAGTTTGACTCGCCTGCGGTTCGGGCTTATCTGCAGGGAGAGCTAGCTAAATTTGAGCTTGAGCGCTTCGGTTCGCTCGTGCTTGGTTGCACGCATTTTAACTATTTCAAGGATGTTTTGCGCGAAATTTTGCCGTCTCATGTGCGCATCATCGACGGCATCGACGGCACGCTAAATCGCCTTGCAAGCGAGCTGGGCGAAGGGCTGAAGCTTACGGGCGGCGAGGATTTGCCATCGCGGGCAGCTAAATTTAACGCGGGCGGCGAGAGCATAAAAGGCAAGAACAAGCGGGGCGTAGAAGGTCGCGATAATAGCGGCGGCGGGCGTGACACAGAAAGTTGCGGCGAGAGCAAGCCCGATATGATAGAGCAAGGTATGAGCAGACTTCGTGCAGTGTCGTGCGGCGCCAGAAAAAACGGCGCAGTGGAGTATGATGAGTTTTCTAACGCGGATGAGCGCGGCTTTGGCATGGATACTTCGCGCGACGTAAAATCGCAGGTTTGTGCGGATAAATTTGACGCAGACGGCGATGTAAAATTTAGCGCAAATTCACAAACGGGCGAACTTGATGCCAGCGAGCGCGACGGCAGGCTGGCAGGCGATGCGCGCGGCGTAGAGCAGTGTGACGAAGACAAATGCCGCATGTCGCCACGCGCCGTAGATGCGAATTCGCAGCTCAAGCTTTACTCTCGAGACGGCGCGGATTTGCCGTTGGAATTTGAGCCGCGAAGCGAAGAGGCGGGCATTTCGCGAGTGAATTATCCAAACGGCAATAGCGTGGAGTATTTTTGCTCGGGCAGGGCGCTAGATGCGGCGCAGTTACGCAAGGTGGAGATATTTTTAAAGCGGCTCGATGCGATGCGAGCAATCGACTAGGCTACGCACCTGTGAGCCGTAGATCCGTAACGCAGGTTGGAATTCCAGTGCGTCATAAATCACGTCAAATTAAAATTCCTGCTCGTCGCGGATCGCACCACGCGACTTAAAATTTAGATACGTCGTGGATCGCTCTGCGCAAGTTAAAATTTTGATGCGCTATAAATCGCAGCGCAAATTAAAATTTTGGCGCGTCGTAATGCAGACTAAAATTTCGGCGGGCTAAATTCGTCGTTTCGTAAATCGTGCTGCATAGGTTAAAATTTCGGCGCGCGAAAATTTAACTCGGCTTGATGATTTAGAGGCGACTTCGCTACGGCGCGAGAGCAATAGCGCCTAGCCGTCGTCCGGCGCGCGAAAGTTAAAATTTTACGGGGCAAATGCTGCCTTCCGCTGTCCGGCATGTAAATTTAAAATTTAACGCACAACGCCGCCGTCTGCCTTGAAACCGCATAGCGCAAGCCAAGCGCCGCCGTTGCCACTACTTCTTTAAATTTCATAGCGCGAGCCAAGATCGCTTATATGGGGAGTTGCCTCACGCCGCAAAAATTATCGCATTAAATTTGAAATTTTAAATTTAGACTAGGGCACGGATAAAGTGCGCGAGAGAGGTTAAATTTAGCACGCCGTGTAAAGCGTCGCCGAGAAAATTTGACTAGCGACACATAAGATCGTGAAATTTAGCACATTACACTGCGAAATTTGACGCATAAGGTTGCGAAATTTCACCGCCGCCTTATTTGTTTAATTACGATTATTTGTCGCCCTTGCAGCTATTTGTGTTACCGTTTTGGTAAATTACTTTAAATTTAAGCCTGTATTTCATAAAATAGCGAAATTTTCAATAAGGATCAGATCATGAAAAAAGCGATTTGGATTTTCTTAAGTGCGGCAACCCTGCTTGCTACTGAGGTGAATGTCGTTATCCAAAAGCTACAAAGCGAATGCGAGCAAAATAACACGGAAAGCTGCATTAATCTCGGGGCCTTGTATGAGCGGGGTGAGGAGGGTGTAAAGCAAGATTATAAAAAAGCAAACGAGCTATATTCCAAAGCGTGTGATTTGGGGGATAATCTAGGATGTCTTGTCCTGGGTAGTTTATGTTTGGTAGACGCGGATTATAAAAAAGCGATCGAATTATTTACGAAAGTATGCGATTCGGGCATGAGTAGGGGCTGCCGTAACGTCGGTAATATGTATGATGGTTACAGAGGCGTAGGCAGAGATGCAAAGCTCGCGAAGGAGTATTTTCGCAAAGCGTGCAATTTAGGGGATCAACTCGGCTGCGATGACTACAAACGGCTAAGCGAGCTAGGATATTAAATTTAAATGCGCGCCGAAAATTTGAAATTTTAAATTTAGACTAGGGCGCGGATAAAGTGCGCGCGCGAGGTTAAATTTAGCACGCCGTGTAAACCGCCGCCGAGAGAAATTTAGACTAGGCGCACGGCGTAAATTTTAAAATGATTAAATTTTAAGGCGCCGCGCAGCCCGTAAGTCTTTTCTGTGATAGCCAAGCCCGCAGGCTTTAAAATTTAAAATTCCAAAATCCGTAAAGCAAGATTTTACGCCATGTCGTTTCGCAGGAGGAATTTTATACCGCAAAATTCTAAGCCGCGTAGAGCGAACTTGCTCCGCGCCTTCAGTGTATAGTAAGTTAAAATGAGCTTTACGCATAGGGCATAAGAGGAATTTTAATATTGAAATAATATTAAAATTTATTTTGTTCCAGAGAACATCTTTTTACGTTCATTCCATCTATATTCTTCCAACCCCTTACTTGCATTTTCACAATTCTTGTGCATTTTGCTTCCTTCTTCTATCTTATCCCAATCACAATTCTTTTCTACCTCTTTAGCTTCCTCTATATGCTTTTCATAGTATTCTACCGTCATAACTTTTATGTCATTGACCGATTCTTTCGCGTTCACGCAATTTTTATATGAGTTGCTTCCATCTTTAAGGGTATTGAAATCACACTTTGCGTAAACCTCTTTGGCTTCGTCCAGATGAGCGTCGTAATACTCCTTAGTCTTTACCTCGATATCATCGCCGCAGCCAACTAATAAAGCAGTTAACACCCCCCCCAGAGGAACATCTTAGGATTTTTCATTTCATTCTCCTTGTTTGAAATTTATCGGTATTTTACTATCCGTTTACTTTAAAAAATTTGAATTACAGGCGCACGCGCCGTTTTAACGCAGCTAGTTAAAATTCCGCTTTTAAAATTTGCTCGCGCTTTTTGAAATTTCGTTTTAAAATTTTACTAGCGCGACGGAATTTTACAGAGCAAAATTCCGCGAGCCAGATTAGAATTCTGCTCGGTAGAATTCCGCATCGCTGCGGAATTCAAAATTTAAAAGCAAATTTAAAATTTGCGAGAGCTACTCCTCTATCTTTTTACCTGCAAATCGCACGAGAGCCCACGTAACGGCAAGCCCTATCGGCAGCGCGATCCAGACGCTAAGTCCTAGCGCTACGGGAAGATAGCCCGCCACTACGGCGATCGCGCCGACGGATAGAGCGTAAGGCATCTGCGTCTTTACGTGCTCGATATGATCGCAGCCTGCGCCCATCGACGAAAGGATCGTCGTATCCGAAATTGGCGAGCAGTGATCGCCGAAAATCGCGCCCGTAAGCACGCCCGAGATATTTACGATCATATAGGCGTGAAGCGCGTCGCCCGAAAGCCCGTAGTGAAGCCCCACGGCGTTTGCCAAAGGTATGGCTAGCGGCATTAGGATCCCCATCGTGCCGTAGCTGGTACCCGTCGAAAAGCTAATGAACGAGCCCAGCACGAAAATCGCTACCGGAAGCAAAAATTTCGGCGTGTTTTGACTTAGCATATCGACCAGATAGCGCGACGTGCCGAGCTCCTTGATGACTGAGCTGAGCGACCAGGCAAGCAGTAAGATCACGATCGTGACGATCATCGTCTTCCACCCCTTGATCCACGTAGAGATCGCCTCTCTGACGTCAAAAATTTTACGGTAAACGCTCATAAATATAGACACGACCGTAGCAAGAAGCGCCGCTTGAAAAAGCGCGACCGACGAGTTTGCGTTGCCGAACGTCGCCTGAAGCGTCGTAAAGCTTAGCGGAGCGGCTTTTGCGGCCACGAGAGCATCGCCCTCAAGCTTGCTTAGCCCGCTAAAATAAAAGCTCGCAAACGCACCGCAGATTAGCACTATAAGCGGGATAACGGCGTTTGAAGCTTGCGGCTTGATCCCCTCTTTGGGCTCTAGCGTTTTATCTTCGAGCTCGGCGATGTTAGAATTTTTAGAGTGGATTTCGCCGCTCGCCGCGCGCCTTTCGGCAGAGAGCATCGGTCCGAAATCCCTACGCATGAACGCCACGTAAACCACGAAAGCAAGCATAAAAAGATTGTAGAAGCGATACGGCATGGTTTGCACGAAGATCGAGAAGGCGTTTACGTTTTGCACGCCGATCTGATCATATCCCGCTCTTATCAAAGAGACCTCAAGACCTATCCAGGTAGAAATTAGCGCGATACCCGCAATCGGTGCGGCGGTAGCGTCGATGATGAAAGCGAGCTTTTCGCGGCTGACTCTAAATTTATCGGTGATCGGCCTCATGACGGGACCTACGATCAGTGCGTTTGCGTAGTCGTCGAAAAATACGAAAAGACCCATAACCCATGTTGAAATTTGCGCCGAAATGCCCGTTTTGGCGCGCTTGCTAATCCAAAGCGCCACGGCTTTCGTGCCGCCCGTCCTGCTAATCAGCGCGACTACGCCGCCGATACAAAGCACCTGCAAAAGCACGCCCGCGTTGCCTTTGCTAGCCATCGAGCCCACCACGCGCGCGACCAGATCGGTAAAGCTGCCCACAAGCGCGGAGATCGGATTGTCGTTAACGACTGCTAGCATATAGGTGCCGCTAAAAACGCCGATAAAAAGCGATAAAATCACCTCTTTGGTGATAAAGGCAAGCGCGATCGCCACGACGGGCGGCACCAGCGTCCAGATGCCGAAAAGCTCGGCATTATGCTGCCTGGTCGCATCATCCACCGCAAATGCGGCAACTGATAAAAACATTAGTAATAGAATTTTTTTCATCTTCTCGCCTTAAAATTTAATGCTTCTCGATAAAAAGCCCAGCCCAGCTCTGCTGCGTCGCCATCGCCTCAATCACGTTGATATTTACTCGGTGCGGCATCGCTAGGCAGCTTAGCACGATCTGCGCGATGTCCTCTGGCAAGATCGCATCGACCCCCTCATACACGGCCGCGGCGCGCGCTACATCGCCTTTAAAGCGCACCTGGCTAAACTCGCTCTTGCAGATACCCGGCGCGATCTCCGTCACGCGGATACCGGTGCCGCGCAGGTCGTTGCGGATATTGCGGCTAAACTGCTTGATAAACGCCTTGCTCGCGCCGTAAACGTGGCTACCCGGATATGGCCACGCGCCCGCAGTCGAGCCGAGATTGAAGATATAGCCGCTGCCGCGCGCGATCATCAGCGGCAGCACCGCCTTGGTCGAATACAGCACGCCCTTGATATTCGTATCGACCATCGTCTCCAAATCCTCTACTGGCGTCTGCGCGATCCCCTCAAGCCCGAGCGCAAGACCTGCGTTATTTACGAGCACCTCGACGTCTTTGAAATTTTCAGGCAACGCACTCACGGCGTCAAATACCGCAGCTTTATCGCGAATATCCGCGGCGATAATGTGCGTGTTGCCTAGCTCGCCGGCTAGCTTCTGTAGCCGCTCCTTGCGCCGCCCAAGCGCGATGATCTTATAGCCTTGCGCGCTAAGCACCCTAGCGATCGCCTCGCCAAAGCCGCTCGTAGCGCCCGTGATGAATGCCGTATTTTTCATATGATCCCCTTTGCGTAAAATTTTAAATTTAGCGCAATGATAACGCAAAACGGATTTAGAATTTATGAAATTTGCTCTTGTGGCGCGGGCGCAGATGAAATAATACGAAGGATTGGCAGGTTCTCTCACCCGAGCTCGCGATCGGCAGCGGATTCGGCGAGCGCACGGCTAAATTTAAAATTTTGCGCCGTTCGTTTGTCGCGGTTTGCTATAATCACTTAAATTTAGGAAAAAGGCAAATGAGCAAATTTATACGATTTATCCTCGTTAGTATCTGTGTTTGCGCCACTTATGCGGGTCTTAAATATGCTTTTATACTCTTTATCACGTGGCTCATGTTTAGTGGGATATATTTTGACGGGCCGGGTGCACTGCTCGGCATACCGCTCACGTTTCTAAGCTCGTCGGTTATATTTGATTATTATTGTATTGCACTGGGCTCTCATCTGCTCTTTTTATCGCTGCTTAAAGGGCGCGACGTGAAAACGTGGTGTATTTTACCTTTATTTTTTCTCATAACGCTCGCGTTTTGTAGTTTTTGCGTCTTAATCGGGCACGAAGATTATCAGCGCATAAACGCGCTTTTTGCACTCTTGCTTATCTCTCCTTTTACGCTCATCGCATACGCCATCGTTACGACTGTAATCCTTGCCAAAAATAAAATTTCGGATTATTATCCAGTCTTAATCGCAATAATTTTTGTGCCTATTCATGCCGCCAGCATAGGGATATGGGGATTAGAACGGATATATTTTGGAGTATTTCTAAACGCGACAATACTGGGGATTTTTTATTTCACGGCGAAAATCGGGCGCGTAAATTTGATCGCACACAGACCCACATCCGACAAAATGCAAAATTCTAAAGACCGCGTTATCAAAACGATACAAAGCAGCGCGGCATTTTTAAACGACGATATTTTAAAGAAGCGCTAAATTTTATCCTTTTTTAGGAATTCTACATAACGCTTTTGTCGCGCACTACAAGCTTATATTCTTCCCGATAAATCTGAGCTTTACCGACAAAGCCTTCAAAAACTGCGCCGTTTTGCCTCTTGACACATTGACGTCGCTATTTGATCAAATTTATATCTAGCGTGATCTTATCGTTTTTAATCACGCCGATACCCTTGTTTAGCACGTTTTGCGCGATCTGTTCATCTTCTGCTAGCGAGTGCATCGCGAAGATGCCACACTGAAATTTATTCAGCTGAGTATCCTTTTAAGAGCCTACGCCCAAAATATCCCTTCATACTCGCGCTCCACGCCGTCGTGATGTTAATATTTGGTTTTAATAGCAACTAGCTCCAATAAAATTTCATCTGTCACGCACAAGGTCTTTTGCGTTTTTCGATCTAAAATTTGAGTTGCAAGAATTCCATTTGTCGTTTACGGATACTCAGAATAAATATTGTGGCTATTTTATACGTGCAGAGTAAGATAAAATTTGCAGTTCTCAGGCGTGGCAAAATCACGCACCCCGTTTTACAGATGGCAAAATAAAGCGCGCTAGAATCGGCCCCCCACTTGAAATTTTATTTAAAAAGCAAATCGGATTTTAGCTTGGAATAAACCTGTTCGCCTTTTAGCTCGCGGACGATTTGCAGTGCGAATTCCATCGCAGTAGCAGGACCTTTCGAAGTCATTATATTTTGATCTTTTACGACATTCGCCGAATTCGTATAGCCTGGGTGGGCGATCTGATTTTCAAAACCCGGATAACAAGTGTAAGAGCTTTTTAGCACACCCGCGGTAGCTAGCGCCCATGGAGCGGCACATATTGCGCCGATTTTTGCGTTATTTGCATCGAAATCGCGCAGAATCTTACCGAGCTTCTCGCTTTTGGCTAAATTCTCCGCACCGGGCAAGCCTCCCGGTAAAACTATCATAGAAAATTCAGACACCTTAATATCATCCAAAATTTCATCCGCCACAAGCTCAATGCCATGCGTACCGCGAACGCATTTTTTCTCTAACCCCACAGCTAGAGCATCAATATCCGTGCGTCTTAAAATATCGATGATGCTTATCGCCTCAAGCTCCTCAAATCCGTTAGCTAAAACTATTGCCACTTTCATCGCATACCCCTTATTTTAGATACGAGCCCTGCTCGCTAGGGGCAGTGGAGATATCGGTATTACCACTAGCGCGAGATGGGCTATCATATAAGAATTCATCGTCGCCTTTTAGATAGCCGATGATATAGCCAACTTCTTCAGCGGTGGTTTTGGCAGCGATAGGCTGCATAATATACTTCATCTTTTTACCATATTGCCCGTCGGAGGTGTAGCTTGAGATCGCGATTGCAATCTCCTTCGCGCTTAGATCTTTTAGCTTACGAGAGCTGCCATAGGCGCGCTTCTGTCCTTCTGAGCCGTGGCAAGAAGCACAGTTAGCATCGTAGATTACCTTACCTTTTTCCTTGATATAGTTGATGTTACGATTTATTTTTGTGCCACTGCCTATAATATTGCCTTTGGCGTTAGGAGTATTTTTATAGATATTTACGGTTACATTTTCATCTTTAGAATGCTTTTCGATCAGGGATTTTAGCTCTTTGGCAAACTCACCTTTGGCTTCGAATACATACGTGTCATCGCTTGCTTTATCCGCAGCGTTTAAATTAAAGGCAAAAAAACATGCTAAAAAAGAAATTTTAAAAATTTTCATAGAAAACCTTGATTTAGAATTTAAAAAGGGCGAAGCAAAAGCTTCGCCCTAATTTTACCCGTATAAGGTAAATAATTAGAAGCTGTATTTGGCCTCAAATCTGATGCGATCTTTTTTCTCATCAAGACCTGTGCCATAAGCATCATCAATCTTATAGTGAGAATACCAAGTTTTGAAGCTTAGCTTTTCATTATATTTATAAGAAATTCTACCTACTACCTCATATGCATTATCACCATCTGCTTTACCGTCTAGGTAATCAGCGCCGATTCTGATGCCAGTATCAGGGATGGTATAGCCTGCTACTACATACCAGTAGTGATTTTCGCCAGTAAAATTCCTATAATCTAGCAACTCCTGACCCGGGCTGATGAAAGAGCCTTGATCTTCAAAGGATACAAAAGAAACTTTATCTTTATCATCAGGTTCAAATTTTAAATAACCTGCAGCCAAATCAACACCGAAGAAACCCGCATTAGCCTCTGCAGCCCAGAAGTCTGCATCGCTAGCACCTGCATCTTTATAATCGCCGTCGAAATCAGAGAATGCATACTGACCTTTTACGCCAAGATTAAAATCATCAGAGATATCAAAATTTAGAGCTAGTTCTGCAGCGAAAAGCTGTGCAACATCCTCTAGAGCGTTATACCATAGCTGGAAAGATACCGGATCGTATGAACCCATAAAGCCTATGCCATATAGATTATGATCGGTAGTTAATTTACCATCTACTCTAGCCCAATCAAGGCTTGAAATATCTCCATCATTCTCTAAAGAATCCATCCAAAAGCCGTTAATTGTCAAGCCCTCGATATCGGTACTAGTAATCTTAACACCGTCTCCATACATATCGTCGGTAAAGAACGAACCTATGCCCTGGCGACCAACTGCAATAGTGGTACCGCCGATAGTGTATCCTAAATAAGCTTTAGCGATATCGAAATCGGAATCTTTGTCGCTTGGAT
Organism: uncultured Campylobacter sp.; assembly: GCA_963527265.1. Taxonomy (GTDB): domain Bacteria; phylum Campylobacterota; class Campylobacteria; order Campylobacterales; family Campylobacteraceae; genus Campylobacter_B. The sequence goes on along the minus strand of CAURQQ010000045.1, from coordinate 1,810 downwards.
TTTTTCCACCATGATATTGGCTATTTGAAGAAGATAATGTTTCTCCGTTATCTCTATCTAGAAATCTAACGCCAACTACACCAAAGAAGTTGTCATCGATTTTAGCCTTAAAGTCTACTTCAGATTTGAATTCCCACTTACTAGAATTTTCGCCTTTTACATAGGCACCTTGATCATTCTCGCCAGATACCTTATCATGGGTATATCGCATACGAGCGTATCCGTTTAGATCCACGTTCTTGATAGCTTCCTCTAACGGAACAGCACTTGCACTCATAGCAAGAGCACCTGCAGCGACTGCTGCCGCTAAACTAAGTTTAACTAGTTTCATTTTGAACTCCTTTAAAAGTTTGTAAGCGCAATAGTAGCACAAAATGACAAATTATATGCTTAAAATAGGCTGAAAAATACTAAAATTTTACCAAATTGTTACCGAGTATTTACCGAAAATCCAAATTTAACGGGCATAAAAAAGCGAGACCCACACAGGTCTCGCCGATTATTGAAAGGAGTTCTAATTTCGATGTGGGGATTATATCAGGCTGCGGTAAACAGACGGCAACACCTCTTTCATGCGGGAGAAATTTCATAAAAATTTTACGATGTGAAATTTTTTATGAATGAAATTTCAAGACACGAAATTTGCAAAGCATGAGTTTTAGAAATCTACGCGATATCTTATCGGCTAAGAATACGACACTTAGAACGAGCAGTACGCGAAAAATCGCGAGAAAGAAAATTTATAAGAATTTCGCCAATTAAAAATTTTAGCCCAGCTTGTATTTCTACAATATAGAATTTTGCGGACAAAATGGCACTATGCAGAAAGGAATTTTAAGCGCTAAAGCAAGTGGATATGAAATGCGAGCCGAGCCATATAAGTAAGATGTGCAGCGCAGAATTTTGTGAAATATAAAATTCCACAACTTATAAAATATAAAATTTATGCAGGCAATCGCATAAAGAATCAGCGGACTTTAAAGCGCAAGCAAATCGCGCCAGCCCGCCATGATTAAGAACAGAAACTATTGCCTTCATAAGAGTAGAGAGCAAACACAAAAACGTTTCACAAAGTAAAAGCAGGCTCGCTTACCTTAAAGGGCGCAGCGACTAAAAATCGCGTAGGATTAAAAGCTGATATTTTCGCTCTCTGGTACAGCAATAGCGTCGTTTTTATGCATTTGTTTGGTCTCGATTTTTCCGATGTCATAAGCGCGCGGAACAACGGAACCTGCCTTGCGCGAGATAATTCGCATATCGGTGATAGCGCCTGAAGCGGTACTTATATAGGCAGTATCTCCTGCAGCCGCATAATATCTGCTTGCGCGAGCGGTGTATAGCTCGCCGCTGAATAGGTCTTTAAACGTATAGACGTAAGCTGTGGAGCTTTGGCGAGTGTAGTTTACGATCTCGGATTTGAGCGAGCGTAAGTTGCCTGCAGGCGTCGGAGCGGTGCTTACGGCGCAGCCTACTAAGCCAAAAGCCAAAAGCGCGGAAAATATGAAATTTTTCATTCAGTATCCTTATTTGTAAAATTTGAACTTTTAGAGTAGTAGGTTTGGGCTTAAAGTTTGCTTTTTTGAGAGGCATCGGAGCGGAATTTAAAGAGGTCTCTCGGCGTTAGGCGAAGTGAGAATGCGCTTTTGGCGATTCTTCTATATATGTGGGGCGAATTTAGCGGCAATCGTAAGCAAGACTTGGCAATCGTATCTAAATTAAAACAGAAGAACTCTAGTTTTTTTACCCGGCCAGCTTGCATCAGCACTCTTTGCGGCGCTGACTGCGATATTTGCAAAAATCGGACTCGAAG
>CAURQQ010000044.1:0-13023 GCA_963527265.1 uncultured Campylobacter sp. | reverse complement strand
CAAAAGTTCTATAAAAGAAAAAGAGAAGGGTTTTGATATGTACCCTCTTTACTGGGCAAACCAGTAAGGAGGGTATTTTTATGAAATATAGCTATGAATTTAAAAAGAACTGTATAGAATTATACAAACAAGGTAAATGGGCTGATACACCTAGAGGTATCAACAAATATTACTTCCGTAACTACATAAGAAGATGGAATAATTTAGTAGAAACACATGGAATTGAGGTATTAAAGCATAAATCTCATAACAATAGTTTTTTAGTAGAGGATAAATATAATAGTGTATTAGAAGTTGTTAAAGGAAAATCTATATCAAGTTTCTATTGAATTAGGAATCAGTGAAGGTAATATTCAAAACTGGGTTAACAAATATAAAATTTATTTACGTCTTTGCAATAGATAGAGGTGTTTTTACACCCCCCCCCACTATTGACAAAGAACCTTTTAAATTCCGCACCTTAAACCCGCCTGCAAATTTTAAAATTTTATGGCGCAAATTTCGATCCATTCGTTTTATAACATTTCACGCGAGCTTTACAAAATAAAAATTTTAACGAGCTTTGCTCTAATTATCGATAGAGCTTTCAAATGCAGGCGGAATTTTTAAGTGCAAACTTTCCCGCTTCAGCGAGAATGAGCTTAAATTTTAGGCTTTAGCGCATTAGCTCAAGCAAATTCGCTCTAAGCCTTCATACTCCCCGTATCTTTAAATCTTTGATGCCACGACAGCGCCTCGCTTAAGATGTGTGGAGTATGCCCCGCACAGGGCTGCGCACATGCCCGCTCGAAATAATCTCTCAGCGCGTCTTGGTAAGTGGGATGCGCGATGCTTATCATCGCGCGAGCACGCTCACGAGGGCATTTGCCGCGCAGATCGGCGATGCCGTATTCGGTGATGATGACTTGAGTGTCGTGCTCGGTATGATCAACGTGACTCACGAACGGCACGATAGCGCTGATCGCGCCGCCTTTAGCTAGCGACGGGCTAAGAAATAGCGATAAATATCCGTTGCGAGCGAAGTCACCGCTACCGCCGATGCCGTTTTTCATCTGCGAGCCCATGACGTTAGTGGAGTTTACATTGCCGTAGATGTCTGCCTCAAGCATGCCATTCATCGACACGACGCCAAGCCTTCTGATGAGTGCTGGCGAGTTGGAGACGTCTTGTGAACGCAGTATGATGTGCTTGCGGTAGAAATCGATGTTTTTTTGAAATTCCTCGACACCTGCGGGGCTAAGCGATAGCGCCGTGGCACTTGCAGTGCCTACGACGCCTCTTTTGATGAGATCTAGCATGCCGTCTTGGATCACCTCGGAGTAGCACTGCAGCCCTTGGTAGTCAGCATTTTGTAGTGAGCTAAGCACGGCGTTAGCGACGTTGCCGATGCCCGATTGTAGCGGCAGTAGCTTCTTTGCGGGAAGTCTGCCGCAAGCCTCCTCGTTTTTTAAGAATTTTACGACGTTGTGCCCGATCGCGCTTGAAATTTCATCCACGGCGGTGAAATTATTGACGCGATCATGCGTCCTAGCCTCTATAACAGCGATTACTTTAGCAGGATCTACATGCATGTATGGGCTGCCTACGCGATCGCCTACCTGCTTGATCGGCAGATCCGTAGCATGCGGAGGTAGGCGCAGATCTGTAACGTCGTGAATGCCCTCCAGCTCAAGCGGCTGATAGTAATTCACTTCTAAAATCACGCGATCGGCGATATCGAGCCAGGCTTGGTTGTTGCCTAGCGATGTGGACGGCACGAGCTCGCCGCTTTCTTTAATCGCCACCACTTCGATCACGGCAAAGTTCAGATGCGGAAAAAAGCCCGCCTTAAGCTGCGCGGCAAGGCTTGATAGATGCACGTCCGCGTATCGCACGGCGCCGCTATTTATCGCACGACGCATATCAGCATCCGTAAAAAACGGCGCTCGAAAGCTCACAGCGCCTGCTTTTGCCAAAACTCCGTCTAAAAGCGGATCGGTCGATGCGCCTGTAAAAATTTCGATTTGATAGGGCTCGCCTTTTTCGTGCAGCGCCATCGCTCGTTGCGCCAGAGCTTGCGGCAGCGCTAGTGCGCAGCCCGCCCCGACAAAGCCGCTAAAGCCCACCGATGCGCCATTTGGGATCAGCTCGCAGGCTTCCTCGGCGCTCATAATTTTTGATTTTAGATATTCGTTTTGCACGCGTGAGTTCATTTTCCGTCCTAGCCGTGATTTGGGCGAAATTATAATATTTTTGCGCTAAATTTCAAAATCCTAAAATTTCAGCGCGAGCTAGGCTATAGAGCAAAATATGAGGCGCGGTTGGTTGGGATATGCCGCAAACGCTTCCGATTAGGCTTTTTTACTTCGGCGGTTTGAAATACGCGCTTGCACAAGCGCTCGGTAAATAGGGTTTTAAGCGTAATTGAAGCTTGGCTGATGATCTTGCTGCGATACTGCAAACGCTTATCACGCACCTAATCTTGCGGAATTTAGGCGCAAAATTTCATCGCATAATTTGTGGGCCGCGATATTTAAATTTAAGCTTCCTTTCGCAATTTAATCGCTCGCCACACTCAAATTTAAATCCCCGCCTTGTAATTTTAAAATAGATATTTTGAAATTTATCGCTCGTGGCGTTTAAATTCCGCGTCTAGCGAGCCTTGAACTCATATTTGAAATTCCATCGCTTGCGGTGCACACATTTGCCCGCCACACCTGTATTTTAATCCGCATTAATTGAAATTCTAGCTGCCTAAAATTATCGCCTCCTCGCACAAGACGGCAGTTTAAAATTTCAAATTTCGCGCTTTTTTGGGAGCGGTTCGACGTAGATACGCAAAATTTTGATATTTTACGCTTGCAAAATTCTAAAAATCATATCATCGTCACGACTAAATTGCAGATTTTGTTTAAATTCTAGTTCTTAAATTGTAGCTCCAGCCGTTACACGAAATTTTTAATTCAAAGAGCCTTGCCGCCTAAATTCTAATCTCTACTGAGCCCAAAAATTGACGCCGCTTAATACATGAATTTAAACGCGTTTTAGAATTTAAATTTAGTCCGCCTTGTTACCATTTTCGGCTGAGCTTTACTAAAATTTCGGCAAATTTTATTTTGCTAAAATTTCAAAAATTCTATCGCTGCAAAATATGGTGAAATTTCATCTCTGCGGCTTGCCGTCGCCGAATTTTGCGACTATCTCCTCGCTGCAGCTTTCTTTGGGCGCCCAGCCTTCGCGCTTCATTCGCGCCAGATTGTCGCACGCCTCCTGCGATCCTCCCTCGCAAAGCTCGTCGTATATCACGAGGCTGCGGCACTGCCCGCTCGCGAAACTCTCCAGCGCCGCGGCGTTGCCTAAGCAAGCTCGCTCGCGCAGATCGCTCATCGCGCGTTTGCCTGTGCCGCCCATTTTATCTCCCTGCTTCCGCTCAGCGAGGGTGGCGAGCTCGCAGGCGTCTGAGAAAAAGCCCTGCGCTTTGAGGCGGTTTCGCACGACGCCGCGACCGCCCAGCTCGTATCTCATCGCCGCTTCGTAGCATGCGGCGGCGTCCTTTTTGCTGCATTTTGCTAAAAGCGCGCTAGTTTTTGCGCCGCTAAATTTGAACTCCTTGGCTTCGCTGCCCGCATTTGCCAAACTAAGCGCCAGCGCAAGCTTTAAAGCTTTCATCTCTGCTCCTTTTGATTTTGTTTATCCGCCGCGCACCCCGATTTACTGCTTCATTGCGCGCCGTACTCGCACAGCCCGCTAAAATTTAAAAGGCTCACGCGCCTTATTTGCGATCGAAGCTTGGAATTTTATCGCCTCTGTCGCGCTAATTTTTCGGCAGTAGATCGAGCACCGCGCAGGCGCGCTTGTTGCGCATTTTGCACGCCCTGTCTAGCGCCTGCCCCGAGAGCTCAAAGCTTTGAGGGGTGCCGATTCCTTGGAGATATTTGACCGACAGCTCGTAGCACGCTTCGCTGCTGCCGGCATCGCACTGCTCTCGAAAAAGCTCAAACGACGCCACGACGTCCTTTTCCACGCCCAAGCCCCGTCCTAGCGCATCTGCGTAGAAAAAGCACGACAGCTGATCTTTGCGCTCGCAGCCGCTCTTCAGACCGCGCGCGACGCGCTCGCAGGAGCCTTCGTCGCTTTTTACGATGCAGCTTTGCAGATCCGCCCGCGAAATTCCGTCCGTTTGGATGACCGCATCGGCACTGCTTTGCGAGCCGGCGCTTGCTTCGTCGCTCTTTATAAAGCGCGCGCTTGTGGTCTCGCCGATACTCGTTGTTTTGTCCGCCGTAGAAATTTTATCTGTCCGCCCGCTCTCGTCGCAGTTTGCCGCAATGGCGCAAAATAGCGCTAAAAATAGAAATTTTTTCATACTCGCCTCCATTAAATTTAGCGCCATTTTAATTAAAAATGCTGAATTTAAGAGAAATTCGCTCTACTCCAAATTTCAGCTTTGTATCGCAATGTGTTTGGAGCGCGAATTTAAAGCGCGCTGCCGAAGCGATCGATCACAGGCTCTTTAGCGCCGCAAGTACGTTTTGCGCGTCCTGTTCGGGCTTAGCGATTCGGCTAAAGCGCTTTATCTCCTTGCCGCCTCGAAAAATCAGAGTTTGGCGGTGGTAAAATTTCTTCCCGTCGCCGGTAGTGAAGGTTTCGAGCCCAAGCGGCACTTCAAGCTCGAATTTTTCGTCGTTTACGAACTCAAACGTAGCGCCCGTAGCGCGCTTAAACTCGCTCGTGCCCGCCTCGCCCATGCTGCCTACGGCGATAAGCTCAAAGCCGAGGGCTTTTATCTGCGCAAACGCGCTCTCGTAGGCCTTACACTGAAGCGTGCAGCCGGTAAGCCCCGCCACGCCGTGCAACTCTGCGGGCAAAAATTTGCCGCTATCGCCCATTTTCGGGTAGGTAAAAACTACGCAATTTTTCGGTAAATTTATCATCTCTCACCTTTTGATCGAAATAAGGTCGCAAAAATAGCATAAAAAATCTTAAACTCGCTTAACGGATGAAATTTTGCAGCCTCTTGATATCATTGACGAACTGCGTTTGAATGGAGAGCTTTTACGACGGATACGACGTCGAGCCTTATATGTGCGAAGTCGCCGTATCGCCCAAAATTTTAAAATTTTTTGAAGCAAAGAAGTTTTTTCGCTCGCAAAAGATCGAGGGGAAATTTAAAAACGGCTGGAGCCGCGTAAGCTACGAGATCAGCAGTGACGATATGATTTTGATGCTCGCGCAAAGATTTTTCCGCATTTCGTAATTCTCTCTCCGCGCACCGCCCGCAAAAAATTTGACGCTCAAATCCGCGAGTATCTGCAAAATGAGAAGCTTGAATTTGATTAAAATTTAAACGCATTTTTATGTAGCGCTAGCCTGGTTTCAAATGGAATTAAATTTAATATGATAAATTCCATATATACTGAACTGGCGTAAGATTTTATCTTAAATCGAAGGAGGCGCGCCGCGATGCAGAAGAATAACGTTGATATAAATGGCATAAATATAGTCTATTATAGTGCGGGTAATGCGAGCGAGAGCATTTTCTTGCTACACGGAGGCGGGGTTGATTCTGCAATGCTTTCGTGGAAAGAGATCATACCACTACTTAGCAACGAATATCGCGTCATAGTGCCCGATTTACCGGGATACGGCGATAGTGATAAGATAAAGGGCGAGTATTCTTTAAAATTTTATACGGAAATCTTAAAAGCCTTTATTGAGAAATTAAGCGATGGACCTATAGTTTTGGTTGGTATTTCGCTAGGCGGCGGTATTAGTATAAATTTGAGCTTGAACTATCCTGAGTTAATAAAAATTCTAGTGCCGCTCGATGCATGGGGATTATTTAAAAAGCTACCACGTCATAGGCTTTTGTACTGGTTCGTGCATTCAAGGCTAAATGATAATTTAAACGCTTTGGTTTGTAAATTTCCATCTATAATCAAATTCTCTCTTAGATATAATCTTTTCGGTGATAAGTCCAAGATTAGCAATGAATTGGTTTGCGAAATAATCGAAGCGATGAAAAAACCGGACGCCGACAGGGCCTTTATTTCGTTTCAGCGAAGCGAGATAAAAAAGGAAGGAGTTGCAACCGATCTGTTCTCGCGACTTAATGAGATTAAAATCCCAGTATTATTGATTCACGGATCTTTGGATAAATTAATCCCGATAGAAGGAGCCATCCAGGCGAGCAAAATAATACCTAATTGCGAAATTTATATAATGCAAGGCTGTAAACACTGGCCCGCAAAAGAAAGACCGCAGGAATTCGCTGCTGTTCTAAAATCGTATATAAAAAGGCACAATGGTCGCTTGCACTTTAGAACTTAGCGCCCATTAAATTCCGCGCGACACCGCAGAATTCTACCTAGGAATTCTCACTCGTTGTTTCCCGCGATCGTTTCGATGAGTTTGCGCTTGTTGCGGCGGTTGTAAAGCACCGACGAAAGGAGCGATAGCACGATGAATAAGATCCCCACGGTGCCGGTTATGATCTCGCTTACTTCAAATTTCAGCTTGGCAAACATTATAAACGCCAAACACGCGATGGCGTAGTGCGCGCCGTGCTCCAGATACGCGAAGTGCGACAGCGTGCCGCGGGCGATGAGATATAGCGTGATGGAGCGCACGAACATCGCGCCCGCGCCGAGACCTAGCATGATGATGAAGATATTATCGCTTAGCGCAAACGCGCCGATCACGCCGTCGAAACTAAAGCTCGCGTCCAGGGTCTCTAAGTATAAAAAGCCTGCAAGGCCGTTTTTTACGCCGTCCGTGCCGAAAAGGCGGTCGAAGCAGGAGATGAGCAGATAGAGTAAGATCGCGCCGAAGTACGCCGTGCCGAGCGTAGCCGAGCCCGTTTTAGCAAGCAGCACGAGCCCGGCGGCTAGAGCGATCAACGTGGGGGCGTTTGGAATGCGCTTTAAAAATCGCACGAGCCCGTTATTTTCGATTATGCCTAGCCAGTGTAGCTCGCGCTGCGTATCGAAGAAAAAATCGCAAAAGACCATCAGCAAAAACGCGCCGCCGAAAACGTAAATTTGCGCTTCGTTCTCGCTTAAAATTTCATGGTAGCGCTGCGGCTGCTTAAGCGCCAGCACGAGGGTTTCCCAAAGACCCAGATGCGCGCTAGCTGCGACGATTAGTACGGGGAATAAAAACCTCATGCCAAAAACCGCGATCGGAATGCCCCAGAGGATAAATCTGCTCTGCCACACCGGCGCCATATCTTTTAGCACCTTGGCATTGACTACGGCGTTGTCGAAGCTGAGGCTGATTTCCAGCGCGCACAAAAGCGCACAGATATAAGCGGCACCCGCGCCGCCGATATAAAATGCGATAGCAAGCGCAATTAGGCTTACTACAAAAGAGGAGTAAAAATATTTCATCGCTGTCCTAGCCGATTTTTTGCGCGATTTTAGCAAAATTTAGCCCTAAATTCTATATAATTGCAAAAATTCCAAAAAAGGCAAAAGATGCTTACTAATCCCGTATTTATCAGTATCTGTGTGATGTGCGCGCTGTGCTTACTGAGGTGCAACGTAATGCTTGCGATCCTAATCGGCACGATATGCGCCGTGCTCTCAAGCAATATCCCGCTCGGCGATGCTATAAATTTATTCATAAACGGCAATCCCGAAAACGCCGGCAGCCTCGGCATGGGCGGAAATTTAGAAACCGCACTTTCATATCTGCTGCTAGGCGTCATCGCAAGCGCGATCTCAAAGACCAATTTAACGGCGATCTTGGTGCGCGCGGTGGCAAATTTAATCAGCGACAAAAAATACGTCTTTATCTTTTCAATCGCCTTTTTTGCATGCTTTTCACAAAATTTAATCCCCGTGCATATCGCCTTTATCCCAATTTTGATCCCGCCGTTAGTCAAGATCATGAACTCGCTAAAGATCGACCGCCGCGCCGTAGCGTGCGCGCTGACGTTCGGCTTGCAGACGCCGTATATGGCGCTGCCGCTGGGATTTGGACTTATCTTTATGGGGCTAATCGAAAAAAATATGAACGCAAACGGCATCACGGTAAGCCTTGGCGACATATCGAGCGTGATGTGGCTAAGCGCCGTGCCGATGCTCGCAGGTCTCATCCTGGCCGTGATCTACTACCGCAAGCCGAGAGACTACGCCGAAACCAAGCAGAGCCTGGATGCTCATTTTAGCGAGCTTAAGATGGGCATGCGCGAATGGGGCGCGCTAGCGGGTATCGCGGTGTGCTTCGCGGTGCAAATTTGGATCAAATCGCTTCCGTTTGCCGCGCTTAGCGGAATTTTAGTAATGCTTGCGAGCAAAGGCATCGAGTGGAAAAAGCTTGATAACGTATTTGACGAAGGCGTGCATATGATGGGCTACATCGCGTTTTTGATGCTGATCGCCGCAGGATACGGCACGATCTTAAAAGAAACTGGCGGCGTGAACGAGCTGGTGCACGTAGCGAGCACTTTAAGCGGCGGCAAGCTAGGCGGTGCGCTGCTGATGATCGGTATCGGACTTCTTGTGACGATGGGCATAGGCTCGAGCTTCGGCACGATCCCTATTATCGCTACGATATACTGCCCGCTAGCCGCGCAGCTGGGCTTTAGCACGGCGGCGACGATCTTTATCATCGGCGTGGCAGCGGGTATCGGCGATGCGGGCTCGCCTGCGAGCGATAGCACGCTTGGACCTACCGTGGGGCTAAATATCGACGGCGGACATAGCCACATGTGGGATACCTGCGTGCCGACCTTTATTTTCTTTAATATCCCACTAATCATATTTGGCATAATCTTTTCGATGATGCTTTGAAATTTTATAAAATTTAGCCGCGCGGCGCTGCTCGTAAATTTTGTAAATTTACGAACGCGACCATTGTTAAATTTAGCTGCGCGGCTTTACTTTTAAATTTACCTGCGCGATTTTGCCAAAATTTATCTGCGCTGCTCGCACGATCGGCTTAAATTTAACCGCTCGCGGCGTGTTGATAAAAATCATTGCTAAAATTTAAAATTTCGCATAAAATGGGCGAAATTTCAAAGCAAGGAGCGGCGGTGGAGCAAATTTATCCTTACGTGCAGATCGTCCATCTCATCTGCGCAATTATCTTTTTAGGCTACATATTTTTCGACGTCATGATTTTTTCGCGGCTTAAAAGCACGCTGCGCGCGGATTTTGAGCGCGTTAAAAAAGCGATCGGTTCGCGCGCGATTAAGATCATGCCGGTTTGCCTTTTTACGCTGATAATCACCGGCGGAATGATGATGAGTCGTTGGGTCGGGAGCGCTAACGGCGGGTATTTCGGCACGCCGCTTCAAAAAATCTTTATGCTAAAAGTCACGCTCGCGCTCATCATCGCTGGGTGTGTAGCGATAAATTTAAGCTGCCGCGCGATGGGAAGGCCCGCGCCTGAGTTTTTACGAGCAAATATCCACAAAATCGCCTTTGTATTCGGCTTCATCATCGTGCTTTGCGCCAAGCTGATGTTTGTAGTATGATTTATAGCGCAAAAATTTAGCGCTGGCGGCACGCTTTTATCGCGAAATTCTGCAGCGTGGCACAGATTTAATTTTGCTTGCTTTTGAATTTTGTCGTTTGCTAAAAATTTTAAAATTCCGTTTTGCTGGGCGGAGCGTATAAATTTAAGAATTTTAAATTCCGCCGCGTCTGCACCAAAGCACGAAATTTTAAAATTCCACTCCTTTCTTGTACTGTTTTGTCAAATGCAATCTGCAAAATTTAATCTCATAAAATTTTAAAATTTCATCGCAAGCTTTAAAACGCTCATAAAATATCTCGCGCAATTTTGCAGCTTTAAATTTTTGTAAAATTCTAAAATTTTAAAAATTTTAAATTTTACTGCTGGGACGCGGATGAGAATTCTAAAAAACCCGCGCAAAATCGAAGCAAACAATGAAAAAGCGAATTTATTTGGCGACTTTACTTACTATTTAATAATCATTAAAGATATAAAAAGCTAAAATTGCTTTTCGCCTGCGGGCGAATTTAATGTCTGCTTGCCATTCGGGCGGGATTTTGAGGTTTTCCGTAGCCGTGGCAATGGTTTTGAAATTATTTATGAGAAAGGAAAAAGGATGAAGAAATTTCTCTTAGGTCTGCTCGTCGCAGCTTTGGCCAGTAGCGCGCTTTGCGCAAGATCGCTCTCCGAGATCAAAAGTAGCGGAGTACTTAGAATAGGCGTTTATGACGCGCAGCCGCCGTTTAGCAAGATAGAAGACGGCGTGCATCAGGGCTTTGAGGTCGATATGGCAAACGCCATCGCTAAAGATATGCTTCCATCAGGCGGGAAGGTGGAGTTTACCTCCGTGCTTGCAAATCAGCGTATAAAATTCCTACAAGAAGATAAGGTGGATGCGGTTATCGCAACTCTTACCGTAACTCCGGAGCGCGAGAAGCAGGTAGATTTTACGACCCCGTATTTTAGCGTCAATATAGGCATTCTAACCCGCGTCGAAGATAAGATTAAATCCTTAAATGAATTGCAAGATAAAACTATTTTAGTTCTTAGCGGCGGCACTGCAGAAACATACTTTGAAAAGCAAGGCTATAATATCGCCAGATGCGATAACGCAAACGCTTGCTACAAGGCGCTAAAAGCTGGACAGGGCGACGGGTATGCCGACGATAACCTAGTCGTGCTGGCTTATCCGGTATTAGATAAAAAGGTTGAAGTAAATATCAAAAATTTAGGCACTTCGGATTTCTTAGCCATCGGCGTGAAAAAGGGCAATTCGGAGCTTTTGGATTTTCTAAACGGCGAGCTAATCAAGCTAAGCAAAGAGGGCTTTTTCAAAAATTCGTTCGATAATTTTATCGAGCCTTACTACAAAGGAACTGCAGAGAAAAAGTATTTCTTGCTGGACGATCTTTATAGCTTGCTGTAATTTTAAAAAAAAGGGGGACGCTATGAAAAAGATAATCTTGGCGTTAATGCTGGCTGCGTGTTCGCTTCTTAGCAACACTTTGACTCAAATCAAAGAAAAAGGGGTTATTCGAATCGGTATAGATGGCTCATCTCCGCCGTTTAGTGTCGCTAAAGCCGGCGAATATAGCGGCTTTGAGATACTCTTAATAGAAGGGCTTGTTAAAGAAATTTTCGGTGATAAAGGCAGCAAGATACAATATGTCGTAACGGTAGGCGATGACCGCATAAAAGCGGTACAGGACAACAGAGTCGATTTAGATATCGCGCTTATCTCGGTTACGAAAGAGCGCGAGAAGCTGGTAGATTTCTCCGATCCATACTTTAGCGTAAATATCGGCGTGCTAACTCGTAGCGACGATAATATCAGAAAGGTCTCCGATCTAAACGGAAAGACTATACTGGCGCAGCCCGGCACTACTGTGTTTGATTACTTTACGAAACAGGGCTATAACGTAGTACCGTGTGCGAGCGCGAATGAATGCTTTAATGATCTAAAATCGGGTAAGGGCGACGGATACGGCGATGATAATCTACTTGTATTTGCTTATGCCGTAGTCGATTACAAGGTTGAGGTAAATATCAAGAATTTAGGCTCGACGGACTTCCTGGCCATCGCGGTGCAAAAGGGCAATACCGAGCTGCTTAACGCGGTAAATGCGGGACTAATTGAGCTAAGTAAAAAGGGTTTTTTTACAAAAATTTTTGATGAGAGTATTGAGCCTTTTTATAAAGGAACCATTGATAAAAAGTATTTCTTGCTGGACGATCTTTACAGCTTGTTTTGATTTAAAGTGGCGATGGATGGAATTCCATTTGCTGGCAAAATTTTAGTAAAATTTAAAGGAATTTTATGAAAAAGATTATATTTGCGTTGTTAATCGCTTCGTGTTCGTTATTTGCTAACTCTTTAGCGCAGATCAAAGAAAAAGGGCTCATTCGTATCGGAATAGACGGCTCACTGCCGCCGCTTAGCGTCTCCGAGGACGGCAAATACAGCGGTTTTGAAATTTCGCTTATTGAAGAGCTCGTGAAAGAAATTTTCGGCGATAAGGGCGGCAAAATCGAATATGTTGTAACTCTAGGCAACGACCGTATCACAGCCGTGCAAGATAACAAGGTCGATTTGGATATCGCAGCCATCACGGTTACGAAAGAGCGCGAGAAGCTAGTGGATTTTTCAAATCCCTACTTTAGCGTAAATATCGGCGTGCTAACTCGCACCGATGATAATATAAAAACCGTAGACGATTTACAAGATAAAGAAATTTTAGCAGAGCCCGGCACTACGGCGTTTGATTATTTTAATAAGGAAGGCTTTAAAGTTATCTCATGCGCTAGTTCTAGTGAATGTTTCCACGCGCTAAAATCCGGTCGCGGCAGCGGCTATGCAGACGATAATATGGTAGTTTTGGGCTATTCGGTTGTAGATCGCAAGGTAGAGGTAAATATCAAGAATTTAGGTACGTCGGACTTTTTAGCTATCGCAGTGCAAAAAGGCAACGATGACTTGCTAAATGCCTTAAACGACGGGCTTGTCAAGCTCAGTAAAAATGGCTTTTTCAAGAAAATTTTTAACGATAGCATAGATCCTTTTTACAAGGGAAAGGCTGAGAAAAAATATTTCTTGTTAGATGATCTTTATAAAATGTTTTAATTCAAAGGACGAAATATGAAAAAAATTCTACTAAGTATTTTGCTGGGTGCTGGCGCGCTTTGCGCTAACTCCTTAGCAGATATCAAGCAAGCAGGCGAAATTCGCATAGGCTTGCAAGATTCCCAGCCTCCGTTTAGCTTCGATGATAACGGCACGCTGAAGGGCTTTGAGGTTGACTTGGCAAATGAGTTAGTTAAAAATCTATTCGGCAATAAAAAGATCAAAATCGACTTTATTTCCGTAGCATCTAAAGATCGCGTTCCCTCGCTGGAGCAAAACAAAGTAGATCTCATCATATCCAAGCTCACCATCACAAAAGACCGCGTTCAGAAAGTCGATTTTTCTTACCCGTATTATTCAGTGCAGATCGGTGTGCTAAGCCGCAAAGATGATAATATTTCAAGAATCGATCAGATCGCGCATAAAAAAATTCTAAGCGTTAAAGGCACAACTGCCGAGGA
>CAURQQ010000043.1:0-13685 GCA_963527265.1 uncultured Campylobacter sp. | reverse complement strand
AATTTAAGGAGCGATGAATGAAAAATTTTATAGTTTTTGCCGTTTTGGCGGCACTACTTGGAGGATGCGCGATATTGCGTCCGGCTAAGAGCGATAAGGAGTTTAAATTTTACGACGGCAACAAAACCGTGATCTATAAATTTGCGGGCGAGGATCTGTATGAAAACGGCAGAAGCTTGGGCGTGTATTCTATGGATAGAAGCGAGTTTAGGATGCTCGTGCTCGATGAAGCGGGCAAGTCTTACGGCAATAACTATAAGTCCGCGCTGAATGCCAAGCGGATGAAATTCTATCTTTTTAACGATGAAAGGGCTATGGTATTTAGCATTTGGCACAAAGATGGGATTTGTAGCGTCTATAATGCAGGCAGATACGTAAATTTCGACTATACTTCAAATATGTTCAAAGACGGCGATTGGCTTTATGCGAACGGTAGAATTTCAAAAAGCGAGAGCTCGGTGCAAAATATGAGCTCGAAAGGACTAAGCGCATATAAAAATATGAATTTTGAAAAAGCGGTCGATCGCAAAGATACGAAATATATCGCGGAGGAGTTGGCTGTGGCTGGATTTTTCAAAAAGACGATCTATGGTCTTAAAACCATGATCTTAGACGATTTTTGCAGATAAACTTCGGGGGAGCTATGGATAAAATTAAAATTTTAGCGCTACTTGCGGCGGTCGCGCTGCTCGCAGGCTGTATGAAGGTAAAATATTCGCAAGCCGAGCTACATCCGGAAAATTCCGTGATGATGAGCTACGACGGGCAGACCGTCACCGAGTATAAAATTTCAGGCGGCGTGCTTTTAAAAGATGATGCAATCTTAGGAAGATATGAAAAGGAGGGCTCCAATCTCTATTTATTTACGGACGAAAGAGGAGTCGGCGTAGCTAAGGATCAAATTTCGCAAAGAGCTCTAAATAAATTTACGATCTACGTTTTTACGCCCAATAAAGAGCTACGAATCGCCGAGTATTCCGCGAGCGGCAGCGTTTGCAAGGCATTTGCGGAGGGCAAATTCGTAAACCTGACAGAGCACTTTAGCGGCTACGCTTCCTCCGCGCCGCTTTATTCATACTCGTTTTCGGCTTCGGTGTCGCAAAGCTCCAGCGCAAACGTGATCTCACGCTATGAATACGTGGGCTCAAGACTAAAAAATAGTAGGGCGTTTTTGCAAAGCCCGCATACGGCTCTAGGCAATACGGTCAAGCAGAGCATCGAGTGGCACCGGGACAGATTGCGCGATATTTGTAAGTTAAAATTTTAAAACCAAACCAACACGAAAGGAAAAACATGGGATTTTTATCCAAAGACGAGGAGCAGCAGAAGCAGGGCGCTAAAAAGGCGGCGAAGCAACCGCCGATCTTGATGAAGCAAACGCAAGAGGTGATCACCAATATCGAGAAATATCTGGGCGCGCCGCTGCTTACCTACTTCAATTCGGGCGCGGGCAGCGTCTGCGGCAACGACGCGATCAGCATCAACGACCACCTCAAGGGCAAGCATTTCGAAAAGCTCTACCTTTACATCAAATCTGACGGCGGCAGCGGCATCGCCTCGCTTAAGATCGTCTCGATCCTGCGCAACCACTGCGACGAGCTGATCGCGCTAGTGCCCGCGAACTGCGCTTCGGCGGCTACGATGATGGCGCTTGGGGCGAATAAAATTTTAATGGGGCCGTTAGGATACCTAACGTCGGTCGATACTTCGCTACGCCACGAGCTTTCGCCGGTTACGAACACAAACGATCAAGCCAATGTCTCGATGGACGAGCTAAGCCGCGTGGTGAAGCTTTGGAAAAATAACGAACGCCCGAACGACGAGAACCCGTACAAGGAGCTTTACAAATATATCCATCCGCTCGTTTTCGGCGCCGTCGATCGCGCAAGCAGCCTGTCGCTTAAAATTTGCCGCGAAATTCTGCGCTACCACTTCGAAGATGAGCAAAAGATCGCCTTTATCAGCGACAAGCTAAACAGCGGCTATCCGTCGCACGACTATCCGATCTTATTCAGGGAGGCTAACGAGCTTGGGCTTCAGGTCGAGAAGATGGATACGCGCCTAAGCGAGATGCTTCAAATTTTAAACGAGCTCTACGCCGAGATGGGGCAGCGCACCTTCACCGACTTCGACGAGAACAACTACCACGACAACAACATCGCCAATATCATCGAAATTTCGGGATGCCAGATCTACTATCAGATCGACAAGGACTGGTTTTACCGCGAGGAGGAGAAGCGCTGGATCGTGCTAAACGACGAGAGTTCGTGGCGCAAAAACGAGATCGACGGCAAAAATATCAAAAACAGCATCTATTATATTTAGTGCTGTTTTAGATTTAGTGTCGCTTTAAATTTGCGGCTTGTAAAATTTAAAGCGGTGCGTAAAATTTAAACAGGTTGCGGCGGCAAGAGCAAGCGTAACCTAGCTTGGGGTAAAAGCTGCGCCGTGAAATTTTAAATTTAGCCGGTTCGCGCCGATCTTTTCGGCTAAGCTTACGCTGCGGTTTAAATTTACGTTTTGCGCTCGGCTTTTAAATTTGGCCTTTGCAAGCAGCGCAAAATTTTAAAATTTACGTCCGTACGAGCAAGGAGGCGGCATTTGAGAAGCAAATTTAATTGCGTGCGGTAAATGCAATAAATTTAGAGAATTTCGCTTTGCCGATTTCCGCTTCATAAATTTGGCAAAATTTTAAAATTTAAAGGGGTTTTTTGCGATGAAATTTTTTATCTCGTCTCTGTTTTTGGCTCTGTCGCTGCTCGGCTGCGCAGGCAAAAACTCGCTCGCAACCGATAAAACCTACGTTCTTTCGGACGAGCTTAGGGGTACGAAATACTCTTTTTACGGCGGAAATCTCTACGAAAACGGCACGATTTTAGGCCCATACGAAACGCGCGGCGATGCGAAGCTTGCGATTTTAGGCGGTAGCGGCGCAAATTTAGACAAAAACGCAAAGCTCATAAAACTATATTTTTTCGAGCGCAGATACGGCGCGATCTACACCGCAAGTCACAAAAACGGGGTCTGCGCCGAGTATAATAAGGGAAATTTCGTAGATTTTCAAATTTTATTTAATATTTTTCAAAGCAAAGAGTGGTTTAATTATAACGGTGGCATCTCTTCGGGCGGCGAGAGGCTAAAAGAGCTGAGTTCGGCGCGCATGGCGAAATTTAACGGCGCAAAGCTCGGCGCAGCAGATGAAAAGACGAGGCGCGAGTATCAAAAGGCTCGCCGTGAGGCGATTTTGTATTTTCAGCTTAACGCAAACGACATGCGCGAGCTGATTTTTAAAAAATTATGCGAATAAATTAAAAGGAGAAAAGATGAGAGCGTTGATCAGCGTCAGCGACAAAGAGGGTGTCGTGGAGTTTGCCAAAGGGCTGCAGAGGCTTGGATTTGAAATTTTAAGCACGGGCGGCACGTTTAAGCTTTTGCGCGAAAACGGCGTCGGCTCGCTTGAGGTTAGTGAATATACGGGCTCGCCCGAGATGTTTGAGGGACGGGTTAAGACCCTGCATCCAAAGATCCACGGCGGAATTTTGTATAAGCGAAACGACGCAAATCACGTAAGCCAAGCCGCGCAGTACGATATCGGCGGCATCGATCTCGTGTGCGTAAATTTATATCCTTTTAAAGCGACCGTAGCCCGCACCGACGATTTTTCAGAGATCATCGAAAATATCGACATCGGCGGCCCTGCGATGGTTCGAAGCGCGGCTAAGAATTTTGCGAGCGTATATGTCGTTACCAGCCCGCTTGATTACGACGCGGTTTTGCAAAATTTAAGCGGCGCGGACGAGAGCGAGAAGCTGAAATTTAGGCAAAATTTAATGATAAAAGCTTACGAGCATACCGCAGCCTACGACGCGATGATCGCAAACTATATGAACGAGCGCTTTAACGGCGGCTTCGGCGCGAAAAAATTTATCACGGGCAGCAAGGTCTTCGATACTCGCTACGGCGAAAATCCGCACCAAAAGGGCGCGCTGTACGAGTTCGAGGACTTTTTTAGCAAGCACTTTAAGAGCCTAAAGGGCGAGGCGAGCTTTAACAATATGACCGATATGCACGGCGCGCTGATGCTCGCTAGCAGCTTCGGGGAGGCGCCTGCGGTAGCGATCTGCAAGCACGCCAATCCATGCGGCTTTGCCGTGAAATCTAGCCTGCTTGAAAGCTACGTAGAGGCGCTAAAATGCGACCCAGTCTCGGCATACGGCGGCGTCGTGGCGATAAACGGCGTTTTGGACGAGGAGTTAGCGCATAAAATTAATGAAATTTTTGTCGAGGTTATCCTTGCCGCTCGCGTTACGCCTGCGGCGCTTGCGGTATTTGAAAAGAAAAAGCGCATCAAAATTTTCGAGCAGGGCGGGGAGTTTTTAATTCGCGAAAACGACAAGTATGATTTTAAATTTATTGACGGCGGCTTTGTATATCAGCAGCGCGACTACGTGGGCGCGGACGAGGTCGCAAACGCCCGCTGCGTCACCAAGCGCGCGGCGAGCGAGAGCGAGCTTAACGATCTAAAAATCGCGTGGCAGATCTCCGCTCTTACGAAAAGCAACTGCGTAGTTTACGTCAAAGCTCGCGCGATGGTCGCGATTGGCATGGGTATGACGAGCCGCGTGGACGCCGCGCGTGCGGCAGTGGCAAAGGCGCGCGACGTGGGCGTCGATCTGCGCGGCTGCGTGCTAGCGAGCGAGGCGTTTTTCCCGTTTAAGGATAGCATCGAGATCGCCCATGCTGCGGGCGTCGCGGCGGTGGTGCAACCGGGCGGCAGCATCCGCGATGATGAGGTGATCGCAAGCGCCGACGAGTTTGGCATGGCGATGTATTTTACGGGAGTGCGCCACTTTTTGCACTAAATTTTGCTTGCCTGCGGCGCGGGCGGATTTATTGTGCTAGCTTCGCAACTTTTTATGCCGTTGCGAATCTTGAAAACTGCTCGCGAAACTAATTTCATTGCGCTCCATTATGCGGCGGGCGTGATAGAATCGGACTACTTGCGCTTTACCATACGGCTGTGCGGCGACGATTTAGCTTTGCGGTATATCGTTTTGTAGCGGTGCGGACCCGGCTACTCGCGCTTCGCTACATCGACTGCGCGACGCAGATCCGGCTACCTCCGCTACGAAGCCGTGTGCGATGTAAATGGCTGCGCTCTAATACGCGGTGGAGGCAGTGCGAATCCGACTGCTCGCGCTTCGTTATACTACTGCGCGGCGCGCGTCTAGCTACGCGATATGGCGCTATGTATCGGTGCAGCGCAATCTAAATTTAATCATCCGCCGCCCCTGAATGGTCGCGAAATTTTACCCAGCAGCCGCGGCGCGTAAATTTTAAATTTAATCGCTCGGCGGTGTGGATAGGAGCCGTGCCTCGCCGCCGCACAACGGCATAAATTTTATCTCGCGGCGCGTAAATTTCATGGCGCCTATTTTGCGTTGAAATTTCGGCGCCGTTTCGCAGCAGATACGGGGCGGAGTATAAATTTTTAAGGCGGCGCCTCGTCGCGATCGGTGTGCGCTCGTAGATAAATTTTAATTGCGCGACAAGAGGGGACGCCGTGCCATAACCTAAGCGGTATGTAGAAAATTTAGCCGCGCGGTGGACAAGTGCCGTGCTGCATTTGAAGCGGTGCGTAGATAAAATTTAATCGCGTAGTAGAGTAGCGGGCGCAGCGCAAAGCTTCCGTCCCGCGAGCAGTCCGTGCCCTTGCAAAACGGCGCCTGCGGTAGAATTCGGCCGCGTCGTAAAACTCGCAAAGGCGCTAAATCAGGCTCAAGCCACGGTTGCGCGGCGGTAAAATTCTAATTATTGCGACGGTAGCAAAATCTAGCCGCGAGGCGCGACAATAAAATTTCGCGCCGCAATAGGGCGTATCGAAATTTCTAAATCCCCACGCAAGTCGCGACAAATGGATAAATTTCACGTGAGCCGTAGCGCAGGCGAATGGACGGCGCAAGGGTCTCGCTCGTAAAAGGGACAAATTCCATCGTAGCGCAGGGGGCGACGAAATTCCAACCCTACACAGCGGTAGCAAAATTTTAATTCTTGCCGCGGCGATCAAATCCAACCGCCCGCCGCGCTAGCAAGATCCAGCCCCTGCCGAAGCGGTAAAATTTTGATCTTGGTGGCGGCGGTAAAATTTCAGCCCTCGTTATAGCATGGAATTTTAACCGCTTGCGAGGAGGTAAAATTCCGATGCTGCAGCGCGCCGCAAGGATAAGATAAAATTTTGATCTTGCGCCGCCGCAGTAAGATAAAATTTTTGATCCCGCCTCACCGCCGCGATAAAATTCTAATCCTGCTGCGACGGCGAGCCGAAAGCTCCGATCCTGCGGCGATAAAATTTGGGTACCGATCCGCCGTAAGTGATAAAATTTCTCTCTTTCACTCTCGCTTCATTTAGAGATTGTAAAATTGCGCAAAATTCAAAACGAAAGGATCAAAATGAAAATTTCTAAAGTTTTAATCTGCCTCTTTGCTTTGGCGGCGGGTTATTTAGTCGCGCTCAATGCCGCAGGCGGCAGTAGCGCCGGTGCGTCGGACGCAAATTTTAAAGTTAAAGGGGGCGGCGTGAACGCAAACGTAAAAGAAATTTATCTAGCAGGCGGCTGCTTCTGGGGCATGGAGGCGTATTTTAAGCAGCTCGACGGCATAGTCGCGACGCAGGTAGGCTACGCCAACGGCAAGAGCGATAAAGCAAGCTACGAGGGCTTACATAGCAGCGATCATGCCGAGACGCTACACTTAAAATACGACGCCAACGTCATCAGCGAGCCTGAAATTTTGGCGCATTATTTTCGCATCATCGATCCCTTCTCGATCGACAAGCAGGGTAACGATCGCGGTCGCCAGTATCGCACGGGCATCTACTACACCGACGAGGCGAGCGGCGAGACGGCGCGTAAATTCGTAGCCTTTAAGCAGAGCAAATATGATGAAAAGATAGCGGTCGAGGTTATGCCGCTTAAAAACTACGTCAAGGCGGAGGATTACCACCAAGACTATTTAGACAAGAACCCGGGCGGCTACTGCCATATCGATCTGCGCCTTGCTAAAAAGCCGCTTTACGACGACAAAGCCTTCAAAGCGCAGAGCAAAGAGGAGCTTAAAAGAACTCTGAGCGACCTGCAATACAGCGTCACGCAGGAAAAAGATACCGAGCGCCCGTTTTCGAGCGAATACGACAAGCACTATAAAAAGGGTATCTACGTCGACATCGTGTCGAAAAAGCCGCTCTTTTCCTCTACCGATAAATACAACTCCGGCACCGGCTGGCCGAGCTTTTCAAAACCGATAACGACCGATGCGATCGCCTATGCGCGAGACGACAGCCACGGTATGCAGCGCGTCGAGGTCTCAAGCCGCGTAGGAGGCAGCCATTTAGGACACGTCTTTGAGGACGGACCGAGAGATAAGGGCGGTATGAGATACTGCATCAACGGCGCTAGCTTGGAATTTATACCGCTTGAGGAGATGGACGCGCGCGGCTACGGCGAGTATAAAATTTACGTAGAGTAAGCGGCGGTTTCGGGATTAGCCTGCTTATTGGGCGGCTTCTAGTTTAGCTTGCAACCAAGCAGTTTCGGGACTGGCTTGCGGCTTGAGCGATTTTGAGGCTAGCTCGCTTGCCGGGCGGCTTCGGGATCGGCTTACGACCGGGCGGCTTTGTGTCATGCTAACGCCTTGGGTAGGTTTAGGGCTGACTTGTGGAGGAGCAGCTTGGAGGCCGGTCTGTGACCGAGCGGTTTAGCGGCTCGGCTCGCAATTAGTCGGCAATTTGCGGTTAGATCGTCTAACTCGTTAGTCCGTTTACTCATTTGCGGATCAGTTCGCTCGGATTGCAATCGGTCGGGGATTTACGGCTCGGATTGTTAATCGGCCTGCTCATTTGGCGTACCAAGCGGTTTTGAAACCGGACCGACGACCGATTTAGCGCTTCGGTGATCCCTTGATTTGACGACAGGTTTGTTTGCGACCGATCTTTTCGATTTTGCTAGATCGTTTGCTCGGCGGGCTGCTGGTTTGTGGCCGGTTTGCTGCCGATCGGTCCTGTAATGAGCTCGTAACCGATCCCGGGGCTGGTCGGCGATCGGTCGGTGCAGCGGAATTTAAACAAAGCGGGGGCGGTTCATCCTCCGCCTTAGCGCTCGGCAAAATTTGTGCGATAGAATTTAAACGAGGCGAGGGCAGTTCCGAATAAAATTTTAATAGAGTGTGGTTGCGGTCGCACCGCTGCCAAAATGAACGCGCCACGGAGAAGCCGTGCCGTGGATGGAATTTGAGCTCGCATTGCTTAAATTTCATCGCCGCAAGCCGTTTCGGTTTTGCGGTCGGTCGGCGGTTTGATGATTTATCGGCGGATAAATTGGCTTGGCGGCCACGGATGGAATTTTAAAATTCCAAATACGATAAAAATTTAGCGGTAGTGGAATTTTAAAAATTTATCGATACGGAATTTCATGCGGCGCGAGCCGCTAAATAAAAATGCGCGGACGCAGTCCGCCCCGCTAGCGTCGTCGGAGGTTAGGTGGGGTTTGGGGCGGGAAGGGGAGCGACCTCGCAATTGGGGCCCCTTCCCGCCCCAAGAAACAGAAAATACGGCATAAATTCCACAAGCCGTGGATTCGGCGATAAAATTTTTATAATAAGCGTAGCGTGCTTAGTAAGAGGCGCAGTATAAAATTTTGAAATTCTGCAACGAAAACGGCGTCTATGCAATGCCCGCTCTGCATCCGCGTCGCAAATTTTAAATTTAGGATAAAATTTTAATGACGAGCCCCGCGCAAAATAGAAAAATCCCCGCATAGATCACTAAAAACGGCGCGATTATCGCATAGTGGATGATGAGCTCGAAGAAATTATATATTATGTGCTTGCTTTTGGGCTCTTTAAATTTTAATTCTAGCGGCTCGTTCGAATCAAACGGCGTATTGGAGCGCAAAATGTGCCTCGGTCCAGTGCATCAAGTCTATTTTATTGCGCTGCATATAATCTTTGCCGATCCCGCATGCGCCGTTTATATAGCATACAAAGCCAAAGTTGCCGAAAAACAAAATGAGCCCGATGTCGATCAGCTTATCTGCCATAGCGATCTTTCCTTTGCTATTTAAATTTAGAAATTTAGCCCGCCGTATTTGCTATATCGCCGTTTGCTTATTGAAATTCTAATTTTGCAGGATTGCACTCTTTGTTGGCTTTGCACTCTTGCAATTTTTTGATGATTTTATTGAAATGCTCCTTATCATACGCCAAATCTCGCGTCATCGTCATATATTTTATTACCTCGTTTATATCTAAAGAGTAATAAAAATGGGTTATTGCACAGAGCAAACAAGAATCTCCTACCTTGCCTACCTTGCAAGCTCTTATTAATTGCTTTAATCCAGTTTCGATCTTATTTGTTTTAACTAAAATTTCTCCGGACAAGCTGCATGCTAATAAATTTTCAATTTGATCTTTTTCAAAGCAGCGCTTATCCGCGATACTTAATAAGCTCTGACAAGCGCTATATTTTCCATCGCCGAAACCGCACTCCTTTATAAGTCGCGAAATTTCTAGCGAATAAATTTTGTCACAATCATCGTAGATATGGGAAGTAACACAGCGACCGACCGCATTCGCATATTCTATCGCGGACAGCTTAAAAAACCCGTCGCTTAAAATTTTAACTTCCGCGGAATTTTATCCTTGTGCCTCGCTCGGCTCCGTATCTTGCATCGCAAAAGCAGCCCCGCTAAAACCGAGCCACAGCGCAAACGCCAAAAAGACTTTTTTCATTTTATCTCCCTCGTTTATTTTATTACTTGCTTACGATACCTAAAAAGCGATAAATTTTATTTATTTTGCGTGGGATTTGGGCTGCGAGGTCGTAAAATTTTTAGGATATTTTAAATTTGGCTCGCGGAATTTTAAGTAGGATAAATTTTAAATTCTAAGATACGAGCAGAATCCTTAAGCAAGTTAAATTTCGGCGTGATACAAGGTAAATTTGAGTAGGCTAAAATTCTTGCACGTTGGAATTTAAACGAAAAACTAGGCGTCGCGATCTGGCAAACATAAAAATGCGAAGCTAAAATTTATCGCATGTCGAAATTTAAACCGCCTTTTTGGCTAAATTTAAGCTAAAAACGCTATAATCCCGTTTCTTTTATTTTGTGCGCTCGTAGCTCAGCTGGATAGAGCATTTGATTGCGGTTCAAAAGGTCGGGGATTCGAATTCCTCCGGGCGCACCATCCACAAATATCTTTTTTTCACTATAATCCGTGAAATTTTAATCTTGGAGCAAAAATGAGAGCATTCGCCGAATGGGAAGAGCAAGAGGCGCTTTTGGTGTCCTTGCCGCACGCAGGTACCGACTGGGCGCCGTATTTAGGCGAGATACGGGCGGCTTACCGCGACTTTATCGCCGCTGCAGCGAGGTTTGAGCCGGTCGTCGCGATCGCGCCGAGCCGCGAGGATTTTGAGCAAATTTGCGGCGGCTTGGCAAACGCGAGCTTCGCGCAAATCGACACCGACGATACGTGGATCCGCGATTACGGCGCGATCGACGTAGAGGAGGGCGGAAAAATCACGGGGCTAAATTTTCGTTTCAACGCCTGGGGCGGCAAGTTCGCAAGTGCTAAGGACGACGCGTTAAATTCTAAGCTTTACGCCGCGAGCGCCCGTCCGCTGCGAGATGTGGATCTGATCTTAGAAGGCGGCAGCGTCGATTTTGACGGCGCGGGCACGATGTTGACTACTAGCGCGTGTTTGCTAAACGAAAATCGCAACTCTCTAAGCAGGGCCGAACTGGACGCGCGGCTGTGTGAAATTTTTGGACTAAAAAAGATAATCTGGCTAGAGTGCGGCTTCATAAAAGGCGACGATACCGATAGTCACGTCGATACCCTCGCGCGCTTTCTAAGCCCGCACGTCGTGGCGATAAGCTCGTGCGACGATCCGAGCGATCTGCACTACGCGGAGCTTGGCGCGATGAAGGATGAAATTTTATCGCTTGGATGCGACGTGATCGAACTGCCGATCCCGCGCGCGATCTTTTATCAGGGGCGCAGGCTGCCCGCGACTTACGCAAATTTCGTCTTTTTAAACGGCGCGCTCATCGTCCCCACCTACGCAGACCCCGCAGATCCGCACGATCCAAACCGCGCGGTGGACGAGCTGGCGCTGTCGCGTCTGCGAGCAGCGTGCACGGATCGCGAAGTAGTGGGGGTGAACGCGCGCGTTTTCATCCGCCAAAACGGCTCGCTGCACTGCTCGTGCATGAATAAATTTAAACTTTAAATTTAGATCGAAGGAAAAATATGAAAATTTTAAAAGTTGGGCTGATTTCGCATAAATTTGAAGGTACCAAGGCGCGCACGATAGCGCGCAGTATCGAGCTTATAGCACGTGCGGCGGCGAAGGGTGCGCGGCTAATCGTTTTGCAAGAGCTTCATCAGACGCATTATTTTTGCCAGCGCGAAAATACCGAAAATTTCGACTATGCGCAGGATTTCGAGCGCGATTTGCGGCTGTGGAGCGAGGTAGCGAAGAGATTTGGCGTCGTGCTGGTAAGCTCGCTTTTCGAGCGCCGCGCCGCAGGGTTGTATCACAACACCGCCGTAGTCTTCGAGCGCGACGGCTCTATCGCGGGGCGGTACCGCAAGATGCATATCCCCGACGATCCGCAGTTTTACGAAAAATTTTATTTCACGCCGGGCGATCTGGGCTTTGAGCCCATAGATACGAGCGTGGGACGGCTCGGCGTGCTCGTGTGCTGGGATCAGTGGTATCCCGAGGCGGCGCGCGCGATGGCGCTACACGGTGCCGAGCTACTCATATATCCGACTGCGATCGGGTGGTTCGACGGCGACGGCGAGGACGAAAAGGCGCGCCAGCTAGAGGCCTGGGTCGCGGTACAGCGCGGGCATGCGGTGGCAAACTCTCTGCCCGTAATCGCCGTAAATCGCGTGGGCTTTGAGAGCGCCGCGCTTAGCGAAGTCTCGCCGGATGAAATTTTATCCGGGAGCGAAGCAAATTTGAATGTGCGCGATAAAATTTCGCGCTCCGCGGATGCGAGCGGCGAGAGTAAAATTTTAAACGAGAGCGGAATTCTATCTTTTAATAACGTGGCGCTAACGGATAACGGTAAAATGGCGATCGGCGGCGAAATTTTGCCCGCGAAGGATGAGGCGGCGCGAGAGAATTTAAAAATTTCGATAGAGATCAAATTTAACGGCGAAACTTTAGAGGTGCTGCCGAATAAACAGCGCGTAGATCAGCTTGTCAGCGAAGAAGGGATTAGATTTTGGGGCAATAGCTTTGTTTTTGGCGCGCAGGGCGAGCAGTTGTTTCGCGCAAACAGCACCGACGAGCTATGCGAAGTCGTAACCATCGATATGCAAAGATGCGAAAACGTGCGCCGCTGGTGGCCGTTTTTGCGCGATAGACGCGTGGGAGAGTATGGAATTCTTACGAAGAGATATGGGCTGTAGCATCCTGTATCTCGAATAGACATATGGTTTATCAGACGCACACGAGAATGAAAGCAAATGATTTTTACGGTATCAATGTGCAGAGGCGCCGTCAAAATACATTAATAGCCAAATAGGTTTAAAATTTTGATTTTAAAATGCCCGCAAAATCGGACTTTGTAAATAAATTGTAAAAAATTTACCAAAAACTATTGACAATTTTTAAATTTTTCTCTATAATTACCTCAAGTTTCGCATATAGGTATGCGGGATGAATTTTATTTAAGGAGTAAACCATGAAAAAAGGTTTTACTATGATCGAGTTGATCTTCGTTATCGTTATTTTAGGTATTTTGGCAGCTGTTGCTATTCCAAGACTTGCAGCTACTCGTGATGATGCTGAGATCTCTAAGGCAGCTACAAATGTATCTACGCTCGTAAATGAGATTAATGGATATTACCAAGCTCAAGCGCAATTACCAGCCGCTATAGAGAAAATTACCAATATTCCAGTAGAAGGCACTGGTGCATCGGTTTCATTGAAGGTTAAGAATAAGGGATGCATTACATTTGCTGTAAGCAATGCTACTACTGCAACTCCTAATAAAAATATCGCAGCAGGTGATCCTATTTTGACCCTATCTAATGCAACAGGCAATAATGAGGTAGCTTGCAAAGGAACCCGAGATGCTGTTAAAAAGCTAATGGAGTCTAGCCCAATTAAACTTGGCGGTAGCAATGTTAAATTTGAAGAATAATATTTTTTAATATTAACTTCCTAGTGCAATAAGGCCCAAGTGTTTGCTTGGGCCTTTATTATTTATATTATATCTTAGTTTTATCCGAGATTTTTTCCTAATTAAGTTATAAATGTTGTGTAGCACAAGTGTGTTTATTTTATATTTTTGTTTTACTTTATAAAATTTCGAATATAGTAGTATTGACATTTTATAATTATTTATGTACAATTATATTTCATTATTTTTACTGGGGTATAGCCAAGTGGCAAGGCAATTGGTTTTGGTCCAATCATTCGGAGGTTCGAATCCTCCTACCCCATCCATTTGGCGAATTTAAAAATTTATTCGAACTTCTTGTATCGCAGAGTAGAGCAGTGGTAGCTCGTCGGGCTCATAACCCGAAGGTCGGTGGTTCAAATCCACCCTCTGCAACCAAACACCCATTACAAGGGCATTTGATAAAATCTTAAAATATTCTTATTTTTC
>CAURQQ010000042.1:0-14389 GCA_963527265.1 uncultured Campylobacter sp. | reverse complement strand
GAATTTTAGAATTTTAGAATTTTAGAATTTTAGAATTTTAGAATTTTAGAATTTTGCGGCGCGCAGATTAATAAACGAATTAAAACGCGCCGCAGCAAGTGGTGCTAGCAGCTAATTTGCAGCGTCTTGAAGCTCTTCTTCGATCTCGGAGTTGCTTTTTACGACCATGCCTGAGCCGTGGATGACGCTAGGCATGCAGGATGTGCAGATATGCACCGTCTCGCCGTTTTTATGCGCCTTGATAAAGACCGCATTTTCATCGTCGCTACTTTTTAGCGAACAAATATTGCAAATGTAAATATCACCTGATTTCATAGAAATCCTTTCTTAAAAAATTTTGCACTATTTTATGAAAATTTCAAAATTTTTCATTGATTTCAGTTAATCTTTAGCGATTTTTATTGCGGGTGCTTTCGTCTATCAGCACTACGTGCGTCAAAAAGATGATGAAAAATAGCTGGAAAAATAATCCTACCAGCGGGATCAAACACAGCAGGTAAAAAATAAAAGCGCTTAGGGCAAATTTATATCCGCCACCCATTTTATAAGAGCGCTCGAAGCTTTTCGCGCTTAACGCGTTTGAAGCGACGTCGATTAGAACCAGCTTGTAATAGATATAAAAAAACGGCACGTTGATTATGAATAAATTTATTACCGGCACGAACAAAAGCACCGAACAGATAAATAAAATCGCTAAAAATTTTAAAATTTCAACGCTGATAAGCTTTAGCACTCGCGCCGTGCTCGCTTCATCCGCGCGACTTAGGTAGTAGTGGCGTGCGTTGATCTCTTTAGTGACTGCGGGCGTCAAAAAGGCCGCGATGATAAGCGCACAAAACACGCTAAGCATCAGTACCGCAAAGCTGGCAAACACCGAAAAAATCGCGCCGATAATCCACTTCGTAGCAGCAAAGCTTAGAATTTTTGCAATTACCGGGAAGCGCTGTTCGTCCAAGAAGCTAAAATCGCCGCTTTGCGCGCCCTGCGAAAGCGCGTCAAAAAGCTCTTTGCCGCCGAAAAATGCGAGCGTGCCTAAGATTATGAGCGAACACACAAGTGGTAGTAGCGAGAGCAAAATAAACTTGCGCGTAAAAAAATCCTGCTTTGCCAAATTAAAAATTCTACCCATGTATGCTCCTATTTGCGTTATTTTAGCGACTTTTGCGACGGAATTTGAGCTGAGTTTATTTTAACTGCCGCACGAAACGTGCCTCATCAATCCGCTCGCTTGGCTCATTCGCTTGCTTTAGCCGGCTTATTTCGCATTATAATACGAAATTTATGCTTTGATTACCCGTCCGCGTTTAATTTCCTCGTTTATCGTGTGTAAAAAAGAGGCCAGATCTAGCTTGGTTTTTACCTGTTGCAAATATTTATTTGCTTGCTACGCGGAATTTTACCACTTATAAATAAGCTGGCACTGCGTAAAATTCCAGGCACAAAATTGCAGAATTCCAAATCAAAGCCCTTTTTTAAAATTTGCATGCCGAAATTTTATAGATGAAATTTCAAAATTTCAAAGGTAAATATCGCGCGCAAACCCACGACTTCACTTCGTCGCGTCGTAGATCTTTTGCAATTGCTCGTAAATTTCGCTTGCGCTTACTGCGCCTTTTGATAGTACCTCGATTAGTACCTCGTTATCTTCAAGGTCTCCCCAGATTTTGCGGTAGCTGCCCTCTTTGTAGCCGTTATTTTGGCGGAATTTATTAAGCACGTTTTTGCCGATATATTTGGCAAAAAGTATGTCTAAGCTCACGCCGCATTTAATCGCCACGCGAAAAAAATCGGTCAGCAGCTCGCCGATTTGCAGCTCAAATCCACTTGTTTCGTGGATTATGAGCTCGATATCGTTTACGATCTCGTAGATGCTGTATTCGCGCACGTCGTAGGCGTAGGAGCTAAACTCCGCAAATCCGCTTACTGCCGTGACGTCGCTTACGATGTGATCGATGTCTTTGCTGCCGTAATATTGCTCTAAAATATAGCTCATCACGAAGTGCCAAATATCAACGATCTCGATGACGATATTATTCACGTCCGGCGCTGCAGAGATATTTTTCCAATGCTTCCACGCAAAACTATCGATGAGCTCGGCGCATTCCATATAAATGCAGCGCTTCCAGTTGATAAGTTTGCCATTTTTTGTATAGCCGTCCTCCCAGCCCACGCCATTTGTTTCGTCATTTAGGGCTTGCTGCATTAAAAACATCTCTTTTACTTTTTTATAATTTTCCATAAAAATTCTCCTAATTTTGGCTCGCGATTATAGCTAATAAAAGAAAATCATTGTATAATTTAGCAAAAAGGAGGCTTAAAATGTGTGCCGCTCAGGATAAATTCGACGAGTTTTTAGGCAGGATGAAACTCCTATCTCTCGGAGTTTTGCGCAATAATCTGCCATATTGCTGCAGTGCATTTTATGCCTACGATCCGCAAAATAAGGAGCTCATCATCGCAAGCGCGAGCGACTCCGAGCATATCAAAGCAGTCTTTGCCAACCGTGGAGTTGCGGCTACGGTTGCGCTGGATACGAAATTTGTAGGCAGGATTAAAGGCGTGCAGATTTGCGGCCATATCCGTAGCGCGGATGAGCGCGAAACCTCGCTATATCTTAAGCGCTTCCCGTTTGCACGCGCGATGCAGACCGATTTTTTTACAATCAGAATCGATTGGATGAAAATGACCGATAATACCCTAACTTTCGGCAAAAAGCTAATTTGGGAACGCTAGTTTGCTAAGAAATCGTCTATTTATTTTTACGAAATTTTAAACTTTGCGAGGATTAAATTTTATCTAGTAAGATTTTGCAATTTGCATAAAATTCTATCTTGTCGATTTTTCAAAGAATTTCACCATTAGATCCGCTTTAAAATTTCCGCTCGGTTGGTTTTTGGAATTTTACAGCGCGGAATTTAGCGTAAAATTTCATCTTGCAAGCGGGGATTATCGCAAATTTTATTCCCTTAGAAGCGGTGCCTGGCGCGTAAAATTTCGCTTGAAAATTTTAAAATTCTAAAATTTAGCTTTTCAAATTTAGCCTGACGCGCGAGCTTAGCTCCGCCGCTCCCTAATTTCGCTTACTAGTCGTCCGCCGATCGCGTAGTCATCAGTGGATATTTCATCTATCGTAACGACCGTGGTTTTCTCGCCCCTGCCCAGCACGGCTACGAGGGCGTCGGTGAGATTCTTGACGAGTCTTGCTTTTTGTTCACGACTTAAGCCGCCGCGTTCTTTGGTGATTTTAACGTTTATGTAGGGCATTAATTCTCCTTAAAATAAACGTAATTGTAACTAAAATTTCGTCTGTGCGCCTAAAAGTGCGGAATTTTATGTTAAAATCGCTGCGATCTGAATTTAAGGAGAAAATATGCCATTGTTAGATAGTTTCAAGGTCGATCATACTCGCATGAATGCCCCTGGCGTGCGGCTTGCAAAGAGCATGCGCACCAAAAGCGGCGATAAAATTAGCGTCTATGATCTGCGGTTTTGCCGCCCGAATTTAGAGATCATGAGTGAGCGCGGCACTCACACGCTGGAGCATCTTTTCGCGGGCTTCATGCGCGAGCACCTAAATAGCGCAGACGTCGAGATCATCGACATTTCGCCGATGGGGTGCCGCACGGGCTTTTATATGAGCGTGATCGGCGCGCCTAGCGAGAGTGCCGTCGCAGCGGCGTGGAGCGCGAGTATGAAGGATATTTTGGGCGTGGGCTCTCAAGCAGAGATCCCCGAACTGAATAAATTTCAGTGCGGCACCTTCGCGATGCACTCGCTAGCAGAAGCTAAACAGATCGCGCAAAACGTGCTAAATAAGGGTATCGGCGTAATCAAAAACGACGAGATCGAGCTGGATCTAAGTAAGATAAAATAGTTTTGAAGTTTAAGAGATAGCGCAAAATTCTAACGCTATCTCTTTGAACTCCCGCTCGGCTCGTGATCAGTATGTTACGCGCTATAAAAACATTATCGTAAAATGTGCAAAAATTCGAGGCGCAAAAATGCGTATTTGCTAAAACAAGCCAGAGGCAACATCTATTTATAAGCCGATTTAGCTTTATAAACCGACTTGGAGCTTGCCGTAAAGTCTGCGCCACGCGAGGTCTTTGATAAAAGCTACGATTTGGCTTTAATCTGGGTAGCAAAAGCGCGTAAGCAAAGCTCATATCAAATTTAATAAATTTATCTAGCAGAGCAGTTTTAAATTTAGAGGAATTTTTAAAATTCCGTCTTAAATTAAAGCCGAAATTCTATCCGCAAATACCATGCTTATGCGCCTCTTACTTTTAGATGCGATCTCAATCCTCCAAAAAATCGTATAGCAAAACGAGAATTTAGAGTTTTTATTTAAGGTTACGTTGCGAGTTTGGCGCTTGAAATTTCACTTTCGCTTCACGAAAAGGATGCTAAAATTCCGCCGAAACCGCACCGGATGCGGTGAACTTAAAGGAGCGAAAATGCAAAGAATTTTTCATATAAAAGATGCTATTTGTAGCGACGAGCGAGCCGTAAAAACGACATTTTTTACTACGGAGGCCACTTGCGGCGCGGTTTGGATCGTCAAACGCGGCCAGGTCGTAGCGCCGCATATTCACCCAGACGGCGATGACGTGTGGATTTGCTTAAGCGGACGCGGCGTGTTTTATCCGAGCAAGGGCGAGGAGGTACCGATCTGTGCGGGCGATCTAATCATTTCCAAAAGCGGAGAGTGCCACGGTATGAAAAATACGGGCGATGAGGATTTTGTGTTTGCAAGCGTTACGGCGCCGATTCCGTGCGGCTACGAAGCGCTTTGAATTAAAATTTGCCAGAGATTTTGTGGCATTCGTAAAATAAATTAGCGTCGCAAAGAGTTGAATCAGAATTTGCCCGTAGCGTTAAATTTCATAAATTTAGCCGCGCTTTTGTACAATTTCAAGTGCCGCGCAATCTGCGGCGAGATTAAATTTGAGGCAAAAGATGTATGAGGATTTTACGCAAGAGCTAAAGGACGAGCGCGCGCAAAAGAAGCGCAAAGCTAGGGTGCGCGAGGCAGAAGCAGATCATAAACCGGTACGAGACGCGCCTCGAGGCATGCCACTTTGGCGCAAGATCGTGCTTGGCGCGACATTTGTATTTGCGGCTTTTAGCGTGCTTGTTATGTCGGCTGTTATAAATTCCGCAGACGACTACTCGCCGCGGGACGACGAGCAGATCAAATACAGCGATTTTTATAAAAAAGATGGCGAAATTTACGCCCTCGTGGTGGGTGCGGGCTATTTTGTGATACCGGGCGCGGACGCGGCGAGCTTTCGGGTTTTGGATTTCGGCTCCGGCTACCGCTCCAACGTCGCCGCGGATAAAAACGCCGTATATTGCGGAAACATCGCGATGAGCGAGCTGGAGCCCGCGCGCACGAAAGCCGTGGCGTTCGGATACGTAAGCGACGGACGGATCAGCTATTTTTGCGACGGCGAAGCGGTGCCCAACGACGCGCTGGGGGCGCTTAAGCTTACTTATCAAACCTTGGCGCATATCTTTTGGGATGCGCCCAAGCCGCAAAGCTACCTTTATAAATTTAAACGAATGGACGCTACGGATCTGCGCCAAATCGCGGGTTTGTATTACGCGGCGGAGGGTTCGCGCGCGTTTTATAAGGGAGAGGTTTTGGCGGGCGCCGATGCCGCGAACTTACAGGCTATAAAAGGCTCTGACGGAAGGGCTAGCGGCGTTTATGCCGCAGACGGCGCGAGCGTGTATTTTAAAAACCTGCGCCTTGACGCGCGCGATAACGGCGGGCATTACGATCTTTTTAGGCAGCGGTTGAGCTATTTTTTGTGGGATGCGAAAAGCGGCGACGTTTTTGCGAACGATCTGAAATTTGATCCCGCTGCCGCGCCCTATACTCCGCTAAATAGGCAGCTCGCACATTCAAACCATCTATTTTTTACCTCCCCAGACGGCATCTATTATTTCGACGAGAACGACGGAAAGCAAAAGCGCGCGGCAGACAACCCCTTTGAGGGCGAAGTTCGCGCGCTTAGCGGCAGCGTATTTCAAAGCGGCGAGCGGATATATTTTTTAGAAGGCGCCGAAGTTTGGGGCGGCGGCCGTAGCAGTCGTAGGCTGGTCGCTCGCAAAAGCGGGCTTTTCGCGCTCGAGCTGCCGCATGAGTGGCGCAGGGTCGGCGGCGTGCACGGCGGGCTATACGGATGGATCTATTCAAACGGTGGGCGATTTTTCTACTTCGACGATCTGGGCTCTTCGCAGCTGATAGATCGGTGCATTTATGAGATCAGAGATTTAAACTTGGTTGAAATTTTGCTTCAAAAAAGCAGCCTTGGCACGAGTAAAATTCGCGAGATGATAAAGAGCGGCGGGCTTGAAGCGGTGGATGGCGAGCTGCTTTTCGAGGTAAAGACGCGAGTGGAATTTTAGCCGCGATTTAAGCACAATTCGAGCATGGAAAGTGCTGCTAAATTTTAAATTTGATTTTATTTCGGCATAAATTTATAAAATTTAAACGTCGGCGTGGGCTCTAGCGCAGGTTTAGAAATTTCATCGCAAATTCCTTTAGAGGGAGCGCGCAAATTCCGTTTTGCGCTGTCGCGACGACGTGCGAAATATTTTGTATCGGTCGCGATTTTCGCGTCACGGCGCGCTTGGATAAGACGTCGCCGTAAATTTTATTTTAGCGCCGCAGCTTTCGTAAATTTTGCTAGCAGTGTAGGCAACGCGGCGACAGAGCGTAAATTTAAAAGGCTTAATCGTAAAGCTACGCGCATAAAACTTGCGCGCCGAGCTCGCAAGATAAAATTTAACGGCTTGGGTTCAAAAGCGTAAATTCCTTTTTTGATATGAAATTTAACAGAGTGAGTGTAGATCAAGCGGCGCGATCAAAGCGCCGTTTTGCGAGCAGATGAGCCCCAAGCGGCGCCAAAAGCGAGCATCGGATGTGAAGCTATTTTATAAATCCGCTTGCCACTACGCGGTCGCGCTCGTCATAAAAAACCGCGAGCTGTGCCGGAGCGATGCCCGCTGCGGGTGCGGACAGCACGGCATGCACGCCGCCGTCCTCTAGAGGCGAAATTTTAACGGGGAGTTTGGCGCTGCGGTAGCGGATCTTAACGCCGAGACCCACTATATTTAAAATTTCATCCCTGCTTAAAAAGGCGTTAAAATTTTCGGTATCGAACTCGTAGGTCGCTAGCTCTTCCTTACTGCCCACGACGATCTCGTTTTTGCTCGGGTCGATGCTTAGCACGAAGTGCGGCTCATGCGCGCCGTGCACCGTAAAACCGCGGCGCTTGCCGATCGTGTAGTGCATGTAGCCCTCGTGAGTGCCGATGACATTGCCCGCGCGGTCGCGCACGATGCCGGGCATTTTGGTGCCCGTATGACGGTTCAAAACGTCGATGTAGGTGGTATCCACAAAGCAGATCTCGCTGCTTTCGCTCGCAGAAGCGATCTGCGAAAGCTCCGTATAGGCGCGCGCAGCCTCTTTGACGTCCTTTTTATACATCCCTCCAAGCGGAAAGAGCATAAACTCAAGCGCGGCAGGATCGATGTTTGCTAAAAAATAGCTCTGATCTTTGCTAAGATCTACAGCGGCTTTTAAAAGCCCGTCCTCGATACGGACATAATGCCCCGTAGCTAGGCGCTCAAAGTCCTGCTCGCGCGCAAATTCCAAGAGCTTGCCGAGCTTTATGCGGCGGTTACACAGCGCGCACGGATTTGGCGTAAGACCGCCGATATAGGCCTGCACGAAGGGCTCGTAAACGTCGCGATTAAAATCCTCCTGCAGATCCAAAATGTGGATTTTAATGCCTAAAAACTCGCCCACCTTGCGGACTTTGGCGATGTTTGCCTCGTGATAGCCGGGCTTTGCGTGCAGCTTCATATAGCAGCCCTGCACTTCGTGGCCTGCGTCCTGTAGCAGCTTCGCGCACATCGAGCTGTCCACACCGCCGCTCATTGCGACTAAAATTTTCATTCGTTCTCCTTACGTCGCACGTCCGTTAAAATTTCATCCACGCTGTCGCAGAGTTTGAAATTTTGCATATCCTCTTCGTTTATAGCACCCGATTTTAGCAGCGAGGTGCGGAAAAACTCCATCAAAGGCGCGTAGAATTCCTCGTCGTAAAGATAGATCTGCGCGCGCTTAAAGCCCGTCTGCACCAGCACTAAAATTTCAAAAAATTCATCCAGCGTGCCGAATCCACCAGGAAAGATGACGAAAATTTCGCTGTTTTCGATGAGGGCGCCTTTGCGCGGCGCAAATGCCGAAAATTTCGCGCCCTGCGTCAAAAAGCCGTTGCTTTTTTGCTCAAACGGCAGCATGATGTTAAAGCCCACGCTGTGCGTTCTTGCTCTCGCAAATGCGCCTCGGTTGGCGCCTTGCATAATGCCGCCACCGCCTCCGGTGATGATCGAGTATCCTAAATCGGCGAGTCCCTCGCAGAGCTTTTGCGCGTCTTTTACGTAGCGATTATCTTCGCTAAAGCGCGCCGAGCCGAAGATCGTGGCGCTTTTGCCCACGTTTTTGAGATTGTCGCGGGCAATTTTGATGTCTTTTAAAATTTCTTTTAACTGCATAATTAATCTATCTTTTATGTATATTATTTAAAATTTTAGTTTTAAGAATACCATTAAATTTTTAAAATTCCGTTTAAAAAGGCAGAATTTACGTGATTTAAAATCTCGTTGTAAATCATACTAGGTTGCTAAGTTTTCGTAAGAATCCGCCGACGCCGCGGTAAGCGCTCATATCGATCGGCTCGCAGCCCTGTTTGCTTAAAAATCGCGAGACGCTCTGTCTAAGCGCGATGGTAGCGGGCGAAAACGGATAGTGCGAGTTAAAAAGCGCGCGATTTTGTGAGCAGACGGCTACTTGTTTGCAAAACGGCACAAAGCCTAGCAGTTTAAAGCCCAGCTCGCTTATATTGCGGTGCGCGACCGACTTTAGATTTTCGTAGATCATCACGGCATCATCCTCGCTCGCGGTGAAATTTAGCAAAAACAAAACCTCTTTTTTGCTCGCCCCAAGCGTCTTTAAAAGCGCGTAGGTATTGCTGATCGAGCAGGGTTCGTTCGCACACAGCACGATATTTTCGTCACCGATGCTCAAAAAATCTCCAAGATACTCAAGCCCCGCATCGATCAAAATAAAATCGAAGATTCCCGCCTCTTTCAGCTCGTTTGCGAAGCTAGCGGGGCTTTCGTGAGCTTTTGCATTTGTGGAATTTCCGGCTTTTTCTGGATTTGATGAGCGGGCGGAATTTTTCATTTCATCTTCACTCGCGGAATTTTGAGAATTCTCGTAAGGGATTGAATTTTGCTTGGTGAAATCGTCGCTTTTAAAATTCTCTAGGCTTTCTGATTCTGTAAAATTCCACCCATCTTCGCAATTTTGCGGCTTTTTGGCTGCACAATTCGTAGAATTTTTTGCAGCGTTTGCCATTGAATTTGCAGCGGCGGAATTTTCTGAGTTGTTTTTGCCATCAGAGCTCGTGAGCTTTTGCGCGTAATTGTGCGAGCCGCCACTTTCGTCGTCTTGCGAGCCTTGCGCGCTACCTATAGAATTTTGCATGACGTAATCATCCGCGCTAGAGCTTACGTTTTTGATAGAATTTTGCGAGGATGCGTGATTTTGTGAAGCAAGCGCGGGCGAGACGAGAGTTAAATTTTGCGAAATTTTTACCGCAACGGCGCTTGGTAGCGAAATCCTCTTTCTTTGCAAAGCGTTTAAAATGATCTCTTGATTGTTTAAATTCGGCGCTTCTATGATCGCCGTGCGGTAGCCCTGCTCGCTTAGAATTTCGGCGAAATTTGCTACAATCACGCTCTTGCCGACTCCGCCCTTGGCGCTTAAAAAATTTACGATTTTAGTTTGCATATCAGTCCTCTTTTAAATTTCATCTCTCCAAGTGGCAAAATCACGCTTATGCGCTCGCAAACACCCGGATGCGGCAGCGCGAGCCGTTCGCAGGCACGCACCTTTGCGCTTGCGTATAAAATATCTACGTCCAGCGTGCGCGGCGCGTTTTTGAAGCTTCTTTTGCGCCCAAATCGTAGCTCTGCGCGCTGCATAATTTTAAGTAATGTAAGCGGCGGCAGAGAGCTTTGCACGAGCATTACGGCGTTTAAAAAATCGGGCTGATCTAAAAAGCCGAACGGCTTGTTTTTTAAGATCAAGGAATTTTGCGCTACGAAAAAGCGCGCATCGCTTTGCAAAACGCGATAAAATCGCTCGAAGCGTCGCCTGACATCTCCTAAATTTCCGCCGAGTCCAAGCAGGTATAAATTTTTAAAATTTCCGCGCTCGCGGCGCCTCATTGGAAAAACAGCGCTTTTTGCGACGCACAGCGCGTCCGTGCACCCGTAAAATCCGTTTTTCTTAAGTCGCACATTCATCGAATCTGCTCGCTTAAAATTTCGGCCCCGTTTTCGCGTACGACCACGACGTCCTCGATGCGCACACCAAACTCGCCGGGCAAGTAAATCCCAGGCTCCACGCTAAAGACCATCCCCTCTTTTAGCACGGTATCTCCACGCTTTGAGATAAACGGAAGCTCGTGGATATCGACTCCCACGCCGTGTCCGGTGCTGTGGAAAAACGCTTCGCCGTAACCATGCTTCGCGATAAAATCCCTAGCCGCCGCATCGATCTCGCGCGCCCTTTTGCCGGGCATAACCGCAGCGATCGCCAGAGTTTGCGCCTCTTTTACGATCTCGTAAATTTCTTGCCGTTTGGCGTTTTTAAAATTTTGCTCCTTGCCGAAGTTAAAATTTTCGTCAAAGCACGCCGTGCGCGTCCTGTCAGAGCAGTAGCGGTTAAATTTAACCCCCGCGTCAAGCAGGAGCAAATCGCCCCGACGTAGCCGCTTTTTGCTCGGCAGAGCGTGCGCTTTAGCGGCGTTTTCGTTGATCGCGACGATAGGCGAAAAGCTAAGCGCGAGCTCGCCCTTTTTCTTAAAGATGAGCTCGGCGTTAAAAAACAGCTCCTCTTCGCTCATGCCTTCGCCGTTAGCGCGCACGAACGCGGCAAATTCGTCAAATCTTTCCGCGCCTAGCTGCGCCGCTTGTTTTAAAATTTTTATCTCGTCTTCCGATTTTATTATGCGCGAAATTTGCGAAAAATTCGCACGCGCCTTAAATCTTATCCCAAGCCCTTTGCTCAGCGCTTCCCACTCGCCCGCGCTAAAATCGTAGGGGTTATAGCTAAGCTCGCAAACGCCCATTTTTCGCAAAAACAGCCGCGCGTCTTTTATCAAATTTCGCTCGACCTCGATAACCTCGGTATCTTGGCAAAGCTCGCGCGCCTCGATGCTATAACGCGCATCGGTGAGGAAAAATTTGCGCCCCGCGAGACTTAAAAATATCGCGTTGTCGCAGCTGTATCCGCACTCGTGGTAAACGGCGTTTTCGTCCTTTAGGATAAAATTTTTCAAATTTAACCCAGTCCTACTCGGATTTCTGCTCGGCTCTGGCGGCTTTGATCTGCTCAAAAATTTGAATCATTCCGATCATCGCCAGATGGTATCCCACGGGACCGAAACCGATGATCTGACCCGCTGTTACGGGTGCTATTAGACTTTTTTGTCTAAGCTCCTCTCTGCGGGCGATGTTTGAGATATGCACCTCGATCACGGGCAGACTGACTGCGGCGAGCGCATCGCGGATAGCGAGCGAAGTGTGCGTGTAGGCGGCGGGATTGATGATGATGCCGTCGCAGGTACCGAAGCACTCTTGGATTTTATCGACGATCTCGCCTTCGAAATTGCTCTGGAAAAACTCGATCTCATTGCCGCTCTGATCGGCGACCGCCTTCATCTGTTTATGGATATCCTCCATCTTCATAACCCCGTAAATAGCGGGCTCTCGCATACCGAGCATATTGATATTCGGTCCTTGAATCACCATAATTTTCATTTTTGCGTCCTTGTTTTGAAATTTAAGCAAAAATTATAACCAAAGCGAGCTTATTTTTTACTATGGCGCTAAATTTGCCCGTTCAAGCCCAAGCGATAAAATTTTATCTCTAAATTTAGCACGGAAGAGAATTTTATGCTAAAATCACGCGCTGTTTTAGATAAGGAAAACGATGAGAATTTTAAGGGCGAAGTGGGTTCTTGTCTGCGATGAGAATTTTAAAATTTTAAAAGATGGCGCGATCGTCTTTGACGAGAAAATAATCGAGGTCTGCGCTTTTGAAAGCGCGGCGCGCAAATACCAGCAGGCCGAAATTTTGGACTTTAGCGGCGATATAGCGATGCCTGCGTTTATAAATCCGCACGTGCATTTGGAATTTAGCGCGAACAGGGGCACGCTGCGCTACGGCGATTTTTTGGACTGGCTAGGCAGCGTCATCGCCTCAAGACAGCAGCTAGACGCCGCGGCGCGCGGACGGCTGATCTTGGAGCAGATCGCCGCGATGATGCGAAGCGGCGTGGGTACGATCGGCGAAATTTCAAGCTTCGGCGGCGAAGCTGAAGCTTGCGCGCAAAGCGGCATTAGAACCGTGTTTTTTAATGAAATTCTAGGCGCGAGCAAGGACGCTGCGGCGGAGAATATTTCTAAATTTAAGCAGCGATTTGAGCGCGCAAAGGCGCTTGCAAGCTCGCTTTTCATCCCTGCCGTGTCGGTACACTCGCCGTATTCGACGCACCCGCAGATTACGGAGTTTACGATCAGGCTTGCCCGTGAAAACGGGCTTGCTATAAGCACGCATTTTATGGAGAGTGCTCACGAGCGGCAGTGGCTGCGCACCGGTCGCGGTAAGCTTAAAGCTTGGCTTTCTAAATTTAACCCCGCGGCTGCGCCTTTTTACTCGCCGCAGAGCTTCATAGCGCATTTTAGCGGGCTTCGCACGCTCTTTACGCATTGCGTTTGGGTGGATGATTTTAGCATCTTTGATCCGAAGCTTCACTCGATCACACATTGCGCGCGCTCCAACCGCCTGCTTAGCAAAAAGCGGCTGAGCTTTAAAAAGCTGCTCGCAAGCGGGCTTAATTACAACATCGCTACCGACGGGCTTAGCTCGAATTTTAGCCTAAGCTTTTTAGACGAGCTGCGCGCAAATTTAATGATGCACGACGAGCTGGGTTTGGCAGAGCTGGCGCGAGCGCTAATTTTAGGCGCGACGAGAAATGCGGCAGCCGCGCTTGGGTTAAATTTAGGCGAACTGAAAGCGGACAAGCTCGCCGACATCGCCGTTTTTGAAGGCATTGAGTGCGAGCAAAGCCAGCTGCCGCTACAGCTCATTTTGCAGAGCAAAAACGCAAAATCACTTTTTATCGAAGGAATGAAATGCAATTTCTAAAAAACATCTTTGCGCCGATCGGCGCCGTGCTTGGGTTTATCAACAAATACTTTAAATCCCTGATTTTTCTGCTTATTTTGTTTTTGATTTTTGCAGGCGGCGAAAGCGCGCAACAAAAGGGCGCGAATCTCGCTCAGTTTTCATTAAGCGGCGCGATAATGGACGATAGCGAAATTTTAGAAAAGATCGAAACCCTGAAAAACGACGAGGCGATCAAAGGAGTACTTCTACTGATCGACAGCCCCGGCGGCGCGCTAAGCCCGAGCGTGGAAATTTCGCTGGCCATCAAGTCTCTAAACTCGCGCAAGCCGGTCGTTGCTTACGCCAAGGGCACGATGGCAAGCGGCAGCTACCTAGGCGGTGTGTGGGCGAGTAAAATTTATGCAAATCCGGGCAGCTTCATCGGTTCCATTGGCGTGATCATGCAGGGCTTAGACGTGAGCGAAGCGGCCGCTAAGTTAGGCTTTGCCGAACAGATCGTCAAAGCGGGCGAGCTCAAAGAAGCGGGCACGATGATGAGAAAATGGAGTGACGCGGAGCGCGCGAGCCTGCAAGCTCTGGTGGATGAGAGCTATGAGCTATTTACGCGTGAGGTAGCGCAGGCACGCTCACTGGATCTTAGGAAGCGCGATACGTGGGCAAATGCGCGAGTATTTTTAGCTAGCGGCGCCAAAGGCGTCGGGCTCATCGACGAGGTGGGCTCTTTAGA
This sequence comes from uncultured Campylobacter sp., assembly GCA_963527265.1. Lineage (GTDB taxonomy): Bacteria > Campylobacterota > Campylobacteria > Campylobacterales > Campylobacteraceae > Campylobacter_B. The sequence goes on along the minus strand of CAURQQ010000042.1, from coordinate 380 downwards.
GGATGCTAAAAGCGCGCTCGTAAAGGCTAGCGGCGTAGCAGATCCGATCTGGCAGGAGCCCTCGGCGTATGAGAAGATGATAGATAAGCTAGCAAATAAAAGCGAGAGTTTGGTGCGCGGCGCGTTCGGCGCGAAGCTGATGGCGTATTAGAATTTTAGAAATTTTAAATTACGAGGGAATTTTAAGAGTAGAATTTTGTATGCGAAAGCTACACCGGATTTGATTGCTTTTAAATTTCCTCGCTTTTCCATTTGGCGTTTCTTTAAAATTTTACCTTTTTTGTGAATTTTTCTTTGTTTAAGAACTCTTCATTTTTCTACTAATTATTCAGCCCCCTTTAAGCATCGCTCTTGTATAATCACAATTCTGTTTCGCACCG
>CAURQQ010000041.1:0-15348 GCA_963527265.1 uncultured Campylobacter sp. | reverse complement strand
CGCTCGACCTATCTCGTCTCAAATCCGCATTTCGTCGCCTGCTCGGTCGCTGCGTATCTGGATATCTACGATGTCATCGGGGGCATCCGCGAAGGAGGCACATTCCTTTTAAATTCCATCTGGGATGCCGAGCAGACGGCGGCAAAGCTTCCAAACAAGGTCAAAAAAATTCTAGCTGCCAGGCGGGTAAAATTTTATATCCTAAACGCCACCAAGCTAGCACGCGAGATAGGGCTCGGAGGCCGTACGAACACGATCATGCAATCGGCGTTTTTCAAGCTTAGCGGCATCATTCCGTTCGAGCAAGCGCAGAGCTATATGAAGGAATACGCCAAGAAAACCTACGCCAAAAAGGGCGAGGCGGTCGTGGCGATGAACTGCGACGCGATCGATAGGGGCGCGGACGCTTTGGTGCAGGTAGCGATCGATCCTGCGTGGGCAAATTTAAAAGATGACGCAGCGGGTGCAGACGACAAATACAAGGGCGACGAATTTATAGAAAAGATCGTAAAACCGATGAACGCAGCGCGCGGCGATAGCTTGCCGGTCTCGGCGTTTTTAGGGCACGAGGACGGCGGATTTGATGCGGGCACGACGCGATTTGAAAAGCGCGGCGTGGGCGTCACGGTGCCTAAATGGATCGAGCAAAACTGCATCCAGTGCAACCAGTGCGCCTTCGTCTGCCCGCACGCCGTAATCAGAGCGTTTTTGCTAGATGAAAAGGACGAGGCCGCCGCGCCTTTAAATTTAAAAGATCACCTACTAGAAGCCAAGGGCAGGGAGCTGAAGGGGTTAAAATATAAGATTCAAGTAAGCCCGCTAGATTGTACGGGCTGCGCGCTTTGCGCCGAAAACTGCCCGAGCAAGGAAAAATCGCTCGTCATGGTGCCGCTTGAAGAAGAACTCGCGAAGGGCGAGCAGGAGAGTGCAGACTTTTTATTCGAGCACGTAAGATACAAAGACGATTTGATGGACAGATCGAGCGTCAAGGGCGTGGGTTTTGCGCGCCCGTATTTTGAATTTCACGGCGCATGCCCAGGCTGCGGCGAGACGCCGTACATCACGCTTATCACGCGACTTTTCGGCGATCATATGATCGTAGCCAACGCCACGGGCTGTAGCTCGATCTACGGCGGATCGGCGCCTTCGATGCCGTACCGCAAGGATGAGAACGGTCGCGGCGTCGCGTGGGCGAACTCGCTTTTTGAAGACAACGCCGAGTTTGGGCTGGGAATGAAGATCGCAAGCGAGACGCTGCGCCATAAGATCGAGGATCTGATGCTAGGCTCGCTCTCAAGCGTGCCAAACGCGCTAAAGGCGCTTTATCACGACTGGATCGAAAACAGAAACGATACGCTAAAATCCGCTCAGATTAGAGATAGGCTGGTGCCGTTGCTAGAACAAAATTTGGACGCGCCCGGAGTTCGTGAAATTTTAGAATTGAAGCAGTATCTAAACAAAAAATCGCAGTGGATCATCGGCGGCGACGGCTGGGCTTACGACATCGGCTACGGCGGGCTCGATCACGTGCTGGCTACCGGCGAGGACGTAAACGTGCTGGTGCTGGATACCGAGGTTTACTCAAACACTGGCGGGCAGAGCTCTAAAGCTAGCCGCCGCGGCTCGATCGCGCAGTTTACCGCGGGCGGCAAGGCGGTGCAGAAAAAAGACCTCGGCCAGATCGCGATGACCTACGGCAACATCTTCGTCGCGCAGGTAAATTCCAACGCAAACCAAGCCGCGACGCTAAAAGCGATCATGGCGGCGGAGGCTTACCCGGGACCTAGCCTTATCATCGCGTATTCGCCGTGTATCGCGCACGGCATCAAAGGCGGCATGGGCAGCTCGGGCGATCAAGCCGAGCTTGCGAGCAAATGCGGCTATTGGCCGACCTACACCTTCGATCCGCGGCTTGCGGCGGAGGGTAAAAATCCGTTTAAAATTTCATCCAAAGAGCCGGATTGGAGCCTTTATGAGGAATTTTTGCTAAACGAGGTGCGCTACAACGCGCTTAAAAAGATCGATCCGGAGCACGCGGGCAAGCTTTATGAAGCCAACAAAGCCGATGCGATGAGGCGTTACCGCCAGCTTAAACGGCTTGCGAATGCCGATTTCGGCGATGAGGTTATCTCTGCGGGCGTCGCGAGCGAGAATGCTTAAGCTTTGCGGCTATTTGTTGAAATTTCGGCTCTGCAAATTTTGCAATCCGGAATTTTATTAAATTTCGCGGGATTGCATAAAATTACGTATAAATTTTAAAAGAGAAATCCATGAAAAAAATCGGACTAATCGGCGGCATGAGTTACGAATCTACGATTACCTATTATGATGGGATCAATCGCAAAATTAACGAGCGTCTAGGCGGGCTAAGTAGCGGCGAAATTCTGCTAAGTAGTCTAAATTTCGACGAGATCGAGCGGTGTCAAAGAGATAATGAGTGGGGCAGGGCGGGCGAAATTCTAGCTCGTCACGCGCGGGTTTTACAAAGTGGCGGAGCGGATTATATTTTTCTTTGCACCAATACGATGCATAAGTGCTACGAGGCGATAAATGCCGCTATCTCCGTGCCCTTCGTACATATCGCAGACGCTACGCTAAATGAGCTACGAAAGCATGGCGTGCAAAAAGTAGGGCTGCTCGGCACGATCTACACGATGACGCAAGATTTTTACAAACAGCGCTTGATAGAGGGCGGCGTAGAGGTGCTCGTACCGAACGCGGACGAAATGGAAGCGGTAAACGAAGTAATTTTTGATGAGCTTTGCTTTGGTAAAATCTTACCGCATTCAAAAGAGAAATTTTTGCAGATCATTGAAGGGCTTAGGGCTCGCGGTGCGCAGGGCGTGATACTGGGCTGCACGGAGATCGGGCTGCTCGTATCGCAAGCAGATACCGCCGCGTGGCTATTCGATACTACGCAGATCCACATCGATGCGGCAGTAAGTCTAGCTTTAAGCGAGTAAATATCAAATATGAGCCGGTAAAATTCCGGCCTATAATTTCAAATTTTTATATATATTATCAGTTAAATTTAATCTTTCTCTGTTATAATAACGACTATCAATCATAGAAGGGGATGAAATGAACATTTTAGTTATAGGAGCAGATGAGATTACGCCCATTAAGGCGGTTTTAAAAGACCTTGGCGCGAGCAATATCGAGCACTGGGATGCACGAAACGAAAATCGCGTAAATCGTAAGCCGATCCCGCAAGATACGGAGTGTGTCGTTATGCTTACGAGCTTTTTGAACCACAACACGATGAAAAAGATCAAAGGCGAAGTAAAAAAGCGCAAAATCCCGCTCGTATGCGCCAAAAGAAGCGTTAGCTGTGTATTTTGCGAATACTGTAAGGTCTTCAATTTAAATCAAGAATTCGGTTGCAGACCTTGCGAAGATGATTAAAATTCTAAGGAATTTAAGTAGTGATGGCAAGTCTAGGCAAGCGGTTAAAAAATCGCGCACTGCGTCGCAATCAAATGCTTGCGACTATGAAGCTGACGAGCAAAATTTCAAGGATTTTTTAAATTCTAGCAAATTTAACGCTACTTGCTTTGCACACGTCGAAAACAAGAAATTTAGCGGCAAATTTAAAAAGTTTTCAAGCGGTAAATCGGGCACGCTTAATCATAATGCCTCTAAGCCGCATGCTGTAAAGAGTGCGCAAAAAGGCGGCGCAAATAGGAATTTAACGGCAGGGGCTTTTTACGACACTAGCTCCGCGCAAGAGAATTTTTTCTGCGCTAAGCGTTCGGACGAGAAATCAGCTTTGTTACGAGATATTGCCGCGCCAAAACGAGATATCGCGGCGCGCGAAAAACGCCAAAAAGCGGATCTGCGGCGCGATAATGAGCTTATTGATGATAAAATTTTAAATGCCGAAGCTTTTAATAAAAAATTCTTTTGCGGCGAGATTTTTGGCTTTGATGCGAACGGGCGCGAGATTGCACCAGAGGCGCTGCGGGATTATGATGCGGCTTCGCGAGCGCAGGCGATGCTAGCTCTATATAATTTTAACGTTAATGCGGATTATAGAATTCTGCCCACAAATTTAAAGGGCGCTTCGCAGTTTCGTACCGCATTTTTAAATTTCATCGCCTCCGAGTTTAAACGAGGAGCGCTTAAAATTTACCGTTTCAAGCCCGCCGTGAAATTTTGCGCAGCGGATAACGCGATAATCTTTGCTTATCTGCGCGATATGCCGCTGCCCGTATTTGCCGCTAAGCCCGTTTATAAGCTAACTCGCGCAATCGTGAGCCTGCGTAGCGGCTTGCTGCTAAACGGAGACGATGCGTTTCGCAACTTCGTATTTTGCAAAATCGCGCTTCGCAATGCAGGCGCACAGCTGCAGCTTGTGGGCGAATCAGGCGAGCTCATCGTAGTTCGCAAGAGCGGCTTTAGCCTAGGCGTGGTTACGAGCTTTAAAAAAATTTTACCTCAAAATTCAGCCATTTATGATAATGATATAAAAAGAGCACTAGAGCTTTGTCGCGGAGCAAACCTCGACGCCGTGTATCTTGTCTATCCAAAAAATGAAAATTTTAACCGCCACGTCGAGATAAAAAGCGAATGCTTTAAGGGAAATTTCATTATGAAATTAGTACCATACAAGCTTACCGACAAAATTTATTAAAAGGATACCAAATGGTTGGAATTATTTTTGGAAGCTCGATGGGCAATACCGAGGACGCCGCGAAGCTAATCTCCGAAAAGCTAGGCATAGAAAACGAGCTAAAAAACGTTGCGGACATCGCGCCCGCAGATCTAAATAAATACACCGCGCTCATCATCGGCAGCTCCACGTGGAACGACGGCGAGCTACAAGACGACTGGGCGGGCTTTGATTTCTCAGCCCTTGATGTCGCGGGCAAGACTGTCGCGATTTTTGGTATGGGCGATAGCTCAAGCTACAGCGACGCCTACTGCAACGCAATGCGTGAGCTATACGACAACTTCAAAAAAGCGGGTGCAAATATCGTAGGTGCAGTGCCTACCGACGGATATGAATTTGACGAGAGCAAGGCCGTAGTGGATGGCAAATTCGTTGGCCTCGCACTAGACAATGACAATCAAAGCGATCTCACCGAGAGCCGCATCGAAGCGTGGGTAGCGCAGATCGCTCCATCTTTTAAATAGAGTCCTCCTTTAAATTTGCCGTGAAGTGCCCGCTTCACGGCTCTTTCATCTTTTTTAAAATCCTTAAAGCTTAGATCTTTTTAAAATTTAAACTCTGCCGACTTCGGTTAAATTTAAACAGATTGGGCTTTGAAATTTTAAAATTTTAATCTGCACGAATGAAATTTATCTTTTAAATTTAGAGCTGTGCGATATTTTGCGCTAGCGTAAATACAGGCCGACTTCGAGGCGCACGTAGCGTGAGTAGATAAATTTAAGCTGCCGTTATGGCGGAAGGACGAAGCTGAGAGTTTGCATATCGCAAGCGGATTTATAAACCTCATCGGCGAACGTTCGGGAGATAAAATTTACAAATTTTATAAAAAGCGAAGCGAGAGGCATCGTCGCTAAAATTTCTCTCCGCACATACGCCATTGAAATTTTTTTCCGCACGCACGCCGTTAAAACTCTCCCCGCAGCTCTGCCGTGAAATTTCGAGCGCCGTTTAATGTAAAATTTTATCTATCCACGCAGCGAGCGGCTGCCGTCTGTCCGTAAAATTTAGCATAAATTTGGCGCCGTGACCGCGAAAAATCGTAGGATCAGCAGCAGCTCACCTCTGCAAAATTTAGCATATTTGGCGCTGCGACCGCACGCGGCTGTCGCCCCAAATAAACCGCCGCCGCGACCGCGAGATCGCCCGCTGCTAGGAGCGAAAAACCGCAAAACTATGCGGCGCGACAAAGCATAAATTTAAAATTTAGAGGCTTTGTCCTCTTTGTACTATCCCGTACGAATAGCACGGCAAAGCGTAAATTTAAAATTTAGAGCGCAAATTTTAAGGCTTAAATTTACAGCCCGAGCTCTATCGCCAGATCCTTTACCGCTTTGAGATTTACCTTGCCGCTGCCGAGTACTGGGATTTGTTCTACCTTTTTCACGACACTTGGCTGCATTATCGGCGCCAGTGCGGAGTCCTTTAGGCGGCGCAAAATTTCATCCTCGCTCGCTTCGCCCACATAAAGCAGAGCGATCTTCTCGCCCTTTTTCTCGTCTTTTAAGTTTACGCACGAATAGATCGCGCTTTCGCCTAAAATTTCGCCCACGGCGCTCTCTACCGCGCCCAGGCTGATCATCTCGCCGCCGATTTTGGCAAAGCGCGAAAGGCGGTCGGTGATAAATAAAAACCCGTCGTCGTCGATATAGCCGATGTCGCCGCTCTTGTAGTAGCGCACGCCGTCCATTTGCGCGATCGCCTCGGCGGTTTTTGCCGGCTCATCGTAGTATTCCTTCATAACCTGATGTCCGCCGATTAAGATAAGCCCCTCCTGCCCGTTTGGCAGCGGCTGCAGCGAGGCGGGATCGGTAATTTTTATGACCGTGCCTGCAAGCGGCAAGCCGACGCTCTTTTCGCGGTTAAAGTGAAGCTCTTTGAAAAAATCGGGCTCGAGGACGTTCGGCGTATTTACGCTCACCACCGGCGCAGTCTCGGTCGTGCCGTATCCCTCGTAAATTTCGATGCCGAATTTTATCTTAAATTCCTTGCGGACGTTTTCGTTTAGCTTCTCCGCGCCCGCAATCGCTAGGCGGATGCTTGCCAGCATAAGCGGATTGAGCCTTTTGTTTTTGGTGTATAGCCTAAAAAACGTCGACGTGCCGAACATTATCGTAGCGCCGTATTTCGCGCTCATCTTGCCGACGCTAAAGGCGTCCGTAGGATCGGGCACGTGGATGCTTAAAATTCCATCGTTTAGCGGAAAGAGCGTCGTTACGGTAAGTCCGAAGCAGTGAAAGATCGGCAGAGACGCTAAAATCGCGTCGTGCTCGGTGGCGTTTATGAGCTCTGAAATTTGACGGACGTTTGCCATTATATTTTTATGCGTCAAAACCACGCCTTTGGGCTTTCCCTCGCTGCCGCTACTAAATAAAATGGTCGCTACGTCATCTATCGCGTGCGGCTTAAAATACAGCGCGCGAAATAAAATTTTAGGCATTAGCAGCGATTTTAGCGCCCAGGCTATGCGCTCGTTTTTAGAGACGCCCTCGCTTAGATCTTCAAGGTACACTAGCCGATCGCCGATCGAGCTTTCCAGCTCAAAGCCCTTTGATTTGAGCTTTTCTACGAATTTGCGCGAGCTGATGATTGTGCGGATGTTTGCTTTATCTGCGCAGTAGATTAAATTTTCTTCGCTTAGCGTGTAGTTTAAATTTACGCTCGTTTTGCCCATCGCAAAAAGCGTTAAATTTACGGCGCTTGCGATGACCGAGCTAGGCAAAATGATACCGACGTTTTCCTCGCTGCTTATGCGGCTTTTTAGCCTTTTTCGAAGTATCAAAACGGCGCTCATCATCGCTAAATTTGTGAAGCTCACTCCCGTGCTATCGACCGCTACGCGCTTAAAAGGCGATCTTTTGGCTTGATTTAGCCAGTTGTAGGCAAGCGGCTTTAGGCTTGCGAGGTATTTGCCCCAGCTGAAAAAAGATAGCTCCGTTACCGCGCGCTTTACCTCGTGCGCCTTGGAATTTGCCTCAATCGGCGCGCCGAAGCTTACGCGAAGTGCGTTTTTGCCGCTTTGCGAGATCGTTCTTTTATAATGCTCGCTGGCGCGCGAAAATGTCGATCCCCAAAGCCCTCTGATGTAAAAAGGCACGATTACGGAGTTCGTATCGTGCGCGGCGAGCTCAAATCCGCCCTGAAACTCGTCTATGCGGCCGTTGTAGCTGATGTGTCCTTCGGGGAAGAGCCCCACTACTTCACCAGCATTTAGCGCCTCGCGAATGCTTTCGATCGCGCTTTTGCTCACGCCCGCTCCGATCGGAATGACGCGGAAAATTTTAAAAAACCACTTCAAATACCACAGATCGTAGTAGCTGCGATGCATCACGAAGCGCACTCCGCGCGGACACGCAAGCTGCACCACCGCCCAATCGATCCAGCTGATATGGTTTCCTAAAAGCAGTACGCCGCCTTTTTGCGGGATGTTTTCGATGCCATCTACGTGGACTTGATAGCCAAATTTCATAAACGGAATGATTAAAATTCTAACGAAAAGCTGTGGCAGATATTTTGCGCCGAAGATCCCGCAGATAAGTACGCATAGCGCCGCCATAACGAAAATTTCGCCGCTGGCGACCGCAAAATCCACCAAGATGATGGCGATGAGCAAAAACAGCACCATAAAGATATTTTGGATGAAATTTGAGCCCGCGAGCACCCGTCCCATGCGCTCGTCGGCGGTAAAAAACTGAATGACGGCGTTTAGCGGCACGATGAAAATTCCACCGCTAAATCCGAAGAAAAACGATGCCGTACCGAGCCAAAATACCGAGTGCGCGTTGGCTAGCACCATTAGCGCGAGCGCCAGACCGAATGCGCCAAACGGCACGATACCAAGCTCGATATGTTTTTTGCAGTAGCTGCCCGCAAAGATCGAGCCTAGCGCGATTCCGATCGCACTAAGCGCCAAGATCACCTGGATCACCATTACGTTGTCGCTGCCGCTAAGGCTCTTGTAGTGAGCCGGAAAGGTCGCGATCACAAGCTGTGAAACCGCCCAAAACATCGCAAGTCCCAGCGTGCAGAGCAGGACGTTTTTGTCTTTTAGCACAAAATTTAAATTTTGCCTTAGATAGCGAAGCTTAAGATAGTCGTCTTTATTAAATTCCGCCTGCGGTTGCGCGGCGTCGAAGAATGGAATTTTATACGAGTAGTATGTTTCAAGCACGGAGCCCGCGACCAAAAGCACGCCGATGAACCAAACCGAGCTCATCAGCTCGCCGGCGTCGCTGCTACGCGTCGCAAACAGCTCGAAAATCACCGAAAAAACAAGCGATGAAAGCAGAATCGCGATGATCGTAAGAGCCTGCACGAGGCCGTTTGCCGCGCCTAAATTTTTCGCGCCGACGATCTTTTTAATCAGGCCGTATTTGGCGGGCGAGTAGATCGCGCTTTGCGCCGCAAGCAGGATCGTCATAAAAAATGCGAAATAAAACCATCCGCACAGATATCCGAGCGTAATGAGCGCAGTAAGCGCGACGCCGAGTTTCGCGCAGATCCTCGTAATGCGGGTACGCGAGAATTTGTCGTTGAGATAGCCACTGGCGCTAAAAAGAAAAACGTAAGGCAGCAAAATCAGCAAATTTACAAGCGATGTTAGAGCGATGAGAGCACCAGAATCGGCGCTTTTTACAAGGACGTTTTGAATCGTGATCTTATGGCCCAGATCGACGCTTGCGTTGATAAACATAATCGCCAAAAACGGCAAAAATCCGTTGATTTTTAATAAAGATTTCAAGCTATCTCCTTTAAAAACGGGATTTTATCTCACGGAAGTTAACGGACGCAAATTTAAGGCGGCTTCGCTACAATTACGCAAAAATTAAAGGAAAAATATGAAAGTGCAAATCACAAATCGCGATGTCGATAACCTCAATAAATTTATGCTGCTTTACAGCAAAAAGGCGCGCAAGCAGCGCCTAGTCAGCACCTACGCCATACCGTTTGAGTTTTTGCTCATGGGCATCATCATCGACGGGCTTTTAAAAACGGCGCCGATTGCGAGCGTGGCGTCGGTTATTTTGGGTGCGGCGTGGCTGATTTTTTATCCGAAATTTTATCGCCGCATGCTAAGAAAACATCTGGATGCTGCTAAGCTCGCGCAAGACTCAAAAATAGAGATGGAATTTATCGCGGGCGAGGATGAAATTTCATTTTCAAAGGGCGAGCCGCGCGCAAGCGAGAAATTTGCCGTGCGCTCGCTAAATCGAATCGCTGCGGGCAGTGAGAATTTTTTCTTGGCGTTTGATCGCGGCTTTCACATCGTCCTTCCAAAAAACGCCGAAACGGACGCCGCGGTGCAGCATCTCGCGGATCTACGCGGGCTGCAGATCGAGCCCGTGGATCTGGATGTTGAAATCTAGAGCTTTGCTTTTAAATTTACGGTTCGTAAAATTCGCGATATAAATTTAAAATTCTAGAATTTCGCTATGTAAAATTCTATCTTTGGAATTTACTCGCGGCAATGTTTTCTCTTAAGGGGGATGGGCTCTACTTACTCTGTGCTTCGCTTGCGCTCGCAAGAAACTCCGCCAGGCTAAGAGCCTTGCGTCGCTACGCCCGTTTTACAAGGAGCCCCCTTAAATTCCTAACCTCTGGCATGCTCAGGGGGGCGACTCCGTCCGCGTTAAAATTTAATATGACTTGGATTACTACATGAGGAATTTTACTCATGTTTGTTTCATTATAATTAAACTCAGGCGCAGCCTGCACCGCTAGCGTCGTCGGGGGATGGGTGGGGTTTTGGGGCGGGAAGGGGGCTTGAATTGCGAGGTCGCTCCCCTTCCCGCCCCAAGATATATCAGGAATTAAAATTTAAACGGAATTTTATTTTGTAATAAATTTAAAATTTCTCTATGTAGAATTTTGTCTCTAGAATTTAGGTAGTGACGGCGTTTTCTCTTAAGGGGGAAGGGGCGCTACTTGCGAGGTCGCTCCCCTTCCCCATTAAAATCCCCCAACCCCTGGCACGCTAGCGGTGCGAGCTACGCTCGCGTTAATTTTAAACTACGGTTCGGCGTAAAATTTTGGCTAAAATTCTGCGTTCAGCTCGCCGTTACGCCTCGCGCATCTCCTCTGCTAGGCGCTTTTTATAGGCGTATCTAAAATAAGATGACAAAGCTGGCGGCCATATTAGCGCTAAACCTATCGCTAACACCACGCTAGTCCAGCGCAAGAGTACCGAAAATATTTCTGCATATTTTGCCGTATTGATATCAAACCATGCCACTGGCATGAAGTTTTGGATTGCGATTAAATATATGAGAGCACTTGTTAGTATGGCGGGTAGAAAATAATTCAAGACATTTAATTTTTGGTAGTTTATATCCGCGGTAAGATATCCTACCACACACGCAATAAAAATAAATGAGTATAAAGTAGCGCGCAATATTGCTAGGCGTTGTAACCCGAGAGCTTGATTGTTGGCGTTATCATCGTTTATGTTTTGATTATTTTTGTTTGAGTACCCTGCGACAAAAGCAAAATGTGCGCCTATCGCCACAAAGCAAACGCATTGCGTAAAATCGTAAAGTAAACAAATAGAAAACCATTCCAATATATCTAAATCATGGTAGTCTTGAAGCTTCTCACTTACCAGATAAAGCCCTGATATTCTTATTACACAAAACGTAGCCGCGAGCAAAATCGGGTGCAGCGCGAGCCTGCTGTTTCGCAAATCAGAGAGTAAATTTTTAAAATAGCTCATACTTTTCCCTTAAATTTCCGCGGAATTTTGAAATCCCGAAAGAACTCCGCGCATAGTCTGTGAGTAGAATTTTATAATTATTCTAATGCGGAATTCTACTACTAAATTTAGAATTTTGCAGCGAGGAATTTTGAAATCAAAGTATGTAACGCAAGCCGCTAAATGAAAATACTCGGACGCAGTCCGCACCGCTAGCGTCGTCGGGGGATGGGTGGGGTTTTGGGGCGAGCAGAGCAATGCGGTGCTGTGGGACAGCGCCGCCTCTGCGAGAAATGTGACCTCGCAATTCAAGCCCCCTTCCCGCCCTAAGATTACGATATCACGAGCTAAAATTTAAACGGAATTTCATCTTGTAATAAATTTAAAATTCTCTGTATAGAATTTTGCCTCTAGAATTTAGGTCGTGGCGGCGTTTTCTCTTAAGGGGAAAGGGGCGCTACTTGCGAGGCGCTCCCCTTTCCCCTTAAAATCCCCCAACCCCTGGCACGCTCAAAGGGCGAGCTACGCTCGCGCTAATTTTAAACTGCGGTTGGCGGCAAAATTTTCGCTAAAATTCTGCGTTCAACTCACCATTACGCCTCGTGCATCTCCTCTGCTAGGAGCTTTTTGTAGGTGCGCTTGAAATGAAACGCCCAAATTAGCGGAAAGATTATCTCCAACCCTTTCCAAAATGCCAACCCGCCATACTCCCCAGGAATGGTAAAAAAACCTATGCAAACCGCATAGTAAGTAACCACGTAGCTTATCACGAAGACAACGCCCCAAATTAGTACTTCAGAGCCGGTCGTAACAATCCAGATCGCAATCAAATAGATTAAAGCGCTTGCTAGCGCGGTCAGGAAAAACCAATTAAGAACGCCTAATTTTTGGTGGTTTACGTCCGCGCTAAGATAGCCTACTACACAAGCGATGATACATAGGGCACATAAGATAGCGCGTAGCACGGCTAAATAGCGCAGCCCGCGGGGTTGTATAAAGCCTTCGTAGTCGCTGCTTTCGCAACTACGGCTTTGGCTATTTTTGCCGCCCCGCCCCGCCACATAGACAAGATGTGCGCCCAACGCTATGAAACACGCACATTGAATGAAGTCCATAAATATGAAGCTGCCGAGTGCGTCACTTTCGCCTACATTGCCTATTAACCTAGGCCACGAAAATTTTACTATGCAAAACGTCGCCGCGAGCAAAATCGGGTGCAGCGCGACCCTGCCGTTTCGCAAATCGGAGAGTAAATTTTTAAAACATCTCATGCTTTCCCCTTAAAATTCCGCGGAATTTTACTAGCTTTCCATTATTTTAAGGCGCGGTTTGGGTTCGAAATTTTAAAGCCACTTTGCTCGTTCATTGCTAGGATCCGTTTCGTTGCCGATCGCTTCGTAGCGCGAGTAGTAAAACTCCATAAACTCCCGCACCTGCGCCTCGCGCGGCAGATACACGCCGCCGCTAAGCTCCGCAAAGCGCGACAAAAATTCCGCCGCGTCCTTTTTATCGCAATAAAGCCGTGCCAGCTCCTCGTAGTTTTGCAAGCACGCGGCCTTGAAGCTCTCATAGCCTGCGCGATCAAATTTAACCGCCAGCCGCCCGCGCTCAAATTTCAAAACGCCCGATGCGAAAAGCAAGCTCAGATGTATCAAAGCTTCGCAGTAGTAGGGCTTGAGCTCCTCCACCTGCTGCCACGCGATGAGCCCCACGGCGCGGCGGATCAGCTCATCCAGCACCGGCAGGCAAAACTCCTCCTCCTCGTGGAAAAAGAAGCTCACGAGCCCGCCAGTGGTCGCCTTGTACTCCTCGATGAGCTTGAAAAGCCCCGAGCGGTTCATGCGCGCCTCGGTGTCCGCGTCGATGAAAAATATATGCCCGAACTCATGTCCGATCGTAGATATTTCGTAGACGCGGCGCCAAATTTGCGGCTTTTTAAATAAAATTTCGCGCCCGAAATTTAAATACTCAAGGTCGAAAATTTCACCGCTTAGCCGCATAAAAGGTCTAGCCTTGGCGCTTTCATAGACGAAATTTACGAAGGCGAAAATTTTCTTGCCGCAGTTGGTGCTTACGAATTCATCGTTAGGCACGACCTGCGCCGAAAAGAGTCCGTTAAGATCGGCGCCATAGTAGATCAGCGGCGCGCAGACGTAAAGCTGGGTCTTGGCGATGTTTGAGAGCACGAGCGAGTGCATGACGGCATTGTTCGCGCCGATTTTTTCATACGCGCGCTCAAAGCTCTCACTTACGCGCGCTTTAAATTCCTCCGCGCTAAACTCATACGCGCCCGCAAGCCTGACGTCCCATTCCAGCGCGACTGCGTGCGTGTAGGCATCCTCGTAGTACTCAAGCGGATGGCCGATCTGAAGCGGCGTTTTTATATCCATCCACGCGATCTCCGCATCCCGCCACGCGCCGATTGCCGCGCTGGCGTCCCTCTCGCAAAAGGCCTGTTTGAGCTTAGACAGATACGAGACGTAAGCTAGCTCGCTCTCATCTTCAGCTAGCGTCACCAAACGCTCCAAAAGATCGCTAAATTCGCTCTGCAGCTTTGCCGTCTCATCCGCAAAGACCACGGCGTAGGGCACTATTTCAAATTTGCCTTCGTGCTGCACTACTGCGCCGTAGCAGCGTTCGCAAATTTCGCCGTGAGGCGTGCGCATAAACAGCTCCTCTTGCAGCAAAAATTCCTTCGCCTGCGCAAGCGAGCTAAATTCCTTTTCCCAGCGCTTGTTCGTGCCTTCGATGATTAGAGCTTGCCAGCTTTTTTGCATATCGCTTATCACGAGCCCGATACGGTGCACGCCCTTTAAAAGCTCCAGATAAAACGGCTGCAAAATCCCCTGCGCGCCCGCCTCGGCTATGAGCGCTTCGTGCATGCCCTCGTGTATTTCGCGCGTGAAATCATACATTTTGCTCTTTAGCTCGCGCTGGCGCGCCTCATCGTAGCCTAAGCGGCGGAATTCTTGCAGCAGCGGATCCTCTTTGAGATCAACGATTCGGCGCAGCACGGCGATGCGCGCAGTATCGCCAGACTCAAAGCCGCAAATTTCTAGCCCGCGCGTGATCAGCTCGGCGTGTGGCTCGTCGTAGAGGGCGTTTAGTCGCGCCTTAGCGCTCGCCGCCATCTCGCTAAGTTTTGCAAAATCGTTCATCGCGTATCCTTTTTGCCGTTTTTATCGTCTTTTTACAAGCGGAATGTGTCTGCTTCGAGAGCAAAATTCCATCCTCACGCCCGCTTAAGATTTTAAAATTTCGGCATAGATTTCTGCCGATTGTATCGAAAAAGTGTTAAATTTGCGCGGTTAAAATGCGAGATTTTTAAATTTAAGGAGTAAAAATGAGCGATTTAAACTTAGATGATTTCGGCGAGCCGCGCATCAAGGTCGTAGCGCTGCCTAAGGATACGAATAGCTCGGGCAATATTTTCGGCGGCTGGATACTAGCGCAGATCGATTTAGCGGGCGCGACGGCGGCGCGCGAGATAGCGCCCGAGCGGGTCGTGACGATCTCGATGCAGGAGGTAACTTTCAAGCAGCCTGTATTTATCGGAGATGTCATCAGCTGCTACGCAAAAGTACTAAGCGTGGGAAATACCTCTATCCGCGTGCAGATCGAGGTCGCAGCGTTGCGGCTGGGCGAGGATGGATTTCGCGAGTGCTTGCACGTAACCAGCGCGATCGCAACCTACGTAAGTGTGACCAAATCAGGCCAAAAAAAGCCGATTAGCGCAGAGATTAAGCGGCTGCACGGATTTTAAAATTTTCCAGATTTTAGTTTCAGATCAAGGAATTTTAGAGTCAAACTTATAACGCGAAAATTCTTATGTGGGATAAGCTTAGTGCACAGAATTTGCTGCGTAAAGTTTTATAATTTTAAGCACGGAATTTTGCTGTGCAGTATTTTAGCGGAAAATCTCGCAGACAGAATTTTAGAATTTTAGAATTTTAGAATTTTAGAATTTTAGAATTTTAGAATTTTAGAATTT
>CAURQQ010000040.1:0-16218 GCA_963527265.1 uncultured Campylobacter sp. | reverse complement strand
CCCATCTTAAAATTTTAAAACAAAGTTTTAGCGATAAATTTTGCATTTTGAAATTCTGCGGCAAAGCTTTATGCTTAAAATTTTACATCTAAAACTCTAAAGCGGAATTCTACGGCAAATTTTACCTCGCTAAATTGCGCGTTTGGAATTTAATTTTCGCCGTAAAATTCTGCGCTTAGAATTTTATCCAAAACCTCATGCAACGGAGCTTGAGTAAAATTCTAGCTCGAAATTTAATGCTACGAAACTCTGCACAAAATTCTATATACAAAAATTTTATGGCAAAATTTTAACGCAGAATTTCGAGCTACAAAATTCGGCTCGAAATTTCGAGCCGCGAAACCCGCGTGAAATTTTGCCCGTAAATTTAGCGGGCAAAATTCTATGACGGATTGCATACCGAAATTTTGCGAGCATTATAAAATTTGCAGCGAAATTCGACGTAAAATTCCAAATTATGCAATTCTGCGTTGAATTTCAATCTGCAAAATTCACGAGAAATTCCGCGCGAAATTACGCGCCTAGCCCACCAAAGTCCTAATTCGAGCAGGCGCTCTTGCCGTCCATCACCGGCTGGATCGCGGAGTTGTCCGCCAGCTCCTCGCGATCGATCTTCTCGATCTTTTCCCACAGCTTGCGCGCGGCATCTTCGTAGCGCTTCGCACTTAAAGAATCGGGCGCGTAGAAGCTTACCGGCTTGCCGCTGTCGCCGCCCTCGCGGATAGCGATCTCGATCGGGATCTCGCCGATTACTTCGGTGTTGTATCGCTGCGCCAGCTTTTGCGCGCCGCCGCGACCGAAGATATCGTACTCCTTGCCGTTATCTGGGCAGATGAAGCCGCTCATATTCTCGATAAGGCCTGCGATCGGGATGTGGAGCTTTTCGAACATATCAAGTCCGCGCGCGCTGTCGTCCAGCGCGACCGTCTGCGGCGTCGTGACGC
This sequence comes from uncultured Campylobacter sp., assembly GCA_963527265.1. Taxonomy (GTDB): domain Bacteria; phylum Campylobacterota; class Campylobacteria; order Campylobacterales; family Campylobacteraceae; genus Campylobacter_B. The sequence goes on along the minus strand of CAURQQ010000040.1, from coordinate 15,274 downwards.
ACACGCCCGCCGTCACCGGCACGCTCTGAGCGAGCGTAAGCTGCGCATCGCCCGTGCCCGGAGGCATGTCCAAAAACAGCACGTCCAGATCGCTCCACGCCACGTCTTTTAGCAGCTGCTCGATCGCTTTCATTATCATCGAGCCGCGCCAGATGAGGCTCGCGCCCTCCTCCATCAGCACGCCCATGCTCATCATCTCCACGCCGTGGCTTAAGATCGGCTTTAGCTTCTGCCCCACGACGCTTGCTTGCGTCTTGTCCTCTCCTAGCATTCGCGGCAAATTCGGCCCGTAAATATCGGCATCCAAAATCCCCACTCTCTTGCCGAGCTTTGCCGTGCTGATGGCTAAATTTAGCGTCGTCGTGCTCTTACCTACGCCGCCCTTGCCGCTGCTGATCATCACGAAATGCTTGATCTGCGGCGCGATATTTTTGCCGCTGCGAGAGTTGCTCTTTTCCTCGGCGATCTTGGGTTGTTTGATTAAAATTTCCACGTCCGCACCGAGCGCCTTTTGCACCGCCGATCTGAGCTCTGCTGCGATCTCAGGCTTGGCGCTGGGGATTTCGATCCCTACGAAAATTCTATCGCCGATCTCGACCTCTTTAACAAATCCAAAATCCACGATGCTTTTAGAAAAGCCCGGATAGATCACGCTTTTAAGCAAATTTAAGACTTCGTCTTTACTCATTCCTTCTCCTTATTTTCGGTTAAATTTCTACTGATTTTATATGCGCAAAATTTCGGCCCGCACATCGAGCAAAACTCCGCGCCCTTGTAAATTTCATCGCCCAGGCTCTCGTCGTGCAGCTCGCGCGCATGCGCAGGATCAAAGCTAAGCTCAAACTGCCTGTTCCAATCAAAATTATACCTCGCATCGCTCATCTTGTGATCGCGCTCTATCGCGCCCGCTTTGCCTAGCGCGACGTCTGCGGCGTGAGCGGCGATTTTGTGCGCGATGATACCCTCTCTGACATCTTTTGCATTAGGAAGCCCCAGATGCTCCTTCGGCGTTACGTAGCAGAGCATGCTGGCGCCGCAATACGCAGCCATCGTCCCGCCGATAGCCGAGCTGATATGATCGTAGCCTGCGCCGATGTCGGTCGGAAGCGGCCCCAGCACGTAAAATGGCGCGTCGCGGCAGAGCTTGCGCTCTAGCTGCATATTAAGCTCGATCTCGTTAAACGGAATGTGCCCCGGCCCCTCGATCATCACCTGCACGTTTTTTTCATTCGCGCGCAGGGCCAGCTCGCCTAAAATTTCAAGCTCGCTAAGCTGCGCTCTATCAGTCGCGTCGTATAGGCAACCCGGGCGCAAGCCGTCGCCCAGAGATAGCGATACGTCGTAGGTGGCGCAGATATCGCAAATTTCATCAAACGCTTCGTAGAAGGGGTTTTGCTTATGAAATTTCATCATCCACGACGCTATCAGCGAGCCGCCTCTGCTTACGATGCCCATCTTACGACGGGATAGCAGCGGCATAAACTCGAGCTTAAAGCCCGCGTGGATCGTGAAATAATCCACTCCCTGCCGCGCCTGCTTCTCGATCGTGCTAAGAATAGCGCTCGTTTTTAAATTTTTAATATCGCCCAGCTCATGGATCATCTGATAGATCGGCACCGTGCCTATGGGTACGGGCGAGCGCTCGATTATCGCGGCGCGGATCTCGTCCAAATCGCCGCCCGTGCTTAGATCCATCACCGTATCGGCGCCGTATTTTAAGCAGACTTCAAGCTTTTCCAGCTCGCCCCCAATATCGCTCGTCGTGCCCGAGGAGCCGATGTTGGCGTTGATCTTGCACCGCAGCGCGCGCCCGATACCGATGGGTTTTAAGCTTTTGTGATTAACATTTGCGGGGATGATCGCTCTTGCTTGTGCGATGAGATCGCACAAGGCCCGCACGTCCATGCGCTCGCTTTGCGCGACCTCTCTCATCTGCGGCGTCGGCTCGCCTCTTTTTGCAAAATAGATCTGCGATACGCAGCTTTCGGTCATTTTCGCCTCGCTTCTTAAAAATACGCGTATAATATAACAAATTTCATTAATCCTTACTTTTCTTTTGCCGTTTATTTTCGTAACGCAGGCTGAAATTTTACCGCCGCGCAGGGTAAATTTACGCCTAAGATTAAGATATTTTAGCCCGCAAGCCGCGATTAATTTTGCTTTCATTTTTAATACGTATAATTTCGTAACAAAATTTCAAGGATAAAATTTGAAAGATATATCGCTGATTTTGCTCGCCGCGGGCGATTCGAGCAGGTTTGAGCTCCCAGTCAAAAAGCAGTGGCTGCGCGTGGGCGAGCTGCCGCTTTGGCAATACGTCGCGCAGAGCATTACGCAGGCGCACCCATTTAAAAAAATCATAATCGCCGTAAACGAGGAGGACGTAAGCTATTGCGAACGCCTCTATGCGTGCAGCCTGGCCTCGGCGCGCGGCGAAAGCGCGGAGTGCGGCACGAGCGAGTATAAATTTCAAAGCAAGCAGGGCGGGATCGAATGCGGCGTAGATGAATGCGGCTCTACGAATTTAAAATTTCACTTCGCCCCGGGCGGCACAAATCGCCAAAGCTCGCTAAAAAACGCGCTGCAGCTCGTAGAGAGCGAACTCGTGCTAGTAAGCGACGTGGCGCGCGCGCAAATTTCGCCACGCACGATAGACGCGCTCATCGCCGCAAGCGCGGACGCCGATTGCATCAGCCCATATCTTGGCGTAAACGACACGACCTACCTCGGCGAGGACGTAGTTAAGAGGGAGGAGCTACGCCTCATCCAAACGCCGCAGCTTTCGCGCACGGCGCTGCTTAAAAAGGCGCTTGATGGAAGCGAAATTTTTACCGACGACAGCGCGGCAGTCGGCAGCGCGGGCGGGCGCTTGGAGTTTATAAAAGGCGAAGCGGGCGCGCTTAAGATCACGCGCGCAAGCGATCTGGCGGCGCTAAATTTAAAACCGTGCCCGCGCGATATCTTCTGCGGCACGGGTTACGACGTGCATGCGCTTGAAAAAGGCGCGGGCATCGTGCTTGGCGGCGTGCAGATCCCGTGCGAGTTCGCGCTGATCGCACACAGCGACGGCGACGTAGCTATCCACGCCCTGATCGACGCTATTTGCGGCGCGGCGATGCTGGGCGATATCGGCGAGCTGTTCCCCGACAGTGACGCTAAGCTTAAAGGCGCGGATAGCAAGGAGCTGTTACGAAAGGTAATGCGGCGCGTCAGAGGCTACGGCTATGAGCTCGTAAATGCCGATATTACGATCATCGCGCAACGCCCGAAGATAGGAGCCTACAAAGCGCAGATGCAAGAGGTTTTGAGCGAAATTTTAAACTGCGCCCGCGTCAATATCAAAGCGACCACGACCGAAGGGCTGGGATTTACTGGCAGAAGCGAAGGCATCGCCGCGCAGGCTGCGGTAAGCTTAAAATTTTACGACTGGCAAAAGCACGCGGAAAAGGCGCAGGGCGTATGAAAATTTTAATAATCGAGAGCGAAAGCTATCTCGCCCAAAGTATAGCAAACAAGCTGGGCGCGCTGGGGCATGAATGCACTAACGCGGCGAGTTTGGCAGCCGCGGCGGGTCTTGCGGAAGAGTTTGAGGCGGTGTTACTTTCTACAAGCTGGAGCGGAGCGAGCTTTTATCCGCTGATCGAGAAATTTAGGCGCTCGATCATAATTTTGATGGTCGCCTACGTCGATAGCGAAACGGTGCTAAACCCAGTAAAAGCAGGCGCGACGGACTATATCCAAAAGCCATTTATGATAGAGGAGCTCATCAAAAAGATCGAGCATTACGCGCAGTTTCGCTCGCTAAAATCGCAAAACGAAGCCTACGAAGCGCTGCTTAGAGAAACCTCTCTTTCGTGCGAAATACCGCCCGCGCGTTTAGCGCAGATAAAATTTCCGCTTCTTTTGCGCGGCGATGCGGCAGCGCGGGCTGCGGCAGTATTTAAGATCGCACTCGCGCTAAAATCGCGCCTTAAAATTCTATCCGCGCAAAGCCCTGAGCTGCTAGAACGTGGCGCGGAGATTTTTTACGCACCAGATTTTGATAGCCTAAGCGGCGCGCAGAAGGAAAAATTTATAAGCAAAACCAAATCCATGCGTGTAATCGCCGGATCCATCGGCGCGCAAAAAGGCTTTAGCGACGAAATTACGCTTGGCTGCAGCAAAGAACGCAGCGAAATTTTAAGCATCGAAGAATACGTAAAGCTCACGATCGTAGCGCACCAAGACGAGTATTTCGACTCCGATCTAGCGGCGGCACTTGGGATTTCGCGAAAATCGCTTTGGGAGAAAAGGAAAAAATATGGCATCGCAAGAAAAAAATAGCCGCGCGCGCTCGGTATGGATCGCAGACGGGACAGAAATTTCACGCGATGCGGACAATTTGCATGCAATAAAACCGCTTGAAAGCGAAGGAATTTCAAGTAGCACAAAAATTCTAAACGCCGCAAGAGCTTCGAGCGACGCGGCGCTAAATTTAAAGGCAAAGCAAAATTTAAAAGCATCACAGAACTCAAAAGCAAGACAAAATTCAAAAGCAAAGCGCGATTTAAAAACGGTGCGGAATTTAGAAGCGTCAAGGGCTGGCGATGCTAGAAAAGATGAGACGCAAGCTAGAGGCTCGGCAAGGAATTTAAAAGCAGAGCAAGCCGGAAGCGAGAGCAAAGGCGCAAATAATAGCGCAACGCAAATCCGCGAGATAGAGATCTCGCACTCCGACCTAAACGTCCTGAGCCTGCTCGCAAACGGCGCTTTCGGCAAGAACTGCGAGCTACTGCGCCCAAGCAAGCTTAGCATCTGTGGCATAAATTTAGTTTTTTCCTGCGCGGGCGCAAAAAAAGGCGATATTTTGGAGCTTTATCTTAGTAAGGAAGGCACAGCCGAACGCACCAAAAATTCGCTTAGCGGCGAGAGCGGCGCGTATTTGCTAGCTAAAGGATCGCTCAACTTGCAGGATGGAGTTTTTGCCGCAACGCAAAACGAGCAGAATTTTGAGAAAAGCGGTAAGGATTTCGCGCGCACTGCAAGTGTGCAAAGCGCTATAAACGCCACGAGCAAGGGCTTAGACCATATAGAAAGCCTTGCTGCGAGCTATGATCAAACTTTTACTCGCGGCGCAGATGCAAAATCTGAGAAAAACACCGCTTTGGATTTGGCGAAAAGCTCCAGTGAAAATTCTGCGGCAAATTCCGCGCGGAGCTTTACCGAAAATTCTGCGATCAATCGCGTTTGCAGCGCAGATGCAAAATCCGTAGCAAATTCGGCGGGAAATTTTATCTCAAATTCCACCGAAAATTTCATCAAAAATCCCGCTGCAAATCCCGCCTATTGCGAGCTTGTCGCGCGCATAGACGTTAGCGACGTTTATGCCCCAAGCACAAGCGAGATTGCAGGCTCGGTATTTCAAAACGCGTACGCAGAGCAAACTGCGGTGCAGGGGTGCATCACACTGCTAAAAAATGGGCTTGCAGAGCAAATCGCGTGCATAAAAAAAGTCGCAAGCTCGCTTGCCGCGCCTAAAATTTCAGCGTTTTTTACCTGCGCCGATCCGATCCACCGCGTGCATGAACGGCTGATTAGGCATATGATCGACAAGGCGGATTTCGTGGTGATTTTTTTGACCGGCACGAGCAGCGCAGATGCCCTGCCTTACGAACTACGCAAAAAAACGCTAAGCTATTTGCTGCAAAATTTTTTGGTCGCGCAACGCGCCATGATGATCGATCTGGGCTCGCTTGCAATTTTTGACGACAAGCCCGCCTTGCAATGCGCGATCGCAAAAAATTTAGGTATAAACAAAATAATTTTTGGGCAAAATCACGCAAATATGGAGCTGTTTTTCGAAGGAGGCGGCGTGCATTCGGTGCTAGACGAGTATCAAAAGCGCGGCGATATCGAGATTTTGCTTATGCCGGAATACGTCTATTGCGAGAAGTGTAAGGTGCTAGTAAGCACCAAAAACTGCCCTCACGGCGCTCATCATCACGTGCATTACCGCACGCAAAATCTCAAGGCACTGCTGCGCGCGGGGATTTTGCCGCCCGCGATTTTTATGCGTAAAGAGATCTCGGCGATGATTTTAAGCGAGCTTTTTCCCGCGCGATTTTCGGATCTGCAAAAGCTCTACGACGAGCTTTTTCCAAACAGCGGGATCTTGCAGAGCCACGGTGAAAGCGAGTTTTACGAGCAGCTTATGCAGCTGTATCAAACCAGCGCGCTAAAGACGTAGTGCCCGAGAGTACAACGCAAAAATGACGCGGAATTTGCGGCATCTAGGCAAAGAGTAAAATTTCACGACGTTAGAATTTGCGGCGGCTAGACGTAAAGTAAAATTCCATAGTGTGGAAAGAATAAACTTCGCGGAATTTTATAGAATAAAGAGCGGCAGACGCAGATTTGGCGTAAAATTTTGTGGCGCGACGAAGCTAAATTTTTAAAGCATTAACAGCGTGATAAAACGAGCTTTAAATTTTAAAGACTCAGCTTCGTAGCAAATTTATAACGACGTAATAAAATCGTGCGACGAAGCGGATTTAAAATTTTAAGGTGCGGCATATGTGTAATTAGCAGTGCGGCGGATCTAAAATTTAAGCTTTCGACGAGCGAGCTTAAAATTTTAAAATTAAGCGGTTGCTGCGAGTTACAGCGCAAAACTCGGATGCAGCGCAACGACTGCCGCTCGCGCAAAATGCCGTGCGTTGGCGGACGGATTTGAAATCTCCGTGCAAGCGAGCAAAATTTTAAAATTTTTACGCAAATGAGTAGAATTTTAAAATTCCTACGTTAGTGAGCAAAATTCGTGGCGAGCGAGTAGAACTGATTTCGTGTAGGCGGGCGAAATTTAAATTCTATATGCACGAACAAAATTTAAAATTTCCTCGCACGCGTAAGCGAATTTAAAATTTTCGTGCACGAGCGAATGCTCTAATTAAAATAAGCGGTAAAATTTTAAAAAGCAAAATTTAAAAGGACAATTATGGATAAAATTTTCGTTACATTTTTCGGCGCGGGGCTACTAAAGCCCGCGCCCGGCACCTGGGGCAGCATCGCAGGCTGGATAGTGGGGCTGGCGATCTTGATGCTGGCGGGCGAGGTGACGCTGTTTTTATGCGCCGGCCTCGTCTTTTTCGTCTCGCTTAAGATCGTAAGCGATTACGAGAAGCGGACCTGCTCGCACGATAACGGCGAGATCGTCATCGATGAAGTCGTGGGGGTGTGGATCGCGATGTGCGTCGCCGCGCCCGCGGGTGAGATCTTTTCGCTGCCGCTGCGGGAGCTGATCGCGGGCTTTGAGAGTAGCAAAATCTCAATCGTCGCGATGATTTTAGCGCTGCTGTTTTTCAGGGCTTTCGACATCTGCAAACCCTCGATCATCGGGCGCATCGATCGCGACGTGCCGGGCGGGCTCGGCGTGATGCTTGATGACGTGCTGGCGGGCTTTTTCGCGGGGCTTGGGGTTTTGATAGTTATCTCTTTAGGGGTCAAGCTCGGCGCCGCGGGATTGATTTTTTAAACTTTTTGGATGTGCTCATGGCAAACACAGCGCGATTGCGGGCGCTATCGAGCACCGAAATTTTAAAAACTGCATCTTGAGCGGGCTTATGAAATTAGTGCAAATTTTAACTTCTGAGGCGCGAGCCCGCTTGAAATCTGAAATTTAATCGGTATTTATTCGCGTAGCCTGCAAATAAAGCAAACGTAAAATTTTAAAATTTTGCACGAGTCGCGATAAAATTTGCGTGGCCTTAAATTTTAAATTTCGCAGCTTGCAGAATTCTACGACATAAAAATTTTAAGACGCAAATTTTAGGGCGCGTGCAATTGCGATACAGAATTTCGTAGCAAGAATTTTTGCAGCCTGACAGCGCAAAATTTCTACGATATAGAATTTTAATTGCGCTGCAAGAATCAAAATTTAGCCGCCTGAAATTTCATGCGGCTAAATTTTAAAACAAAGCGGCAGGCGCAGCTCGCGCGTAAAATTTTAAAATTTATCGCTAATCGCAGGTAGTCTAGCAGGGCGTGCTATTAAATTCCAGCAATATTTATGGTTTTTCTTGTAGCATTGCCGCAAATGCGGGTATCGGCGCAAAAATTTAAAGGAAAGAAAATTCAAAAGAGCGCGATTGAGATACGCGGCATTCCCGCCGCCGTTTGGGGGAGCCGCTCGGAAAAGATTTATATCTACGCTCACGGGCAATGCGGAAGCAAAGATGATGCGGAGCTTTTGGCTTCCGTCGTTTGCGAGCAAGGCCGGCAGGTTATTAGCTTTGACCTGCCCGGGCACGGACAGAGGCGGCACGAGCCCGCTTCTTGCGATCCGCGGCGCGCTATTTTGGAATTTCGCGAAATTTTATTGTATGCAAAGAAGTGCTGGGACGAGGTCGCGCTGTTTGCCGTTAGCCTAGGGGCATGGCTCGGCCTGCAAAGCTTCCGCGACGAAAAGCTTAGCGACTGCTTCTTCGTCTCGCCGATACTTGATATGAAATACGTTATTTCAAATATTATGCGCCAAGCTGACGTCAGCGAGGAGCGATTGAAGCAAGAGCGGATGATTTTGACCCCTGCCGGACAGCCGCTTTTTTGGGAATATTGGAGTTTTGTTTTGAATAATCCGATCACTAAGTGGGAAACGCCCAGTAGAATTCTATACGCAAAAAACGACGATATGACGCCCCTTTGTATCGTTAGAAATTTCGCGCAGAAGTTCGACTGCGACTTAAGCGTTATGAAAAACGGCGAGCATTGGTTTCATACGCCGCAGCAGCTAGATTATTTACGCAGATGGATCAAATCGGCGGTTGAGAATCGCCGATAAAAATTATGTGAAAGACTTTTAAAACCCGCACCGATAAAATTCTGCGCGTCTTCAGGGTGCAAATTTCATGAATTTAAGATGATCTTGATATTTTGCTTTAATACGCTTGTTTTATAAGGCGCTTTTCGTAAATCTCAGCTCACATCGCCGTCGTGCGAGGGGTATAGCTTCAAAGCGCCCATCTCATAAATTTAACCGCAATGGCATAAATCATGACCGATATGAATTGCAAACTAAAATATGATTAAAATTTAGCCGATAGGCTGTCAATACAAATACAAAAATGCCGATTTAAAAGCATAAATTTTAGAAAAAATGTCTATAAAGATGAATTCTTGATATCTTAGCATGTTTTTGGCACGAGGTGCGAGCCGATATACGGCTTATCGCACTTCACTAGCACTATCGCGCTTATGTCGCGCGTACGCTTTATGAATCCATAGCAGTCGCGCGATTAAATTTTAAAAATTATTTGCCTATCCTAAAGCCGTTTAGCTTCATATAAGTCGTATCTTTATGAAATGCTTCGCAGCGCTCCCTGTTGCGGTTAATGTTCTCAGTCGTGAAGAAATACCCATCACTATCTTGACGTAAGGTGATCGTCGCACAAAAGATCATATCGTTTTTTAACTTCGGTCCTACTCCGTAATCAAAGGATTGATTTAAAGTGACGGTTTTTTCTAGATCGCTATCACTAAACTGTCTGGAGCCTGTCATGCTCTTTAGCTCGCGAAAATTTCCTTGATTTAAGTAATCGCGCTGTATATCTTTAAATACGCCTTCAAGCTCGACTGCGTAAGCTTTTACTAAAACCTCATCCTTAGCGCCGGTGAGCTTCGGCATTACGATCTTTACTATCACAAAGATTATGATTGCCAAAAATATTATTCCGCTTACGCCGCCGCCTACTGCCGCACCTTTTCTCATTTTCATCATTTTACTCCTTCGTCGATGTCTTTTACCAAGGCATCTATTTTTTTATTAAGCATGAAATTTTCATAGCTTTTTTGGATATAGGCCTCAAGTAGTTCGCCCGCATCCAGATGATCGCTACCACGAGTTAAAATCCGCCAGTCTCTGCCGAAGACCTTCGCAAAGTCATCATCCAGGCTTATCGCGTATTTTTTCGTCAAAGACTTACTCGTCAGCTGAACCGAAATTTCTTTCATTTCTCGCCTAAATTATCGCCTGCCAAAATATCGTCGATCTGTTTGCTTAGATCCTCATCACTCATCTTGCGATACGCCAGATCGTTCTCCAGAGTGCCGAGTTGCATTCCCAAAGCCTCGTTTTGCGCCTTGACCGTCGCTAGCTCGGTGCGTAGCTTCTCGTTTTCGTCTCTAGCTTCGCTATAGCGTCTAATCAGCTCAGCTACTTTATTGCTTAAGCCCTCGACCTTTTTCTCTTCGTCAAAGATTGATTCCATTATTTCGCCTTTTCTGATATAATTTAAATGAAAATATTACCCAATTTTGGCTTTAAAAAAGGAAAAATTTTGCAAAATTTTAAAATCGAGAGCAAATTCTCCCCGAGCGAGGATCAAGAAAAAGCGATCGAAGGCATCGTCGCGGGCTTTCAAAGCGGCAACAAATACCAAACCCTTCTCGGAGTTACCGGCTCGGGCAAAACTTTTACCATGGCAAATATCATCAAGCGCCTCGGAATTCCCGCGCTCGTAATGACGCATAATAAATCCCTCGCGGCGCAGCTTTATAGCGAATTTAAGGGCTTTTTCCCGCAAAATCACGTCGAGTATTTCATCAGCTACTACGATTATTATCAGCCCGAGGCTTACATCCCCAGGCAGGATCTTTTCATCGAAAAGGACAGCGACGTAAACCAAGAGCTCGAGCGCTTGCGGCTAAGCGCCACGGCGAGCCTGCTGAGCTTTGATGACGTCATCACCGTGGCGTCGGTTTCGGCAAACTACGGCCTGGGCGATCCCGCCGAATATAAAGGCATGGTGCTGTTTTTTGAGATCGGATCAAAATTTAGTACTAAATTTTTACTTCGTAAGCTCGTCGATATGGGCTACAAACGCAACGACGATTTTTTTGATCGCGGGAATTTTCGCGTAAACGGAGACGTGATCGACATCTACCCTGCATATTTTAACGACGAGGTGTTTAGGGTCGAGTTTTTCGGCGACGAGATAGAGGCGATGTATCATCTAGACGTGCTCGAAAACAAAAAGACGCAGAGCGTAAAAAAATTTATCCTTTATCCGACGAGCCAATTCATCGTGGGCGAGCAGCGCCTGAAATCGACGATCAAAGGGATCGAGGAGGAGCTTGAGCAGAGGCTGAAATTTTTTGAGGACGCGGGCAAGCTCGTCGAGGCGCAGCGGCTGAAAGGGCGAGTGGAATTTGACCTTGAGATGCTGGGCGCTACGGGTATGTGCAAGGGGATCGAAAACTACGCGCGCTATCTGACCGGCCAAAAGCCGGGCGAGACGCCCTATTCGCTCTTTGATTACTACGAGAGCAAGGGCAAGGACTATCTCGTCATCGTCGATGAAAGCCACGTGAGCCTGCCGCAGTTTCGCGGGATGTTTGCAGGAGATCGCAGCCGCAAAGAAACGCTCGTAGAATACGGCTTCCGCCTGCCGTCAGCACTTGATAACCGTCCGCTGATGTTTGATGAGTTTATCAACAAAAAAGCTAAATTTCTATTCGTCTCCGCAACGCCAAATGATTACGAGCTGGATCTTAGCCGCGGAGCAGTATATGAGCAGATACTGCGCCCGACGGGGCTACTCGATCCGCAGATTATCTTAAAAGACAGCGACAATCAGGTTGAAATTTTACACGATATGGCAAAGGAGGTCATCGCGCGCGGCGAGCGAATTTTGGTAACCGTGCTAACCAAAAAGATGGCGGAGGAGCTGAGCAAATACTATTTGGAGCTTGGGCTTAAGGTCAAATATATGCACTCGGACATCGATGCGATCGAGCGCAACGAGCTCATCCGCGGCCTACGCAGCGGCGAATACGATATGCTAATCGGTATAAATTTGCTCCGCGAGGGGCTCGATCTGCCCGAAGTAAGCCTTATCGCGATCATGGATGCCGATAAGGAGGGCTTTTTGCGTTCGCGCACGAGCCTCATTCAGACGATGGGGCGAGCCGCGAGAAACGTGCACGGACAGGTCGTGATGTTTTGCAAAAAGATCACCGCCTCGATGCAAGAGGCGATCGACATCACCCAAAAGCGCCGTAAATTTCAAGATGAATACAACCGCGCTCACGGCATAACCCCGCATTCTGCGAGCCGCAATATCGAAGAGAGCCTAAAGATCGAGGACGGCACCGAAATTTTAAGAAAGGGCGCCAATTTAGAGAAGATGCCAGCCGCCGAGCGCGCCAAGATCGTAAAGGAGCTTCGCAAGCAGATGCTCGACGCCGCGGCTGCGCTGGAGTTTGAAAAAGCCGCAGCGCTGCGCGATGAGATCGCAAAGCTTAGGAAGCTGTAAATCGCGAGACTCGAAACGCCCTGAAATTTCGTCGTGAAATTTGCGCGTTAAATTCCACCTGGCGGAGCGTGAAATTTACGCGATCTGCCGGCAAATGTCGCGAAGTAGAGCGCAAATTTGGGCGTGATGCGAGACGGCGAGTTTTGAAATTTAATCATTAAATTTAAATAATTCGCGCAGGAATGCCGCAAGGTGAAATTTTAAAATTTACTAGTTTGAGGTGGGATGCTGCGAGAGCGGCTTTAAAATTTACTCGTTAAATTTAAGATGGTTTGCACGCGAAATTTATAGATCGATTTTCCGCTAAATTTATACTCCGCACCCCTGCCGCGCCGGACGCGTGATCCGCAAATCTACGCGCCGAACTTTTTGTTTCAACTCGCTTTCGATCCGCAATTTGCGAGCCCGATTTGCGGTAGCCCACGCTATCGCACTCTATACCGCCGAGCGCCTTTACGCTTTTTTCTCACTTTTTTTGCATGTCTCCGCACCTTATCTTCGACTTTTTCCCGCGCGCCCTGCGTTTAAATTCTGTCGCTTCGCTCTCTCAATCCGTAGCGGCTATGAGCGGACATGCGCCCAGACGCCGAATTTTCGCGTATTTTTTACGCGCCGTTGCGCGCGGATACTTTCAAAATTTTACGTAAAATTCCAAGCCTGCCCGCACCTACATTCGCGCCGCCGTCATAAACGCTCGCTTTTAAGGGCACGAACGAAGTATTTGCACGATACGGCGCGGGAAATGAAATTTAAACGCCGCCTTGTCAAAGCGTGTCTTAGCCGCTACAGTGCGCCGCAAAATTTCAAAAACGGTAGCGAGCCGCGATTTAAATTTATCCGCGGGAGTGCGCCATAGTGTGCCGATCTGCGCGCTGCGTAAATTTTAAAATCGCCTCTAAATTTAAAATTTTATCCGCGATTAATCCTCCCCGCAAAACTCTAAATTTTCCACGCGCAGCGGTCTTTCGACCTCGAAAATCACCCCGATGCCGAAAGGCTCGCAAATATCAAGCGCGCCCTCGGCAAATCTCAGCAGCCACTGTGTATCGCGCGCGTAAAACGTGCATTGCGGCAGCTCAAACGGCAGATCGCAAACGGGTACGTCAAGCAGCCTAAGCTCATCCTCGCTCAAACGATACTCGCGTCTAAGCTCGTCTCGCAGGAAGACAAGAGCGTCTTTTACGTACCGATCGATGTCCCAGGCGTCGCTGCGCGAGCAAGACCCCACATCGTCCACATCCGCCGTATCTGCAGACACGAGGCAAAACGCTACCTCGCCGAAGCTTTTGCTTTTTAGCGCCAGCTCCGCGTACCAAATAAAGCCCTCGTCCGTCGCGACTTTTTCAAGCTCGCCAAATTTCCAAGCCATTTTTTGCATTTTATTTCCGCCCCATATTTTCGCTCATCTTTTAAAATTTTAATGTCGCGCCCATTTTTGCGCGCCGTGTTTAAATCCGCGCCGAAGTAGAATCCCGCTCGCTTCTTAGCGGACGAACAATGATAACGAAGTAGATTGCTTTTAAATTTTAAAATTTCAATGAAAGCCGCTTTAAAATTTTTAAAAACCCGCCGCTATCTGCCGTGAGCGGCGATGAAATTTTAACGCCGCGCCTTACGGCGAAATTTTAAAATTTAGCTCGCCGTAGAGACAACGCGTCGTAAAATTTCACGCCGAAACTAACTCAAAATTCCGCGCCCGTAGCATAGAATTTAAAGCCCAAAAAAATCCATCGCGACGTAGTAAAATTTTACCCGTTAAATTTTATAAATTTGCGCGCTTTTAATCCGCAAATTTAATACGCCTTTACGAGCCGTAAATTTTTTAGATATATGACGCCGTCAAAAACGCCGCCCCTATTCGGCGCAGGCCAAGAAATGGCAATTCTTTTCGGCTCCTCGTCGTATTTAGGCTCGCAATAATTCTTTGAGCAGTCTATTTTAAATACCTCTTTATCGTTGCTATCAAAATCCGTCTGAGTAGAATTTTTAGGAATTTCCAGCGTGTGGATTATACGATACGGCTCGCCCTCTTTTGTGCGGGCGGACATTATTTTTATTAGCGTGTCTGTGCTGCCGTCCGAAGTCCTATAAACTCCGTCTTGCCCCAAGCCCGCCAGCTCGAATTTTTTCTCCTTGCTATAAAATGCCGAGATTATAGAGCAGCCGCCAAAAAGCAAAGCTGCCGCAAATAACGCAAACGCTCTCATCTTTCCTCCTTAGGCCGGTTAAATTTAGTTCTTAAAACTATGAATAGGAGCCGGTATCTGGCCACCGCGGGCGATGAAGTCTGCGGATGAGTTTTTATTTACGCTCATCACGGGCGCGCTGCCGAGCAGGCCGCCAAACTCCAGCGTGTCGCCCTCTTTGCCTTTTGGTATTATGCGTACGGCGGTCGTTTTTTGATTTATCACGCCGATCGCGGCCTCATCGGCTATGATCGCGGCGATCGTCTGCTCGGGCGTATCCTGCGGGATCGCGATCATATCAAGCCCCACGGAGCAGATCGCGGTCATCGCTTCGAGCTTTTCCAAATTTAACGAGCCCGCGCGCACCGCGGCGATCATGCCCTCATCCTCTGAGACAGGGATAAACGCGCCGCTAAGCCCGCCTACTTGGTTGCAGGCCATCACTCCGCCCTTTTTGACCGCGTCGTTTAGTAGCGCAAGCGCAGCCGTCGTGCCGTGCGTGCCGACGCGCTCTAGTCCCATCTCCTCAAGCACGCGCGCGACCGAATCGCCCACCGCAGGAGTCGGAGCTAGCGATAGATCGACGATACCAAATTTCACGCCCAGGCGCTCGGACGCCATTTGGCCGACGAGCTGTCCGATGCGCGTGATCTTAAACGCCGTCTTTTTCACGGTCTCGGCGACCACGTCAAAGCTCGCTCCGCGCACCTTCTCAAGCGCGCGTTTAACGACGCCGGGGCCTGATACGCCCACGTTTATGACGACCTCGGCCTCGCCCACGCCGTGAAATGCGCCCGCCAT
>CAURQQ010000039.1:0-17944 GCA_963527265.1 uncultured Campylobacter sp. | reverse complement strand
GCTTGCGCGCTGCTTTGGTATCTGCTCAAAAGGTATAAAAATTTTAAGCCAAGCAGGCTGTTCGTAAAAAATCCAAATCTTAGTTTACTACTTTTTACGGTAGAAAATTTATCGCTCGGCGCTTTTTACGGCGGGTTTTTGGCATGCATCGCGGCGGGGTATTTTTGGGGCGAGTGTGCCGCCGGCTGGAGCGTGGCGTTTGCATTTGCGTTCGCGCCAGTTTGTCTGATCGTTTTTGTGATCTCGTATGTGTTTAACGAAAAGAAAAGCTAAACTTATGTGCCTTTCGCACCCACTAAATTTTATCTCTCGCGCGGCACGGGCTTGGGCGCGAAATTTAGTCCGCACAAGCTGGGCGAGATTTGAAATTTCATCATTCCGCTTGCTTTAAAATTTTATCGTCGCAAAAGCTCCGCCACGGGCGCTAAATTTTATCTCGCCGCAACCCGAAACCTACTTACCGCCGTATTTCGACATTTATGCAGAATACCCTTATGTCGCTGCGGCGTTTGCAAAATTTTAAAACCGCGTGGAACTCGCCTTGCAAACGACGATTGCACCGCAGGCTTATCTGTGCGGGTAGCGAAGCCTAGCCCTTTAATTTCATCATTTTTTCTAAAATTTCATACACGAGATCAAGCTTCGTAAAGCCGTCTCTATCCAAAAAATGACCGCCCTTTTGCACCTCGTAAAACTTAGCATCGATCTGCCCCGCTAGCTCACGGCTGAAGCTAAACGGCACAATATAATCGTCCTTTGCGGCAACCACCGCGCGCTGTTTTGCGGCGGCTTTTATGCGCTCAAAATCAAAGCCTTTATTCATAAACTCGTCTAAAATTTTAAATTGCGGATCGCTAAGCGGCTTTGCAAGCCCCGAGACCAGCAGGGCGCCCTCTACTGCGCCGCCCATGGCGCTACTTTGCAAAAAATTTAAGATCGTAGGGCAGCCGAGGCTGTGTCCGACCAGATAAACTTCGCCTTCAAATTTTACGCTTTCTCGCAGGGTTTTCAACCACTCATCAAGCCTCGGATGCGCAGGCGTAGGCATCGTTAAAATTTCCGCCCTCGCGCCCGATTTTTCGATCTCGCCTTTGAGCCAGGCAAACCAATGGCTTTTAGGCGAAGCATCATAGCCGTGCACGATATAGACGCACTTTGCATATTTTTCTCCTTTAAATTTAAGTCCTTTACGCGCAAAATTTTAAAATTTCAATCCGCGCTTTGGTCCTTGCAAATCGTGATTTTATCGGCAAATTTACCCAAAAAGTGATACCCCGAGCCTGCCTGCGCGATGATATCGAGCACCGCGTCCGCATCCCGCACGAGCGCGCCTCCCGCAAAGTCCACGCCGCGCTCAAACAGCGCCTGCGGCAGTAGCGGCGTGGTAGGCCCCACGAGCACGAGCTTGGCGCCGCTTTTTTTCAGGCGCAAAAGCCCATCCAGCGTGTCGTTGATGAGCGTCGTAGCCGTGATTATCACGTTGTCGGCGTGCGGTACGACGCTTGCGGCCTCGCTTGCAGGCAGGTAAAACGGCAGCTCGGCCTGCTTGAGCGTGCTTTTATCAAGCTCTAAAATTTTAAAATCCGCGCCATTTCTCATCAGCGTCTTGATGTAGGGCACCAGCGCGCCCACGACGACGCTAAAGCTGCCGCGCTCGATCCGCAGCTGCTCAAAGGGATCGGCGCCGAATTTCACGTCGTAATCCGCGCGGATTTTATCGAAACACGCCCTTCCAAGCGCATTTAGCGCAGCGAGCGCGAGCGCCTTTTTAAGCGGCGCGGCGGAGCCCAGATCGCGCAGCAGATAGCGCACGCTCTTGCCCGCGATATTGCCCGAATCGGGCATCACGCTTGCTTGCGAGGGGCAGCAAACGGCGCCCGATAGGGACTTTAGCGGCGTATAACTAAGCCCGCACGCGCCTCCTTGCAGCTTCACACCGCTAAAAAACAGCCCCACGACCGCCCGTTCGATCTTAAGATCCAGTGCCTGGGCGCCTAAAATTTCTTTCGCGCACTCCAGCGTCTGGTCTAAAATTTCGCTCATTTTCGCTCCTTTGATGTGGAATTTAGCGCCATTATAGCTTAAAATTTCGGCGCCCGTATTGATATAAATTTATTGATCGTACGAGCGGCGACATCCAAGCAGGCGCGAGCCAAATTTAACGCAAACGGCAGGCGCGAGATAAAATTTATGTAGCGAGCGCGTATCGTTGCGGCTTGGAATTTTAAACTGATCGGCGGCGCGGACAAAGCGACCGATACAAGTAAGCGGTGCGGGTGGGTCAAATTTAACGAGCAAGCCGATGCGAGCAGGCAATGCGAGCTAAATTCCATAAGAGCGGATGAGTAAGAGTTTGAGTCGGGCGGGCCAAATTTCAATTAATACGAATGGATGCAAGCTCGGGCAAATACGAGCAAATTTAATAATTGCGAGCGAACGCAAACTCGGACGCGAGCTAAATTTAACGAAAGCGGCGAAAGCGGGCAAAATTTAATAAAAGCGATAGACATGAGTAAAATTTAAGCGGCGAGCCGTATCTGCGACAAGTCGCGCCCGCTGCGGAGTTAAATTTTATTTCCTACCTGTCGCACGACTAAATTTTATTTCTTATCCGCCGAAGGGTTAAATTTTATTTCCGATCCATCGCAGGACTAAATTTCATTTTCCGATCCGCCGCGAGGCTAAATTTTATTTTCAGATAGCAGGATGTTGATGAGCGGATTTAGCAGCGTCTCGCCGCGAGCGGCGCACAACACGATCTCGTCGTAGTAGTAGTCGCTCCTGCCATAGTTGTGAAACTCATACGCGCCAAAGCCATATCCCATCGGCGTGATCTCGACGCGCGAGTACCAGGCGTCCTTGGCGATGATGTATTTTTCGGTGTCTTGCGAATAAACCCACACCACGATCTCATCTTTGTTTTTTTGCCGCATCAGCCACATGAAGACATTTGCGATGTCGTTGAAAAAATATGTATCGCCGTTTGGCATAACGGCCTGAGCGGTGTTGTACAGATCGTTTATCACCGTGCCGCTCTCATGGCATAGGTATTTGCCGAATTCGATCTGCAGCGGCTGCTTATCGGTGTTGCCGTGGCGCACGGAAATTTTGGATTCCGCTATATCCATCGACGATATGAGTAGCCCCATCACGCAGGCGAGCAAAACCGCGGCAAAAATTTTCTTAATCATAGCAGCGCGCCCCGCACGAAGTAGTATTTGACAACGTAGGCGCTGCAGATAAGCGCGTTTAGAATGAGCCAGAACGAGGAGTATTTAAGCAGGTGGGTGTAGGCGCGCTTAGTAATGAGCTCCGTTAAAAACGGCACGATGCCGAAAAATATACCCAAAAACAGCGAGCCCCAGATCGCGTAGCCGACGAAGTAATAATCCTTCAAAAGCATGCAATACGGGCATTTATGGTTGGGCTGCTCGTAAACATAAAGCCCGAAAAAATAGGTGATCGCGTAGTATGCGACGAACAAAAAGAGCAAACTTAAAGCAAAGCTCGCCATCGACTGCTTTAAGAAATTTAAGATCAAAATGGCACCCAATATCGCGTAGAAAAAAGTCGCCAAAAGTGCCTGCGTATAGCCGAACGGAAGCTTCGGCGCGCGAAATACGACCGAGCAGCAAAACACAGGCACGCGCAGCGGGATATTGGTAAAAAATAGAATTTCTAAAATAAACTCTGCCAAAATGCCAGTAAAAAGAATGGTAAAGATCAGGTATTTGCGCTTGAGGTAGGGAAATTTGCCCGCTTTAAGATCAAGGCTGTTTAAAATAAGCCAAAGCCCAAAGCCGAAGATCAGTAAAATTTTTAAAAGCAGCAGGATGTTGCCGTAGCGGTTCGAGCCCACGACGCCTGCGGAGCACATTGCGCCGGGCACGATCGAAGAGAGCTCGTTTAAGCAGAGCGCGAAAAATATAAATAAAATGATCTTGCACGCTATCGTGAAAAACAAAATGGTGTTGATGAGATAGTTTCTTTTCTCCAGGGCGTATTGTAAATTTGAGGTGGCGTTAAAGTCCCAGTAGCGCATGATCCGCACGATATGAAACTGCGAGATCGCCATCAGCGCTATTACGATCAGCTCCACCGCCAAAAACGCGATCACGCTACCTGATAAAAATACGCTCATGCAGAAATTTCTCCGTCTTTTAAAAACACGTATCGATCTACGAAACTTAACTCGTCGAAGAGTATGTCGTGCGTCGCGATCAAAACGGTCTTTTTAAGCTCTTTGAGCTTTGAGAGCATCTCGATGAAACCGAGCGAGTTTTGTTTGTCTAAATTTGCCGTCGGCTCGTCGGCTAAGATGATCTGCGGATTCATCACGAGCGCCCTAGCGATAGCGCAGCGCTGCTTCTCGCCGCCGCTGAGGCTCGAGACGATCTGATCTTTTTTATGCGCGATATTGGCGATCTGCATCGCTTCATCTATGCGCGCGCCAAGCTCATCTCTGCTCAGCCGCTCGAGGCTAAGCGGCGCAAGGACGTTTTTATAGACGCTAAGCGCCTCAAGCAGATTGAAAGACTGGAAGATAAAGCCGATTTTTTTATGGCGATACGCGGAGCTTTCGATATCGGCGAGCTTAGAGACGTTTGCGCCGTCCACCAAAACCTCGCCGCTACTTGGCTTAGAAAGCGCGCCTATGATGGATAAAAGCGTACTTTTGCCGCTGCCGCTAACTCCTTTTAAAATTACGATCTGCCCTTCCTCGACGTTTAGGCTTATATTTTTCAAAGCGCGAAATTCATTCGCCCTGCCCTCGTTATAAATTTTAAAAAGCTGCTTGATCTCTATCTTGCTCATTTGACCGCCTCGCTCATGTCGCCTATAGCGATGCGCCACGAAGGGATGATGACGAACGCCAAAAACGGGATCACGCTAAAGACGAAGATCAAAAAGAGCATATTGAAATTTACCGCAGGCGTGAAGGTGATGAAATTTCGCAGCTCGCCGCCTAAGAATATATCGCGCAAAAGCGGCGCATCCAGGATAAAAACATAAGCATAAGCACCCGCGACGCCGAGCAGATAAGCGCTTAGCGAGACGATGAAATTTTGAATAAATTTCATCGCGATGATATCTTTTATGCAAAAGCCGATGCTGCGCAAGATCGCGATCTCCTTTTTCTTCTCGCCGTATGCGAGCGAAATTTGATTTTTCAGCAAGATGAAAAACGAGATCATCGCCACGGCGTAAAGCACCATAAAGATCCCCCCTTTGTAATAATACAGATGCCTCACTTCGGCTACCGCATCCTCGGCGCTAAGAGCTTGCGTGTTGGGGTATAAATTTACGATCTTAAGCGCTACTTCGCTTACTTCGTTGGGGTTGGGCACGCTTACGTAGAGCTTGGTGTATTCGCCCTCCTTCAGGCTTAGGACCTCGCGCGCGGTAACGGGATTTAGATAGATCACGTCGTTTGAGACGATGCTGCTTTCGTGCGGCGAAATTTTATTAATCTTAATCGCGATTAGGCGCTGTTCGGTTAAGAAGTGAAACTCATCCTCGTAGTACCACTCGCCCATCGCCGCCTTTACCCCCTCGCCTACGATCATTTCGTTTTCGCTCAGGCTTTCGTCGCCTACGATATGAAACCAAACGCGCTTTTGAGCGAAGTAATACATCCCGTCCACGGCGCCCTGCACTTCGCTGACGCCCGCGATCTTAGAGACGTCGTAGATATAGCCGTCGTGCATCAGATCGCGTTTGCCCGCGCGCAGAGCCTCTACTACGATATCGGGTCTGAGCTTGATGACCTTTTCGAGATCGTTTTGAATGGAGCCCGAGATGAAAAGCACCGAGCTTAAAATAAAAACGATAAAGGCGAAGATCGCAAAGCTAAAGGAGTGATCGGCTCTGTCTTTTCGCAGCAGAGTTACGGAGTAGTCGATAAAATTTTTACTTATCATAGACGAACTCCGCGTAGGCCTTGCTCTTAAAGCTGCTTGAGAGCCGCACGTCCTTTATCTCGCGCGCGAGCTTTTGTAGGCACTGCTCGCTCTTTGCGCGATCAAAGCTTGCATAATGCACTGCGATGAGCGCGTAAAGAGCGGCAAAAAAGATAATTAAAGCGCAAATGAGCCTCATAGCCCTTCTATTACGCTCTCTTGAATTTCGTCAAATTTAAGCACGCTCTTGCCTCCGTGATCTTTAGCGAAGGTCTTAGCCGCGCTCTCGCTATCAAATGGAATGAGCTCATCGCCCATCGGCCCTAAGACGTTGGAGCCAAGCACAAAAAAAGCGCTTTTAGCGTCGATCTTATGTAGCTTGTAGTAGTCGGTTACGAAAATTTTATCAAAACCCTTGCCCTTTTCGAAGTAATACTTCATCAGGTCTTTTACGCCGTCGAAATACAGGTTCTCGCCGCCCTGAACCTCTATCATCGCCGCCCAGTTAGGGTTTTTACCCACTAGCATACCGCAGACCGGGCACTTAGCGCCTTCCGGCACGACGATCTTTTCAGGCTTTTTCGCTTTTGTATCTTTACCGCTGCTGCCTAAATTTGCCGGCGCGTCCCATAGATACAGCGCCGCGGCTTGCAGGTGTTTGTCGTACTCAGGCTCCTTGCTCGCGCCTTTTGCGTCGCAAACATTTTTGAGATGAGCTTTAAGCTCGGAGATGGCTTTGAAGTTTTTCGCTTCGGTTTTAACGCAGTTTGCTTCGTAAAATTCTTTACCGTGCGCGTAAACGCCGCCCTCACGCTTGGCTTTGATCATCTTGTTATCGCCCGCGAAGTCCTGTCCCGCAATCTCGTAGGCTTTGGCAAAGTTCACTATCTCGCCGCCGTTTTCGGCTTGGAATTCTTTCGCGTCGGCTTCGGTTGAGAAGGCGTATTTGCTATTACGGCTCATCGTGCCTTTGATCTTGCTGCCCACGACGTAAAAGGCTTTATTTACGTCGATTAAATTTAGATTTTTCGTATCGACGACCTGCGCATCGCTTGGAATTTTTCCCTCCGTTAGCTCGTACAAGCAGTGCAGAGAAGCTACTTGCTTGCCGTTCCAAACGTGATTAGTTTTATAAAATTTTACCAGGCTCATTCCGCAAACGGCGCAGTATTCTTTGCCCTCGCCGCTTCCTACAAGCGTAGCCTTGCTAGGATCCACGCTTTGAAACATAGGCTTTGCCGGCTTATTAGCCCCATCCATCGAGGCGCCACAAACGAGCGCAACAAGCGCGGCCGAAGCCAAAAACGAACGTAAAATCATACTATCTCCTTAAAAAATTTGATGTTTTAAATTTACTTACTAATCGAGTTTAAAAATTCCAAATTCTCGCAGCCCATCTTGATGCCGCCGTCGCAGCTTTTTTTGAAAAGCTCTTTTGCTTTGGCGTTATCGGACTTCACGCCCTTACCTTCGGCATACATTATGGCTAAGTTATTGCAGCCGTCGAAGTGACCGAGGTTGCACGCCTTTTCATACTGCTGCTTTGCCTGCTTATAATCCTGGCTTACCCCCTGCCCGAAGGCGTATAGATAACCTAGATTGTTGCAGCCGATGCCGATGTCGCCGCCGCAGGCTTTTTCGTAAAAAATTTTAGCCTTTGCGAAGCTTTGCTGCACGCCCTCGCCCTTCAGATACAGATAGCCCAGATTGTTGCAGCCCATCATATCGCCGTAGGTGCAGGCCTTCTCATAAAGGCTCGCCGCCTTGGCGACGTCCTTTGCGAGCCCCGCGCCGTTTGCGTATAAAAGCCCGAGCGAGGTGCAGCCTTCGTTATCTTTGCAGGCTTTTTCGTAATAGGCCGCGGCTTTGGTAAAATTTTGATCCGCGCCGTTGCCGCTTTCGTAGACATAGCCTAGATTGTTGCATGCAAGCGCAAATTTAGCGCTGCACGCTTTTTCGTAGAGGCTGATCGCTTTTTCGAAATTTTTCTCTACGTTGCCGGTGCCCTCAAAATACAAAACGGCTAGATTATAGCAGCCCGAAGCTTTATTTTCCAAACCGCACGCTCGCTCATAAATTTCTGCGAGTTTTTTATGATCGCCGCTTTGCTGAGCTTGAATGCCCTCGCTGATAAAGCCCGCATTTGCCGCGGCAGCCAAAACCAGCGCTATTAGAAATTTTTTCAAATTTACTCCTTCATATCGTTTTTACGTCCCTGCCCCTAAAAGCAAGAGCGATTATTAAAATTATCGCCGCTATTATACAATAAAACGGCGCGGGTATCTGCGGCGCATCTCCCGCGGCGTAAGAGTGCATGCCGGTGAGGTAGAAATTTACGCCGAAATAGGTCATTATGATCGAGCTATATGCAAGCATCGAGCTTACGCAATAAACGTAAATCGAGCCGAGCTTTGGGATAAGCTTTAGATGCAGCACGATCGCATAGACGATGATCGAGACATACGACCAAGTCTCTTTGCTATCCCAGCCCCAGTATCGCCCCCAGCTCTCATTCGCCCATACGCCGCCGAAGAAATTTCCGAGCGTCAGCATCGAAAGCCCCACGATGAGGCTGATCTCGTTGATAGCCGTTATATATCTGATCTGAGCGTTAAGCCGCTCGCGATTGGTGCCGTTTTTAAGCGCCATCAAAACAAGAGCCAAAAGCCCAAGCAGACAGCTAAGCCCTAAAAATCCGTAGCTAGCCGTGATAATAGATACGTGGATGCTAAGCCAATACGATTTTAGCACCGGCACGAGATTGGTAATCTGCGGATTTACGAAGCTCATATGCGCTACTAGCATTACGATGCTAGCTAGCAAGCAGCTTGCGCTTAGCGTAAGCAGGGACTTTCTAAAAAATATGATCCCCGCAAGCGCCGCCGACCAGCCGATGTAGATCATCGATTCATAACTATCGCTCCACGGCGCGTGAGCTGCGACGTACCAGCGCAACGCAAGCGCGAGAGTATGCGCCGTAAAGCTTGTGGCAAAGGCAGCGAATAAAATTTTTTGCGCGAGCGTGAAGCGCTTGCCGCAAAGTGCGCCCAAAAGCGCCAATATTAGAGCTATGCCGCCTAGGATCATATAGCAATAAACTAGCTTTTTGAAAACCGAAGCTTTGTTGTAAAACACCTCGGCTTTGACGCGGTTTTCACTCGGAAGTATAGCTGCCGAGGTGGCTCTTTGGTAGTTTTTCAGCTCCGCAAGTGCCACATCCGCTTTAGCCCAATCATTATCCGAAATTCCATCCTGTAAGCCGTTTAGATAGTCATTTAGCACGCCTTTGATCTGCGGAGCGATACTATAATCCGCGAAGGCGTCGTTCGGCGAGAGCCAGGCGTTTTGCGGGTCGTTCGGCACGGGAATAAATTTAAAAAACACCCCTCTAAAGGTCAAATACGCGATGTTTAGCCGCTCGTCGAATTTAATCAGCTCGTTATCGAGCACGCCGCGGCGCGAGGCGCTTTTTTCATTCGCCTCGTCCAGGGCGTGGGCGAGCTTGTAGTTGCCGTTTTCATCAAAGACCGAATTAAAGCTCGCATATCGCTCCTGCGGCGCCAAGCCCAGCATTTTTTTGATCTCGTCGTTTTTGATCTTAATGATCTTTTGATCGCGCCAGAACGCGGGATTTAGGCTCATTCCTAGGATCATCTGCTCGGCGCTTAAGCCATAAAGCCCCTCCGTGCCTGAAATTTTATTTACGATCTCGCTTGCTTCGGTGCTAAGCGGCTTGATCCTGCCCATGTAATCTTGTACCAAAAGCTCCGCGAACGCGCCGTTTGCATGAACTCGCGAGTTAGCTTTAAGGTTTGCTAGATAGTTTTCATCCGCGGCACGAAGCTCAATGCTGAAAAAAAGCGGCGCGATTAGAAGAAGCGCGGCGGGCGCGTTATTTTTGATAAATTTAGCTAGCTTTTTAAACCTGCTGCCTGTGGTAAAAAGATTGCCGATAAATCCGACGCAAAGCAAGAAATAGCCGAAATAAGTGGGGATTTTACCAGGATCGCGGTTAAGCTCCAGCACGCTGCCCAGCTCGTCCGTGTCGTAGGAGGATTGAAAGAGCTTAAAGCCGTCAAAGTTTAGCGGGTGGTTCATATAAATTTCATGCTCCCCTGCGCTCTTGCCCTCTTTTAAAATTTCAACGTCGCTGGCGTAGGATGATGGACTTTGCGAGCCCGGGTAGCGCTCGAGCTTAAATTTCAAAAGCTTTACCGCAAACGGAAGCTCTATGAGTTTTGAGCCCCAGCTTAGCATTATCTCCTCGCCGTCAAAGTTTAAAATTTTGGGCTCGCCCAGCCAGCCCGCGCCGCCGCGCAGCTGCGCTTCTTGCTCGCTTCCGCCCTCAAAGCCCACCTTTACCGCAAGCGTGCCCTGCTCGCCTTTAGGCGCTGGTTTGTAGGAGCTAAATTTGACGGTGAAGCTTTTAGAATTTATACTTTGCGTGAAGCTAAAATCGTTATCGCCGATCTGAGATAGATTTAGCGGGTGCTCAAACAGCGCGGCTTGCGTGCGTATTTGCAAGTATGGTTTGACGCTTACCATCTCGCTTTCGCTCTCGCCCGCTCTTACGTGCAGCACGCCCTCGGTGCCGAAATAGCGCGTCAGCGCCGCGCCGATAAAGATTACGATAAATGCCGCGTGAAGGACGAAAGAGCCGAAGCGGCGCCACATTTTGGTTTTTATGATTATTCCTAGCAGGCTCAGCGTCGTAGCGCCCATGACGCACTCATACCAGCGCGCCTCATAGACTAAAATTTTAGCAGTTTGCGTATCGTAAATGCTCTCTAAGAAGGTTGCGACGCCGGCACCTGCGGCTAGGATAAAAAGGAGGCAGAGCGCGAACTTGTAAGAGATGAAAAATTTTAATATTTTTAGCGCGCTCATTAACCCTCCGCAGTTTTACATTATTATATCGTAAGTTTGTCCCGCGTATAGTATAAACATTCTAAGAAGTAATACTCCGACCACGCTGGCAAGCGCGCTAACGTAGAACGCAAACGCGGTGTGAGCGATCTTTTTGCCCAGTGCGAAATTTAAAACGAGCGGTACGCAAAAGCCTACGCCCACGACGCCTAGCCAAAATAGCTGAGCGTAAACGCCCTCGCTAAAGGCGACGCTTGCGGCTTTTTGCACGTTGCTGCCCGTGATGAGCGAAACGAAAATCATGCCAATTAGTAAAATTTCCATCGCCAAGACCGGCCACTCGACGGCGTGTAAGGTTTTTAGATCGCCTCCGTGCGGGTCTGCTTTAAAGAAAAGCGCGGCTATTAGGCTAGATCCCGCAATACCCGCCGATAAGCCCGACGCCACGAAAAGCGCAGGTAAAACTGCGGTATTAAGGATAGGAAATCTAACTAAAACCGAGATCAAAAATCCCGTATAGGCGCAGATCGCAACCGCAAAAACAAGCATAAGCGCAAGAAGTAGCGGGCGAAGCGCATTTAAAATTTTCATTACGAGCGCAAAAAGCCCTTTTAAAAAAGTAAGTCTGCGCGATAAAAATCCGCTAAGATCAGCTTCAAACGCATAAAGGCAGGCTACGAAGCTAAGCGGGATATAGACGCAAAGCGCCGCCACACCCACAGACATAACCGAGGTGAAGTTATAATTAATCAAAATTTTCCAAAAAAGAAGCGGTCGCTCTAAATCGGCTACCAGGCAGACCATACCGAGTAAGATCGCTACGAAAGATAGCAACGACGCAGCCTTAAACAGCGGCGTGCTTTCGGTCTGCTTTTTATAAAATCTAACGAGGATCGCGACTACTAAAGCGCCGCCGCTCATACCCGCTAGCAAAAGATAGACCGCGATCGGCCAGCCCCACTCCACGCCGTGCGAGAAGGTCGCAGTGAAATTTATAGCTCCGTTCATATCACACCCCCAGTTTTACCGCAGGAATATAGCGCAGGCTCGGCTTCGTGCCGCACTCAGGATGCATTCGCAGGCTGTCTTTTACGCGAAGTAGCTTGCTGATGTGCGAGCCCTCGTCGTTT
The DNA here is from genome assembly GCA_963527265.1 of uncultured Campylobacter sp. Classification (GTDB taxonomy): domain Bacteria; phylum Campylobacterota; class Campylobacteria; order Campylobacterales; family Campylobacteraceae; genus Campylobacter_B. The sequence continues at coordinate 6,048 of CAURQQ010000039.1, read as the reverse complement.
AGATCGCCGAACACGATCGCCTCGTATCTGCACGCCTCGATGCAGGCAGGCTCGTGGCCGTCTTTTAAATTCGTATCTAAGCAGAAGTTGCAGCTCTCTGCGGCTTTGGTTTCGTGATTTATAAAGCGCACGTCATAAGGACAGGCCACGATGCAGTATTTACAGGCGATGCAATCATCGGTGTTCATCGTCGTGATACCGGTTTTTTCGTCCTTGTGGCAGGCTTTCGTCGGGCAAACTTTTACGCACGGCGCGTCCTCGCACTGCTGACAAGATACTCTAACATAGCGCTTTTCTTTCAAATTTAGCGGATCGGTTTTATCCTGGATAAAAAGCCTCATCTGACCTTTCGGAACCGAATTTACCTTTTTACAGGCGATCTCGCAATCGGTGCAGCCCACGCATTTATTCTGATCGAAGATCATGCCGTAGTGTGGCTTTTTCGGCTCTTGCCTTTGAACGCTCGCATTTGCGTCTTGCGCGTTTTTATCCGCGCTATTTTGCGCGAGTAAGCTTGAGGCGATTGCGCCAAGCCCCAAAGAGCCGATTGCGGCGGATTTTATAAAATTTCTTCTTTGCTTTTGCATATTCTCCTCCGACTAAATTTAAGCAAAACTACTTTGTTTTATTCGCGTCGTGAAAGCTTTTAGCCTCGCTCTCGCTAAGCTTTTTGGCTGCATCGGCAAGCTCGCCGGGCTTTAAAACCTTTAGTAGTTCGGCTTCAAAAATTACTACAGAACCCGCAGGAATTCTATCTACGTCCACGTTGCCATAGGCTAAATTACTGGGGATTGTAAATTTATATTTCGAGCCTGTATTCATCAAAAGCAGCCCCTCGCGCAATCCGTCGATTAAGCCTATCATAGAAAGATGCGCCGGAATTTTAGATGCGAAAGTATCGTCAAATACGCTGCCGTTCGTCAAATACGCCTTATAGTTCATCACCACTACACTCTCGGGCTTTGGCTTTTCGCCCATACCTAGCTTTAGAATTTCATATTGAAGACCGGATTTTGTGGTTTTAACATCCGGATTTTTGGCATTTTTCGCCATAAATTCCTTGCCCGCTTTTAAATTTTTATCAAGCTCCGCTTTGGAATTTGTTTCTACGATCTTATTTAGCTTATCGGCTCTTTGATTCAAAAGCGCAATAATTTCCTCATCTTTTAGCTTCTGCTGCTTTTTAAGAGCGTCCAAAAACCCCTCTATCACCGCATCTAAGTCGTACTTGACGCCTAATGCGGCTTGTGAATGCAGCTGGTTTGAAACATAGCTTCCGGTAGAAGCTCCGATGCTATAAGATTCTTTTTGTTCTTGCGTAGTTAAATTCGCGCCCAACGCGCAGCTTGCCAAAACGATAGGCAAGAAAATTTTTAGTCTTTTTTGCATACATTTGCCTTTTAAATTTCGGGGCCGCGAGCTTACGCGACCCCGAAAGAATTATAAATTATTATTTAAAATTCTTTGAGCCTCTTTGATATACTCTTTAGCGGCCTCTAACCTTTGCTTAGTATATTTAAAGCCATGCATTCCCCATGAGCCGTCTTTTTCGATAAGATCGACGGTGTCTTGAGCTTTTTCGATTAGCTCGTAAACGCGAGTTTTGTCGCTGGAGTTAAGCTTTTTAGTCTCAAGGATAGAGTAAATTCCCTGAATACCAATCTTAACTTGCGAGAAATCGCTCTTAATCGGAGTTTGCCAGCCCATAACCTCATCGTAAACCTGCTTTTGGTTCTTGAAGTGAAGCGTCTCTTTTAGCTCGGAAACGACAGGGCTGTGGCAGCCTTTGGTATCTTGCATATCTTTATCCGCCCAAGATGTTCGTGCGCACGACCACATAAGATCGACGAAATTTCGTCCATCTTTATTTCTTTGGAAGTGCCAATCTTTCGCATCTCTCGGACCTTTGGCGGCATCGCCTGCGACTAGAGATTTTCTAGCAGGATCGATGTCGATCTTCCAGATGTGCGATCTTCTTTGAGTATCAAATCCCGCGTTGTCTTGGAACTGAATAGCGTAGAAGTTCTCGCAGCTCATCATAAACGGCATGTGGCAAGATGCGCAGGTGTTGTCTTTATGCGTATCGGCTCTTGCAGCGATATAAGCTTGCTCTTGGTGGCAGTCTTTGCACTCTTTTGTGATCTTAGGCTTTGTATAAAACGCGCTCAAATAGCCCTGCTCAGAGTTGTAATTTACGCCCTTGACGGTTTTATCGCCAACTACCGGTCCGGTGTTATCGTGCGGATCGTGGCAGGTTACGCAGCGCATACCCTTCTCGTAGTGAGCAGTGAAGTAGGACTGAGAGCCTTCAGAGCCGCAGCCCGGACCCATAGATTTAAATTTAGAGCTAAGAGATAGATCGGGATTTCCGTTGTTTAGCGGATTAGCACGAGCTAAATCAGGGCTATAGTTAAATCTTTGGTGGCAGCGTTCGCAGTTTGAGGTTCTAAAATTTGTAGCGCCATCCAAGTGACCGCCCGCTCCATGGCACTCTTCGCAGGTGATACCTTTGGAGATAGTGTGCTTTTGAAGCTCTTTTGCGTTACCCAAAGCAGCATAGAATTCTTTCTTAGTTTTAAAATCGAATTTGAATGGGTGGCAAACTTCGCAATACGAGCTGTTTGCTTGGAAAAACATCGATTTTTTGTATTTTGCAGCATACGACGCAAGACCTCTTACGTAACCGCCGTTATCGCCGTATTCCTCAAGCGTGCCTGGGAATTCCGGAACAATCTTTTTAATCTTTTTGACCGTCTCATCGTCTAAATTTAACGCCCAAGTCCTTTGGAATTGGTTGCCGCCGGCTACGATTTGACCGGTACCATCTCTTAGCAAGCCGCCCTCTACGTGATAGGTTCCGCGTAGAAGCCATGCATCTACGTAGCCGAATTTTGTCCTTAGGTGTCCCACGGTCGCATAAATTACGTCAGGGGTAATACCTTTTGGAAGGATCGACGCCGTATCCGGACTAAATACAGGATCGGTTAGGTTGTTATTAACCTCCGGGTGCTCGCCCGGGAAGCGGATAGTAGTGGCGTGGCGCGATCTGCTCCATGTCTCATACTGCGCGGGGTGGCACTCGCCGCATTTTTCAGGGCCTATGAATTTATTTGGGAATTGCAAAGAAGAGCCCGCAGGGATTCTATACATCATAGAGCTATAGCCCTTGCCGTCGTCTCTTTTACTCGCCTTTGAAAAGTCAAATCCATGACCTTCCGCAAGCCACTCCAAACCTCGGTCGTGTACATCCATCTTACCGACCGTTTTACCGCCGTATTTGGTAAAAATCGGGTGATTTTTAAATAGCCAGTCATACATCTCTCGCTCTTCTACGACGTAGTCCTGCAAGGATATGACGCCTCTGCTTTGCAACGTGCCCTTAGGATTTGCGATGACGTCGCGCGATTTTTGTGACATTTCCATCTCATGTCCCATGCCTTCATCAGCACAGGCTCCTGCGGCAAAAATGCTAATACAGGCTAACGCGCCTAGCAGCATCTTATTCCATTTTTTCATGGCTCCTCCTTTGAAAATCGAAATTTTAAATTAGCAAAGTTCTACGCTCGAAATAATATCAACAAAAAAGGGTGAAAAAGGGAGAAATTTAATGAAGTCTAAATTTAACGAAAAGCAATCGTAAATATCGCGCCTTCGTCGGAATTCGCAGCGCTTATGCTCCCTCCGTTTTTCTCGATTATCATCTTGCTCATATATAGCCCGAGCCCACTGCCCTGCTGTTTTGTCGTAAAGTGCGGCTCAAAAATTTTATCTAACTGCGCTTCATCGATGCGGCTTGCGTTATTTTCGATCGTGATTACTCGCTCGCCCTGCTTTAAAAACGAGTGAATTTTAATCTCGCGCCGTTTAAGCGGCACGTCCAAAAACGCCTCCTTTGCGTTATTTATGATATTTATGATCACCTGGATTAGCTCGTTTACGTTGCCGTAAAGGGTGAAATTTTCCTCTATCCGCACGCTTATATCGATGACGTGTTTTTTAAGCGAGGCGTTTAAAATTTTACGCGCCTGCTCGATCGCCTCGCCGGCGCTAAATTCCCTCTTGGGCATATTCGGGTTAAAGAAATTTTTAAAATCCTCGATCGTATCGCTCATAAATTTCACCTGCTCGCCCGCGTCCCTGATGCCGCCCTCGAGCCTTTCTTTTGAGAGCTTGCCCCGCTCGTTGTAAAGCTCTAAATTTATGAGCGTGGAGCTGATCTGCGATAGCGGCTGGCGCCACTGGTGCGAGATATTGCCGATCATCTCGCCCATTAGCGCTAGGCGGCTTTGATTTATCAGTAAAAGCTGCGTTTGCATCTTTAAAGTCGCGTTTTTTTTGTGAATTTTATAGATACAAAATATACAGATCAAAAACACCACAAGCAAGCTTAAGCCGCTAACGACAAACTCTTTGGTGTGATAGAGCAGAATGCTTTTTATCGGAATTTTAAAGCTTATCATCGCGATCGTATCGCCTAGGCCGCCTTTGAAATTCCCCACATCGCCGTAGAGCTCTTGCATCTTTTTAGGCGCTGCGTTGATGCTGTGGCACTCGGTGCACGAAGACTGAGAGTTTGTTATCGGCAGACTCAAAAGATACGAGGCGCCCTCTTTATCATAGATGACTCTGGAGTATTCTTTATATCTGTTTTCTTTAAAGCCCTCTAAAATTTCATTCTCAAACTCGCTTCCTTCGTGCTCGGGATTGAGTGGATCGGTGGCAACGAGCTTGTAGTCGTAGTTGATGTTTTCTTTGGCGAGCTGAATTTTATAAATTTCGCGCGTTATGTAGGTCGAGGACATCAGCCTCGGATCGAAAAAATCCTCACTCAGAAGCTTTTTTTCTTTAAGCTCGTTTATTAGCGGGCGCTGCACGGTCGAGACGTAATCGCGCACCGCATTCATCGTATCTAGGATATAAAACGCCTCGCGCCTCGTGTCCTTTAGCGCAAGCTCGCGGTAGAAGTTAAAAACCAAAGCCGTAATTACGATATATAGCAGCACGAAAACCGCTACGATAAATTTAAATTTATACTTCAAAGAGATACCCCACCGCATATAAATTTTTGATCACGTCCTTGCCTATCTTGCGGCGTAGCTCTTTGACGATCGCCTTGATCGCTTCCTTGCTGGGCTGCTCGAACTCCCACATATAGTCGAATAACTGCTCGTAGGTTACGGTTTGATTTTTGCGCGCTAAGAAGTACTCCAAAAGCTTGCTCTCGCTTTTGGAAAGATGACAGGCACTCTCTTTGACATAGATGATCTTTTTGGCAAAATCATATTTCAGTTCATCGTTTATGTTAAATATCGGCGCGTGACTTATCAGCTCCGCAGCGACGTCTTGCAGCGCCTTTATAAAGGCGTTTTTGTCGTACGGCTTAGGCAGATACCTGGTGATCTTAAGCTCCACCGCCCGCCACAGATACTCCTGCTCGGTGTGGCTCGAAAGTATCACGATCGGCACCGAGATGCCGGCAGCTCGGATCTTTTTAACGACCTCTAGCCCGTCCATATGCGGCACGCCGATATCAAAAACCAGCGCGTCGTACGAGCCGCTCATCGCCTCATCGAGCGCCTCCAGCCCGTCCTTAACCCCCACTACTTCGCCAAAAAACAGCTGCAGCGATTCGGTTATATTTTTTAAAATCCCAGGCTCATCCTCTAGACAAAGAACCCTTTTATTGGATAAAACATCCAATAATTCGTAATCTTGCATACTCTATCCGCCTCCAAGTTTAGCGCATTTCATTCTTAATCGTCTCTTAAAATATAACTAGACTTAGATTATATAAATTTAGCATTAAATCAACGTTAAAGAAGGTTTGAGATTTTAAATTTAAGCCTTTGCTCGCACACTTCTACTATTTCTGCCTGAAAATTTCGTAAAATTTAACTCCGCTTTACGTGAAATTTACGGCGAGCGGCAATGAAGCGTAAAGAGCTGCGGGTAAGTGATATTTTGTTTAAATTTTAGTGATTATTAAAAAAAAAGGGGGGGGGTATACTTTTGCAGAATTTTAAAAGCAAAGAAAACAATAAAATTTTA
>CAURQQ010000038.1:0-18541 GCA_963527265.1 uncultured Campylobacter sp. | reverse complement strand
GGTGCGAAACAGAATTGTGATTATACAAGAGCGATGCTTAAAGGGGGCTGAATAGAAAAGATTTTAAACTAAATAAATTTTATGTTCGGCGCGTGCTATTACTTCGCCGATGATAGCGCTGCTAGCGTAGCCTGCGTTTTTTAAATTTGAAAGCGCTTTCGCCGCGTCCTTTTCCGCTACGGCAAGCAGAAGTCCGCCGCTGGTTTGCGCGTCGCAAAGCATTATGTCCGGCTCGGAATCGACACCAGGCGCGATAAATTTTAAATTTTTATAGCTTCCGGCGGGGATTAGCCCCTCGTCAAGGCATCTGTTGACGCTTTTTAGAAGCGGGATTTTGCTAGGATAAATTTTAAAACTCACGCTCTCATTGATCATTTCAAGGGCGTGTCCAAGCAACCCGAAGCCCGTCACGTCGGTCGCAGCATGTATTTTTAGACCCGCTAGCGCGCCCACGGCATAAAAATTTAACAAAATCATGCTCTCTATCGCGTCACGAAATTCTTCAAATTTAAGAAATTTCGCCTTAATAGCCGTAGCGATGATGCCCGTACCGAGAGGTTTTGTTAGGATCAGTAGGTCGCCTTCGCGCGCAGTATTATTGCTCCAAAATTTACGCGGATTCACGCGCCCCGTGACGCTAAGTCCATAATAAATTTCTGGAGTAGAGATGGTGTGGCCGCCCACCAAGACCCCTCCGCACTCTTTGATCTTATCTTTGCCGCCGCGCAGAATTTCGCGCAGAATTTCGTTTGAGAAATGACAATCGTCAAAACCCACGATATTTAGGGCGTTTATCACTTCGCCGCCCATCGCAAATACGTCGCTTAGGGAGTTTGCCGCCGCGATCTGTCCGAAGACAAACGGATCGTCCACTAAAGGGGTGATAAAATCGAGCGTCTGCACGAGTGCAAGATCGTCGCTTATGCGAAATACGCTCGCATCTTCGTTGCTGCAGGTTGACGAAAGCAGGTTTACATTGGGCTCGATTAAATTTCCAAGATTTTCGGTTAGACCCGCCGGGTCAAGCTTGGCGGCTCAACCGGCGGCTGCAATAAATTTCGTGAGGTTAAAATCTCTGTAGATCATAGTTTGATTACTTCGTATTTTAATAGGACGTCCATGATTTCGTATGCGTTTGAAATCTCGCCGATCGCGAGCTTATCGACCAGTTTATAGCTTTCTAGGCAGCTTCCGCAGCTTAAAATTTCAGCTCCCGCTTCGTTTAGCTTTTTAATCGCCTCAAAGCATTCGTGGCCGCGGTTCGTGGTTATATGCACGGCGTTGTTTACGCAGATCACCTTCACTGGCTTTTCGTCTAGGCTTAGCGCCGCGCCTAAAAATTTAGCAAGCAGGCTTTTTCCGATCGGGCCGCTTCCACACTGCTCTTCATTTAGAAATATAACCTTGCCTCTTTTTGGCGCCGCGACGTCACAATAAATATCGTCGATACTTTCATCTTTCAGCTCGTCTGTTTTTATGGTTTTTATAAGCGTATCGGCGCCCGCTTGTGAAATTTGCGCCTCAAAGCCGTTTTTAGCCAAAAAACGTTTTATGTTTTCGCGCGGCGCTACGTCGTTTACTAAAATTTCTAAATTCTCTCCGATTTTTAGCCCACCGAGGGCTTTTTTAGCGCGCAAAAGCGGCTCCGGGCAATTTAAATTGCGACAATCTAGTTGCATATGTAATCCTTAAAAATAAAAATTCTTTGAACCTCAAAGCTAATGCGAGCCCCACGCAAGCAGGCCCGCATAAAATTTACCCAAGTTATAAGCGCGGGTACTTCGCTTCAAATTGCGATTTAGCGATCTGCCCTTTATCGAGCAGCTCGCGATACCAGTAGTGGTGAAGTACGTAAACTTCCTCCTCCGGCTTGTGTCCGTCGATCATCGAGTGAATGGCACCGCTGATCGCAAAGACCGCCATATAGATATGCACAAGCAAAAATACCGCGCAGACCGCACCCAAAAAATTATGAATAATCGCGCTTGCTCTTAAAATTTCGATCTGGCTCATACCTAGCGCACTTCTCATTGCGGGAATATCGTAGTCTAGGAAAAACATTGACGCACCCGTCGCTATCATCACTATACCGCCTAAAGTCGCGACCCAAAACCACGCCTTTTGGCCTGCGTTAAATTTACCCGCAGGGATCGCGCGCTTCTTTTTGCTTAAATAGCCGCCCATGATCATCATCCATTTGATATCGTAAGCTCGCGGTAGCATACGCCAAAACCACAGCAAGAACATCGGCACGACGGAGATTGCAAACGCTATCGTAGCTAGTCCGTGAGCGTTTTTACAAAATCTCACGAAAGCGCCGCCGCCGAATTCCTCGCCAAACATCATAATCAAGCCTGTCGGAACCAAGATCGCCCATGCTACGGCCGCTACAAGGTGGTATAGTCGCTCAAATTTATTAAATGCATAGATCGGCTTGCCCGCGTGATGATCGAAGTGCTTCGGCCCTATGATCGCGTAGTGCCCAATAAAAGCTACGATTACGCCCAAAACCGCACCCAGCGCCAGCCACGCAAAAAAGCCCGAGCTTTGCAGATGTCCTTGAAATTGCAGAAAAATCGGACCGAAGCCATTGCCGTAGCTATCGATGTTTTCAAGCCTTGCATTGCCCCAAACATCGCTATTTCCCTGCACGATATCGGCATATTTTTTCTCCTCAGCCTGCGCATAAATACAGGCTAAAAGCGCGAGAAACAATCTTTTCATGGATTTCCTTAGATATAAAATTCAAGCCGATTATATCATTTTTTGCAAAAAATTTTCTTACAAAGCAAAATTACATTTTTGCATTAAGTGCGGCGCTAGTTTCGCCTCGCATACTCGTCGTAGCCGAATTTTTTGATCATTAAAACCTCTCCGCGCTCGTCCGCCAAAACAAGATCGGGCAGCTTGATGCCGTTAAAGGTCGTGTTTTTCACGATCGTGTAATGAATCTGATCTTCGAAAATGACCCGATCGCCGATGTTTAGCGGCGCGTCAAATTTATACTCGGGCTGTCCGCTCTCAAGCCCCACGACGTCGCCTGCGAGGCAGGTATTTCCGCCGAAGCGATAGCTAAATTTACCGCTCTTACTCTCACCGCGCACCGCAGGGCGATACGGCATCAGCACGGTATCAGGCATATGCGCTTCGGAAGAGGCGTCTAAGATAGCGATTTTAGCGCCATTTTCTACGATATCAAGCACGCTAGAGACCAAATACCCGCACTCCCAGCCGACCGCTTCGCCGGGCTCGAGATAAATTTCGACCTCGTATTTTTCGCGAAATTTTTTGATCAGCTCTATCAGTAGCTCCACATCGTAGCCTACGCGCGTGATATGATGACCGCCGCCGAAATTTAGCCACTTTAGGCCGTCAAAATACTTGCCGAATTTCGCCTCGAAAACCTCAAGCACCCGCTCTAGACTCTGAGCACTTTCTTCGCACAGCGCATGAAAATGAAGCCCCGAGATGCCGCGCAAAAACTCGCCGTCTTGCAAGATCGCCCGCTGTAGCGCTTCAAGGCTCATCCCGAGCCTGCTAAAGCTGCCGCACGGATTGTAAGCGTCTTTAGGCGCGAAGGAGGTCTGCGGATTTAGTCGCAAGCCGCACGATGCGCCCGCAGCGAGCGCTTTTACGCGGTATTTTTGCCACTGCGCGGCGCTATTGAACACGACGTGATTTGAAATTTTTAAAATTTCGTCCAAATCATCCTCTTTGAATGCGGGCGAGTATGTGTGGATTTCGCCGTTTTTGATAAATTCCGCGGCAAATTTCGCCTCGTGCAGACCGCTGCAAGTAGCGCCCCAGAGGTATCTGTCAACGTAAGGCATCGCGAAACTAAACGCAAAGCCTTTTAGCGCGCATAAAATTTTTGCTCCGCTTCGCTCGCCCACGCCGCGTAAAATTTCTAAATTTTTTACCAGTTTTTGCTCCTCGCATACGTAAGCTGGAGTTGAAATTTCATCGATTTTCATCGTTTTCCCTCATTAAATTTTTACGCAATTATATAAAATTTTATAAATTTTTGGTTAAAATCGCCCAATCTTTAAAAAAGGACAAAAATGGTAGAGATAGAATTTTTAGGGCCGATCGGGCGCGAGCCCCTGCGCCTAAACGCAAACTCTTTGCAAGAGGTAAAAGCGGAGTTGCAAAAGGACGAAAGTCTGCGCGAGTGGCTTGCAAACTGCGCCGTAGCGGTAAACGATAAGATGATTTATGATGCGAATTTTGCACTTAAATCCGGCGATCGCGTGAGCCTTCTGCCTCCCGTTTGTGGCGGTTAAGCTTAGGAGGCAGCGATGAGCGGGGCTAAATTTAATCCAGAACTTTTAAGCGGAATCGAGCCTGAAATTTATGAGGGCAGCTTGGACGTAGATGCGATTTTATCGCGCTGGTACGCTAAATTTAAAGACGCAAATTGCGGCGCGTTCATCACTTTTGTGGGCATCGTGCGCGAAGAGGGCGGCATCTGCGCGCTGAGCTTCGATATCTACGAGCCGATTTTGCGGACTTGGTTCGAAGCGTGGCAGCAAAAGGCCGCGGCACAGGGCGCATTCGTGCTTTTTGCACATTCGAACGGGGGCGTGCCTATCCACGAAAGCTCCTACGTAGCAGGCGTCGTAAGTCCGCAGCGCAAGGTCGCTCTGGTGCTAATAAACGAGTTTGTGGAGGATTTCAAGGCGGCCGCGCCGATCTGGAAATACGACGTAAAGGGCGGCAAAATCGAGGGCGGCAAAGTAGTAGGCGGGAAGAGGATCTACGCGGCGGATCGCTCGCAGAAAGTAAAAGGCGCGGGGCTTTTGGGCTAAATTTAAAAGCACGCCCCGCTTAAATTTATAGGCTTGCTTCAATTCAATCAAATTTAATCAAAACAGAAATTACGCCGACAAACAAAATTCCGTGTAGAGATACTGCAGAATTTCAAAATAAAGATTTTATGTAAATTTAGCGGCTGAGGCTAAATTTAAAGATCAAAATTTCAATCCAACTCCGTGCCCGCGCTCCGATAAGCATGGCAAGCGAGGATTAAAATTTCAAGTCTAAATTTATAGCAAATTAATCAATCCAATGGGTGTGCTGCACAGCAAATAAAATGGCGCTATAATCGTCTTGTAAACCCGCGCAGCGTAAAATAAAATTTAAACCCAATTTCGCGCGCGGTATCCGTGAGCACAAATGAAACGCAGTGCGATGAAATTTTAAAATTTCATAGCAAATATAACTCCCATCTCTGCCAAACGGCGGCTAAAATTTAAACACGTCCTTAGCTTCAGCGATGCGCTCGCTAAGGCTCGTAGCGGCATCTTCGCCACTTGCTGTGCACCTAAAGATCGGCTCAAGCACCTCGGCGAAAAAGCCGTTTAGCCCCTCCTGCATGATCTGCGCGCCACTTTGATAGCGCGCAAGCCCCATAAATACGCCGTGTCCGATCGCACCCAAGCCCTTTGTCTCATCGACGATAAATTTATTCAGCGCCTTGCAAACCGCAACGACCGCGCTTGCATTTACGATCTCGCGATCTCTTAAATAATCCTCAAGTGCGCCGTAATCGCACTCGCATCTGATCCATCTAAACGCCTTTGCAATCGACGGCGAAACGCATTTGTGCTCATTAAGAGTGCATAGGACGTATAAATTTTTGGGCACCGCAAAATATGAGCGACCGTCCTTCAAAACGACGCTGGCGCGCGCTTTTTCGCCCTCTTCAAAGCCGTCGATTACATGGGAGTTTTTCGTGCGGATCAGCGAAAGCTCGTCATTCTCGTCGTAGCGACGATCCAAAAGCACCGCAGCCTCGCCAAAAATTTTATCCAAGCTCGCAGCACTTACATTGTTGATCAGAAAATAATACTCGCCCTTCGGATCGTTTAGTGCCTCTTTGCAAAGCGCCTTAAACTCGCCGTCGATGAAACTTTCGCCGTAAAATCCGTCGATGAAATCACGGTATTCGAAGCCTTCGTGCAGGCAAACGTAGCGGAAATTTTTCGCCGCGAGCTTCTTTTCGGTGATCAAAGACCGCAATCTGCGGGTCTTGTCGGTGCCGATCGCGCCGTAAAATATCGTATTTTTCGCTACCTCTTCGCTTTTGTAGTTTTTGACGTATTCGAAAAATAGCGACGAATACACGATCCTAGCCGCACCCACGACATCCTGCGGATACGGGGTAAATTCCGCGATAAATCGCGAACTTACTTCGTAAAATTCTTCGAAAATTTTAACCTTTTCGTCATAGAGCAAGGATAAAATTTGCGCGGTTTCATCGTGATAAACGAGAGTCGGAAACTCATCGTTGCACTGTGCAAATATGCTAGCTAGCAGATAGAGCTTTTCGCGCGAAATTTGCGCAAAATCGCCGCCCTCGGCAAGTCCTAAATTTAGCATCCCGTCATCGCTTAGGTAGCTATCGATCAGATAGAAATTATCGGCATTTATCGCGGATTTTAAAAATTCCATCAGCACGAAGGGCTGATTATGCAGCACGACGTCGAAAAAATCGATAGCCAAAGCGCTGTCCACCGCCGTAAGAAGTCTGTAAAGCTCGTCGTAGAAATTGACTAGCTTTTGTTTAAAAATATCGCGCGCGGTGCGCTCCTGCGAATAGCTATTGAAATTTTTGACGATATTTTCGATAAAAACATAAAGCGAGACGATGTTTTTATCCTCGCCGCTAAGCACGCTATCTACGCTTTTTACGGCATTTTTAGGAAACAGCTCCTTTTTGCCGACGATACGGTCTTTGAAAGCGAAATCATAATAAAACGCGCTGATATTGGAATCAAAAAACTGATCCATAAAGAAATACTCGGCGTGCGCGAACTTCTCGCCCAAAGATAAAATTTTGCAGCTTCTAAGATTGCCGTCGCTGAGATTTATATATAAAGTTTGCAAAAACTCGCTCTCGGTCTCATCAAAGCTTACGAGGCAGCGCTTGATCTCGCCTAAATACTTTGAAATCGCGGTTTGTTTTTTAAGCCAGAATTGGTTTTTGTTGTGATTTTTCCAGCTGGCGACCAGCGACTCTATCTTTTCCTTGCTAAAATCTTGCATGACTCATCCTTGAAAGATTAAAAATTGTGTATTGTACTTGAATTTAAATAAATAATTAATAAAACTCTGATCTTGCGACGGAGCGCGAAATACAAAATTTATTAAATTTACGCGCCGAGGACAGTAGGAAATTTTAAAATTTACTGCGCGCTAGATCTATCCGCGACCCTGCACCAGCGGGACGAACTCGCAGGCGCCAAGCTCCTCTTCTTTGATCTCGCTTGGCGAAATTTTATTAAATCTAACGATCTTTTGCGAGCCGCCTCTATTCATCGGAGCGACCAAAATTCCTCCGTCCGCCAGCTGCGCAAACAGCCGCTCGTCGATCCGCTCGGCGCACGCAGAGAGCAATATCCTATCAAAAGGAGCGAAATTTTTCCACCCGGCGTTGCCGTCGTCGTGACGCAGACTGATGTTTGAAATCCCAAGATTTGCAAAGTGTCTTTTCGCCTCGCCCACCAGCCGCTCGACGCGCTCTACGGCAAAGACGCGGTGCACCATCCTGCTTAAAATCGCCGCTTGATAGCCGCTGCCGCAGCCGATCTCTAAAATTTTCTCGACCTTCGGATCCACGCTTAGCGCCATCGTCATGCGCGCGACCGTCAGCGGCGAGCTGATCCACTGGCTGGCTAAAATGGGCTGCGCGTTAAGGCTGAAAGCGTGCGCGCCAAGCGGGGCAAACTCGCTTCTAGCGACGCTACAAAACGCCTCAAAAAGCGCCGGATTTAAACTTACCTGCTCGGCGATGTCGTTCGCCATCTTTTCGCAGCGAAGTCGCTCTAGCGAGACCATGGCGCGCTCCCGATTGAACTCGCTTCGAATTTAAAGCCGCGGAAATTTTCGCTTCGCTTAAATTCGGGGTCGATAAAATTTTTAAAAATACCGCCAAAGCGTTCGCGCTGCACCGAAAAAGCATACGCCGCATTTCGGTACATAGCGCGGCTAAATTTTAAAAATTTTGCTGACGATGGAGCACTTGCAGCGCTCATCGCATACCCGTGCCGCGACAATAAAGCGCCTGCCGCACTTTCGTGCCGCGCAGAAAAAATTTCTCCCGCGCTGCCGAACTCGGCCGATAAAATTTGAGCTTTGCTTCCGCGCTGCAACGATGAAATTTGCGCCGAGTATCCGAACCCTGCCGCAAAAGCGCGTCCTAATAAAATTTGTTGCGTGCGTTTGAGCTCGGGTAAAAGAGCGTGCGATGAATCCGCAAGCCGCACAAGCAAAACTTCTGCTGCACAAGCGCCCGCCGCGCCCCGAGACGGCGCCGAAAAAGCATTCCTAGCGCGCGTAGGCTTCACCGCTAAAGCCTCTACCGCATACCAAAGCCGCGCCGCACGAGCGCATGCGCTTTTAAAAATACTCGCCATATAGGCGCGCGTCGCCAAAACAGAGCAAAATTTCAAACCGCAAAATCCGCTAAAAATCATCGAAACTCAAACTTCCTTTGCTGTAGTTCGTGACCTTGCTCTCGAAAAAGTTGCTCTTCTGATCGTTAAATTTAGAAAAATCATCGACCCATTTTATCGGATGTTTCGCGCCGTATCGCTTCTCAAGCCCGATGGCAAGCAGGCGCTGATCGACCAGATAGTGGATGTATTCTTCGATGATGTCGTCCGTAAAGCCCATGATTTGGTTATCCGTGATGTATTTGCCCCAATCTATCTCTAAGTTTCCCGCCGTCTCGAACATCTCGTAAATTTTATCCACATTGCGCTTATTAAACAGATCGGCGCGCTCCTTGCGGACGGAATTTATCATGTTTTGAAAGAGTAGAAGATGCGTGATCTCGTCGCGCTGTATGAAGCGGATCATCTGCGCGCTGCCTAGCATCTTGCCCGCACGCGCTAGCGCATAGATCGACGTAAAGCCGCTATAGAAGTAGATACCCTCTAAAATTTGATTCGCCACCATCGCTAGCAGCAGCTTATCGTCGCTAACCTCGCCTGCGAGCTCCTCATAGACGCTTGAGATGTAGTCGTTTTTCCTGCGAAGCATATCGTCGTGCTTCTCCATCTCGTAAATCAGATCGGTGTTTTCGCAGATCGCCTCGACCATGACGGCGTAGGATTTGCTGTGGTTGGCCTCCTCGTAGGCTTGGCGAGCGAGCACGGCGTTGATCTCCGGAGCCGTGATGTAGGGGTTGATATTATCAGCGAGATTGTTGGTCTGAAAGCTATCCATCGATATCAGCTGGCTCCACACGAGATCGTACATCCGCTTCTCGGCGCTTGTGAGATTGAAGTTATAATCGCGCACATCGTCGGTGGTATCGACCTCTTTAGGAAACCAGGTGTTGGCCTCCATCAGATCCCAAAGTTTCAGCGCCCATTGATATTTCGCCTTGGTAAAATTTAAAATACCCTGCGGATTGCCGCCGAAGATCTTGCGATCGGTAAGCGTCTCGTCGGAGAAGGGGTTGTAGATTTTTTTCCTATCCATTTTTTGCCTTTTTAAAAATTTAGGGCGTATTGTAACGAAAAAAATCTTATCGAAGGCTTTGCAGGCAAAATTTAAAGGCGTGAAATTTCACCCGTAAAATTTGCGCGGAATTTTATAAGACGCACACAGCTCGGCAGGAGCACATGGCGGAATTTTGCGACTAAGCAAGCAAAAGCTAAATTTTATACCGACTGCATACTTGGAGCTTTGAAATGAAATTTTGCGGCGAAGCTTTGGGGTAAAATTTTATGATGGAGGAATTTTATGATGAAATTTTAAAGGCATGCGGTGCGATTTCATCTATTTACTTTTTGCCAATGCCTGCGGCAAGCGTCATTAGGACAAACGGCGAAACAAAATTTTATCGAGACACGCAATACATACTGTAAAATGTGCGCGCTAGATTAAAATTTCATCGCGTTAATCGCGACAAGACGGGCGCGGTAGCGCAAATTTAATCAAAATTTCGAAGTTCTATCTTTAGATCGGTGCGGATTTTGCTAGGATCAAGGCTCGCAAGCGGCGCGTCTAAATTGCCGAAATTATCGCCGGTGGGCAGGAAGTTTTGCAGATAATAAACGCCGCGATAACCCTCGCTGTATAGAATTTGCGCCATCTGCTCGATCTTCGCTTCGTTTAAAAAATCGGCATGCACGGTCGTGCGCACCTCAAATCTAAAATTTTGCCGCAGCAAAAGCCTAAGAGTTTGCAGAAATTTATCGTATAAGCTTGATTTCGTGATGAGCTCAAAATCCTGCCGCGGCGCCTTAAAATCAAGTGCGATATAATCGATCAGCCCTAAGCTTAGCGCCTCTTCAATCTTTTTCGGATTTGAGCCGTTGGTGTCAACCTTGAGCAAAAAGCCGCGCTGCTTAACTTCGTGCGCCAGCGGGATAAAATCGCTCGCACAGGTGCATTCGCCGCCGCTAAATACGATGCCCTGAAGCTTGCCCGCGCGCGCATCCAAAAAGCGCAGAAACTCTTCGTTTGAAATTTTACCCCGTGAAGTAACGATTTGTGGGTTGTAGCAGTATATGCAGCGCATATTGCAGCCGCAAAACCACGCAATCGCGGCGATGTGATCAGCAAAATCAAGCATCGTAAACGGCGTGATCTCGTAAATCTGCGCGTTACGCAGGTTTAAGGCTTGCGGCGGCTTCGTATGCGTTTGTTGCATTTGGCCGGTAGCGGCGACTAGGCGATCTGCTTTTTGTCTTTTTTCTCTTCAAAAAAGACGCGCTCTTTGTGCTCGCCCTTCTTTCCGATATTAAAGCTCTCTACGGGGCGCAAATAGCCCATTACTCTTGTGTAAACGACGCATTTTGTGCGTTTTGCTTCTAACTCTTTTGGAAATTCCATACCTGATCCTTTCGTTTAAGATAAAATTTAAATCGCTATTTAGGCGCCCTTGCTCTGCTTGGCCTTGTATTCCGCCAGCAGCTCCTCGTCGCATTTCGGGCAGTATTCATGCTCGCCGCTGATGTAGCCGTGCTTATGACATACGCTGAAAATCGGCGTGATCGTGATATAAGGAAGCTTGTAGTTTTGCACTACGCTTTTTACGAGCTGTTTGCACGCCTGAGCCGAGCTGATACGCTCCTTCATATACAGATGCAGCACCGTGCCGCCTGTATAGGAGCTTTGCAGCTCGTCCTGCATCGCCAGAGCCTCGAACGGATCGCTTCCGAAATTTGCCGGAAGCTGCGTCGAATTGGTGTAATATATATTTTTATCAAATCCCGCTTGGATGATATCTGCGTAGCGCTTCTTATCCTCTTTGGCGAAGCGATACGTAGTGCCCTCGGCAGGCGTGGCTTCGAGATTGTATAAATTTCCAGTTTGCTCCTGAAACGAGCGGATCTTTTCGCGCAGATACTCAACCATTTTAAGGGCAAATTTACGCCCGAATTCCGTCGTAATATCTTCTTTGTTGCCGCTGAAATTTCGGATCATCTCGTTTGCGCCGTTAATGCCAATAGTACTAAAATGGTTATTAAAGCCCGGCAGATAGCGCTTCGTGTATGGATACAAACCGCGCTCAAACATCTCGGTTACAAATTTTCGCTTCTTTTCAAGCGTCGATTTAGCAAGCTCCAAAAGCTCATCCAGCCTCGCATACAGCGCCTCTTCGTTATTTTTATACAGATAGCCTAGGCGGGCTAAATTTATCGTTACGACGCCGATGCTTCCCGTCATCTCCGCGCTTCCGAAGAGCCCTCCGCCGCGCTTAAGAAGCTCGCGCAGATCAAGCTGCAAGCGGCAGCACATCGAGCGCACGGCGCCAGGCTTATACGCCTTTGGATTGGGTACGCGCTCGCCCTTTTCGTTCGTGATATATTGCGAGCCGATAAAATTTTGAAAATAGCTAGAGCCTACTTTAGCGGTGTTTTCAAATACCGCGTCGGCCGCAGGAGTATCCCAATCAAACTCCTCCGTTAAATTTACCGTAGGAATCGGGAAGGTAAAGGGCTGACCGCACTTATCGCCCGTGGTTAAAACCTCGTAAAACGCAATCACGATGCGGTTCATCTCGGGCTCGAAATCGCCGTAAGTCATCGCCTCGAGCGAGTCCTTGCCGCGCCTTTTAGCCTCAGCCAAAAGTTCCTCGTCGCGTAAATTTTTAAATAGATGCTCGTTGTTGTGCGTAGGGATCTGCGTTTTTAGATCATCCGGGCAGGTCATATCGATGGTGACGTTGGTAAACGGGCTCTGCCCCCAGCGCGCGGGGACGTTTAGGTTAAACACGAAGCTCGTGATCGCCTTTTTGACCTCATCGTCGCTTAATTTATCGCGGAAAACGTATGGCGCTAGATACGTATCAAAGCTACTAAACGCCTGCGCGCCCGCCCACTCGCTTTGTAAAATTCCAAGGAAATTCGCCATCTGATACAGCGCTTCGCGGAAATGCTTCGGCGCCTTGCTCTCGACTCTGCCGCGCACGCCATTAAAGCCCTCGTTTAGAAGCACGCGTAAGCTCCAACCCGCGCAATACGCCGTAAGGCAGTCCAGATCGTGGATATGATAGTCGCCGTTTCGGTGTGCCGCACCCTCCTCGCGAGAGTAAATTTTATCTAGCCAGTAGTTTGCGATGACCTTGCCGGCGGTGTTGTTTATCAGACCTGCGTTTGAGTAGCTGGTATTGGAATTTGCTAAAATTCGCCAATCCTGCTTGCTGATGTATTCATTGACCGTCTGGGTGCAGTTGATATAGGTCGTGTCCTCCTCAAGCCCCAAAATATGCTCACGCTGCATCTTATGCGTGTGGCGGTAGATCATGAAGCTTTTCAAAACGGCGAAATCGCCCGCTTCAAAGAGCTTTTTCTCGATGAGATCTTGAATATCTTCGACGCTTAATTTGTCTTTAAAAACGATCGCGCTCATTACATTATTAAAGACTTTTTCGTCAAACTCGCTACCAACGCTTTTGTAGGCTTTTTTGATAGCATCTTTTATTTTGTAGGATTGAAATTCCTGAAAACTTCCGTCTCTTTTAATGATTTTTTTCATAAGCACCCCGAGAATTTTCTGAATAAATTGGCAGAAAGTATATCAAGGAATCTTTAACTCAAAATTAAAGGAACGAGCGGAATATCCGTTACAAATTTTGCTTATAAAAAACGAAATTTAACCAAATCTCGCTATAATCGCGAAGTTTATTTTATAAAATTTGGAAATGCTATGAAGAATTTTAAGATAAGTTTTTTCGTGATCTTGCTGTGTGTCTTTTTAGCAGGCTGCGCTGCGCTTAAAAGCTCTAAAAGCACGGATAATTCGGCGCTTACTGGAGGCATCGACCACGCTGGATATCCAAACGCATATCTGGAGCGCATTGCAGGCGAAAGCATCGCTGATCTACTCTCAAAGCGTATTGTCGGCAAGAAAGGTGGTAGATTTAGTGTCGTCGGCATCGAGCCACTGGATGGAACGAACGCGCACGGCGTGGATGCGGAATTTTTGAGTAAAAAAATTAGAATTTCGCTGCTGCATTCAGGCAAAGCAGTCGTCACAGACGCCCCAAGTAAAGATGAACTCGTATTTAGCAACGATGGCGTAAGCCGTGGCTATCACGTCGTAGAAAGCGGCTCGATCTACGCGCCGGATTACATCTTGGTAGGTAAAATTTTACCGCAAAGCCCCGCTGTGGCAAACGACGGTAAGGCAGGATCTAAAAAAGCAAAAAGCTTAAATTCTGTAACTAAAAATTCTACCGCGCAAGCAAGCGAAAGCCTACTTTTAGAACTTTCGATGATAGATACTCGCAACAACAAGAGCGTGTGGAAATATAAAAAAGCGCTTCAAAAGCAAATTTAAGGAATTTTTCGCTAAACTCACGACTCATTTTTTTGAAAGGCGGTGAGGAAAGTGCCTGGAGTAAAGGTATATCCGAACGAATCATTTGACGAAGCTTACAGACGCTTTAAGAAGCAAACCGATCGTAACCTAGTCGTTACCGAGGTTCGCGCGAGACGATTTTTTGAGCCGATGACGGAAGTCCGCAAAAAGCAAAAAATTTCAGCTCGCAAAAAGATGCTTAAACGTCTTTACACGCTACGTCGCTACGAGTCACGCTTGTAGCAACTTGCGCGGATTTGCAGATTTTAAATTTGCAGATCTGCGCGAAATCTATCTCAAATCTTTATTAAATTTACAGCCCGTTTAAAATTTTACCCGCCGCGTCAGCGCCGAAATTCCGATCTAAATTTTAAAATTTATCTCTTAAATTTACCCGCTTTTATACGGCGCCTGCTTTATACGACATATCCGCCTGCGAGCCGCTAAATTTTGAAATTTATTTTTACCTATTCGTTTTTTAGATATACTTTTGCTAAATTTTAAAGGAGCAACCATGGACTTAAACGACTATCTCCACACTCAAGATCAGCAGCCCTCAAACCCTCAAGAAAAAGAGGTGGCACTCATCAAATACACCTTTATCGCGGCCTGCGCCTTAAAAGCTATAGCTGAACTGGTGCTATTGCTATTAGGGATTTACGGCGGATTGGGAGTATTACTAAGCGCAGCGGCATTCGTGCTTTTTATCTTTAGCATTTATAACATCTCCAAGCTTACCGCAAGCCGCAGCCTTTTGCGTAACGCAGCCATTGCCTTTGCGGCAATATTTATAGGCGTATTGTTATTTATATTTTTAGCGGGCGGCATCATCGCTCAAATACTACTTGCATTGGGATTCATCACATCGTTTCTGTTTTTTTATAGATTTTATCAGGAGCTTACCGACACTAGCGGCGTCGCGATATTTTCATATTGCTTTATCGCGCTTGTACTTGCAGCTATTGCAAATGCATTTTTGGCGCGTTTTTCGCTGCCTGCTACGGTGCTACTAAGCTTAGCGGCTCTTGCGCTTAACGCTTTTGCTATGTTCAGCGTAGAGGGCTTTTCTCGTTCGTATTATTCTTATGATCTTAGAGGCAAGAGATAAATTTTGATTGCTTGATCAGTTGTGGAAAGACCAGCAAAGAGCTAAATTTTTAAAATTTAAAATCAAGGAGCAAGCCGTGGTCTATTTCAAACACATATTTCTCGCGCTGTTTTTTGGGGCGCTGTTTTGCGGCGTACTTTACGGCGAAAATTCAAATAAAATTTCAAAGCAAAATTCTAAATCCGACTTCATCTGGGGCGTTACGATCGACGACGGCTGGTACGAGGATGCGCAAGACGCCTCGGGCGCGAAACTACAGAGCATCGTGCGCGCCCTGCAAGCCCTACCCGTAAAGCTGACCGTGCGCGTCGTGATGTCAAAAGAAATTAGCCCGCACGAGTACGAGCCCCTTTTTAGGCGACTTAGCGAGGTTTCGTACGTGATGGCCTGCCCTGTGGACTCCTACGAGATGAGCTCGTACAAAAGCGTAAAAAGTTACGAAAAGAGGTTTGCGGACGCCTTCGCCGCGCTCGCGCCCTACGTGCAGATCTGGGAGATCGGCAACGAAATAAACGGCGAGGGGTGGCTCGGGGATGATGCAAGCTTTATCGCCGCTAAGATGATCGCGGCCTTCGAGCTCATCCACAAAAAGGGCGCCAAGACGGCGCTTACGGCGTATTATACGCCGAGCGGAGCGCAGATGCGCGAGTGGCTGCGAAAATTCGTGCCGCAGGATATGAAAGAGGGGCTGGATTATCTTTTCGTAAGCTATTACGAGGACGATAACGAGGGTTTTGCACCTGATTGGAGCGAAATTTTTACCGATCTGCAAAGCGCCTTTCCCGCTTCGAAACTCGGCATCGGCGAGTGCGGAAACACGGCGTCGGACGCTACGCAGGCGAGCAGAAAGGCGATGATGAGGCGATATTATACGATGCCGCGCTACGTGCAAAACTACGTGGGCGGGTATTTTTGGTGGTATTTCGTGCAAGACTGCGCCAGCGGGGCGGGGCCCGGCGCTTCAAACGGCAAAAATCGCAGCGCATGCGATAAGACGGAGGCCGCGGACGAAATGCTGCAAAGCCTAATCGAAGCTATAAATGAAGGTCGTCGCGAGAAAAATTAAATTTATAAAGACTAAATTTAAACCGCTCTTATCCACAATCTAAATTTAAGGTAATGCAAACTCACTTTAATATAGAATTCTTTTCAATAAAATTTTAAACGAAGGGGTACAAAATGAAAATCCTACTGATCCTGGCAAATCAGCCGTATAACGGCTCGGACAACGCCTACAACGCATTGAGGCTAGCGGACAGCCTGCATAAAAAAGGCGAGGAGGTAAGAATTTTCCTTATGAATGACGCGGTCGATCTCGTAAGAGATAGCACCGAAAAACCCGGGGATTACGACATCGATCTAGTCGCCAAACTAAAGGAGCTATATCAAGGTGGCGTGGCGCTAAAAGTATGCGGCAGCTGTCAAAGCAGATGCGGCCTGCACGCAGGAGAGCCCTACTTTAGCGATGAAATAAAAGGCAGCATGGATATACTTGCGACCTGGGTTTGCGAATGCGACAGGACGCTTACGTTTTAGTTTAAATTTGCAAACCGATAGATGAGATAAAACCTTTAAAAAAGATCTTGTCGAAATTTAAAATTTAGGTGAATGCGACAAGCGGTGCGAACTTGTGGGCTAAGAAGTCATCTTGCTAAGAGGCAAAAGAAAGACTGGCTGCTAAAAAGCCTTAGTGAAGCAATAGGCGAAGCGTACAGATAATGCGCGGAGGATTTCAAATTTAAAGCGAAATTTTACGATTTTTAAGTGCAACGAGGTAAAATTTAGATATGAAAACTTTTATAAAAATTTTAAAAATTACCGCCTTGGTCGTGAGCGTTGCGTGCGTGCTTTTTGTGCTGTATATATTTGTGATTTTAAATTTGCTTTTTTCATCCGATACGCCCGAAGGTTGCGATCCTAGTATGCCCACTAGCGCTTGCGATTATATCGATGAAAAATTTGAAAAAGAGCTACAAAATTTGCCTCCAGTCGCCGCTTTGCCGAACTTAGAAAAAAGACCCGTATTTTGGCTAGGTGAGAAAAAATTCGCAGGAGGCGCGAAGTTTGATTATCTATACATTAAGGACGATTTTGGAGTCTGGCTTAGGTATGAGGACGGCGGCAGCGAGGACTTTTTGCTGCAAAAAGATATGCCAGAGCGCTACTATGGATACGACGAGATCGATCGTTCGCCGGACGAAAAGTGGGTGAGTAGAGAGCTTAAATATTATAGCTACGGCATCTACGATATTTCGCTTTTTGAAAACGAAGCCAAGATATTTTCTCAAACGGCGTATAAGGTCGTGAGGAAATTTATCGGCTTCTTTAATCTACACTCTATGGAGGGCACCTCTTTTGCGGCTCCACAAGGCACCGAGGAAAATTTAAACGCTATAAGCGAGCTTCAAACTCCGCTTGCGGATTTTCCGCAAAAGCAGAACTACTCTGGGCTCGGTTGGGCTGATCAGTCCGAAGCTGAAGGTTATGTCGGAGATGAAATAGCCAAAAAGCTCGCTCGCAATATCTTTGAGATCCCTGGCGATGGGTGGCGACAAACTATACGTATAAACAGCAGCGCCAAAGATATAAAAGTAATCTGCGGCGATGAAATTTGCCTCGCGCTTGCCTTCGATGAAAGCGAATTTAATCGCTGCGATAACGATACGCCTCATACGGCAATTTATACGCTAAATTTAAAGCAAAAATTTAATAATTTTCATATGCTTACTAGTAGTAATTTTAACTACGTCAAGCTACGCGATAAGTATACTTTAGACGATGTGGAATCCTTTAAAATAGTTTTATCGAGATTCAGATATATCAAGGGGTATAACAAAGATCGCGAGATCACGGACTACGAGGTTATTTTGCGAAATAGCGAGGGCAAGCAGGTTAATGAAATCTGCAGAAACGAAATTAAGAGGGCTCGCAGCCACTTGCGATAAATCTAAGATAGCGCCACAGGATTTGGCACATAAGGTCGTGATTTCGGCGCACTTTAATTTAGCTTTTAAAATTTATGCGAGAATTTTAAAATTCTAAGCTTCAAGCTTTAAAATTTGCCCACGGAGCTTTTAAAATTTATCGCACGGCTTAGGTTTATTTTATCCGCGCCAAGACAGCGAAATTTTTAGGGCGTCGCGATAACTAGGCGCAAGATAGCGAAATTTCACAAAGCTGCGGCGAACAAGATATGCAGAGAATGCACGCAAATTTCAAATTTATCTGGATTTTGCCAGCCTGCCCGACGCCGAGCACCATTATTTAGCTACAATCCCTCTCGCTCGCTTTACTTTTCGCTCGTCTTACGATTTGCTCGCCTTATAATTCCTGCTTGATATTGCACTTTGCGAAACTACTTGCTGCGCGCCCTTTCGCAAAACTGCACGGCGTGTGGGATTGTGCCCATCGCTCGCAGATTTTGCAGCACATGCGCGCGATAAAATTCTGTAGCGCAGGTATTTTAAATAAATTTTGATTTAAAAGCACAAACTTAGAGACGATTTAAATTTAAAGCTCACGTGCTCCACGGCTAGCTTGCAAGCGCTCTGCCCGCGAGCAGCCCAGCGTAGCAAAACAGCATACAAACGCATACGCTTAAGACCGCGTTTA
>CAURQQ010000037.1:0-18791 GCA_963527265.1 uncultured Campylobacter sp. | reverse complement strand
AAAACAAGAGGCGGTGCTATCAATGCAGGGTTTGAGATTATGTTTTAAATTTTAAGGGGCAAGGTACTTTCCTTGCCTCCTCTGTCACACTATCATAAAACTGATTAGAATTTATATTTAAAGACTAACACATAAAATATAACGTAGGCCCTTGAAATTTTAAAATTCTAGCCTCTCCTCCGCTCGCGCCGCTGTATTTGCTTTTAAGCTCAAAAATTATATCATTGCGCCAAATTTTTCAAAGCGAGCCGTTTAAAATTTAATGCAAAATTTATCAAAAAATCTAATGCGAAATCTACCTGCGCTGGCCCTATTTTCAGGTATTTTGTGTGCCGATAGCTTTATCACCGACGAGGAGTACGGCGCGATGCTGTATAAAAACCCCCGCGGCATCGGCTGCGATAAGTGCCACGGCGAGAGGGGCGAGGGCTCGCTGATCGCGACGTATAAAGAATTTAACCGCACCTCGGGCGCCTACTATGAGCGCGCCCTAAACGCGCCGCCGATCAACAATCTCTCGCTTCAGGAGCTCGCCGACGGGATCAGCAGCTCACGCGACGTGATGCCGAGCTACTTCCTGACGCAAAATGAGATCATCATCATCTACAAATATATAAAATCGATAAATCAACCCAAAAAGAAGGAGAAAAAATGAATAATCACGACGAATTTTTAGCAGCACAAAAACTTATCCCGGGCGGCGTCGATTCGCCGGTACGAGCATTCGGTAACGTAGGCGGCGAGCCTTTTATGGTGGATCGCGGCGAGGGCTCGTACATCTACGACGTCGAGGATAAAAAATATCTCGACTTCGTGCAGAGCTGGGGGCCGCTCATCTTCGGTCATGCCGATGCCGACATTGAGCGCGCCGTCGTGCAAACCGCCAAAAAAGGGCTAAGTTTCGGCGCATCCAGCCCGCTTGAGACGCAGCTCGCCTCGCTCGTGCTAAAAAATTTCGATTTCCTAGATAAGATTCGCTTTACCAGCAGCGGCACCGAAGCCACGATGAGCGCGATCCGTCTCGCGCGCGCCTTTAGTGGACGGGATAAAATTTTAAAATTTGAGGGCTGCTACCATGGCCACAGCGACAGTCTGCTCGTCAAAGCGGGCAGCGGTGCAAGCACCTTCGGTAACGCAAGCAGCGCGGGCGTGCCGCAAGATATCGCAAAAAATACCTACTTAGCCAGATACAACGACATACAAAGCGTAAAGGACGTCCTAGCGCAAAACGATATCGGCACGATCATCATCGAGCCGATCGCGGGAAATATGGGCTTGGTGCCGGCGGATCCCGAATTTTTAACCGAGCTTCGCGCGCTGTGCGACGAGAAAAAGATCGTGCTGATAATCGACGAGGTAATGAGCGGCTTTCGCGCAAGCGAGCTAGGCAGCTACGGCATCTACGGCGTTCGCGGCGATCTGGTGACCTTCGGCAAGGTCATCGGCGGCGGTATGAGCGTGGCGGCGTTTGCGGGTAAGCGCGAAATCATGGATATGATAAGCCCGCTAGGAGCGGTATATCAAGCGGGCACGCTAAGCGGAAACCCCGTCGCAATGGCAGCGGGCATCGCCAGTCTAAGTAAAATTTACGCTAGCGGCGGGCTTTACGAAAGGCTCGGCGAGCTTGCGCGTAGGCTTACGGACGGGCTTTGCGCCATAGCGCAGCGCCGCGGCATCGCGCTGCAAACCGCCTGCGTAGGCTCGATGTTCGGTTACTTTTTTGCAGACGAAGAGGTGCGCGACTATGACGGCGCTTTGCGAGCAGACACCGCGCGCTTTGCGAAATTTCACGGCGAGATGATTAAGCGCGGCGTATTTTTAGCACCTAGTCAGTTTGAGACGGGCTTTATCTGCTCCACGATGAACGAAGCGCAGATCGATTTTGCGCTAAACGCCGCGGACGAAGCGATGGCGGCGCTTTAAGGGCTGCGTTTTAAAATTTTACGGATTTTAGATGAGAGTAACGAAAAATTTAAACAAAATCGTAAAGGGCGCCTGCGACATCAGCCTAGGCATCTCAATCGTCGTAGCGATCGGCATCGGCGTAGCGATCGGGCTTGGGCTGCGGCACCTCACGGGCTCGCTGCTTTTATTATGGCTTGGCATCGCTATCGGCATCGCGGCGGCGTTTTTGAACGTTTACCGCGCGTGCAAGGCGCTAAATTCGAGCCTAAAAGAGCTTGAGGACGATCCGAAATACAAGGCAGATCCGAAAAATTTCGACGACGACGAATGGGATGAGCGAGATTGAATAGGCGATTTTTGCTCATATACTGCGCGCTAAACGCGGCGTTTGCCCTGCTTGGGCTAGCGTTTTGCGGCGCAGGATTTTTCGGCTCGGGCTCTTTCGGCGTGCGGGCGCTTGCGTGGCTTCTTAACTTGGAGGCCGGATTTTTGGGCGCATTCGGCGCGGTATATTTTTCGTTTCGCGCTTACCGCAACAAAATAGAAGATGAACTCAGAGCCGGCAAATACGATGAAATTTTACGGCAAAGCTCTAAAAATTCCGCAGGTTTCATAAGCGGCGAAACTTCCGCAAACGATACGAATTCCGCAAGCTACGGCGGCGAAAACCAAGGCAGCATAGGCGGCGACGATAAAATTTTATACGGCAAAACTTGCGGCGGCGAAATTTTAAATAGCGAAAGCTTTAGCGGCGCAAATTCAGGCGTCGAAATTTCAAACGCGCAAAATTCCGAAGACGCCGTAAATTTCACTAGCGGTGAGACCCGCGTCGAAAACGGCGATAGCCGCGCCCTGCACGACGAAGCCGCCGCTGGATGTGCCACAAACTCTACCGAGTGTACCGCAAGCTCCGCTGGGTGCGCCGTAAACTCCGCCGCCGATATAAATTTTACTCGCAGCTCAAATTTAGACGCCGAGTGCAGCAGAACCGCTGCTACCAAGCGCGACTTAAATTCTACCGAAGACAACCGCAACGAAATCTCCGCTTGCAACGCGACCGCTTTGGGACACGTCGCCGATAAATTTAATATGAAAGATTGCGCGACTTGCGGCAACTCACACGGCGGCATAAACGACGAAGCTAGCGATAGTTCGCAAGGCGACATAGGCGAGCGTTGCGACGACTTGAAAAATGCAGCGAGCAGCGATCTAGGCGGCGGCGTAGATAGTGGCGACCGGAGCGCCGGCACAGATAGCGGTAATCGTGGCGGCGATGTAGATAGCGGCGAGCCGGGCGACGGTACGAGCGATTTTGGAGGTGGGATTGGTGACACTCGTGACGGATCAAAGGATGATTTCGGAGGCGCGGACGGCAGCGTCGATGATTGGGAGGGCGAGCTTGAGCGGAGCGAAGTTCGGAGCAATTTCGCGGGGGCGTTTTTCTCTCCGTTTAAAATTCTATCCTACGCGGCGCTCGTGGCGGCGATCTACCTGCTTGCCAAGCTGTCCTTGCTAAACCCGCTAGCGATTATCTTGGGCGTTGCGATCATTCCTCTGGGTACGATGATCGTTGCTTTCGCTGACAAAGACGCGCGCTAAAGCTCAAACGGCGCGAGTGGACGCTTTAAATTTTAAAATTTAGCGTCAGCGGTATTGAGTCCAGATCGGCGCAGGATAAAATCGCGGCGATGCCTGCCGTCGCGAGCCGTGCCACGGACACCGCGCGTTTCGACACGTACCCGGGCGGGCTAAATTTATAAAATTTGCGCCGCGCATCTTTGAACTTTTGCGTAAATTCAGATCATCGCGACGAGCCGTAGAAATTTTACGCAGCATTTCGGCGCGTAATTCTAAAATTAAATTTAACCGCCGCGAATTGCAATTCAGCGCGAAATCCTTATCTATATTTAATTAAATTTTAGCTACCATTACGCAAAATTTGAGGAAAAATTATGAATTACGATACCTTGAAAAAAATCTTTTTTCGATTTGATCCAGAAACCGCCCACAAGATCGCAGAATTCGGACTTCGCGCGCTCTATGCGACTCCGGGCGGACTTGAGATTTTAGCAAAATTCGGCGTTTACAAAGATGAAATTTTAACTCAAAATATATGGAATTTAAGCTTCGATAATCCAGTAGGTATCGCAGGCGGCTTCGACAAAAACGCCACGATGATCGCGCCGCTAGCTGCTCTGGGTTTCGGGCACATAGATTTTGGTACCTTTACGCCGCGTCCTCAAAGTGGCAACGAAAAGCCGCGACTTTTTCGCCTCGTTAGCGAGCAGAGCATTCAAAACGCGATGGGCTTTAACAACGAAGGTGCCGATGTTATCGAGCGTCGCGTGCGAAAAATTTATCCTTTTAAAATCCCGATCGCCGCAAATATCGGCAAAAACAAAGCCACTTCGAACGAGGACGCGCTAAGCGATTACGAAGCCTTGGGCCGTAAATTTAACGGGCTGTGCGATTTTTTCATCATCAACGTAAGCTCGCCGAACACCCCAAATCTGCGTGCTTTGCAAAAAAACAGCTTCATAAGCGAGCTGATCGGAGCGATGAAAAAGATCACGAACAGGCCGCTCGTCTTAAAGCTGGCGCCCGATATGAGCGCGGATCAGGCGATCGCGCTGTGCGAGTGCGCGGTGCAAAGCGGCGCAAGCGGCATCATCATAAACAACACGAGCGTCGATTATTCGCTAAGCCCCAACGCTAGGGACTTCGGCGGCCTAAGCGGCAGGCTGATCACCGAAAAATCGCGAAAGCTTTTCGCACAGGTCGCTCGCGAGCTCTTCGGCCGCACGATCCTAATCAGCTGCGGCGGCATAGACAGCGCGCAGGAGGCCTACGAGCGCATCAAATCGGGCGCGAGCCTGGTTCAAATTTTTACCGCCTTTATCTTCAAAGGTCCGTTCGTCGCAAAATCGATCAACGAGGGGCTCGCGAAGCTTCTGCGCGCAGACGGCTTCAATAGCATCGGCGAGGCGGTCGGAGTAAATTTAAAAACTCGCGCGGGCGAAGGATACGGCGCGAGAGACGATCAGGCGGAAAATCGCGGCAGCGGCGCGGATTTGCGCGCTTGCGAAGACAAAGAGGCGAATGCTAAAGCGGATAAAATTTCAAACGCAGCCAAAGGCGAGGAAACGAGCGAAATTTCAAACGCGCCCGAGGGCAAGGATGTGGATGAAATTTTAATCGACGGCAAAAGCGAGATATCGAGCGCCCAAGCTGATGAAATTCTCGTCGCTAAAACAGATGAAATTCTGAGCGCTCAAACAAACTCAATCTCTGAATCGGACGAAAATTCTAGCACTTCGGCAAATTTAAACGCCTTGGTAAGCGCAGATACCGCGACGGATCAAAGCTCAGCCGAGCAAAGTAGCGCGGAGAACAAAATTTCCGAGGTTAAAAATACAAAACGAAGCAGCGCAAAAAGCGAAAATTTAGAAGCTAAAAGCGCAAAGCAAGGCAGCGCGGATCATAAGCAGGATAAAATTTCAAAAACTACCTCCAAAAGCGATGCGGATCAAAAACAAAGTCAAATTTCAAAAAGCGGCGTAAGCTCCAAACGCGGTAAAATTTCAAAGGACGCTACGCAAAAAGATGCCGCGCAGAAGGGTATTACGCAGGATGATGGCGCCTCACGGAAGGACGTCGTGCAGGATAACAACGCCTCGCAGCAAAATGGCGCCGAAGCAAAAAATTTCTCGAAAAGCGGCGTAAAGAGTGAGAATTTAGAGGCTAAAAACACAAAGCAAAGCGGCACGGCAAGTAAAACCGCCAAAACTAAAACCGCGCAGAAAAATAAAACCGCAACTAAAACTGCGTCGAAAAATAAAACCGCAACTAAAGCCGCGTCAAAAAGTAGCGCGGAAAGCAAAAGCTCTAAGGTCAAAAACGCAAAGCAAAGCGGCGCAAAAACTAAAAATGCCGAGGCTAAAGAGACCAAAGAAGCGAGCGGCGCCCAAGACGCAGAGCAAAACTCAAGCAAAAAACGAAAGGCGAAAAAAGATTAATGTTTCCGAAATTTAAGAAAATCACGCTGCAAAACGGGCTTCAAATTTATCACATCCCAATGAATAAAGGCAGCGGCGTCATCAGTGTGGATGTGTTTTACAACGTCGGCTCGCGCGACGAGGTGATGGGCAAAAGCGGCATCGCGCACATGCTGGAGCATCTAAATTTTAAATCCACGAAAAATCGCAAGGCGGGCGAGTTCGACGCGATCGTAAAGGGATTCGGCGGCGTGAACAACGCAAGCACGGGCTTTGATTATACGCACTACTTCATCAAGTGCGCGAGCTCAAATTTAGAGGTCTGCTTGGATCTTTACGCCGACATCATGCAAAACTTAAGCCTCAAAGACAAAGAATTTCAGCCCGAGCGCAAGGTCGTGCTCGAGGAACGGCTGTGGCGCACCGATAACGATCCGTTCGGATACCTATTTTTCAGGCTCTATAACGCCGCGTTTTTGTACCACTCGTACCACTGGACGCCGATCGGCTTTCGCAAGGACATCGAAAACTGGAGTATCAAAGATATCAAGGAATTTCACGCTAAATTTTATCAACCGCAAAACGCCGTGCTGCTGATCACCGGCGGCATCGGCGAAAAGGCAGCGTTTGATGCGGCCAAAAAACACTTCGCGCCCGTAAAAAATAAAGGCGAAATTCCGCGCCTTCACTGCACCGAGCCCGCGCAAGACGGCGAGAAGCTTAGCGTTATTTATAAAAACAGCGAGGCGCAGATCGTGGCGGTCGCCTTTAAAATTCCGCCGTTTAACCACCCCGACGCCGCGGCGATCAAAGCGATGGATATATATCTTAGCGGCGGCAAGAGCTCGCTTTTACAGCGCGCGCTGGTCGATGAAAAAAAGCTCGCCAACCAGATCAATATCTACGATATGAGTGGTAAGGATGAGAATTTATTTATAGTCTTTGCCGTTTGCAACCAGGGCGTAAGCGGCGAGGCGCTAAGAGATGAAATTTTGGCGCTGATCGAAAAAGCCAAAAAAGCTAAAATAAGCGACGACGATATGCTAAAGATCAAAAACACCCTAAGCAGCGATCTGATCTACTCCCTCGACAGCGCTAGCAAGGTAGCGCAGATGTACGGCAGCTACATCGTCCGCGGCGATCTGGACGCGCTATTTAGGCTGGAGCGCGAGATCAAAAGCCTAGATAAAAGCGCGGTTAAAAAAGCAATGAAAACCTATCTAAGCCTTAAAAGCTCCACAAGCATTATCTTACGAAAGGAAAACGATGAATAAAAATGTCATAATCGGCTCTATGACGGCGCTGATTACGCCTTTTAAAGAGGGCAAACTCGACGAGCAGACCTACTCCAAGCTCATCAAAAGACAGATAGCAAACGGCATAAGCGCGGTCGTGCCCGTCGGTACCACGGGCGAGAGCGCGACGCTGACGCACGACGAACACCGCGTCTGTATCGAGATCGCCGTAGATGCGTGCAAGGGCACGGACGTTAAGGTGCTAGCGGGCGCGGGCAGCAACGCAACTCACGAAGCGATCGGGCTCGCGCAGTTTGCGCAGGCTCACGGCGCGGATGGAATTTTATCCGTAGCGCCCTACTACAATAAACCCACCCAAAAAGGGCTGTATCTGCACTACAAGGCGATCGCAAGCTCGGTAGATCTGCCGGTACTGCTATACAACGTGCCAGGGCGCACTGGCTGCGACATAGCCGCAGATACGATCATCAAGCTTTTTAACGACTGTGAGAACATCTACGGCGTCAAAGAAGCTAGCGGAAGCATCGATAAATGCGTCGATCTGCTCGCGCACGAGCCGCGCCTTAGCGTGCTTAGCGGCGAGGATGCGATCAACTATCCGATCCTAAGTAACGGCGGCAAGGGCGTGATCTCCGTTACGGCAAATTTACTGCCCGATTACACGGCGAAGCTTACGAAATTTGCGCTGCAAAATGAGTTTTTAAAAGCCAAGCAGATCAACGACGATCTCTACGCGATCAATAAAATTTTATTCTGCGAGAGCAATCCGATCCCGATCAAAGCGGCGATGTATATCGCGGGCCTCACGCCGAGTTTGGAGTACCGCTTGCCGCTTTGCGAGCCGAGCGCGGAAAACCTCAAAAAAATAGAAAACGTAATGAAACAATACACTATCAAAGGATTTTAATTGACGAACGAATTTAAAGGAAAAACGCTAGTTATCAGCGGCGGCACGAGAGGCATAGGCAGAGCGATCGTTTTAGAATTTGCAGCTGCGGGAGCGAATATCGCTTTTACGTATAATTCCAACGAGGAGCTAGCCGCTTCGCAAGCAGCCGAGCTTGAGAAGGCTTACGGCATCAAGGCGCGCGCCTATGCGCTCAATATCTTAGAGCCCGAGACCTACAAGGAGCTCTTTGCCAAGATCGACGGGGATTTTGCGCGAGTGGATTTTTTCATCTCAAACGCCATCATCTCCGGTCGCGCAGTCGCGGGCGGATACACTAAATTTATGAGGCTAAAGCCGCGCGGCATCAACAATATCTTTACCGCGACCGTAAATGCCTTCGTCGTAGGCGCGCAAGAAGCCGCAAAACGCATGGAAGCGGTAGGCGGCGGCTCTATCATCTCGCTTAGCTCCACTGGAAATTTAGTCTATATCGAAAACTACGCGGGTCACGGCACTGCGAAAGCCGCGGTTGAAGCGATGGCACGCTACGCCGCAACCGAGCTTGGAGAGAAAAACATCCGCGTAAACGTAGTAAGCGGCGGACCGATCGAGACAGACGCGCTTAGAGCCTTTACGAACTACGAAGAGGTGCGCGACAAGACCGCCGAGCTTAGCCCGCTAGGACGTATGGGGCAGCCGCAGGATTTGGCGGGAGCATGTTTATTTCTATGCTCGAGCAAGGCTAGCTGGGTGACGGGGCACACCTTCATCGTCGACGGCGGAACGACCTTTAAATAATGCTAAATTTACCCAATATTTTAGCGAGCTTTCGCGTTGCGCTCGCGCCGCTGTTTTTTTGGCTGATCCTACTAGCAGGCCATGCGAACGGCGGCATGGTGGGCTCGGTGCATGTAAGCTGGATAGATTATTTCGCTGCGCTCGTCTTCGTCATCGCCTCCGTTACGGACTTTTTCGACGGATACGTCGCGCGCTCTTGGAATCAAAAGACCAAACTAGGCGCCATCATCGATCCGCTCGCCGATAAGATGCTGACGCTTGCGGGCTTTTTGGGGCTTATGTTTATCGGACGCGCCAGTGCTTGGGCGATCTATCTGATCCTAATCCGCGAGTTTTTCATCACTGGCCTTCGAGTTGCTATGGCGGGCGACGGCGTAGAGGTCGCCGCGTCGATGGCGGGGAAGGTAAAAACGGTCTTTCAGATGATCGCTATCGGCTGGCTAACGATGCAATGGCCCTATGCAAACGCCCTACTCTGGATCGCGGTTGCGCTGACGCTATATTCGGGGTTTGAATACGTCACGGCGTATGCTAAGGCTACGAAAAAGAGTTAGAATTTGGTTTAAATTTGAAATAAAATTTGAACCAAATGAAATATGATGGATCACAAATTATGCGATCTTATCCTTGAGTGTATGTAAGATAAAAATCTACGTGCCGCTCATTAGATTAATAGTAATATATCGGCAAAATTAAGGAAAATTATTATGATGTATGGGACTTCGAGAGTTAGCGAAGATGTAATTAGGCAAAATGCAGGAGCATTACTAAAATTTCAAGATTCAAAATACGCTAAAAGTGGTGTCGGACAAATAACTACGTTTAATGAACTTGGTTTTAGCGGGGTTAATAAAAAGCCTGACGGTTGGTATTTTCCACACGATATAAACGAAGTTGCCATAATTTTAGAGACCAAAGCCTATGAGCCGAATTCAAATCTGGATCAAAATTTACCGCAACTTCAAGAATATATAAACATAACAAGAAGCAAATACAATCAAGTAATAGGTATTTTATATAATGGCAACGAAGCAATAATTTATAAAAACGATAAATTTTATAGAGAAGATAGTGAGCTTTTTAGCAAAGATTACTATCTTAAGCTATTTACTCAGAGCAGTATAGATAAGCCTAAAATTTACTCATGTACTAAATCAATAAATGATAACCTACATATAAATTTTGGCATCAATAACCTAAAGCATAGGATGATTTTTACAGCTTGCGCTTTGGTAGCCGATAGAAAAGGCGCAAATTTAGCCGGTCTTAAAGGGCGCGATTTCGCAACGCTACAAAGCGAGATCATAAAAACTCTTGAAAGCTCATATAGTGAGCAAAAGGCATTAAATTTAAAGCTAGACATTATAAAAGAGCAGTTTAATTTAATTAGTTTCAACTACACAAAAAATCAAAAAGCAATTGATAGCTTTATCGACGATGTCGTTTCGATTTCAGGCTATATAAAAGCCGAAAGTTGGAACGGCGAAGACGTTATGGGAATTTTCTTTAACGAATTTACTCGCTATAAGGGCAAGA
Source organism: uncultured Campylobacter sp. (assembly GCA_963527265.1). Lineage (GTDB taxonomy): Bacteria > Campylobacterota > Campylobacteria > Campylobacterales > Campylobacteraceae > Campylobacter_B. The sequence continues at coordinate 8,412 of CAURQQ010000037.1, read as the reverse complement.
GCGAAGCGGGTCAAGTTTTTACACCGGATCATATTACAAGCCTAATGTATCGTATCGCGAACGTTAGCTACAAAGATAAAATTTTAGACGCATGCTGCGGTAGCGGTGCATTTTTAGTAAAAGCTATGAATAATATGATAAACGAAGTCGGCGGAAATTTCAATGAAAGCGCGGTTAAAATTATACAAAATGATAGACTTTTTGGAATAGAATTTGATAAAGAGCTATTTGCTCTAGCTTGTGCGAATATGTTAATTCATAAAGACGGAAAAACCAATTTAACTCACGACGACGCTAGAGGCGAAGCGGCTTGCAAATGGATAAAAAGCAAGAATATCACAAAAGTTTTGATGAATCCGCCTTATGAAAATAAATTCGGTTGTTTAAAAATAGTAAAAAACGTACTTGATAATGTTGAGGATGGCGCGATTTGCGCGTTTTTATTACCGAGCAATAAACTTGAAGTGGGTCGCAAACAAGTTTTAAAATGGCTCAAAAAACATTCTCTTTTAAAAATCATCAAACTACCAAAAGAAGTTTTTGCTCGCATGAAAGGTGCGAATGAAACATCGATTTTTATATTTAAAGCGCATGAGCCGCAAGGAAACAAGGAAATTTTTGGTTGTTATATAAAAGAAGACGGGCTGGAAACCGTTAAAAACCAAGGGCGCCATGACCTAAAAGGCAAATGGCAAGAACTTGAAGATTACTGGGTAGATGTGATATATAAGCAAAGCGGCGATGAAAGCTGCCAGTGGATAAAGCCGAATGAGAGCTTGCAGTATAAAATGCCCGAGCCTAAATTTGAGATAACCGAGCAGGATTTTAAAAAAGTCGTGCTTGATTATATGCTTTTTGAAAACGGCATCGATAAAAAAGAATTTGAAAAGACGATTTTAGAGAGCATTTTATATGGAAGCGAGATAAATTTGGACGATGACGAGATAAAGATAAAGGTTTGAAATTGGAGTATAGAAATTTTAAAGTAACAGATATTTTTATAGTTGAAACTGGAGCAAATATACCGCAAAATGAATTAAAATCTGGAAAAACTCCAAGAATATCTGTGACAAATATAAATAATGGCATTTCTGGATATTATAATGATTTGTCGTCAAATAATTACAGAGTTCAAGAAAATTTTATATCTTTTTCTTTTTTGGGAACTTGTTTTTATCATCCGTATAAGGCGAGTTTAGATATGAAAGTTCATAGTTTAAAGCCGATAGTATATATGCTTAATAAATACACTGCTTTATTTTTGGTTAATCTATTTAAAAAATCATTCAACGGCGTTTATAATGATCAAATTTCGAGTACCGATTTAAAAAAGTCATACATAAGGCTTCCCGTGACTAACGATATGATTGATTTTGATTTTATGGAAAATTACATAAAAAGTATAGAAGCTAAAATGCAAAAATTGATTTTATATCATAGCGCACTTGCCCTTCGAGAGAGAGAGAGAGAGAGAGAGAGCAATTCGCCTAGCGGCGATATTATTACTGCAACTGCAAATTCACATTTGGCAAATTATATCCAAGAGGCTATCATGCGAATAGCTGCAAGTCTTTTTGGTAAACTTAATTGCAAATGGGATGAGTTTGAACTTGCAAATTTGTTTGAAATTCTGCTAGCCAAAGGTGATTTACAAGCTAAAAGACTTCAAAGTGGAAACAATCCTTTAATAAGCTCTGGGAATTTTAATAATGGGATAGTTGCGTATGTGCAAAATTGTGATGAGCTAAGTGAAAAATTCGATGCTAATTCTTTAAGTGTCGATATGTTTGGGAAATGTTTTTATCAGCCAAAAAAATTTTATGCAGTATCTCATGGTCGTATAAATATTTTAAAACCAAAATTTGAACTTAATCAAAATATTGGATTTTTCATAGTATCTATTTTAAATAAGTCCTTTGGAGATCGTTATTCTTTTAATCAAATGTGCTCTCAAACTGCTTTAAAAAAGGAAAAAATCGTACTCCCAGTCAATGGCAATGGAAATCCAAATTTTACTTTAATGGAAAATTTCATAAAAGAAATTAAACAAAATCATACACAAAAACTAATTGATTATTATATGCGTCTTACCGATATTGCGAAATAAAAAATTTTATATATATTTTAAAAGCATGCTTATACCACTATGCTTTTAGACAATCTCTTTTATAAGCTTAAAATTTGCAAAATCATAGTAAGCTTAGCCCATTTTTTACAAAGGTCTGAAATTTGAAAAGCATAATTTTAACGCTGGCGATCCTGGCGGTCGGATTTTATTTTTACTCGATAAATTTTATGGTCACGGTGCTGGCGATCAGCTTCCTCATCTTTTTCCACGAGCTGGGGCATTTTTTGGCGGCGCGGGCACTGGGCGTGGGAGTGAACGTCTTTAGCGTGGGCTTCGGCGAGAAGGTCTTTACCAAGCGCATCGGCGCGACGCAGTACGCCATCAGCGCGATCCCTCTGGGAGGCTATGTAAGCCTTAAGGGGCAGGAGGATCTAGATCCCGCCGCGGCAAGCACGGACTCCGACAGCTACAACTCCAAAGGCCCGATCGCGCGCATAATCATACTTTTTGCAGGGCCGTTTTTTAACCTGCTGCTTGCGTTTTTGATCTACATCGCGCTGGGCTACATCGGCGTCGAAAAGCTAGCGCCGAAGGTCGGCAAAATTTCGCCAAATTCCGCTGCTGCAAGCGCAGGGCTAATGCTAAACGATGAAATTTTATCGATCGACGGCAAGCAGATCCGCGAGTGGGACGACATCTCAAAGCAGGTAACCGTGGCACCTCTAAGCTTAGAGATCATGCGCGGCGGCAAGCGGCTGAGCCTGACGCTCACGCCAAAGCTCGGCGAGAAAAAAACCATCTGGCGCGAGAGTATCAGAGTGCCGCTCATCGGCATTTCGCCCGATTACAACGCGACCGTGACGCTATATCACAAGGGCGCAAGCTCGCTTAGCTTCGCGTGGGATCAGACGGTGGAGGCATCAAAGCTCATCTTGGTGGGGCTTGAGAAGCTCGCCAGCGGCGTCGTTTCGCCTAAGGAGATGGGCGGCATCGTCGCTATTACCGATATAACCTCAAAGGCGGTCGATTACGGCGCGGCGGTCTTGCTCGCGCTCGTGGCGCTAATATCGGTAAATTTAGGGCTTATCAACCTCTTTCCGATCCCCGCGCTCGACGGCGGACACATCGCGTTTAATCTTTTTGAGCTCATCTTCCGCCGCCCGGTGCCAAAGCGGGTATTCGTGGGTGCTAGCTACGTAGGTATGGGGATTTTAGCGCTTTTGATGATATTTACGGTGCTAAATGATTTCGCTAGAATTTTGGGATTTTACAAATGAGGCTGGATGAAATTTTAAAGCGCATTGAGGCTGCGAAAGCAGGCGCGGGCGAAGTGCAGCTAGTCGCGGTGAGTAAAAACGTAGGCACGGATGAGGTGCGCGAGCTGTATTCGCAAGGACAGATCGCGTTTGGCGAAAACAGAGTGCAGGAGCTGAAGCGCAAAAGCGAGCTACTGCGCGAACTGCCGCTAAAGTGGCACTTCATAGGCACGCTACAAAGCAACAAAATCAATCAGCTCATCGCTCTACGCCCCACGCTGTGGCAGAGCTGCAACAGTTACGAGCTTGCGCTTGCCGTAAATAAGCGGCTGAATTATCCGCTAGATACGCTGCTAGAGATCAACGCCGCGGGCGAGAGCTCCAAAACGGGGCTCGATAAAAACCGCGCGGTGGAGGAGTTTTTGCGCATCAAGCAGGAGTGCAAAAATCTAAATTTAATCGGCGTGATGAGCATCGGTGCACACGTGAGCGAGCCCGCGCAGATCGCACGAAGCTTCGAGGCGACGCGCGAGATCTTTGATGCGCTCGTGCCGCACGGCGCGCGGATCTGCTCGATGGGGATGAGCGATGATTTCGAGCTCGCAATCAAATGCGGCTCGAACATGATCCGCCTGGGTAGAATTTTATACGCCTAGACCCGAAGGACGAGCCTTAGCGCGCGAGCGGGATTTTATACCGCTTTTATTAGGCGGCGCGCTTGATTTGCCGTGCAAGCTAAATTCGGCGCGTAACTTGAAATTTAGCGCAATGCTTGATTTTACGTGCTACTTAAATTTAGCGCGTTATTGAAATTTTCGCGGCGCGGTAATGCGACATTAAATTTTAAACTTCGATAAAATTTTATTTACAGTGATGAAAAATTTCAAAGACGCGACGATATAAAATTCTAAGCGCAATCCATATAAAGACAGAATCTTAAAAGGCGAAATTTCAAGTGGCGGCAGCTGGCGTACATCGCGCGCGCGCTGGTTCAGGGCGCGAAAGTGATCTTTATGGACGAGCCGACAAATGGTCTAGACTTCGGCAATCAAATTAGGTTGCTCGAGATGATAAAAGCGCTGGGAGATGAGGGCTACACCTTCGTGCAGACGACGCACTACCCGCGGCATGCGAAGTTCGTTTCAAGCTTGACGCTGTTTATAAAAGACGGCGAAATTTTAGCCTTCGGGCGCAGCGAGCAGCTCATAAATGCCGAAAATATCGATAAAATTTACGGCATCAACTACGAAAGATACGAGGATAGATTATAAATTTTACGGGCGCGTAGCGCCGTTAAATTTAGCCGAACTAGGGTAAAATTGCGCGCATAGAATAACTTCTCGGCGACAAGACGGCGCGCCGATAAAACGCCAAGCTGCGGATCGCGACGGCGGCAACGTAAGCAGCAAACTGAATTGCTAGCGAGCAAAACGTCTAAATTTAAACGATAAATTTAAAAGGAAAATCATGACTCCGCGTGAGATATTTTTAAACGGCTGCGCCGAGATCGCGGCAAATTTTACGTACTTCAAGCCCACGCAAAAGGGACAAAAACTAACGAAGCTCGCAAGCGACAAAGAGATTTCGTTTGAAATTTATTTTAGCTCCAGCATGCGCAATTACTCGGGCAGCGTGAGCATCCTGCCGCAGGTTGCGATCTACTGCAAGCGCCTAAAAAAGCTGATGCAAGAGGAGCTGCCCTACTCGAGCGACCTTGTTTTCGTATCGCACCTGGGCTATCTCGCGCCGCGCAAACAGTTTCGCGACTGGCAGCTCGCAGGTGCCAGCTTCGAGCCCAGCGTTCGCGAGATTAGCGCAGCTATCAAGGACTACGCGCTGCCTATTTTTGAGCTTTTTGAGGATAAACAAAAGGCGGTGGAGTTTATGATGCAGCGCGGGGCTAAATTTAACAAAAATCTAAGCGCCTTCGATCTGCGCCCGATCTACTTTATCTATTATTTCAGCGGCAAGGACGCGGCAGAGGCGTTTTTCAACATCTGCCTAAGCGATTGCACCTACAAAGGACGATTTTATAAGCTTTACGAGGAGCTTGCAAACGGCGCGGAGACGGATTTTAGCAAGAGTTCGTTTATGGGCGATACGGAGGCGAAATTTGCATTTGTAAAAGGACTTAAAATTTTAAATGGCTGAAGCTTTAATTCAAATTTTAATCGTAATTTTTAGCGTTTTACTTCTGGGCGGGATTATTTGGACACTCTTTTGGCGCAACCCTCGCAAGCTTAACCAGCACCGGCTTGCCGCGATAGATGGGATAAGCGAGGTAAAAAGGCTTTCCGTGCGACCGTTTTTCTTTTGGCTGGAGCGGTTTTTTATCTCATGCGAGAGCCTTTGGTTCGATCAGGATTTCATCTACGTTTTTGACGGACAAAAGCTCGCGGCGAGGTATAAATTTGAGCAAATTTTAGAGCTTAAAGTTACAAAAATACGGATAAATCATGCTAGGATTTGGCAGATCAGCTTTGCAGGCGGCGCGAACGAGCTTGAACGCGGCAGCGCGAACGAGCCCGAGCGAGACGGCGAGCGAGAGTATAAATTTGTGCCCGCTGCTTCGATTTTTACGCCGAACTTTAAAGAATTTTTGCAAATTTTACGCGAGAAAAACCGAGGCGCAATCAAGATGGAGCCGAGATTTTGGGAGACCGTTTAGCGTGGCAGAATTTTAAAGCGGATTTGCAAAAAGTAGAAAAGGCGCGCAGCTTTCAAGCTCGATCGCCGTAAAGAGCGGCAAAAGCTACGCGCAAAACCGCAAGAGGCGAAAAATAGACAAAAGGAGGCAAAATGAAACGTTGGAGCAAGCTTGCAAAACGGCTTTACGAGCTCGTGGATGAAAGCATTGATTTTAAGCTCCACTGCACGGTTTATCGGATGCAAAGCAGGCACGGCAGCACGGATTTGCCGCGATATTTTATCACGCTTGCGGACGAGATTATTTTTGATTATCCTAAGGATTTCGTGCTAAAAAGCGGCGGCGTAAAAAGCCTAGCAGGGGGCGCTTTAACGAAAATTTATCCGTATGGTAACGACATAAGCGACATCGGCGAGCTTATCCGCGAATATATCGACACACCCAAAGAGGAGCTGTTTGCAAAACACTTCGATGCAGATGAATGGGGGCTTGCGAATATCCTAAAGGCCGCCGACAAACGCATCGGCAAAAGGAGGCTGCAAATTTTAGCCAAAAACAAGAAAAATCAAGCGATGCAAAAGGTGATAGCGGCCAGATTGGAGGCTTTACAATAAATCCAAGCAGCGATTTAAAGGCGGAGCGAACAAGTGCGGGTGGCAGATTAAAATTTTGATTTATGAGCGGACTTTTAAAAATTTAGCTACGGTCGTTCAGCGAAAATTTAAAGTATCGTAAGCGGATAAAATATATAAAAGCGAGCATGTATCGCTACTTTTGCTTGACGGTTTAAAATTCTAAGTAGCTTGAATGCGGTGCGTAAATTTACGCCAAAATTTAACGAAAATCGGTGCGGTCTGCCCGATAAATTCAGGAAAGGATAATTATGATTTTAGCTTCAAACTACGATGAAATCGACTTTGACGCGCTTTAAAGGCGCAAAAGGCAAAAAGCTCATTCGGCAAAAAGCTGGCCGAGCATTGGGACAAAAAGGCGCCGAGCTTCAACGAGGGCGTGATGAAAAGTGTCTACGCGCGCGAGTTTATAGACAAGGTCGATTTTACAGGCGTTTCTACGCTGCTTGATTTTGCGTGCGGAGCGGGCGCGTTAAGCGTGCTGGCAGCGGAAAAGGTGGATCAAATTTACGGCTATGACTTTTCGCCCAAAATGCTGGAATTCGCCCGCGAGAATGCTCAAATTTACGGCGCGAAAAACGCGAAATTTGCGCAAAAGGCCTTCGAGGACGACTGGTCTGACGTGCCCGCGTGCGACATGGTTTTCGCCTCGCGCTGCCTTGAGGTGGACGATCTAAAAACCGCGCTTAACAAGCTTCTTTCAAAGACCAAAAAGGCGCTTTACGTCACGTTTAAGGTGGGCGGCAGCTTCGTGGACGGGGATATTTTAGATGCGATAGGGCGCGAAGTGGAGCAAAAGCCCGATTTCGTCTATCTCATCAATATTTTATTTCAAATGGGCTATCTGCCGAGTCTCAGCTATATCAAAGCCTGGTGTCACGGCGGCGGAGCGAAAAGCGCGGAGGAGTTTGTGCAAAAGACGCGCTGGATGCTCGGCGGTGAGCTAAACGAAGCGGAGGAGGCGCAGCTAGCGGAGTATTTTAACAGCGGCAAATACAAACCGAAGCAAGATTTTATGCACTGGGCGTTCGTGCGGGTGGATGTGTAGCGCATAAAATTTTGTGTCAGTAAGCCGCCCTGCTTCGCCTTTGCTCTATTATTACATTTGAATGTATTATAAACGCAATGATGCGATAATTTATAAAAATTTTATTTAATACAGAATCTGATCCCGCCCGTATCATAGGGATCTACGTATGCTCAAAATCTGCTCTTAAATTTCAAATTTAGCCTCATTCGATCCGCACGCAAACATCCGCGGGTAAGATCGTATAGATGTTAAATTCGAGTGTAAATTTAGCCAAAGACCGCTCCTTTAATTTACAGCCTCAGACAGCGCTCGTTTAAAATTTATCTACAAAATTCGGGCAAATTTAAACGAGCTTCATTTGCTATAAAATTTTAGAGCGGTTTAAAATTTTAAGCGCGTCAAATATATCTTAAAATCACTACAATTCCCGATATATAGGCAAAGTATAAAAAATAAATAGTTTATCTCGAGTATATAACACTTCTTTAAAAAGTATTGATTTAAATTAATACTTTTAAGGGACAAAAACTATATAATAGGCCAAAAAATTAAACCAAAATTGAAAATTTATTTAGAATCAACTAAGGAGGTTAAAAATCCCATCATGCAAAATGCAAAGAACAAAGCATCCAAATGGGTCATAGCTTTGCTGGCGGTTATTGGGCTTACTGGCGGATTTGGAATTTTCACATTCTTTTTTGCTAACGGTCCTCAGCATCTTACGCGCGATCCCGAAGCCTGTATAAACTGCCACGTCATGAACCAAGTCTATGAAGGCT
>CAURQQ010000036.1:0-19852 GCA_963527265.1 uncultured Campylobacter sp. | reverse complement strand
CAAAGGCGACGTGGTCGTCATCCGCTACGAAGGGCCGCGCGGAGGCCCGGGCATGCAGGAGATGCTAAGCCCGACGTCGCTCATCATGGGGCGAGGGCTGGGCGCGGACGTGGCGCTGATCACGGACGGCAGATTTAGCGGTGCGACTAGAGGGCTAAGCGTCGGGCATGTGAGCCCCGAAGCGGCCGAGGGCGGCATGATCGGACTGCTAGAGGACGGCGATATAATCGACATCGACGTGGATACGTACGCGATCAACGTGCGCCTAAGCGAGACTGAGATAGCCGAACGCAGGGCTAAATTTAAGCCGCTTGAAAAACCGCTGCCGTATCGCTGGCTGCGGATGTATCGCAAGCTGGTAACGAACGCTAGCAACGGAGCGATTTTGGAGGCGTAGGGCGCCTTAAATTTTAAACATACCGCCGTAAATTTTGCTCAAATTTACGGCGGTTTTGTTAAATTTACGCGTAGGCTTTCGGCGCTAAATTTTAAAATTTACCCTAGGCGAACGCTTGGTACTTATCAATGTAAGCGCCAATGCAATATTTGTTTGAAATTTTACTTATTATGCAAACAAGCCGAGCGAAGCGGAAACCTAAATTTAAACTCTGCACGTCGGCATTTTTTAAGCATAAATTTTACTCTAACGCACTTGTTAAAGTAAAACTCTGCCAAGTAGAATTTCAAAATTTACGTGATTGCACCGATAGTGGCATTTAAAATCCGCAAGGTTTTAATAACAAAGCCTCGCAGGGGGTGAAAGCGGAATTTATAATGGAGAAATTTGTAGATGGCGAGGTGAAATTTCGCCGCAAAATTCCAACAACAAAGCCGGCCATCCTCACCATTTTTTATACTCGCCAAGCTTTGCGACGCTATCGAATTTTGTATTTTATCCCTCAAAATTTATGACGCAAGCGAATTAAAAATAAAAGGCGGCTTACTAAAAATTTACAAATCCCTCGGATCGGCGATCTTTCCTGCGACGGCGCTAGCTGCGGCGACGGCGGAGTTTGCCAGATATACTTCGCTCGTTCTATCGCCCATGCGGCCGACGAAATTTCGATTAGTCGTGCTTACGCAGCGCTCGCCCACGCCCAAAATCCCCATATATCCGCCCAGGCACGCGCCGCAGGTCGGGTTGCTGACGACTGCGCCCGCTTCGACGAAAATATCCCACAGCCCCTCTTTTTGCGCGGCCAAGGCGATCTTTTGCGTCGCCGGCGTGATGATGAGGCGGGTTTTGCGCGCGACCTTGCGACCTTTTAAAATTTGCGCAGCGATCCGCAGATCGGAGAGCCTACCGTTGGTGCAGCTGCCGATAAAGACCTGATCGACGGCGATATCGTCGCGCACCGCCTCGCGCACGCTCTTGCCGTTGCTAGGCAGAAACGGATACGCAATCACCGGATCAAGCTTGCTCACATTGATCTCTAAAATTTGCTCATAATTCGCGCCCTCGTCGGAGTAGTGAAATTTCGGCTCGGCGCGCAAATTTTTATCCGCCAAAAATTCCTTCGTGATCTCATCGACCGCGACGATACCGCTCTTGCCGCCCGCTTCGATTGCCATATTGCAAAGCGAAAATCTGCTATCCATATCCAGATACTCCAGCGCGTCGCCGCAGAACTCCAAAGCCTTGTAGCGCGCGCCGTCCACGCCGATGAGGCGGATCACTTCTAGGATCAGATCCTTGCCGTAGATGTGCGGTGCGGGCTTGCCGTGAAAAATTACTTTGATCGTAGGCGGTACTTTAAACCAATTCTTGCCCGTTATCATCGCAAAAGCTAGATCGGTGCTGCCCATACCCGTCGCAAATGCCCCCAGCGCACCGTGGGTACAGGTGTGGCTATCCGCGCCGATGATGACGTCGCCGGGTACTACGAGCCCCTTTTCAGGCATCAGCGCGTGCTCGATACCCATATCCTTTTCGTCGAAGTAGTTTTTCAAATCGTGCTTGTAAGCAAACTCGCGTGAAATTTTAGCTTGGTTTGCGCTTAAAATATCTTTCGTAGGGATATAGTGATCCATCACGATTGCAAAGCCGTCCGGGTTGGCGAGCTTTTTTGCGCCGCTAAGCTCAAACTGCTTGATCGAAATGGGCGTCGTGATGTCGTTGCCGATGACCATATCGATGGTGCTTTCGATGATCTGTCCCGCAAAAACCGCCTCGCCCACGTGCTCGCTAAAAATTTTCTCCGTGATCGTCTGCTTCATAAAATCTCCTTCGTATTGGTTAAATTTGCGCGATTTTAGCTAAAAAATCATAAATTTTTGCAATTTTATGTATAATTGGGTCGCAAGGAGCGAGACGATGGAAATTTTAGATATTTTTGCAAACCGCAGAAGCGTCAGAAAATATACGGATGCGCCGCTTGAGGACGAGGCGCTGGATAAAATTTTAAAAGCGGGCCTGCTTGCGCCGTCGGGGCATGCACGCCGCCCGTGGGAGTTCATCCTCGTGCGCGACAAACAGATGCTTGAGCGGCTAAGCGGATGTCGCAGCAGCGGAGCGGATATGCTAAAACAGGCTGCGGCTGCGATCGTAGTGATCGTAGATGAGCAGAAGCAGGACGTCTGGATCGAGGACTGCTCGGTAGCGCTAGGCTACATGCACCTTGCCGCAAGCGCGCTAAATCTTGGCAGCTGCTGGGTGCAGGTAAGGCTGCGTGCCGCCGCGGACGGACGCAGCTGCGAGGAGTTTTTGCGCGAGGCGCTGGGCTTTCCGCCAAATTTCAAAGCAGAAGCGATACTAGCCCTCGGCGTACCGCAGCGCAGCCCAAGCCCGCACGATTTGCAGAAGCTAAATTTAAGCAAAATCCACAAAGAGAAATTTTAACGCGTATGAAGTATCAAAACTTAATTCAAATTTGCGAGTATCTACGCGCCAAACGCTTCCTTTCGCACATTAAGCGCGTAGGAGACAACCTTTTTAAAGTCTGCTTTGACGGCAACGAGACGCTGTTTTTCGATATGAATAAATCAGGCTGCAATATCCACGAAAATGACGCTTTTACCGAAGGTAAGGTTTACGCGGCGCCCTTTGACGTGCTACTTGCCAAGCGCTTCGTAAAATCGCGCATCACTTCCGTTAGCGTGCCAGAAAATAATAGAATTCTATGCCTTAGCGTAAGCCAAAACGCAAGCTACAAAACCCAAAGCTCAAATATCTACTTCGAATTTACCGGGCGATTTACCAACGTAATAATCACCGATGAAAACGATGTGATTTTAGAAGCACTGCGACATTTCGAGACGGAATTTAGACAGATCAAGGTAGGAAGAAAGCTCCGCCATCTGCCGCCTGCAAATATTAAAGAAGCCCCCGTGCCAAAAATTTCGGACTTTAGAGCATTTTTTCGCGCGGAATTTAACGCGCTAAATGCAGATCGCTTAAACTCGCTCAAATCCGCAAAAATCACGGCGCTAAATAAAAAGCTAGACTCGGTGCGTGAGGCTTTAGGCTCTTTGCAAAGCAGCGCCGAACTACTGCGAAGCGCCGAGCTTTTAGGTGCGAAAGCCGCCTTGCTAAAAGAAAATATCTATAAAATTCCAACTAGCGCGCGAGAATTTACGCTGCAAAAAGAAGACGCCGAAGCGGTAGAATTTAAGCTGCAAAAGCCTGCTAGCGCCACTTTGGGTGAGCTTTACTCCGAGGCAAAGCGTCTGCGCCAAAAGGCTGCAAATATACATATCGAAGAGCAAAATTTAAAGGAGAAACTCGCGTTTTATGAGAATTTAAAATCGCTCGTCCTTGCCGCACAGGACGCACACGAGATCGAAATTCTAATGCCTAAGCGCACGCAAATTAGGCAAAAAAGCAAGGAAAAAAATAGCGAATATGTAGCGAACTTTTATCTAGGAGATTTTAAAATCAGCGTCGGTAAAAACGAAAAAGGCAATGAGCTCTTACTAAAAAATAGCTCCAAGTCCGACTATTGGTTTCATCTTAAGGATATTCCAAGCGCACACGTCATCGTAAAGACAAATAAGCAAAGTCTAAGCGAAGAGGTGATCGAATTCGCCGCTAAAATTTGCGTGAGCTTCAGTGCAAGCGGCAGCGGAAAATATCTCGTCGATTACACTAAACGTCAAAATGTCAAAATCAACGAAGGTGCTTTCGTAAACTACGTAAATTTTAAAACAATCAGCGTTTTAAAGCCGTAATAAGCGAGCTTGCAGTATAATTGCTCAAAATAAATTCCAAGGAAATTCTATGAAGCAAAGAATAATCACGGCAAGCATTTTACTCGCCGTATTTTTGGCTCTAATTCTCATAAACGCTAGATGGCTAAATTTCGCCGTATTTGCGCTGATACTCGTGCTTGCGTTTTTTGAAAGCCTCAAATTATGGGGTCTGGAGGAAACTAGCAAAAAGTGGCTCGCGCTGGCGATCGCGTTTTTTGCGCTGCTACCATTTACGCAGACCGATGAGCCTTTCGTCTCAGCGCTAAAAGTTAGCATCCTGATGATCCTATGCGTCGCCTCTGTCGTAGCCTTTACCAAGGGCCCTAGCCTAAAGATTACGCTTCCTTTTATCTATCCCGTTGCGCCGATATTTTTTATGTGGGCGGCCTATGATGATTTCGGGGAAGTTTTTCACTTCGTTTGGCTGATCTTTATTATCGTAGCTAGTGATAGTGGCGCATATTTTATCGGAAGAGCCTTTGGCAAAACTCCGCTAAGCGCTAGCTCGCCGAATAAAACCGTAGAGGGCGTGCTAGGTGGTCTTGCGCTCGCGCTTATAGTTAGCCTCATTTATGCGCGCATCTTTACCAATATGCCGCCGCTTGAAATTTTAGGAAAAACCATCATCATAGCAATTTTTGGCGTATTCGGCGATCTGTTTGAGAGCTACCTAAAACGCGCGGCGGGTCTTAAAGACAGCGGTGCGCTCTTTCCGGGGCACGGCGGGGTCTTAGACCGCATCGACGGCTATATGTTCGGCGCGATCGCGATGGCGATAGTCTATTCATGGTAGTTTTAGGCTCCACGGGCTCTATCGGTACAAACACCCTAGACGTAGCCGCGCGCAGCGGTAGTATGATCGAAGCGCTTAGCTGCGGGCGCAATATCAAGCTTTTAAACGAACAAATCGCAAAATTTCACCCAAAGCTCGTCTGTATCGCAGACGCGCAGCAAAAAAGCGAGGTAGATCACGAGCGCGTATTTTGCGGTGCGGATGGAATTTTGCAAATGCTTGCGGAGTGCAAAAGCACGACTGTGGTAAACGCTCTTGTAGGCTTTGCGGGCATGATGCCGAGCTTAAAAACCCAAGAGCTCGGAAAGAGACTGTGCCTTGCCAACAAAGAAAGCCTCGTCGTCGGCGGGAAATTTCTGCAAACAGATAAAATTTACCCGATCGACAGCGAGCATTTCGGGCTAAAATTTTTACTTAGCAATGCCAAAATCCCCGTTTCGCGCCTAATCATCACGGCTAGCGGCGGCGCGTTTTACGACGTTCCGCTAACGCAGCTGGGCTCGCTCACGCCGCAAAACGCCCTCAAACACCCCAACTGGAAGATGGGCGCGAAGATCACGATCGACAGCGCCACGATGGCAAATAAGCTCTTTGAGGTGATCGAGGCGTTTTGGCTCTACGGCACGCGCGAGATCGATGCGCTTATCGAGCGCACCTCGCAGATCCACGCGCTGGTCGAATTCGCAGACGGCTCCACGACGGCGCATATTAGCAGGGCTGACATGCGCCTAGCCATCGCGCACGCGATGTTTAGTGGCGACGTACGGGAGCAGATCACCGCGCCCGTGGATCTGTACGCGCTACGACCGATAGAATTTAAACCGATCGACGAGATGAAATTTCAAATTTTTACCCTCAAAGACGCGCTGTTAGCAAACCCTGATCTCGGCGTCGTCATCAACGCCGCGAACGAAGCGGGCGTAAATGCGTTTTTGCAGCAGCGGTGCCGCTTCACCGACATTGCGCGCGTGGTGCTAAAGTGCGTGGAGAAATTTAACTCGCCTAGCGTGACGGACGCAGAAGCGCTTGCGGCGGTGGATGCGAGCGTGCGAGCGTATGCAAACGAACTGCTGAAATAAGTTTTTCCAATCATGGGATTTATGCTACAAGTTGAGCTTGGCGGCAAATTTCACTGCGCACGGCTCGCGCAAGTAGCCATAAAATTTAGCGGCATATAAACAGCGTGCACCTATTACGCCGTATCGGTCGTAAATTTACGCTGTGCCGTAAAGTTGCGCCATTAAATTTAATAATTAGAGGTTGGGCGTGGATATTAAAACCGTCATAGATTTAGAAAAGCAGCGCAAACGGCTTAAGAAAAGTCGCAAGCTTTGGAAAATTTTAAGTTATCTCGTAGCGTTTGCGGTTTTCGGTCCGATGCTTGCGCTCGCATTGATAATCATCTTTCTCGATTTTCCCAAACTCGATCTTGGCATAGAAAGCTTATCTTTTTTGGTCATGTCTATTTTAGCAATAATCGGCACGCGAGATGAATTTTACGAGTGGATTTTCGAGCGCAAAACCGAGCGATTTTTGATGCGCTACAAAGAGCTTTATCTCAAGCCTTATATCGAGAGTCTGGGCTTTTCGTATAAAATGGGCGCGCTTTTTCAGGAAAAAGAGGTAAGGCAAAGCGAGATATTTGACGGATTTGATAGATTTCGCGCGGATGATCTGGTTTGCGCGAACGTGGACGGCGTGGATTTTATGTTTTGCGACATAAGGCTGGAAAAGGACATCGGCACGGGAATTCCATTTATTTTTAAAAATAATTACGCCACATTTTTCGAAGGACCCTTTTTCGTGGCAAATTTTAATAAAAAAATCTGCTCCGACGTTTTTGTTTTCTCGGACGCGGCGGCGCCCGCAGGCATAGATTTACCGCCTTCAGGGCTGCCGCGCAAGCTATGGGGCGACCGCAAAATCCCGATAGATAATGCGGATTTCAATGCAAATTTCTCGGTTTACGCAAGCGATACGGTGGCGGCTATGTATGTCCTGACGCCCGCGCTGATGGAGAAAATTTTATCTCTTAAACAGCTCGTGAAATCGGATATCTCGCTGAGTTTCAAGCAAAATAAAATTTATATCGCGATAGCTCGCGGCGCCGATAGTTTCGAGCCGAGCTTGGATCAGCCGATACTCAATGCCCGCATCGCAAAGGATATCAAGGCGGATCTGGACGCGATGCTGCAAATCGTAAAAATTCTAAAGTTGAATGAAAAAATTTGGATGTCTTAGCCAGGCACAAGGCAGAGAGGGCAAGCGAGCAAAATAAGACAGGGCAAGGCAAGGCGAGTAGATGAAACGAGGCGGGGTGAAGCAAAGCGACTAAATAAAACAAAGCGAGGCAAAATAGGCTGCTCGGGCAAAACACGCGAGTGTCGTGCAAGCGCGATAAAATTTCACGCGGGATTGCGAAATTTTAGTAATGGGATGAAATTCCGCGCGTGGTTGCGAATTTTAGTAGCGGGATGAAATTCCACGCGGAGCTTCGGCATGATGGTGAAATTCCGCGTATAATTCGACGGGGTTTTACGTCGCGGCGAAATCTTGTATAGAATTTCGGCGGAATTTTACGAAAAGTTAAAATTTGCTTGCTATTGAGAGATTTTTTTGATATACTGCCGTTTCTTTTTGGCCCCGTAACTCAGTTGGTAGAGTGTCACCTTGACATGGTGGAAGTCGTTGGTTCGAGTCCAATCGGGACCACCATTTAAGCTATTTTTAATTTTAAATCACTTCTTTTTACTTCCTGCTTAAGTTGTTTTAAAATTTTAACCACTTCATTTTCACGCATAGCACCTGTTTTAAATTTAGTTATTCCGACCCTCTTCATTTTTATTTTAGATATAATTTTTCCTAAAATACTATAAGATCGATTGGCCGATCGATGAGGTAATTTTATCGGCAACCGATTAAATTTAGAAAGGAGTATCAGAGATATATGGGACAGTATGTTATAAAAACATTAGATTACTGCGCAGAAAAGGGGCTGCGGCTACAATGGGAAAGGGACTTTGCGATCTCCGTTAACGCTTTAGGAAACGAAGTTACTATAAGGGCGAATAAAAGCGGACTTATATCTCTTGCCAGGCATTTGCTTACTTTAGCGCAAGATTCCGTGCCGAAACATTCGCATATACATCTGGATGAGTATAATTCGCTTGAGGAGGGCTCGGCGGAACTTATATTGGAGAAAATATGAACACGAATAGCATCAATGTGGATAAAAAAGAGTTATTATACCCCGCAATCAAAGGGGATGGGATTATATTTAACGGCGCTTTATGAATGACGGCATAGTGCGCAAAAAGGAGAATAAGTCAGTGCTGCCGAATAAAATTTATATTAAAGATGATCCTCTAACTATCGATGAGGAACTTATGGGGCATGAGTATCATAAATTAGATATTAAAATTCTAGAAGACAAAAAGCTTGTGGTATTGGGTTTTACTACAAATTTGGCTATGTATTATTTCGCAAAAAATATTTTAACATCATCGTATAATGAAAGGATCTCATACCTAGAGCTTTTTCCTTATGATACAGTGAACGGAGTGCGATTTGCAAAAAATAGCGCTCAACTATGCATAGATATAGAGGAATTTATCAAAATGGACGAAGCGGAGTGCTATATAGCGGACGATATGGATAAGTATAAATTTGAGCTGGATTTTAAAACATTCTACCAAAGCGTTACATTTTATTTCCCTAGTACGAAGGATTACATAAATTTCGCCAAATATCTGCTAAGCATGAGTATTTACAATAGAAAAAATAGGGTAAAATTTTATAGCGAAGATTATACGTTGATTTTACAATACTCCAGGTTTGTTATATGAGGAATTTAGAGCGATCAAAAATAAAATTTATCTCCCATAGAGATAAAATTTAAGGATCGGACAGTATGGCTCAAAACGTTATAAATAAAATAAAGCATAACGAAAAGAAGCAGCAAAATGTCAGATAGAATCGGCTATTTTTTTCTTGGCGTAGTATTCTTTTTATACCTTATAATTTTTGCAGTAAATAAAAATATAAAGATAGGTGAGAAATATATTAAATTTGACGATGCGGGTATTTTATGGGTATTGCCCGCAATCGTATTTTTAATAGCGGGTACTTGCTTCTTTTACCTTGCCTTCCGCTCTGAAAAGAACATAAAAAGATACCCGAAGTATATGTGGTGTAAGGACTGCGGTAAATTTTACCCGTACGAGGACGTCAAAAACACGGATCAAATTTGCCCGGACTGCGGCAAAAAGCTTACGGAGTATAATGACGGCGACTACTGGCGAAGAAACGCTCCTCATCAAGGCGCTAAAACTCCGAAGATCAAAAAGCGTAAATTTAAAAAGAGATAAAATTTGATTTGTTATACGAGGAATATATAAAAATGCTAAATAGAATTTTCGCATTAATCGGATTTTTTGCTTTTTTCGCATGGGGACTGGCGGCCGCTTTATTGGGGAAAGTCAATATAAAACCCGGCTTTATGGCACCGGTAAAGCTTGAAAGCGCGTATCTGCGTATCATCATAGGAATTTTATGCTTTGCGGCGTGCGCTTTCTTTTTATATCTCGCATTTCGCCCTGAAAAAAGCGTAAAGTATTATCCTAAATTTATGCGCTGCAAAGGGTGCCTTAAATTTTATAATTTCTCGGACGTTAAAGATAGGAGCGTTTGCCCTAAGTGCGGAGGCGAGCTGCAAGATTATGCCGAGATAGAAAAGTGGAATCAAGCGGAAAAGAATAAAAAGCTTGAAAGATATTATAAATTTGAAAAAGAGTGGCTAAAGATGATAAAAAAACAAGGGAGCGAGAAATAAAATGCTAAATTACAAAAATATCGGTTCTATTTATGAGCTTAACTCTTTGCCCAAAAGCGGTTCGGATATATATTTGCTTATCGGATCGCACTTTATGGATAAGATAGATATCTTTAGCAATATCACAACGGATTTTCTTATAGGCGTAAAATGGATATTTTTCTACGCAGAGAAAGCGTCGCGATTAGAAGATATCTTTGATAGTTTTATAGAGCGGCACGATTTATTGGATATCGTTACATTGTCATACGGAATCGATGAAAAAACAGAGCTTGTAAATCTATTTTTATCTAAGATAACTCCAGCAACTATGGGCATATCAATATTAGATGAGAAAAATGCCGCCGAAAACAAGCTATTGCATGAAATTATAAAAGGCATAAATGATAAAAATGGCGATAAAATTTAAAATAAGGTGAAATATGCAGCAAAATGAAGAGTTGTATTATTTAATAGCTGGATTCATATACGATTGGTGTGATATAGAGCTGTTTTGCGATGAATTTTATAAGATGTATGATTTGGAATCGCAATATTGCGCAACCAATAAAGCGGAAGAGCAGGCATTAAAAGAATTGGATATGATGACGGGTAGATTTTCTGAGTTTGATGAAGATTTTAAAAAGGCTCCTAACGTATTTTTTAAAGAAGGCGAGATAAGGCAAAAGGCAGAAGAAATTTTTCGATTATTTTCTAATATCAAAATTTCAAAAGAGGAATTTTTTAGATTTTTGAAAAAGCAGAGAGGGTTAAATTTTCCGATTGGCGTTGATTTGGGCGAAGGCTATGTAATGTGCCCGAATTGCTCTAATGCAATGAAGGTAGATGGACGTCAAAGCGTGATTACATGCGATAATAAATATTGCATCGCTAAGCTTATCAATCCTTTAGCGAAATTAACGCTTGCGGAGATCGAGAGTGCGAAATACAATAGCCAAGAAGCCGATTAAAAGGCTCAAGCGGACAAATCTTTGTTAAACTGCAAAAAGGAGCGCGATGCTAAGCGGAAAGGAAATTTACGAGAATTTTTTGTTAAGATTTTCGAACAACGAACGCGATATTATGAAAAATTTGGCGAGAAATATATATGAACTAAATAAAAGAGAGTTCATCATTGAGTTTGATGAAAACAATATATACAAAGTTAGATTTTATGACGACTTTGAAGGATGCTGTGATCCAAGTCTTGAAGAAGGAGAAGAGGGATGGGATGAGCTATTTTTTGGATTTGAATTTGTAGTTTTAGAGGTTTTATCGACGCAAGCTGAAAAATTTAAAAAAGGCGACTATATCGAAATAAACTATAAAAACTATCCCAAAATATTTGATATGGATAGAAATTTGATTTAGATATGATGATTTAATAGAATTATGGAGAAAAATAGATGCTTAATTTAGAAGGACAGGAATTTTGCGTAAAGAGTATGGCGCGAGACGTCATAAAAGAATGAGATAAATATAATTTAGGCTCGAACGATGGAGCATTCAAATTAAATTAGGTAGCAAAAAACAAAAAATAGGATTTTAATATGATAAAAAATGAATTTGAATTTTTAATTGCCTCCGTGCCGGATAGAGAAAAAGTAGTAGCCGAGATTTGGCATATGGACAGAGAGGCTTTAATAGAGATCAACCATGAAACGAATAAGCTTTTGGTCGCTGCTACCGAGACTCGGCATAATATCAATTTTTACGAGCTTATATGGGCGCTATATGCTGGGGGATTATGGCTAAAAGACGGGAATCAAAGACCGAATTTTGCGGAGCAGTTTGAGAAATTTTCAAAAAGAAACGGAAGATGCTCGAAAAATATCTTTAAATTTACAAGATATGAGAATAAAGTGAGTATAGAACATAAAGGCAATCTAATAGCGCATGTCATAAAAGATGGCGACGCCCTATCGGTAGGTTTGTTAAATTTTGGATTTGAATTAAAAGACTGCGTAGAGCTCGAAAATTTCGTATGGGCTTTGCAAAATTCCAAAAAGCTACTAGATGGCGCGGTCGTCTAAGTATCACAGCTAAAAAAATTATAAAGGATAATAAAATGACCGATTATTTCGCAAGAAAAGAAAGCGCGATAAAATTAAATAAGCTTTTGGGGTTAGATTCAACGGGAAATGAGCAAGATTGGGAGCTAGAATTAGCAGACATCGGCAAAATTACGTCTATGCTAAATCTACTAGAAAACAAGACATTAAATTTCCACGACAAGATTGCTCTGTCGCATTTAATTGTCGCTTCGTTTGAGAAAGAGGATGAAGAGCTAGGCACAGTAGACAAAGATAGGGTTAAAATATTTGCAGACTTTCTGGACTATAACCTACAAATCAAAAATATCATACAAGAATATTGGATAGTTACGTATGGGAATTTGAGTAGAAATTTAGCCTATTTGATATTTGGAGATCAATAAAATTTAAGATCTATATATAAAGTATAAATTTTTGAAATTCTAAACAATAAAACGCGATAGGTACTAACAGAATTTTACGCACAACTCCAAGATAACCTAGAAATTATTTTTTACAAGCGGCGGATGAAGCGATGCGTACTAAGCTATAGCGACCAAGAAAGACGCTGGTGGCAAGGACTCAAATTATTTAACCCAGTCTAAATTTAACCCGCTCCGGCGTATTAAATTTCACGATCGATTTGTTCCGGGCGCTTGGAGTAGGACATTGCCTAGCTAGGGCGCCCAGGTATCGCCAAGCCTGAGCGCCGTTAAATTTCAAATTTAAAACTGCCCGAAAAGATCGTTCAGCGCCTCGCTGATGCTTGGATGCGTAAAAATTTGATTTTTGAAAAAGTCCGCTTTCGCGCCCAGCGCCATGGCGATCGCCAGCTCATTAACGATCTCGTGCGCGTTTACGCAGTGAAGCGCCGCGCCTAAAATTTCGCCGCTAGCCGCGTCCACGACCGCCTTCATCATTCCTTCGTCGTGCGCTACGACCTTGGCGCCAGGCACCGCCGCCATCGAAAGCTTCAGCACCTTGATCTCGCGCCCACTCGCCCTTGCTTCGCGCTCGCTAAGACCGATGCGAGCTAGCGGCGTGCGGGTAAACAGCACGCTTGCATGCGGTGCGCGGTTTTTCGTAGTGCGCGCGCCGTCTCCGAAAAGCGCGCTAAAAATGATCCTAAAATCGTCTAAGCTCGTGTAGGTAAACATCTCGCCGCCGCGCACGTCGCCTGCTGCGTAGATGCCAGCAGTCGAGCTTTGTAGATGCTCATTCGTTATGATATTGCCGTGCGCGTCCGTCTGCACCCCCGCAGCGGCTAAATTTAAATCATTCGTATTCGCGCGACGACCGAGGGCGTATAAAAACGCATCCGCCGCGATCGTTTCGCTCTCGCCCGCGAGGTTAAATTTTAGCTCGCCGCCCTTTAAACTCAAAAACTCGCAGCCCTCGATGATCTCCACGCCTTGGGCTTGCAGAGCGGATTTGACGCTGGTAGCCACGTCCTCATCCTCGTTTTTCATAAATTTCGATCGCATCAGTACGCTGACTTTAGAGCCAAACCCCGCAAACATCGAGGCAAACTCAAGCCCGATAAATCCGCCGCCGATGATTACTAGATGCTTCGGCAGGATCTTTAAATTTAAAATTTCTTCGCTGCTATAAGCGACCCCTGAGCTTACCTCAAAGCTAGGCTCGACCTCTCTCGAGCCCGTATTTACAACGATCGTTTCTGCTGAAATTTCACGCGTTTGTCCATCGGGACTTAGCACGCGCACGGAATTCGCGCTCGTAAATGAGCCCTCGCCGTCGATTACGTCGATATTCGGGTTACCCTTTAGCATTGCTAAATTTTTCGCCCTCAGTGCCTCTACGAGCTCGTCCTTTTTCTGCATACTCAGCACGAAATACTCTCCGAGCACGCTGAAATTTACGAAGCCTGCTTCCTTGCTCGCCGTAACTAGCCGCTTGGTTGGGATGCAGCCTACGTTGATGCAGGTGCCACCGTACATCTGCGGCGAGCGCTCGATGAGAGCGACCTTTTTACCGAGCGCGGCGGATTTTACGGCAAGGGTTTTACCCGCTTTGCCAAAGCCTATTACGATGATATCATAATCCATTTTTTATCCTTTTGATCTGAAATTTCGCGGGATTATAAGAGGTTTTATTAAATTTAAAATCTGAGTGGCGCAAATTTAAAGGCGCAGGCAAGAGGCGCGAAATTCCACGACGAAATTCTAACTTCGGCACGGAATTTAATACGGAAAATAAAAATTTTGGCTCTAATCATTTCAAAAATTTTGCATCAATAGAATTAAATTTTAAGCGCGGGATATGCGGCGTTTTATAGTGCTTGTTGTCGAATAGAATCAAATTCTAAGCCCCAAACTGCTCATAAAATTTAAAGGTGCAAAAAACGCGGAATTTACGCCGCAAAATTCCGCCATTAGCGCTTTTTTACGCCTAGCAAAAACATATCGATGCGATCCTTGATTAGCTCGCTCGCTTTGAAATTTAGCTTTTCATCGAAAAATAGCAGCCTGCTAAAATGCGGCTCTCTAAGTAAAAAGCAAAAATATAGCGCTAGGCTTTTTGCCGTGCGTCCGGGCGCAAACTCGTCCGCATGCGCCGCCAAATACTCATCCAGTGCATTCGGTGAACCTAGCACGCCGCTTTTTAAAAAGATTTTTGGGCTCTCGCTAAGCGCTCCGTTAAAGCCGCTGAAAAGTATCAGTCGGTAGAATTTTATCGCCTCCGGAGCGAAAAGAAACTCCAGATAAATCCCTGCAAACTCTCGCAGATACTCACGCAATTTTAGGTCTTTGTTGATTAGCATGCGCTCGTTCATTCGCTCGTCGAGCTTTTTGCTTTGCAGTTCGATAATACGCAAAAATAGGCTTTCTTTGTTATCAAAATACTTATAAACCGACGATAGCGAGCCGCCGCTAAGCTCGATGATATCGCTTAAGCTCGTAGCTTCGTAGCCTTTGGCTAAAAACAGCTCCAGCGCCACGTCTAAAATGAGCTTGCAGCGAATTTCGGATTTTTTATATTTAGGCGATTCGGGCATTTCGCCTCCTTTGAAATACTAAAATTTTTTGTAAGTGTATAAAAAATATACTTAATTAAGCAACATTATTGGGCTAAAATTCTAAAAGCTCAGCAAAAAATAATTTTGCGCGGCTTTGCGAGCGAAGCGAAATTTTATATCGTGCGGGCGCAAGCGAGCGGAATTTATCGCGCGCCGGCTGCGATAAATGCGATAAAGCGGAATCTATCTTTGTAAACGCAGCGTTTAATGCCTATTTTAGGCAAATTTAGCAATAATTACCTAAAACGCTAAAAGGCATCTTTGTATGAAAAAAGTCTCGATCGGCGAAGCAGCCGAAATTTTAGGAATTTCAAAAGAAGCCGTCTATAACCGCATCCGCAGAAATTCCTTGCGCGCCGAGGAAAGCGGCGGCATACGCTACGTGCTTTTAGATGATGAAATGCAACAAAGCGAGCCCGCTTCGCAAAGCTCTGCGAAAAGCTCACGCACTGGCGGCACAGCTGGCACTCAAAGCTTTATCGACTATCTCATCAAAGAAATCTCCGAGCTAAAAGGTAAAATCGAAGCGCTACAAAGCGATAAGGACAGGCTTCACAAAGAAAAAGAAGAAATTTTAATCGCCTCGAAAGATGAAATCAAGCTGATGTATAAAGAGCGCGATGAGAAGCTCAGGTATTTTTTGTCGTTTTTCGACAAACCGCTACTTTCGAGCAAAAGCCGCGAAGCCAAACCCTACGATGTCGAAATCAAAGAAAAAACCTTCGATCGTAGCGAATGGACGAGCCTTGCAAAATTCGTAAAATCGCTCAAACGCAAAAAGCGCCTCAAAGCGCAAAGCCTAATCATCGAAAACATAGGCAAGAGCGAGTTTATCCGCGTCGAGGGAAACGAGCTTTTGATAAATCAAAGCTTAGATATAAAATCACTGAAAGGATCTAAATGAAACTACGCAAAATCGCTAGCTATGCGCTGGTAAGCGGCTTTGGGCTCGTTATGGCGGGCTCGTTAGCGGGCTGCGACGATAGGGGGCAGGAGCAAAATGTCCGTCTGCAAGAAGGCGCGCTCGTACGGCTCGAAGAGGTCGCACCGGGAAAATATAAAATTTTAGAGGAATTTCCAAGCGAAAAAACCCAGATCATCTTAAGATCGCTCGACGGCACGGAGAGAATTTTAAGCGATGAGGAAACCAAAGCCCTTTTAGCCGAGGAAAACGCTAAAATCGACGCCGGCACTTCAAATTTAACCAATCAGAACGCGCAGCTTAGCAGCGGCGGCATGAGCCTGGGCGAAGCGATCTTGGCAAGCGCTGCAGGCGCCATCATCGGCTCGTGGATCGGCGGCAAGCTGTTTAACAGCCCAGCCTACCAAAGCCAGCGCCAAACCGCCTACAAAAGCCCGAGCGCCTACTCCAGAAGCGTCGATAGCTTCAATCAAGCAAAGCAGCAAAACGATAAGGCGCGAAGCGGCAGAAGCGGATTTTTCGGCGGAAGCAAGAGCGGCAAAAGCGGTGGATTTTTCGGCGGCTAAGCACGCTTTGAAACATACGGTGGCTTTGCGCGGCGAGTTTAAATTTTGACGCGCGGCGCTTGAAAGTGAGCAAAATTCCTTCGTGGCGGAATTTTAATTAAAACGAAAGCGCACTTCGTATGGCACGTTTTTGGTGAAATTCGATACGGCAAAATTGTATTACGACGGAATTTTATTACTATAGAATTCCGTATCGCTCGGGGGACAATGTCCTACGGCTACGTTATCGCTAGAAAAAATTTTACGGCGCACGTAGCGGTTCGCAATCCTTACGCGGAGAGGTTGTCAAGATAAAATTCCGCACCGCTACGCGCATGGCAGTTTGTAATTATTGCCGCGGCGATGTTATGACGAGGTGGAATTCGCGCCCGCTGCCGAGAGCATTGGATCGCATTTTTTACTGAGGCGTTGCCGCGGGGCGAAATTTTGATATGAAAGGCAGCGTCGTGCGATAAAATTTTATATTGCGACGCGACGTTAAGGCGAGCGAGGCCGTGCTACGACGGGAGTTTTAATCACCGCATCCGCAAGACGAAATTTCGTATTGCGGCGCCTATTGCGACAAATTTTATATCGCCGAGCGGTGCTAAAGTGAGTAAATTTTACCCGGGCGAAATCCAGGTCGCAGCGGCACATGATCAAGTCGTGCCGCAGTTTTTGAGAAAGCCGAGGAGGGGCTACTTGCAAGGATGTATTTCTTGCAAAAAAGGTGCTGCTCTGCGACGGAGCAATGCATCGCTCGCCCGCCGAGCTCTGATTAACCGGCGCGCTTAGAGGTGCGAGCCCATAGCTCGCGTTTTATTCTGCTTCGCCGCGCTCGCAAGATACGCCGGCAGCGACTAGCGCTATGTTTGTTTTGCGCTGCGGGCGGAATTTTAAAATTTACATAAAAAGGAAAATCTATGCAACTAAAAAAGATAACGCCGTTAAGCAACGAATATCTCGAAAAACTCGGCTTTTACTGGCACACGGACGCAGACGAGACCCCTTACGTCAGCGACGAGATCGTGCGCGTGAGCGCTGCGGAGGCGGATGCGTATTACGAAGCGGCGAATGAGCTATACGAGATGTTTGTCGCAGCCGCGCAGCACGTCATCGACAACAATCTTTTCCACGAGCTCGGCATCCCTTTCAACCTCGTCGATCTAATCAAGCAAAGCTGGGAAAACGAGGTGCACTGGCACCTATACGGGCGCTTCGATTTTGCAGGTGGGCTGGACGGCAAGCCGATCAAGCTGATAGAATTTAACGCCGACACGCCCACGGCGGTGTTTGAGACGGCGATCATCCAGTGGGCGATGCTCAAAGAAAACGGCATGGACGAGGCGAGCCAGTTCAATGACCTCTACGACGCGCTGTGCGATAATTTCAAGCGGCTCGTTGTGCTTGACGGCGAGCTAAGCGATTTTTCTAAATTTTACGAGGGGTGGAAAATTTTATTTAGCAGCGTCGCGGGCAACGTCGAGGATGAAAAAACGACGAAGCTTTTGCAGCAGACCGCGGAGGATGCCGGCTTTAAGACGCGCTTTGCCTACGTGGACGAGGTGGAATTTAACGACGAAGAGGGCGTGTTTTTTGACGGCAAAAACTACGAGTATTGGTTCAAGCTCATCCCTTGGGAGGCGATCGCGATCGAGGAGGGCGAGCTTGCGCTCATCTTAAAAAACATCGTGCAAAATCAAAAGGCGATCATCCTAAACCCCGCATACACGCTGCTTTTTCAAAGCAAGGGGATTATGAAAATCCTGTGGGATCTGTATCCGAACCACCCGCTGCTGCTGCAAAGCTCCTTTTCGCCGATTATCGGCAAAAAGATGATCAAAAAGCCGTTTTTGGCGCGCGAGGGGGCGAACGTGGCGATTTTCGACGCCGACGGCAAAAAGATAGAGGAAAACGGCGGCGAATACGGAAATCAGAAATTTTTGTATCAGGAATTTTACGAGCTCAATAAAGACGAGCGCGCCCAGAGCTATCAAGCGGGCGTGTTTTTCGCCTTTGAGGGCTGCGCGCTGGGCTTCCGCAAGGGCGGCGAGATACTCAATAATCTTTCAAAATTTGTGGGACACTACATCGAGGACGCGCAGTAGCGGCGCGGCAAATTTTATAAAATTTGAGAAATTTTAAGGCGGAGCATTTTGGCGATAACTTTGGCGGTAAGGCTGTCGCGGCGGTAAATTTTATCGCTTGGCAGTAAAATTTAACAAAGCGTCGCGACCAAAATTCTGCGCGGATAAATTTTCGTGCAAGTTAAATTTGCGTAAGTTGAAATTTCGTGCAGATTAAGATTTGCGCGAGCTAAATTTTAAAATTTAAACGCGAACGGCAGCAGCGATTAAATTCGTCTCTCGCTTCGGCGCAAATTAGAATTTCAAAATTTAGACGCAGGTTTCAGCGGCGGTAAAATTTACCGCTCGCTTTGACATGAATTGGAATTTTAAAATTTAACGCCCCGTGCGCTGCGAGCATTAAATTTCAGCAAGAGCGGAATTCGCAATAGTAAAATTTTGTGAGAAATTTCCGCAATAGTTAAATTTCGTGAAGTTAAAATTTACCGTTTAAGTGCCGCGCTTCCGATCGCGCGACGAAATTTGACGGCTAAATTTAACTGCGCGGCTACGGCTTAAAATTTTAAAATGCAAAGGGGGAAATATGAAGATCGTATGTTTGGATGCCGCGACGCTGGGAGGCGATGCCGATCTTAGCGAAATTGCGAGCTTGGGCGAGTTTACTAGCCATGAGATGACCGAGCCCGCGCAAACCGCGCAGCGCCTAGCCGGTGCGGACGTCGTCATAACCAACAAAGTCCTAATCACGGATGAGATCATGGCGCAAACCGCGCTTAAACTGATCTGCGTCAGCGCCACGGGCACAAACAACATCGACATGCAGGCCGCGCAGGCTCGCGGCATCGCAGTAAAAAACGTAGCGGGCTATTCGACGAACAGCGTCGTGCAGCAGACCTTCGCGTCGCTGTTCGCGCTAACCAATGCGCTCGGATACTACGCGGATTACGGCAGCAGCGGCAAATGGTGCGAGAGCGAAATTTTCACCCACATTGACGCGCCGATTAGCGAAATTTACGGCAAAGAATTCGGCGTCATCGGGCTTGGACAGATCGGCGTAAAGCTCGCCCGCATCGCCGCCGCGTTCGGCGCGAACGTAAGATACTACTCCACTAGCGGCGCGAACGACAACGGCGAGTTTGCCAGAGTGAGCCTGGACGCGCTTTTGAGAGCTTGCGACATCGTCTCAATCCACGCTCCGCTAAATGAAAAAACGTCGGGATTGATCGGCGAAGCGGAGCTTGCAAAGATGAAAGAGGGGGCGATCTTGATGAATTTCGGCCGCGGCGGCATCGTGGACGAGGAGGCGCTGGCTCGCGCCGTGGACGAGCGAGGCCTGCGCGTAGCGCTCGACGTGCTTCAAACAGAGCCGATGAGGGCGGATCATCCGCTGCTGCGCGTGAAAAATCGCCGCAACGTCATCATCACGCCTCACATCGC
>CAURQQ010000035.1:0-21083 GCA_963527265.1 uncultured Campylobacter sp. | reverse complement strand
GGTACGCTAAAATTCGAGCTCTACGAAATGGACGGCGAGCTAAAAACCGTAAAAAACTATCTACGAAGCACGCCCGATTGGATAATGCAGATGGAAGAAACCGTCGCAGCGAGCTTTTTTAAAGGCTCGGTAGGGCTCATGAGCTATAATAAAACCTATGAGTTTTTCAAGCCCGCACCGAACCAAAGCAAAGAGGAAGTAAACAAGGCGTGGCGCTATCTGCACGACGGATATGAAAATTTCACGCTCGATTTCAAGGACCGCTACTCCACCGTGCGCGCTAAGCAGCAGTTCATCCTCTCGTGGGATCACTCGGATTTCTACGGCGAGTTTTTTGTCGCTAGCGTGCCAGATAACATAAAGCAAAGCTGGAGCGTGGCGAGCTTTAGCGACGCCGACAATCTACTCTCGAGCGAGTTCGTGCCGAGCTTCGATGAGGCTCTCGGCGTAAAAGACGGCAGGGACATAAACGACTACTATATCACGGGTATGGATGCGCAAGGCGAGTTTGTTTATCTACTCTCGAAGCAATACTCAAGCATCCTAAAGCTTGATCCGCGCAGCAGAAAGATCGTGGAGATTTATAGCTTTGAAGGCGCGAGCGACGCGCATGCGCTAGCTGTCAAGGATGGAAAATTTTACGTCGCGTCTAGAGAAAACGGCGTGAATAAAATTTTTATTTTCGAGAGGTGAATTATATGCAGCTTTTATTTCATAAGACTAAAATTAAGCGAAATTAAAGCTATAAAAAGGGAAAATTTTACATAGCAAATGGGCGTTTGTATATAAATTTTTTGGGCGTTTTACTACAATAATATCAATTTTAGTCTATTATAAAAATTTACCAGAAGGATAGTTGACATGGATGTATTAACTAAAAATATGGCATTAGAATTTTTAAGAAAGTCTTTGTTAAATAAAAATATCTCTTTTAGAGAAGGTCAATATGAAGCTATTGATGCCGTTGTTAACAAAAGAAAAAAAGTTTTGGTTGTACAAAAAACAGGATGGGGAAAAAGTATTGTATATTTTATTTCCACAAAATTTTTAAGGCAATGTGGTTATGGATTAACTATAATCATATCTCCACTGCTAGCGCTAATGAGAAATCAGATAGAGTCAGCAAAGAAATTGGGGCTCAATATTGCAACAATAAATTCATCAAATATAGACCACTGGAATGAGGTAAAAAGTAGCATTTTAAGCGATAAGGTAGATGCACTCCTTATTTCTCCAGAAAGACTAGCTAACGAAGATTTTATGCAAAATATTTTAGAGCCAATTTCAGGAAATATTGGATTGTTTGTTATTGATGAAGCACATTGTATTAGCGACTGGGGCCACGATTTTAGACCAGACTATAAAAGAATTGTAAATATACTAAAGCAAATTCCTGAAAATACTCCCATTCTAGCCACAACCGCTACTGCAAATGACAGGGTTATTGAAGATATCAAAAGTCAAATTAACGGTATTTTAATAATGAGGGGTGATTTAAAAAGAGAGAGTCTTAGCCTGCACAATATAAGACTACCACATCCGTCTTATAGGTTAGCTTGGCTTGCAAAATATATTCCTTTATTTAAAGGTTCTGGTATAGTATATGTTTTGACTCAAAGAGATGCAAAGATCGTTTCAGACTGGCTTAATGAGAATAATATATCAGCAAGTCCTTATTTTAGTGATGTTACCAATGATAAATTTGAAACTAGCGATGCCTATAGGGAGTTTTTAGAAGATCAACTTATTAATAATAATGTAAAAGTTCTAGTGGCCACATCGGCACTTGGAATGGGCTTTGATAAGAGCGATATAGGGTTTGTAATACACTATCAAGCGCCAGGGTCTATTATCGGCTATTACCAACAAGTAGGTCGTGCAGGTAGAGGGATTGACAATGCATATGGGATCTTATTAAGCGGACACGAAGATGATGATATACATGATTTTTTCAGAAGATCATCTTTTCCAACCAAGGAAAATATTGATTTGATATTAGAATGTTTGGAAAGAAGCAGCATGGGTTTATCTATAGTTGAAATCCAAAAGGAACTCAATCTTACTCAAGGCGAAGTCGAAAAAACTCTAAAATATCTTAGTGTCGAACCAATGTCGCCAGTGATAAAAAGAAATTCAAAATGGTTTAGGACACTAAATAAGTATTTTTATGATGAAGAAAAAATTAATAAAATTTTAGAAATAAGACACTCGGAATGGGATGAAATTCAAAAATATTTAGACACCGAAGAGTGCTTAATGTCGTTTTTGCAAAAAGCACTAAATGATCCAAGTCCTCAAAAATGTGGAAAATGCGCCAACTGTTTACAGCCGATAGGTAGTGATTTTTCTACTGATATAGGTTTAAAGGCAGCAGAATTTTTAAGAAAAAAATATATAGATTTTACTCCTAAAAAACAAGTAAGAACTGACGCATTAAGCACTTATGGAATAAGAGGAAAAATTCCCGAAGTATTAAGAGCAGAAAATGGGCGTATTTTGTCCAGATGGGAAGACGCAGGCTGGGGAAGAATTGTTGCTGAAAATAAGCATAACGGAAAATTTTCAGATGAGTTAGTTAATGCATTTGTTGAAATGGTTCATGATTGGAATCAAAACTTTTCTTGGGTTACATGCATTCCATCACTAAAGCATCCAGTTTTGGTTCCAGAATTTGCACAAAAGGTTGCCAATAAACTAAATTTACCTTTCATACAAGCTATAAAAAAAATAAAACCAAATCAAGCTCAAAAAATGATGAACAACTCCTATCATCAGGCAAAAAATCTCGATGGTGTTTTTGAAGTAGGTAATGGTATTCCAAATAAACCAGTATTGTTAATAGACGATATTATCGACTCCGGGTGGACTATAACAGTAGCTGCCATGCTCTTAAAACAAAAAGGCTGCGGGAATGTATTTCCTGCTGCGCTTTCAACAACAGGAAAATTATAATGAAACAACTAAGCTTAAATTCTCAGGCAATCATACTGCTTACGGCCTACTTTAATAAAAACGATAAACCTCTTACTATAACCGAATACTCTAATTTAGCGACCTGGCTTTTAAAATACAATATGACGCCAGCAGATCTTTTAGCAACAAATAATATTGATATTTTGAAAGAATACGAAGGCTCGAAAATTATACAAGATAGAATTTTATCTTTGCTTGATAGAGGAAATGCTATGGCATTATCATTGCAAAAATGGCAAAATTTCGGAATATGGGTTATAACGAGAGCAGACGAAGAATACCCAATAGTACTTAAAAGGAAGTTGGGGCAAAAATCTCCGCCTATTTTATATGGCGCTGGAGACAAGAAGATATTAAATACTAAAAGTATTGCCATTGTTGGATCGCGAGATGCTTCAATAGATGATTTGGAATTTGCATTTCAGCTTGGAAAAAAAATTGCTTTGTGCGGATATAGTGTAGTCTCTGGAGGAGCAAGAGGAATAGATGAATCTTCGATGTTTGGCTCTATTGAGGCTGATGGTACTACTATTGGAATCGTTTCGGACACGTTAGCGCAAAAAGTCTTATCTAAAAAATATAGAGAAGCTATACAAAATAATAATTTAACTCTTATAAGCCCGTATTATCCAGATGCAAAATTTAATGCAGGCAATGCCATGGGAAGAAACAAATACATCTATGTATTGGCAAAAAGCTCCGTGGTAATCCACTCCGGCTTAAAAGGTGGAACATGGGAGGGTGCAAAAGAAAATTTAAAAAATAAATGGACGGATCTTTTTGTAAAAAAGAATGATGATGCAATGGCTGGAAATTCTAAATTGCTTGCTATGGGCGGGATTGAATTGCCAAATTTAAATGATATAGAGTATTTATTGGATTATAAGCAAAAAGATCTGACTACTGATGAAACAATAGAAGAAAAAATTTTAAAATTAATCAATGGTAAAAAAATGACGATAGACGAGATATCAAAAGATATAAATGAGCCTTCAAAACTTGTAAAAAATGCAATAGAAAAATTATTGAAATCAGGCAATATTGAAAAACACAAAAATCGCCCTTTACGCTTTAGTAAAACAGTAAAGCTGATAGGATTATAAAAAGGTCGGGCGGGTGCCCGACCGGTATCAGAAAGGAGGAGTTAAAATATATAAACCGCGCCGAGCACGATAAACGCTCTTAGGCAAAAGCCGCCTATAAGCACGCCGTATTCGTTATAGACGCAGCTTTTTACCTCCTCGCCGCCGTTAACGCAGACGCTGCCGTCTGCATTCACGCTGCAGCTGCGAAGCATAAATTTACTTCCGCCTAGCAGCGGTAGTGCAAGCCCCAAAATAACAAAGCCTATCCAAAACATCGGCGCAAGCGAGCCGCTGACTATCTTGGTTACGCTCGCCATACCCGCAGCCTCGCTCCTCACGCTCGCAAATAGCGCTAACACCGCAACAATCTCAAGTGCGACTAATACGACGTGAAATTTATGCGCGCAGTGGCTTAGCCCGTGCCCTGCATTTAGCGTAGCGGCGGCATTTGCACTAAGCCCCGTAGAGATCGCGGAGATCGTAAATAAAATCGGTAGCCACACGCTAGCCCAAAGCGGGATCGCCTTTACGACGTAAAGCAGTAGCCCCGTATATCCCATCACTCCAAGCGCCAAAATAGCTCCGAGCATGAGCATCATATCGCAAATTTTACCGCTCTTTTTGATCTGCAAAAGCACCAAAACGCTAATTACGATAAAAAACGTAAGTAGGTATGTGCCTATGCTCATCATCGAAACCGGGCGCGTGTAGAGCTGTAAAATTTTAAGAGGATTTATCGCGGCGCTCGGCGCCAAGTCAAACAGCAAAAGTGCGGTTCCTACTATTACCGCAACTGGTGCGAGCAGAAAACCGAATTTATAAAACCTCTCGTTTAATGAGCCCAAAAAGCCTTTGTAAGCCAAAGCCGAGCACAAAAACGCCCCGGCGCCTAGACCGCCTAAAAACAGATAGATGACTATGAGCCATCCCCAAGTCGTCTGTACCATCGTCATTCCTTTAAATTTTTAAAAATTTCAGGATCTTTTAGCGCACTTTTCAGCGCATCCATCTCTCTATTTAGGTAGAGATTTAAAAAGCTCCCGAAACTCTTCCAAAGGTTTAAATTTGCGTGCTCGTCGCAACGAGCGGCAAATTTGCAAAACCACTGCGACGGATGAGCGGCGATAAATTCCGCCTTTTTACGCAAAATTTCGTTAAATTTAGCCTCATCCTCCGCCTTTAGCGCGCTAAAACTTAGAAAATAAAGATATTGCAGCTCGTACCCGATGAAATCGTCGGGAAATTTATCGAGCTGCGCATCCTCGAGTTTTAGTCCCGAGCTTTCATAAAAGCTTCGCACCTGCATCGTCTTTGCCCCAAACATCGTTTGATAGTCGAAATACACCGACTCGTAAGGCTCGGCTTTGGGGCGCTTAGGGCCTACGAAGAGCCTATTGAATTCGTAGCGAATTTCATCTATTAAGCTTGGCTCGCTTTTGCATTTGACAAATTCGAGGATAAATTTATGCTCTTTAAGATTAGGCGCAAAATCCTGCGTCAAATTTAAAAGCTCGTTCAAATTTTCACCGGTAAGAGGCACCAAAAATACCTGCCTCAAAAAGTCCTCGACGCAAAGGCTCTGCTTTAAATTACGCATCTTTTGATCCTTAGTGGATAAACTCGTTGCGCTTCATACGAGGATAGAAGCGGATGTTCGGCTTAGTAAAAAAGCGCTTAAAGCCCGGCATCTCTTTCTCCATTCCCGCACTATCGCTCACATCGCTATCAACTAGCTTTAGCACGTCGCAAGGACAGCCCGCTACGCACGCAGGCTCCTCGCCGCGCTCGAGCTTCTCGGCGCAGAGATTGCATTTTTGCGCTTTACCGTCTTTACCCTTGGTTATCGAGCCGTAAGGACAGGCTACGATACAGTATCCGCAACCGATACATTTATCGTGCAGCGGCTGAACTATGCCGTTTTCGAGCTTAATGTAGGCTCCTACGGGGCAAACGTCCATACATGCAGGCTCTTCGCAGTGATGGCATGAGTGCGATATGAAAATTTCCTTTTCAATCTCGTCTTCATGAATAAGCATCATATCAACATGGCGCCAGTTGATGTCAGGGTCTTGGTTATGATAGACCTGACATGAAATTTCGCACGCCTTACAACCTATACAAAAGTTATAATCAAATAAAAATCCTTGTTTTCGTTTCATTTTATGCCTCCTGTTTTGCAGCTTTTTTTACTTCACAAAAGCTTGCAGTATAGGTCGATCCGTTGCCTAAATCACTCACTCCGTCCGAGCAAAGGATATTTGCTCCCGTGCGAGACTTGGTAACCTTAACCCAGATATTGTTCCATGCATAGACGATGCCCGGCTGCATCTGATTGGTTTCAACCGCCGTAAATATCGCCGTTCCCTTTTCATTTGTGGCTTCAACCGTGTCGCCCTCTTTGATGCCGCGCGCCAGCATATCCTCGCGCGTCATAAATAGCTCGGCGTTGCCCTTTACGATGACGCGTTTTAGGATGTAAGGCATATTGCCCCAGTTCGAGTTATCCTGAAGCTGCGTACCCGGCGTCATGAAATAAAGCGGATATTTTTTCAAATAATCTTTGCCGAAATTTTTATGCCTTTCGTAGTAATCCCAATCGTCGTCAAGATCGATTACCGGGTGATAGCCTGCGTCCTTGAAAGCTTCGGAGTAGAGCTCGCACTTGCCGCTTTTAGTGCCGAATACCAGCTTGTCCTTCGGCGCATAAGGGTAGTAAGGAAACTGATCCTTCATCGTCTCGGGCGTTCTAAACGGCTTAATCCAGCCTACGCTCTTTAGCTTTTCGTAGGTGATATTTTGCTTTTTAGCAAATTCCGTATCCAAAAACCTCCTGCAAACCGTCTCGCTATCCCAATCAAAGCACTCCTCTTTATATCCCATCGCCTTGGCTAGAGCGTTAAAAAATTCCAAATTCGTCTTGGCTTCGCCCAGCGGCTTGACGCTTTGGGCGTTGTAACAGACGTAGCCCGAAATTTGATCGTTTTGAATATCTTCGCTCTCCATAAAGGTAACGCCCGGCAATACGTAGTCAGCGTAATCGCAGGTGTCGGTATCGTAAGGATCGATGACTACTAGGAAAAAGTCGTCGTCCATCACGCGTTTTTTGATTAAATTTGTATTCGGCGCCGTTACCATTAAATTTGAGTTGTAGTTGATACAGGCGCGAATGACCGTATTTATCGGCTTACCTAGATAGGTCGGATTTTCCCTTTGGATACCTTTGCCGAATTCTATATAGCTTATTTGCTGGCGCTCTATCTTTTTGCCATCTGCGTCTTTCGGCGAAAGATCAGGCATGCAGTTATCGAAGTTAAAGCAGCCCTTTACATGCACGTAAGCCCAGAATAATCCACCGCCAAGTTTTGTAAGGCAGCCCGTAAGTACCGGCAAGAAAGTAACCGCACGCACCAGCCTTGCGCCGTTAAAGTGCCTTTGTCCGCCGTCGCCGTGCATGATAGCCGGTGCTTTTGCGTGAGCGTATTCTCTAGCAAAGACTTTGATCTGATCCACGCTTGCTCCACACATTTCAGATAGTTCGCCGTAAGTGTAGAGTGAGCACTCATGTACTAGATCTTCAAAGCCGGTTGTATATTTTTCTACGAATTCATGATCATATAGATCTTCTTCTATCAAAAATTTACACACCGCTAGACAAAATGCCGGATCGCTTGAAGGCTTTAGCTGGATAAACATATCGGCTTGATTTGCGAGCGGAATTCTGATCGTATTTATGACGATAATCTTGCCGCCTCGCTTTTTGACGCGGTGGGCAAATCTAATCCAGTGCACCGCCGTATAGGCTTCGTTTGAGCCCCAGCTGATATACATATCGCTCTCATCCACTTCCAGCGCGTCTTTTGAAAAGTCCGTGCCGATAACGCTCGGCGTGCCCGCATAGCGCGGCCAGTCGCACGGGTTGCGCACAAGCCTCGTAGCGCCGTATTTTTCAAAGAAATTTCCAGGCGCGATCGTCTTTGAGATATGCCCTTCGTTGCCCGAATAGACAAATTCCGTCAGCGCCTCGCCGCCGTATTTTGCCTTGATCTCGGTGAGCTTCGCGGCTATCTCTTTTAGCGCTTGATCCCAACTGATGCGCTCCCATTTACCCTCGCACTTTCTACCGACGCGTTTCATCGGATACATTAT
Source organism: uncultured Campylobacter sp. (assembly GCA_963527265.1). GTDB lineage: Bacteria > Campylobacterota > Campylobacteria > Campylobacterales > Campylobacteraceae > Campylobacter_B. The sequence goes on along the minus strand of CAURQQ010000035.1, from coordinate 12,879 downwards.
GCGATCGGCGTTGTATAGATGCATCGCGTAGGTATGACCTTTGACGCAGACCGTGCCTTGCGTTAGAGGGTGCTTCGGATCGCCCTTGATGCTGACCATCTTACCGTCTTTGATCTCTGCGATCATCGAACAGGCGTCGCGGCAGTTTCTAGGACAGGTGAGATAGTGATACTCTACGCCCTGCTCGTTTTTATAGGATTTCGGCTTAAAATCCACCTCAAACTGCTCCATACCAAATAGGCTTGGAGAGGCTCCCGCCGTAGCCAGAGCCGCTCCCGCGCCTTTTAAGAAAGAACGTCTTTGCATCTCTTCTCCTTAAATGTGGGCTTTATTTCATATCGTATATGAAAACCTTATTTTCTTTGCCTTCGCGCGAAAAAACATAAAATTTGCCGTCTTTCACCACAAGCGCTCTTGCGTTTGCCGCTCCGCTAAAGCTATATGCATCCTCAATCTTATGAGTTTGCAAATTTAGCTTTAAAATGGTCGAGAAATTTTTACTCAAAAGATAAACGGCGTCAGGCTGAGCGTCGATGCCCGTGACGTAGTATTCGCCTAGGCTCCTGCTCTCTTTTAGCTTTAAATTTGAGCCGATTTGCGGAATAAATTCCTCCAAAATCATCTTATCGTCGCCGTCAAACACCGCCACGCTCCAATAATCCCTCACGTCGTTAGGCACGGACGCAACGATAAATTTATTCGCAGCCGCGTCGTAATCCCAGCCGAGGATATATTGTTGCTTTGCTCGAAGCGTGGAGAAGCGCCCTTTGTTGCCAAGATCGTTTAGCTTCCATTTATCCCAGCCCTCGGTTAAGTGCCTCCACTGGCTGTTTTGCTCCTCTGCACTAAGTCCGTCCGCAGGCTCATAAAAGACGAAGGTTTTATTAAAACTTATCATGCCGAGCTCGTTTTTGTACCACGCTGCACCCACGGTCGCTTCCATCTCCATTATAAAGTGGCGATCGTGCTTGCCGTATCTAAGCGGCTTTAAATTTTCGTCCGCAATATAAAATTCGTTATTTTTAGAAACCAGTGCAAACTGCTTTTTATCTGCGTCGTAGTCCGCCCCCGTAATGGGCGCATCGTTTTGTAAGCTTAAGCTCACTTCCGCACTCGGCGTACCGAGCTCTTTCACGCCCTCAAGCGCGCCCGCTTTACTATCGAGATTAAACTCAAACCCAAACGCCAGAGCCGCTAACGCCGTAAAAATCATCAGCTTTTTCATCTTTTTGCTCCTTAGTTTGGCAGATCCGGAAGCTCCGGATTCCAATCAAATCTAAAATCAAGCGCGCTTTGCCAGTGATCTTTCTCCCAAAACCATTTTGCAGGATCAAGACTTAGTCTAGCCGGCGTGCTAGAGCCTAGATACGGCGGCGGGCCTGAGACGATGAAGGCCTGCGCGCAGTTTGCGGCGATGATGACGATGAAGATTAAATTTGCGATCTTGCCTAGAGGCAAGTAGCGCAAAAACTCGCCGTATTCGCCGCTCGTGCTCTTTTTCATTATCTCGCCCAAATTTTTGCTACATAAAAATATGACCGCCAAAAACGCGATTACGCAAAAATCCACAACGATGACCCAAAGCTGCGTGTGTGCACCTAAAATTTCAAGTCCGAAGCCCTGCTTTATGTCAAGGTAGCCGCCGAACGTACCGTCAAGGCTGTAGTGGATAAAGCCGTTAAACATCCCCCAGCAAGCCATCAGTAAAAGCGCTGCGACGTAGCCGGGTCTTAGACCGTATCTAAGGATAAAAAGCGCGATAAGACTGATAGCGATCATCGTGATCCTCTCCGCCCAGCACATCACGCACGGGCTATCTCCCATGCCAAAGCCCAGTACCAAACAGGCTATACCGACCGGAAGCGCCACGAGGGCGATGATGGCTAGCGACATTAGATTGAAAAATCCTCGCTCAGCGGCGGGAATTTGATTTTGTTCTAAATTTTGCATATCGCCCTCCTAAAAGTTGCCTACCGGCACGACGACCCATAAATTTACGTAAAACTCGAGCGCGATCAGTATCACGCAGCCTACCGCCGCGCAGCCCGTAGCTAAATTTTTCCTCTGCGGCTTAAAATATAATATAAGCCCGCTGATCAAAAATAGCGTCAAAATAAGAAATTCCATTTCAAACCGTCCTTTCCTAATAAAATTTAATCCTAAGCATGCTTATTCTTAAAGAAATAATATAATTTTATTTATTAATTCTAGTTTAAAAAATAGATTTTTTTATTCATATTAAATTTTTTTATATAAAATTCTCATACTAAAAATCTATTTTTATAAATTATTTTATTATATTTAAGTGAATATTAAAGATATTATTGAAATTTTACAAATTATTTTACTCGCTAATATTTTTTATCCTTAAGATAAAATTTAAAACAACTTAAACAAATATTGTGTAATATTTCAACAGAATTTTAACCTAAGGCGAAATATGGAAAATATATTTTTAGAATCTTACGACGTATTTAAGGTATCGAAAAATGCGAGCAAGCTAAAAATTTACAACGACTTTCTAAGAGACAACAAAAGATACTCCGTAACGCGCTGCTACTATGTCATAGTCGTGGATAATACCTTTTTGACCTACTCGCATTTGATGATTTATGAAGAGTTGCTTTATCTTCTGTATTCGCAGAATAAGCTAAAAAACGGCGATTTTTCTTTGACGCTTAAAAAATCGGAGCTCGCGAAAAAATTTAAAACTGACATCACCAAAAGCGCGACCGAGACTATAAAGCGCTTTTATGAGATGCAACAAGTAAAAATAACTATTTTCGTAAAAGATAAAGTTGAAAAACAGATGAATATCATAGAGCGCATCGACGCACCCGTGACCGAAAAATACAGCGACATCCCCGACGAGATCAATATCTCGCTAAATTCCGAGTTTGTGCGGCTCTACCGCTGCGCGTATCTGGACAAGATCGAGTATTTAAATAGCTTTGATATTGAACAGGGCAGCTTCATCCGCTACTTCATGCAGCACGAGCTGGACGGCGGCGTCAAAAGCTCTGCTATCATCGATAAAATGGGCGTTACAACGTATCTACCTTTCACTTATAAAAAGCGCTTCGAGCAAGAGATCGCAAGAGTGAGCTTTTACTATAAAAACGAGAAATTTTGCATAAAAGACGGCTTTATTGTCATCGAAAACCACGAAAACAAGGCGATAGATAATCAAAACGCGTCGATTGAGCTTTTCGGCGTGATATACGAGCAGATAACGCAAAACTGCACCAAAGCCGTTACGCTAAACGAGCAAAATTTAGCGAAGTATTATGCGCGCTTCGGCAGGTTTGAGACAAGCCAGACGGTGTTTAAAATTCTAAGCAACATGGAGCTCATGCTAAATCAATCGATGCAGAAAGAAAACGCGAAGATCGCCTGTTTTTCGCACTTTTTTGAAAGTATCGTCTGTAAAAACGGCAATGAATTTGAAATTTTGATCGAGTTGAATCAAAAGGGTTTTGAGTATATCGTATCGCGTAGCGCAAATTTGGACTTTTGGAACGTCGAAGCCGCAGACTATGGACTCACGCCGTACCCTGCAAATAGCTGTGCGACAAACGGCAAACTAGGATAAATTTAAGAGGGTAAATTTAAAATTTATCCGCAAAAATACTCTAGCTCGCTCGCCACGTCAATGACAAAGCGCGGGCAAAATTTTAAAAATTTACTTACTCCTGCATCCTTAGCTCGGCGATGAGCCCGTCAAGCTCGCCGCTATTTTGCGCGCTCAAAAGTCGCTCGTTTATGAGCCGCATTTGCACCGAAAATTCGCTACCAAGCATATCCGCGACGAAATTTTCGCTCTCGCTCTCATCCGTCACCGGATACATATCGCGCCAGACGTCAGTTATCCACCAGCCGCACTTCGAGACGCAGGTAAAGTCCTTTAAAACGCCCGTCTTTAGCTTCATCATCACTTCGTCGGTTTGTTTGATCTCGCTTGCGACAAAGTCTTTGTGGATACCGTCTAGGCAGGTGAAAATGCGGTGTCCTAGGCTTTGGACGCTGTTTTCGGAGCAGATCCTAAACTGAAAGATGCTATCTTTAAAATTTAGATCGGATAGGCAAATTGGATGCTTTTGAGTAAAATTCGGAAACGAATCAAAGCTCCTATCGTCGATGCTAAGCGCCCAGCTCGAGTTTGGATTTTTGCGGGCAAACTCGCCGAAACTTAGTCTAATAAATTCTTTATGGCTTAGCTCTTCGGCGGTGAAAAAGTCGTAGTTAGCGCAGTTTGCAGCTTTAAAATCTTTAAATTTCATGATCCCTCCCGTAAAATACCGTTTCAAATTTACTCAAAGTAGTATTTTATCATTTTGCGGGATTTATTTTTATTAATCCGAATAAATTTAATCAAGAATTCGCAGCTCAAATTCCAACTAAAGCTTATTGCCATATTTTGGGTAGTGTTTGTGCATGCCAAATAGTAAAATTTAATGACATTTGAAATATCTTGAAGAAATTCCGCCGCTTGGAATTTTGCACCGCAAAATTCCAAGATCGGCATTCCAAAGTAAAATTCTGTGCATAGAATTTTGGTGCAGAATTTTGCTCGCGATAAAGCATCGCCAAATACGGCACGAAAGTTCTATCAAAAAGCTCGCGAGCTTGCGGCGCCTAAATTTACGCGCCGCACACGAAGTTAAATTTCGCATTTCATGCTGCGAAATAAATCATAAAATTCTATTTCACCAGCTCGTAATTATACTCTTTCGTGCCGTCGAGTAGATTTGTGACGTTGTAGCCTCGCTCGTTTAGGGCTTTGGCGAGCTTGGCGCTGCGGTTGCCGCTGTAACAGTGTGTGATCATCTTTTTGTATTTATTGGCCTCAAGCACATCCTTGTAATTTTCTAAAGGCTCGCCATCAGGAATATTTATCGCGCCCTTCATATGCCCCGCGTCGTAGTCCTGCTTCTGCCTAGCGTCGATGATCAGCACGTTCGGATTATTCGCTATTTTCAAAAACCCTTCCGCATTTATGCTGCCGACCTTATACAGCTCATAGTCATACTGCTTCACTCCGGGCGCATTCATAAGTACATTGAAGCCCTTTTGTTTGAGCAGATCAAGCGCCTTGCCGCTGCGGTTGCCGGTGTTGCAATAAAGCACGACGTTTCTATTCTTGTAGGCGTTTATCTCGTCCAGTCTGCTTTCCAGCTGCTCAAGCGGGATGTTGATCGCGTGTTTTATGTGTCCTGTGGCGTACTCATCCGCGCCTCTGACGTCAATGACCAGATAATTTTCTTTCGCTCTATTGTCCTCCTCTATTGCTGATAGCGCCGCGCCGCTTATGGCGTAGCCGTTAGACTGTTGCATCTCGGCGCCGCAAGTCGCAAAAGATCCCAATGCCGCCAGCAAAACCGCGCTTTTTAAAATTTTGTGAGAAATAAATTTCATATGTTTCCTTTGAATTTTAGCTTTTAAAGCGGGAGATTATATCAAAATTTTATCTAAATAGTGTGAATTTGTGCGGAATGTGATAGGTTATGCTGATACGGATTACCGATGTGAAAACGCGAAAGAGACTCGAATAAAAAACTTTTGCCAAAATATCTTAAAGGCTCGTAGGTAAAGATACTTTGCGTAAATTTATCTTTTAGAGACGGAGCAACAAATTCAAAAAAACTCACATTTGCCCGAAGGTAAATTTTATACTTTTGCCAATTTTCATTATTTTTCAAGTATAAGTAAGATATAATCTCGAACTTTTTGGGGCGCCGTTGCGGCTCTTAAAGGGATTAAAGATGGTGTCAAGAGAGAGACTTGAACTCTCGACCTCCGGCTTATGAGACCAGCGCTCTAACCAGCTGAGCTACCTTGACACGCGAAAAGAAATGGTAAGTATAGCTAAATATTCTTATTTTTAATTGAAACACTTTAAAAGGAGAGAAAATGAATGCGGCTTTGATTTTATTAGTCGTCATAGTTTTGTTAGTTTTGGCGTTAGTAGGCGTTTATAACTCGTTCATCGCCAAGCGCAACCAGGTGCGAAACATCGCTTCCACCGTCGATACACAGCTTAAAAAGCGCTACGACCTCATCCCAAATTTAGTTAGCGCCACGCGCGAATATATGAGCCACGAAAACGCCGTGCTAACGCGCGTTAGCGAACTTCGCTCGCAAGCGATCAACGCGGCTTCTAACGCGGATAAATTTAAGCTAAATAGCGAAATTTCGGCTCTTTTGGGGCAGATCCGCATTGCGGTAGAAGCGTATCCGAATCTCAAGGCTAACGAATCCTTTGCCAAGCTACAAAACGCGTTAGGCGAGTGCGAGGAGCAGATCAGCGCCGCACGCCGCGCTTATAACGGCGCCGTTACGGTCTATAATAACGCTTGCGAGATGTTTCCTACTAACATCATCGCCAGCGTTTTCAACTTCGCTAAAGCGGAATTTTTTGCCGCTAGCGAGCAAGAAAAGCAAGCCCCGAACGTATCTGAGCTTTTCAAAAAATAGGCGCAAGACATAGAAAATTTGCGATGAAATTTTAAAATTTCATCGCAAAAATGCCGAGCGCCGAAAGGCTAAATTTATAGCAAGCAAAACAGATCGCGCACAAGGAGCATGTCCTTAAAATAGACTTGCTTTGCCCCCCCCCGCGTGCTCGTCATCTCGTTTGAGATATTTTTCGGCGCACGGTACTTAGAATTTTAACAATAAAATTTTACGAAATTAATTTGATTTGTATTTTCTTGCCGTACAGGACATTGTTTTAACAAGCGGCGCAACGCCAAATTTTAAAAGTCTAAATCTCGCAGTGTAAATTTTAGCTAGCTCGCTACCGGCGTTACTTACGCAAACGGCAGCAAAAGCAACGCCGCGTTAGTCGTGAATAATTTTGCAAATTTGCGCTTCAGTGGCAGTTGCAAGGTCCTTCGGCGCAAGAGCGATCTGTTTTCCGCGTACGCCCGCGCTAACGTAAATTTTCTCCTGCGTTAGCGCCTTTTCATCGATGAAGGTGCGAAAGTGCTTTTTCATTCCAAGCGGCGAGCAGCCGCCCCTGATGTAGCCCGTGACTTTTTGCAAATCCTTCAAATCCATCAGCTCGCACCGCTTCGCACCGCAGATGTGCGCGAGCGCCTTGAGATCGAGATTTAGATCGCCTTGCAGGCAGGCTACGACATATTCGTGATCCGCCGTGCAAACTATCGTTTTATAGACCCGCTCGATCGGCTCGCTCACGCTGTTTGCCACGTGTACCGCATCTAAATTTAAAGGATCAACCGCGTATTCTTTAATCTCATAAGGGATTTTCAGACCGTCCAGTACGCGTGCGGCGTTTGTTTTTGAGCTCATTTCGCCTCTTTTCTTAAATTTAATAGCGGATTTTGTTTTCTTTCAAAAAATCACGTAGGTCTTCGTATTCGCCCTGATCAAAATAGCGCCATTTGCCAGGCTTTAGCGTTCCAAGCGTCATTCTGCCGAATGCCGTGCGCTTAAGCTCCACGACATCCAGATCGAAATAGCCGAAAAATCTACGCAGCTCGCGATTTTGCCCCTCGTTAATGATCGCTTTTATTTTCGTATAACCGCCGCTACTAGGCATTATACGGTAGCCCAAAAAGGGTTTAAATTCCATCGATTTGATCTTGCTTTTAGCGTGCGCGCCTTTGCTCGCATCTGCGGCGAAAAAGCCCTCGCGGATCGCCGTTACGACCTCGTCCTTCACCTCGCCCTTTACCTTTAGATAGTACTCTCGCTCGATGTCGCTGTTCATCAGCGCCGTAGCGATCGCGGGCGCATCGGTTAGCAGCAAAAGCCCCTCGCTTGCAAAATCCAAACGCCCTACGCTAACAAATCTACTAAATCCCTCCGGCAAGCTATCGTAAATCGTCCGCCTGCCGCGATCGTCCTTTTTAGTAACTAACTCGCCTTTGCGTTTGTTATAAACGATCATCGTAAATTCCGTCTTGGGCTTGACAAGGCGCGAGCCGATGCGGATCTTCTCCTCGCCGCTAACCTCTATAAAATCGCTAACGACGCGACCGTTAATGCTAACCTTACCCTGCTTGATCAGCTCGTCAGCCTCACGGCGTGAGTAGGCAGTGTTATGGGAGATAAATTTATTCAGACGCATCTTTTGCATTATTTCAGCCCCAGGCTCGTTAGATCGTGAATATGTAAGATCCCCACAGGCACGCCATTTTCGACCACGGGCAGGACTTGGATTTTGAATTGCTCGATCAAATTTAGCGCATCTATTGCGAGCATATTTTTATCGTCCAGCATTTTAGGATTTTTGGTGGCATATTTCAGCGCGCTGTCATTGATGTCAAAATCCTCTCGCATCAGTGCGCGGCGCAGATCGCCGTCGCTTAGGATCGCCTCGAGCGCGCCCTTTTCGTTCACTAATAAAACGGTGCCGAGCTTTCCGTGCGTCATAACGTCGATAGCTTGTTTTAGGCTGGCATCGCGCTTTGTGAGGGGCAAATTTTTGCTTTGCATCACGTCTTTTACTTTGACGAAAAGCCGCTTGCCGAGGCTGCCGCCGGGGTGAAAATTTGCAAAATCCTCCTTGCCGAATCTACGCTGCCTCATCAAACAGATCGCTAACGCGTCTCCTAACGCAAGTGTTAGCGTCGTAGAAACCGTCGGTGCGGCGCCTAGGGGGCAAGCCTCTTTGACGATATTTAGGCTTATGAACTCATCGCTAACCTTACCGAGCGAGCTGTTTTTATCGCGCGCCATCGCGATGATCTTCACGCCGAAGCGTTTGAGATGAGGTAAAATTCTAACCAGCTCCTCGCTCTCGCCGCTAAAGCTGATCGCAAGCACCATATCGTCCTTACCGATCATACCCAGATCGCCGTGCAGTGCCTCGGTAGGGTGGACGAAAAACGACGGCGTACCCGTGCTGGCAAGCGTCGCGGCGATCTTAACGCCTATGTGGCCGCTCTTGCCCACGCCGGTGACGATTACCTTGCCCTTGCAAGCAAGGATCAAATTTACGGCTCGCTCAATTTCGCCGCCGATGAGATCCGCATGCCGCAAAAGCTCCGCTCCTTCGAGCTTTAGCACCTCTCGTGCCGTATCTAAAATTTCACTCATTAAACCTTCTTTTTAAAATTTGCTTTCATTTTGTGCCTCTTTACGCCGCGCCTAAATTTGCGCTAGCCGAAATTTCACGCCTTTGAAATTTGCGCCATAAAATTCTAATCTACAAAATAGCGCGCCGCCCTGCCCGCTTGCCGCGGGCTTACTAGACGCTTTTTAAATTTTACTTTACGCCGAAATTTTACGCTCAAATTTTACTTGCCGCTTTAAAATTTCGCGCTGCAAGACCTGCTAATGCCGCTTTGAAATTCCAACGCTGCAAAGCCTACTTACGTCGCAAAATTTCACGCCCGAGCGCTAACCGGCGCCATTAAAATTTCACTTGCCTGCCGCAAATCAAAGCCGCCCTTGCACGCTAAATTTAGCCGCGCTTACATCAAATAGATCACCGGCACGATGGTCGGATATTTTTTGATCTTTCTAAAGATATGCTTGCGCACAGCCTGGCGGATCTTGCCCTCCAGCGCCCAGTGATCGAGCAAAAACTCATCTTTTAAATTTGCCAAAAACTGCTCGATGATGCCCTGCATCTCTTTGGTAAAGTGCGCCGTTTGGTTCTCGGCGACGAGCCCGTAGGTGATGACGCGCGTCTGGATGAGCCTCTTTTCGTTTTTGTCGATCTGCGCGATGATTACCGCGACACCCGCATCAGCTAAATTTTGACGGTGCTTGACGATCTCGTCGGAGATCTGCTTGTTGATCTGATTATCGATGAACACCTTGCCCGTCTTGACGGTCTTGACGCGCTTTAGATATTTTTCGCAAACCTCCATCTGATCGCCGTCGTTCATCAGATAGATATTTTTCTCCTCGATACCGCATTCCATCGCGGTCTCTTTGTGCTTTACGATGTGGTTGTATTCGCCGTGCACGGGTAGAAAAAATTTCGGTTTTATCAGGCGCAGCATAAGCTTTTGCTCCTCGATCGAGGCATGCCCGCTTACGTGTATCTCGCTGAAGTCCTGATACGCGACCTTTGCGCCGCTTTTTAGCAGGTAGTTAAGCACAGTCGAGACGCTGCTTTCGTTGCCGGGGATCGCCTTGGCGCTGATGATTACCTGATCGGTAGATTTGATTTTAATGTATTTGTGCTCGTCCGTCGCCATGCGGTACAGCGCGCTCATCGTCTCGCCCTGCGAGCCGGTAGTAACGATTAAAACTTCATTATCGGGGTATTTGGAGACCTGATCGGCATCGACAAAGATCTTTTTGTCTAAATTTACGTAGCCGAGCTCCATCGCGGTAAATAAATTTCGTTCCATGCTTCGTCCGATGACGCAGACCTTGCGGCCGTATTTTACGCCGCGCTCAATAGCCTGATAGACGCGGTGGATGTTTGAGCTGAAGGTGCTCATTATCACGCGCCCCTTACAGCTTGAAAATATCGTATCAAAGGTCTTTCCTACCGAGCTTTCGGACTTTGTGATCCCCTCTTTGTGCGAGTTCGTGCTATCGCTCATCAAAAGCATAACGCCGCGATCGCCGTAATACGCAAGGCGGTTCAGATCGGTCGGATAGCCGTCGATCGGCGTGTGATCGATCTTAAAATCGCCCGTATGGATGATCGTACCCGCCTTCGTCGTGATCGCAAGCGCGCTTGCATCGATAATCGAGTGCGTTATGTGGATAAACTCGACCTCAAAATCACCGATCTGATAGAGCTGACGCTTCTGCACGGGGCGGAAGTAGCTGCGCTCGGCTTTAAGGCCGTGCTCTTCAAATTTATTGCTTATCATCCCCAAAGGAAGCGGCGTGGCGTAGATCGGGAATTGAAATTCTTTGAAAAAATACGGCATCGCGCCGATATGATCCTCATGCGCGTGCGTGATAATTATGCCCTTGATCTTGTTTTTTATCTTACGGACATAATCAAAATCGGGGATCAAAATATCGACCCCAAGCATACTCTCCTCGGGAAAGCTCATGCCCACATCGACGATGATCGCGCTCGTATTGGTCTCAAAAACGGTCATATTCGCGCCGATCTCGCCCAGTCCGCCAAGCGGTGTAATACGCACCGTCTCATCACTGCGATTAGCGTCTTTAAGCGGGTGCAGGCGCTCCTCGTGGATCAGCTTATTTTTCGCGATCGCATCATCCATCGCCTTCTGCCACGGCTCGTTACCAGTAAGACTTTTTGGCATATTTGAGCGCTTTTTATGCTTTTTCTTTTTCTGCGAGTCCATGGAGCTTGCATCGTCTGCGGCGCTAGAATTTGCGCCTTTTGTGCTATTAGCGCTCGGTTTCGCACGGCCGTCGCGGTTTAAATTTGAACCGCTTGCGCCGTTTTCGTTGCTTTTTGGGTATGCGCCGCCGAAATGCATACCATTCGCACCGTCCGTGTCGCCGCGGGACGAACCGCCCGAAGAATTTGATCCGTTGCGGGAGGCGTTTTTTGAACCCTTTGAACGAACGGAATTTTGCCCGTTTTTCGCGCCTTTATTTTTGCGAGAGCCGTTTTCGTGCTCGCCACCGAATTCCGCGCCGCCCGCAGAGCTTTCGCTTGCGATAGATTTTTTTAGATTTTCCTTGCGTTTTTTATAGCGATTGCTTTTTTTGAGTCGTTCGACGCTGTTTTCATTTCTGTTTTCTTCCATCTTTTGCCTTTAAATTTTTAAAAATTTCTAAAAAAAGGGTGGAATTTAACTCGTGTGCCCGAACTGTGGGCGGAATTTTCAAATTTAAAAAGATCTCTTCGGCTAAGCCTCTATCAAATTTTGCGCTTAAATTTTTAATAAGCGTCTTTCGCGGCGCACTGAAAGATACGCGCAAAAAGCTTTTAAATTTCTCGTATTCATCGAGATTTTGGAGCTGAGCGCAACTTTTTACGCCGAGGCTATCTGCGTTTATCTCGAGGCCGGGCTTGAAATTTTTGCCCTTTACGAGCCTGATCACCGACGAAGTTACCTTCGGCGCAGGCTCGAAGCAGCCAGGCTCAACGTCAAACAGAAGCTCGCAACCGCCCGCAAGATCGGCCAGGATCGAAAGAGAACTAAAATCGCTCTGCCCTGCTCTAGCGCAGAATTTTAAAGCGACCTCCTTTTGGATCATCACCAAAAATCCGCCGCATAGCTCATCGTTGATCGCCTGCAAAATCATCTTTGTAGCGACGTAGTAGGGCAAATTTGCGACCAAAAAATATTCGCCGCGCTCAAGACCCCGCTCCTGCCAAATCCGCAAAGCATCGCCCAAAACGAGCTCAAGCTCGCCGCTAGCGATCTGCTGCGCAAATTTAGCGCTTAAAATTTGATATAAATCTTCATCTATCTCGAAACTTTTTAATCTGTAAAATTCCAAAAGCTTGCGAGTTAAATCACCTAAGCCAGCCCCGATTTCAACGACATTTTGCATGTTCTCGGGAATCGCTTGGATGATCTTGCTTAAAACGGCTTCGTCTTTTAAAAAATTTTGCCCGAACTCTTTTTTCGCCCTAATCATCGCGAGAGTCTAGCCAAATTTTACTTATAAAGTCATTATGTTAAGTAAAATTTGGCTAAAATCATAAAAAATTTTATTCCGAAGGGCTGCTTTGAATAGATTCGCAAAACGCATAATCCCATGCCTAGACGTCAAAGACGGACGAGTGGTAAAGGGCGTAAATTTCGTAGGTCTCGTAGACGCGGGCGATCCGGTCGAGATAGCCAAACGCTACAACGAGGAGGGCGCGGACGAGCTGTGCTTCCTCGATATCACGGCGTCGCACCTTGAGCGCGATACGATAGTGGATGTCGTGGAGCGGGTCGCGCGCGAGCTTTTTATCCCGCTAACAGTAGGCGGCGGTATCCGTACGATCGACGATATCTCGCG
>CAURQQ010000034.1:0-21829 GCA_963527265.1 uncultured Campylobacter sp. | reverse complement strand
CTTTTTCGTTTTGATACTCGTAGTTTGGGTATAAATAATATGAATTACTAGTTCCACCTATCTTTTTTGTAAAAAATGTTTTTATGGTGTCTAACGAAGTTCGTGATAGTTTTTGGAGTACTAAGAAGCTTCCCGTTCTCAATTTTAAAATCAATAGCCAAAGTTATATGGTCACTATCCTTAAAATTGGAACTTTTAATCATAGCCTTAACATCGTCGTCACTTAGCAGGCTGCCAATTTTATAGAGTTTATGAGCTAATCCCATATCTTATTTTTACCTTAAGTATTTTATTTAATTTTACGACTATTTTACTTAAATATTTCTAAAATTATTCTAGATTTGAAATCAGAATAAGATTAAGGCATTAAGAGGCATATTTTATTGTGATTCAAAAACTAATTGCAATAAATACTGAACTCTATCTGCCCCAAATTTATGTCAAATATTTTAACATCTACGATAGGGCTAAAAAATATACACAAAATGCACAATATGTATTTTCACATGCGATTAAGAACTTTTTTAGTTTTCAAATATAACCCCTTATTGTTACCTCATTATAATACAAAATAAAATATATGTTAAATTATATTGTTTTAAAGGTTTAAGTGCCATTTTATTTTGATAAAAATTGTACTATAATGCAGATCAAAGAATAAGGTTTCCTGCTGGGATTTAAAATTATTGTTTTAAAGGTTGTGACCTTATTCTTTTTGCTTTACAACCTCCAAAACCCCTACTCCGTAGTTCATGCACCCACTTCCAGCGCCCGTGCCAAGGATCAAATTGATTAGTTCTGCATTAGCTAAAATTTTCCATCTTGCTTGCCACGCATATACCGGCTCGCGATTGTTGCCGTAATAGAATTTCACAGATTCACCCAGCTTTTGCCACAATAAATTTAACTCCATTTCGCCATCATATTTTCGCCCCATAATCGTCTCAAATCGCTGTAAAATATTCGTCTTCATCATCTCTAAATGCCTGCTATCTTGCGGCTGCAAATAGACTTTATGCCCCAAAAGCCCGCTTACTGCGCACGCCACGTAGCCTTGCACAATAGCTTCGTTCTCGCAAATTTTATGATTTTTCGCTTCGACGGTAGTTTGCGTAAATAGAATTTCACCCAAGCTTAGCCCGTCTTTTAGCACTGCTAGCGCGATTTTACGTTCAAACTCCGGCTCGCATGAAGCAAATCGCACGCGCAAGTCCTCTCCTCGCAAGATAAAATCAAACACCGTGCGTTTAAAAATTTTACCGCTTGATTCGTGCCTGTATCCTACGTGCTCCGAAGCCGGCAGATAGCGATAAAGAAAGCCCTGAATCAGCTGCGAGAGAGATTTTGTGATTTTTAGATTTTTAGTTGGTAATTTTGCGTTGATGATTAGCATTTGCACTCCTTTGCGCGGTAAAATTTTGCCCAAGGTTCGTGCAAACCTTGGGCAAACGAGCTATAAGTGAAATTAAAATCCTATCTCTTTGATATCGGCAAACTGCAAAAACGCGCGATAAATTTGTCCGATATTTGCGATACGATTTGCGCGTATCGCGGCATCCTTGACGTTTATCATTACGTTATCAAAAAAATCATCAATCACGCCTTTAAGCCCAAATAGTGAGCGCAGATACCCACTCACGTCGTTTTCGTTGAGCTTAATCGCCCTGAACGCCACATTTAGCGCACGCTCAGCGTCGTGTTCGAATAGGTTTTCGTCCACCACGCCAATTTTTTCGTCCTTGATGATATTGGCTAGGCGCTTAAAGGTCGCAAAATTTTCCCCGAAATCCGCTGCTGCTGCGATCTCGCCCAGCGCCTTTATGGCCTTGCTTAGTAGCAATAGGTCGTTTTCGCTGCTTGCGATGCACGCCTTGATCACGGACGGATTTATCTCGTCAAAAATTCCATATAATCTATCTTTTATAAAATCCAGCAGCTTAGAAATGTCAAATTTCTTATAATTTGGCGCTAGCTTCTGCGCCAGCGCATTCGCATCAAAGCTCAATCCTTGATTTAGTAAAATTTTAATTAGCCCAGTAGCTGCGCGGCGAAGCGCATACGGATCTTTATTGCCGCTTGGAACTTTATTGATACTAAAAAGCCCCAGGAGCGTTTCAAATTTCATCGCCACAGCGATTACGCTACTAAATACACCGCTTGGCAGCTCGCTATCCTCGCCGCTAGGCAGATATTGCTCGCGTATCGCGCGGCATACATGATCTGCCAGTCCAGCATGTGCGGCATAGTAACTACCCATAATGCCTTGAAGCTCGCTAAATTCGCCAACCATCGTGCTGCTAAGGTCTGCTTTACTAAACATTACGGCATTTTCTATGTCCTGCGCAAAATCCTTTTTGCCGATATCCGCCTCAATCTGCGTAGCATAATCCGCGCTCAGTGCCCTTGCTACCGCTAGCTCGCGCACTTGCTTATCATAAACTGAGCCAAGGGCTTGCATATAGGAAATTTGCTTAAGTTTTTCAGGGCTAAATTCCGCTTGCAAATCGCTTTTCCAAAAAAACATAGCATCGCTTAGGCGCGCGCGTAAAACTTTTTCATTGCCGCGTACTACAAGCTCGTCATCATCGGTAATCGCATTACTAACGACAACGAAGTGATTGCTTAAGTTTTTACCCTCGAAAACGGGAAAATAGCGCTGATTCTCCTTCATCGAAGTGATGATGACCTCTTTTGGCACGCTTAAAAAATCTCGCTCAAAGCTGCCTAACAGCGCCGTCGGATACTCGGTAATCGCCGTTACTTCATCTAGCAACGCAGGATCGACCTCGATCTTAAAGCCATGCTTTTTCTCGAGATTTGCAAACTCGCTTAGAATTTTATCCTTTCTTTTTTGCTCGCTTAAAATTACACCGTTACGCTCCAGCAGTGCGAAATAATCTGCGGCGTCTTTAAATTTAATCGCTTCGTAGCCAAATTTTCGGTGCGGAAAAAATGCAGCTGCACTTCGTACGCCATAAATTTCAAAATCTACGTTTTCTCCGCCCAAAACGCAGGCTATGCTTCTTATCGGACGGATAAACTCAAACTCACCGCTACCCCAGCGCATCGCGCGTCCAAAATTTAGCGATCGCAAAAACTCCTCTATCATCTCGCCTAGAATTTCACGACTATCGCGCCCCTTTTGCACCGCAGCGTGGTAGAGTACCTCTTTGCCGCCCACCTGTCGAAATTCCAGCTCGCTTTCACTTATGCCGCATTTTTTAGCAAAACTTAGCGCTGCAGGGCTCCACGCGCCGTCTTTGAGCGCGACGGATTTAGGTGCGCCCGTGTTTACAATCTGTGCATCATCACCACGTTGCGGAAAATCCTCGTGAAATAGCACAAATCTACGCGGGCTAAATTCAAAGCGAAAGTCGCTATTTATGCGGTTGGCCTCAAGCACCGCGCGCCATTTTGGCGCGATATTCGCACGCTCTTTTAAAAACGGGATCGCAGGCAGCTCCTCGACCCCAATCTCAATGAGTAGTTCCATCTTTATCCTTTTTTCGTTGATTTCGTTTTTCGTTTTTCTCCATCATTTCGCGGTTAAATCCTACGATCATAAATATCATAAAAAGCATGAAAAGTACGGTTATAACGGCGTGTATCATTCTACTATAAATTCCTTTTGCCCTTTATAAATCGTAAAATAGGCATTTTTAAATTCTAAATTTTTGCCGTTTTGCACAGGAGCGCTTTTGCGAAAAATTCTAAACTCGCCCGCGCTTTTTAGATCAATTATGCCGTCTTCAACGTCGCCTTTGATCGTGCTTATCACATCTCCTGCACGCAGCTGCCGCACCGATGCGCTAGGCAAAACGTATGGTGCGATAGAGCCTACGTTGCCGCTTCTAGCTACGATCTCAAAATCGTCGATCTCAAAGCTTTGTTTGTAAAATTTCGTCTTTTTTACTAGCAGATCGAGTTTATCGCCTAACTGCAGCCCACCGCCGCCGTAGACAAAAACTCCGCTTCCATCTTGGGAGATCGCAAAGCCGTGGCGGTTTGTAAAGCTCACGACTACGCCTTTTATCAGCACAGGCTCGCTTATAATGCGCCCGTAAAGCTCCTCTATCGTGACGGTCTTTGCGGAGCTAGTGGTATTTTTAGTTAAAAATTCTTGCTTTTTCGGCATAGATTTTAAAGCGCCTTCGTCCGTCAGAATGAAGCTAATCGGGAAATGATCGGAAGCGGTAGAGAATTTAGCAACCGCGAAGCTATCCTTTCTATATCCCGGCTCGCTACTAAAAAAATTGTCGCTAAGCAAGATATGATCGAGCACCGCGCCACTTTCATGAGATTCACAAGAGCCAAAATGCTTTAGCTGTGAGCAGGGATGTAGCGCCCACAAATCACTAAATCCATCGCGTTCAATAAGCTCATTTAGCAAAGAATTTCGCCCGAAATTCGTATTAAAATCTCCCGCTACGATAGCGCGTTGGTGCCCTTGCAAAACCTCGCGTAAAAAGGCGAAATTACGCTTGCGCTCGCTTAGCGGATTGCGTGCAGAGAGCATATGCACGACATAAAAGCTAAAATCAGTGCCGCCAAGCGCAAAATCAGCGCGCAAAATATCTCGTGTTTTAAGCTCTATCGGGCGGTAGGTTTTTTGAAATTTTATCGGTATGCGCGACATCACCGCCACGCCCGCAGGTGCAGTCTGCGCGCGCGAAAAAGCGTAGAATTTATAGCCTGCTTTCTGAGCAAGTGCTTTTAGCACCGCTTCGTTTTCGATCTCTTGCAGCCCCAAAATATCGGCATTAAGCGCGCTTATCTCATTCGCTATCTCTTGCAGCTTGCGCTCGTATTTTTGCTCGCTCCATGAGCCGCGCCCGATCTCAAAATCCGCGTACTCCGTGCCGTCGTTTACGCCGTCGAATAAATTTTGCACGTTAAATGATGCGATTTTCAGCTCCGCAGCACTCGCGCCGCAGAAAAACGCCGCAAAAAGTAGCGCTAAAACTCGCAAACCGCGCTCCTAAAATCGAATTTATCGATGTTTTGGCGGATCGCTTCGTAGGTTACGATGCCCACGCTGGTGGCTAAATTTAAACTGCGCCCCGCGCTGCTCATAGGGATCGTGATGCAGTTTTCGCGGTTTGTGCGCATGATCTCAAGCGGCAGTCCGTGCCCCTCCGAGCCGAAAATCAAAAAATCGCCCGGCTTGAATTTCGCCTCGCAGTAGAGCTTGTTCGTCTTCGTCGTCGCAAAAAAGAAGCGCTGCTTAAATTTCTCGTTCGCTGCCATAAACTCGTCCCAATTTTCCCAAATTTTAAGATCCAAGTTCGCCCAATAATCAAGCCCCGCGCGGCGCAGATGCTTATCGTCGATGAGGAATCCTAGCGGCTTGATCAGATGCAAGCAGCACCCAGCATTGACGCACATGCGCCCGATGGAGCCGGTGTTTGTGTGGATCTGCGGATATACTAACACGATATTAAACATCAAAAATCACCGATTTTGCACGGGCGAAATTCTGTGATTTAAAATTCCACAAGGCAAAGTTTTGAGATTTAGAAATTCGAAAAGCTAAATTACACGGCTTGGAATTTCGCGCGGTAAAGCCTTGTAAATTTGAATGGGCAAAATTCCGTATTTTGAAATTCTGTGAAATAAAATTTAGGTCCGTGATTTTGCGATGTTGTAAGACATCAGATCTCTCTTCACAACGATACGGCTCTTGCGTCTTTCTATGATGCGACGAGGCAACTACTTCCATAGAACAGGACGTGTTATAAGGCTCGTTAAATTTTGCTTTAATGCGTTTAATACGACGCAGGCTGTGAGATTTTGCGCCAAGATGTCCTAATCCGCAAAATTTCATCTCGCTGCAATGCGAGCCGTGAAATTCCGCATCGCTGCTGCACAGCTCATATAATTTCTCGCCGCAGCGATGTGATCTGCGAAATTCTCTCGATCCATAAAGCTTCGCCTCGTGGGCTTTTTCGGTATGGCGGCACGACGGATGAAATTTTAATATGTAAAATTCTGCGTCATAAAATTCTACCGAGCTAAGCTTTGCGCTATGAAATTTTACGCCGCAAAAATTTAAATTTCGCTCGTCGCAAAAGATAAAATTTCGCGCAGCAAAAATCACGGGATTTCGCCTGCGATCAAAGCAAAAAGCGCATTTTTGCAAAGACGCAGCATTCTTATAAAACGCGTAAATTTCGTCGCGACGATAGAATTTTTTCATAAAACTAGCTCCTAAATAAAACGGCGATTTTACAGAAATCTCTCTAAATTTACGCTTTTAAAGCCGCTACAAACGCCCTAATCTCCGCTTCTTGCAGCCTCTTGATCTCCTTGCCGATCGCAGCGCCGCGCAGATTGCGAGCGACATCTGCGGCGCAAACCAAGCTTTTAAATTTCTTATCCCAAATCCCAAGCCGCTTCGCCGCTTGCACCCTACCTTTACAATACAGCCCGAGCCACTGCTTAAGCGGCATTTTTAGAGCGATTTTGCATAGCCGCTCGTCGCTTACCCGCTTAAAAAACGGCTCGCTAAGTAGCCTTTTATAAAGAGAATTTAGCCCTAAATTCTTTAAAATCTTATTTTTATCTAATCCTAAAAAATTCAAAAACGCGTATAAAAAAAACATTTCATTTCTCACGAAAGATTCGCCGCGCTCTATGAATTGCATCAGTCGCTCATGCACTAGCGGATCAATCCGCAATCCAAAAACCCGCTCATAAAGCCCCAGCTCTTGCATTAGCATCATTCCGTATCGGTGCGCAGGTGCACGGAAAAATTTAATCAGCTCTGCTTTAACGCGTTCGCAACTAAGATCGCTAACGTCGATACTACGCATGAGCTCTAAGGTGCGCGGCTCGGCGCAAAGCTCAAATCTCGCGGCAAACTGCACCGCGCGATACACGCGCAAGCTATCCTCCACGAAAGTGTGCGGATCAACCACTCGCAAAATACGTGCGCGCAGATCCGCAAGCCCGCCGTAAAAATCGAGCACTTTACCACTTATAGCGTCTATCATCATAGCATTGATCGTAAAATCGCGCCGCCTACTAGCCTCGCGTTCGTCCGTAGCCAAAGCGACACTAAAGCCCTTGTGCCCGACGCCAGTCTTGCTCTCGGTGCGCGGCAGCGAAACATCGAAATTTTTATATTTATATACAAAGTAGCTTTTGCCGACGCCCTGTGCGCCGAAGTCTTGCATAATTTGCTCGAAACGGTGCGGATTCACATCGTAAAGCTCCACATCCACATCAGCACTCGCCCGCCCCAAAAAATGATCGCGCACGCAGCCGCCCACCAGATAGATGCGTGAGCTAAATTTTTTAAGATAATCTAAAAGCGCGATGAAATCGTCATTTTGATAGATTTTCAAGTCGGTTTTCGATACTTGCAAGCAAAAATTCCATAAATTTTAAATTTAGCTCCACACGCGCGTTCAAATCGCCCTTCTCAAAAGCGTTCAGCCCCTCAAAAAGCACTAAAATTCGCTCTTTTATCGCGCTCAAAAACTCCGCTTCGCTTGAAATTTTAAAATCTGTATTTGCGAGATATTTTGATTTATCGCCCGCTTGTCTCGCAGCCCCAAGATGTCGCGCTGCTTCAGGATGGCACGTGGCGGAATTTTTAGCACCAGAAGAAGCAAAACCTCCCGCTTGCATATCCTGCGCGGTGGAATTGCGAAGCTGCGGCGTGGCGAGCTCATCACCTCGCACCCCAGGCATCGTAAAATTCTGTGACTGCGAAACGAAATTTTGCTGGCGCGTGGCAGCATTTCGGATCTCTAGTGCGGCGGAATTTTGAGCTTGAAGCGACGCTAAATCCTGCTTTTTAGAATGCGCCGTACCGAAATAATCGTCAGCTTCGTTTTCTTTGAAATCAGAGCCAGGCCCAAAATTGTCATTGCTTAGCTCCTTAAAATGCGCGCCTAAAATACGAGGCGTCAAATCTTGCTTACTTTGGGAGTCGTCATCCGTAGAATTTAGCGCTAATTCAAAATCTTTACTTTCGGCAGAGCTTTGCGCTATGCTTGCGTCCCTGCTTTGCGGCGAAACAAACCCATTCATATCGCTGCCTAGACTATCGTAAATTTCACCTGCGATGCCCGATAAATCACGAAAGCTTTCATCAAATTTCACGGCAGAGCTTTTTAAAATTTCATCGCTTGCAAAGGCGGTATTTACGGAATCTTTGCTACTTGCAGAAGCGGAATTTATAAAATTTTCTCCATTTAAAGAGACGGAGGCCACGGAATTTTGACCGCCTGCAAGATCAGAATTTTTAAAATTCTCCTCGCTGGAAAAAGTAAAATTTTCATCTTTTGCGGCAGATTTTTTTAAAGTAGCGTCCGCCGCAAATTCCGTGCCGCTAGGCGCAGAGCTCTTGCGTGCAAGGGCATTTGAACGATCTAGGGCGGAATTTAAAGCGTCCGATGAAACAAAACGCGAAGTGGAATTTTTGGTATCTAAGGAAGTGAAATTTTGCGCGTTTGATGAAGCGATATCCGGTGCAGATGTGGAATTTAAGGCGCCAGATGCAATGGGATCTTGCGCAAAAGAAGCGGGGCTTAAAGCATACTGCGAAGCCTGCGCTTCTGCTTCAGCGCTGTTTGCATTCACAGCCCCCTCTTGCTGCACCGCCAAATCTTGCACGCGCTTTTGTGCTTTCATCTCATTTACTGCTTCGATGATATCTTCCAGTTCATTTTCATACATCAATTAGCCACCTCTTAAATTCTGCTTGTTTGTGCGCATCGACGCTTAAAAAGCGCTCCAGCATCGCCATATTAACGCCCGAGCTTACTCGATGATTTAAATTTAGCCGCGCAAAAAGCACAGCCGCATCGCCATCTTGCGGATTATCACGTAAAATATCGCGGCAAATCCGCATTGCGCCATAGATATCGCCTTTTTTCTCAAGCTCCATAGCGTATGCTAGTGCGCCATTCAAAGCTGGCTCCTAAGCCTTAGCCGCGTAATCTGCGATGATCGAGCCGACCTCTGCGGTCGAGCAAATTTCTTTGGCATCGTACTGCGCGATATCCTTGGTGCGGTATCCGTCGCGAAGCACGGCTCGTACGGCAAGCTCGATAGCCGCTGCGGCCTCATTTTCGCCGAATGCGTATTTCAGCATCATCGCAGCGCTTAAAATCGTAGCGATCGGGTTTGCGATGCCCTGCCCCGCGATGTCGGGCGCGCTGCCGTGAATCGGCTCGTAGATGCCTACCTTGCCGCCGATACTCGCACTCGGAAGCAGCCCGATCGAGCCGCAGATCATGCTCGCTTCGTCGCTTAAAATATCGCCGAACAAATTCTCCGTCAAAATCACGTCGAACTGCGCAGGCGCCCGCACGAGCTGCATCGCGGCGTTATCTACGTACATAAACTCCAAATTTATCCCCGCATAATTTTTGGCTAGCTCGCTTACGACCTCGCGCCACAGCTGGCTTGTTTCAAGTACATTGGCCTTATCCACGAGCGTTATCTTTTTGTTTCGCAAAAGCGCGGCCTCAAAGGCAACTTTTGCGATGCGCTCGATCTCGGCGGCGTTGTAACACATCGTATTTAGCGCATCCTTTTCGTTTTTAACGCGCGGCTGCCCGAAATAAATCCCGCTCGTAAGCTCGCGCACTACCATTATATCGACGCCTTTGATAATCTCCGGTTTTAGCGTCGAAGCGTTTATCAGCTCATCAAAAATCATCGCAGGGCGCAGGTTTGCAAACGCTCCAAGCTCTTTGCGGATTTTCAGTAGCCCGCTTTCTGGGCGCAGTTCGCGCGGCAGGCCGTCCCATTTAGCGCCGCCGATCGCACCGAAAAGCACCGCGTCGCTTGATTTAGCGGCATTTAGCGTCTCATCCGGAAGTGGAACGCCCATAATGTCGATTGCTGCGCCGCCCATCAAGCGGTAGTCAAAATTTAGCTCAAAATTAAATTTATGGCTTACGGCATCCAGCACCTTGATCGCCTCCTCGATGATCTCAGGGCCGATTCCATCGCCTTTTATCACGCATACGTCGTATTTTTTCATCCAAATTCCTTACAAGTTTATCTTTGTTTTTGCGTAATTTATCGCTCCGCCCGCGTCGAGAAGTTTTTGCATAAACTCGGGGATTGCGCCGAATTTATACTGCGTCTTTTGAGTTAAATTTTTAATTACGCCGCCCTTTAGATCGATGCTAAGCTCGTCGCCCTGCGCGATCTTATCCGTCTCGTCGCATTCGAGGATCAAAAAACCCGTGTTGAAGCTGTTTCGATAAAAAATCCTAGCGAAGTTTTTTGCGATCACGCATGAAATCCCGGCGGCCTTAAGCGCCATCGGAGCGTGCTCGCGCGAGCTGCCGCAGCCAAAATTTTTCCCCGCTACGATGATATCGCCGCGAGCTATTTTGGACGAAAAATCCCTGTCCGCATCCTCCATAATGTGCGTCGCAAGCACCGCTGCGTCAGAGGTATTTAGGTAGCGCGCCGCGATAATAATGTCGGTATCGATATCATCGCCGAATTTCCATACTTTTGCCATATTTCCGCCTTAAATTTTAAAATAGATGCGCGATTTTACCGACAAATTTATTAAAATCCGCTCAATCGCTCCGATATGAGGGTGGAATTCCTCGCTTAAAATTTAGGGCTAAATTTAAACGCGAGAGCGTAGAGATGGAAAGTGCGGAGGCGTTAAATTTTAAATCGGCAGCGTAAAGGAGGCAGAATTGCGGCGCGTCGATTTTACATCTTGCGAACGCGGAATTTTAGAGAGCAATCTTAAATTTAGCTAAAAATATAACCTAAATTTTAAAATTTAGCCTAATTTCTAGAATTTGAAAACTCATTAAATTTAGATAGTTCGCGCCGTATATAAGCAAAAATAAAGAGCGTTTCGGTATAATCCAATTTTCCAAAACCAAATACACAACGACACAAGGAGATTTTATGGCGAGCCCAAAAGACGCCTTAAGCCCCATCGAGCAATTTTTCGACGATAATCAAAAAAGCTACATCACCTACGAAAGACTGATAAAATTTTTCGACAAGGCCCCCACTGCAACGGCCGTTAAGAAGGTCGAAGCGCTTACGAAAAAATTCGACGTCGAGCTGATCTCCGCCGCAGAAATCTCCAAAATCAAAAATTTAGAGGACGCGAAACTCAAAGAAGCCACGCAAAAAAAGCTACTAGACGAGGGCTGGGACGAGGAGTTTGATCTATCCAGCGACGTCGAGCTTTTGGAATGGAGCCGTTCGGACAGCCCGGTGCGGATGTATCTGCGCGAAATGGGACAGATCCCACTGCTAACCAAAGAAGAGGAGATCGAGATCAGCAAAAAAATCGAGCTCGGCGAAGACATCATCATCGACGCGTTTTGCTCGGTGCCGTACTTAATAGACTTCATTTTAGACTATAAAGAGCCGCTTATCAACCGCGAGCGCCGCGTAAAGGAGCTTTTCAAAAGCTTTGACGACAGCGATGAAGAGGGTGAAGAGGAGGACGAAGAGGAACTATCGGAGGAGGATTACGACGACGAGGAGGATGAGGAGAGCGCGGACGAGGCGAAGCAAAGGCGATCCAAAAAGAACGATAAGCGCGCTCTAAAGGTCATCGAAAGCTTCAAGGCTCTCGAAAAAGCCAAAAAGGACTGGATGAAATTTGCCGAGAAAAACGCCGAGGCGATTAAGGAGAGCAAGGGAATTTTATCGAAGCTAAACTTGGCGTTTAAAAAGAAAATTTTAAAAGAAAAGCTCATGGATCTGGGGCCTACGAGCAAGCTCATCACCGAGATCGTAAAATCGATGGAGACCGCGCTAAAAAGCGACGAGGGCTTCGAAAAGGAGCTCAAACGCCTGGAATACAAGCTGCCGATGTTTAGCGCCGAACTACGCGAAAATCACAAAAAAATTCTAAAAGAGATTACGAGGCTTAGCAAAGACGACATCATCGCGCGCGTGCCGGAAGCTACGATGGTCTCGACCTACGTCGATATAAAAAAGCTCTTTTTGACAAAAGAAGCTAGCAAAAAAAGCTTCAACCTCGAGCCCGAGCGGCTGAAAGAAATTTTAGAGCAGATCAAGCGCGGCAAGCGCATTAGCGACAATGCAAAGGCGCGCATGGCGAAATCTAACCTGCGCCTGGTCGTCTCCATCGCCAAGCGCTACACCAACCGTGGGCTGCCGTTTTTAGACCTCATCCAGGAGGGCAATATCGGGCTTATGAAGGCGGTGGATAAATTTGAATACAAGCGCGGCTATAAATTTTCGACCTACGCGACGTGGTGGATCCGCCAGGCGATATCGCGCGCCATCGCCGATCAAGCGCGCACGATCCGCATCCCGATCCATATGATCGAGACAATAAATCGAATTAATAAAATCACGCGCAAATATATGCAAGAAGGCGGCAAAGAGCCCGATATCAACGTCATCGCGCAAGAGGTAGGCCTTAGCGTCGATAAAGTAAAGCAGGTCATCAAAATCACAAAGGAGCCGATCAGTCTAGAAGCGCCGATCGGAAACGAGGACGACGGCAAATTCGGCGATTTCGTCGAGGACAAAAGCTCGGTTTCGCCGATCGAGCAAATTTTAAAATCCGACCTAAAAGAACAGATAGACGATATCTTGGAACAACTCAACGACCGCGAGCGCACGGTGATCCGCATGCGATTCGGACTGCTTGACGACGAGAGCGACCGCACGCTCGAAGAGATCGGTAAGGAGCTCAATATCACTCGCGAGCGCGTCCGCCAGATCGAAAGCTCGGCGATCAAAAAGCTAAAGCACCCAAAGATCGGCCGCAAACTCAAAACCTATATCGAGAGCTAGAGCAAAACCCCGATATAATTTACTCTTTGAACGCCCGGCAAATTTAAAATCCACTAGATAGCCGGGCTTTGCGTAGGTATTATTTATCGTGAACGCACGACAAACTAAAATCCGCCCAGATCCAAGTTGGGGTGTCAATAATATATTTTTCAGTCTAAATTTTATCAGGCGGGGCACAAATTAAGGCACAGTAAAATAAAGTAGAGCTTTAAGCGCCGATTTTGAGATGCTTAAGGTTTAAAGTCCGTAAGTTTCAAACTCTAACGGAGTAAATTTACACGCAAAATCGTCATCGTAAACACGCACGCTAATTTGATGTTTCAAACTCCAGTGGAGGAAATTTACACCCAAATACCGCTTCCGCCGTGATTTGCTCTGCGAGTTTCAAACTCCAGTGGAGGAAATTTACACAGCGTCAAAAATTCTATTTTTACAGGCTATGAATATTGAAGTTTATATTTTTACCTCTTAAATTTAGATAAGCGGCAAAGGATGTTTAAAGTAAAATACCGTATTTGCAGTGTTTTGCAAATCTTAGCCAAAGCTTTATCCGCACAATTTTCAAAATTCCGACTACAACCAGGGAGCACGATTTAACGACACAAAAACCGCCGCCGTTTTGCCGCGTTGTCATTCCGCCTCGCACTATCTAGCTAGCTTACTGCGCGCCGATAAACCGACAACTCGGTACCGGCAAACTTTGGCACACATTCAATCGTATCCCGCTTACCGCACTGCCCGCACCCGCAATCGCAGCGCCCATAAATTTTGCCGCATTGCTGCGCTGGCAACCGCAATACTATCTTAAATTTACTGCTCCGCCGTGTCGTCTTGCTCTTAAATTTACCTTCCGTCGCGCCGATAAATTTAACCGCGTCGCAAGCTGCGTTTTTTAAGGTAGCTATAAATCCAAGCTCCGAATAACAGAACCGCCGCGAGGCAATACATATAAAAGGTCGCGCCGTTTTCATACTCCACGTCCTGCGCGCTAAAGATGAGCTGCGACATTTTGGGGTTTCGCGCCGCCTCGTCCGCGATCTGCGCCATCACCTCATCGTCGTGCACGTCTAGCGTGATCTTTCGCAGATCGATGAAATTTGTCCGCTTATCCAGGTGCCTGCCGCTGCGACCCGTGACGTAAACGCTATGCGAGTAGAAATTTAGATAGTAAAATCCCGCGTCGTCCCTAAAAAGCTTTTCCGAGATCTGCCGCACGGCGCCTTTAAACGGATTATCGCCCGCCCTTTTTAGCGCGCTTAGCCGTCTGCCGTCTGCGCCGAATTTATAATACGCGTACCAAAACGCGTCTTTGAGCCGGCCCTCGGCGCCGCTACCGCGCGGACGATTTAAAATTTTATCCTTGCTTAGATAAAATATGCCGTTTTTGCTCGCAAACAGCATGTATTCTTGATGCCCACCCTGAAAATTTAGCGGCGTATAGGGCTCATTTTCGGGGTCAAATCTCTCTCCGTTCATCAGCACCGCGCCCGCCTTTGGATCGTAAAGAAACTCTATGCCGGCGTTTGGCTCCACGAGATACATCTGCTCGCTAGGCGTGAAATTTAGCCTCTCGCCGTCCGCATAGACGCTGCGTCCGTCGCTTAGCCACCGATCGACCGGGCGAAAGTTTGCGGGCGAATCGGAGCCGTCTTCGTATACGGTTTTTAGCCTTATCTGTTTTAGATTTTTTACGTCAGCGCCCGCTAAAATTTTACCCTCGTAAAATACCCGCTCACCGTCCGTGACGACGTAAGGGCTCTCGGTCAGAGGCGAGATGGGCGCGCTAGTATCAAGTCTAGCGTATGGATAGTTGTACTCCTGCGGCCATTTGGAGAGCCCAAACGCATGTAAAAACACTTTGTAAATATAGCTTATCGCGCCGCCCGTGCGCTGCGTAACGTCCGAGCAAAAGTAGCTCACACGCCCGTCGCTGTAGTAGCGAGAGCCGATCTTTTGCGTGCGAGCGGGATCCAGCCCCGTCATCTTGCGAGCGCCGCAAAATACGCTACTAGCGTCCATGCCGACGTTTGTATAGGAGTATCTGCCGGTATCAAGCGCGCGAAAGCTCGCCGCGTCCGCGCCGCCCTCTAGCTCGTAAGGAGCGAGGTTCCAAGAGCGTAGATAAATTTTGCCGCCGATGTTGTAGTAATCGCTGCGGCCGATCTTTTGCGCGCCTGCGGGCAGCTCGCGCGAGCGGTCATACACCGATAGCTCATAGATAAAAACGAGCGAGACGAAGAGCGGCACGAAAAGTACCGCAAAGAGCAGTCTGAGCGCCTTTTTATCAAATTTGCTTAAATTATTCGCCTTTTTCATAAGGCAATTATATATCTTGCTAGTTTAAAACGTTAGAAATTTAAAAGCGTTTGCGGGGAAATTTTAAAATTTAGGTGCGGTAAATTTAGCGGCGAAAGCTGCGGGTAAATTTGATGCCGAAATTTTAGCTCAAATTTTACCCGCAACCGCGCGAAACGACTCACGCTCCGCGCAAATTTAACTTAGTAGCCGTCAAAATGCTTGGTCTTCGGTAGCACCAAATTTAACGTAATGCCGATGAGCGCGCCAAGTCCCACGCCGCTAAAGCTCATCGCGCCAAAATCCAGCACCATGCCGCCGATCGCGCAGACGAAGATGAGCGCGACGATGATCATATTGCGCGGCTCAGCTAGATCCACGTCGTTTTTGATCAGAGTCTCCATGCCCACGCTAGCGATGATACCGAAAAGCAGCAACATAATGCCACCGATGACGGGAGCGGGGATCGTGGAGAGCGCGGCGCCGAGCTTACCCACGAAAGCTAGCAGTATCGCCGCAAGCGCGGCAAAGGTCATGATGGCGGGATTATAGGCCTTCGTGATGCTAACCGCGCCCGTGACCTCGGAGTAGGTGGTGTTTGGCGGGCCGCCGAAGCAGCCTGCTAGCGACGTCGCTAGTCCGTCGCCAAGCAGAGTGCTTTTAAGCCCCGGATTTTTGAGGAAATTTTCCTTCGTGACGTTGCTGATCGCAAGCATATCGCCGATGTGCTCGATCGCGGGCGCGATGGCGATAGGCACCATGTAGATCACCGCTTCGAGCTTAAAAACCGGCGCGGTGAAATGCGGCAGCACAAACCACGGCGCGTTTAAAATCGGCGTAAAATCCACGATGCCAACAAACAGCGACGCGCAGTACCCAGCCGCGATACCGCAAAGTATCGGCACGAGGCGCAGCATGCCACGGCCAAACATCATAACGACGATGACGGCCGAGAGCGAGATGAGCGCGATCGTAAGCGACTGGCCCTGCGTATAGAGCGCCTCTTTGCCCTTGCCCATGACCATATTTACGGCTGCGGGCGAGAGGATGAGGCCGATCGTCATGATGACGGGGCCGACGACCACGGGCGGTAAAATTTTATGCAAAAACCCCTCGCCTTTGAGCCTAATGAGCAAGCTCAAAGCCACGTAAAACAGCCCCGCCGCGATCACTCCGCCCATCGTCGCGGCAATCCCCCACTCCTTCACGCCAAAGCTAAGCGGCGCGATGAACGCAAAACTAGACGCGAGAAAGATCGGCGGGACGTTTTTGCGCGTGATTAGCTGAAACAGCAGCGTGCCGATACCCGCCGTAAACAGCGCCACGGACGTATCAAGCCCCGTTAATATCGGCACCAGCACGAGCGCGCCAAACGCGACGAATAGAAATTGCACGCCGACGAGAGCGTCGCGTAGCCTGAGATTGTAGCCTTCGTATTTTTCCATCTTGTTAATTCCCCATTCGCTATGGATTTTCGATAAATTTTTATTACTTGCTGCAGTCACGGACGAGCAGTCCGCTCCTTTGCAAGCACTGAAAATTTATCGAAACTACACATCATCTGTATTGAATATTTTCAAAATTTATGCCTTTCCGCCTCATTTTACGACAAATTCTATCCAAAGCACACGATTGCGCTCCTTCATTCGGCTCATTTCCGCCTCGTATAAAGAAAAAATACTACGCCTTAATTTTTAAATCTGACACATCAAAAATTTTGACCTACCCGGTCGCAGACAAGCAATATGCTCCACTCTCAGCCGTCAACTACCTGCGACCCACATTAAATGTTTTAAAATTTTAGCTTCTTTTTAAAATTTTACGACCTCGCTTTAAAATTTCGCACTCAAGCTTAAAGCAAAATTTTAAATCAAAGCCGCGTAAACAGATCCAAACGGACACCGACCAAAATCCGCAAACCAGCAACTAAATTTCACAAACATAGCGGATAAATCAAAACTATGCAGGCCGAATTTACCGCTAAAATTTAGCGAGAGAATTCCGCCATGCAGCTATTTTTTGCGTAGCAGGTCCTTTAGACTCGCCCTTACGTCCTTGCCACACAGAATTTGCGCGACCTCAGTAGCGATCGGAGCGTAGATCTTGTGCTTTGTTGCGATATTTACGACCGCTTCGGTCGTAGCCACGCCCTCGGCGACCTCGCCCAACTCGCGCAGAATTTCCTCGAGCCCTTTGCCGCGCGCAAGCCCTAATCCCACGCGGTAGTTTCGCGATAGCGCGCTCGAGGCGGTCAAAAACAGATCGCCCACACCACTTAAGCCCAAAAAGGTCTCATCTCGCGCACCGAAAAACTTGCCGAAGCGCGCGATCTCTACGATGCCGCGCGCGATCAAGCTCGCTCTAGCGTTATTGCCGAGCTCGAGCCCGTCGCAAACGCCGCTAGCGATGGCGATGACGTTTTTATACGCGCCGCACACTTCTGCGCCGATAATATCGCCACTCGTGTAGGTCTTGATGTAGGCAGGGAAGGCGCTTGCGAAAAGTTCGGCTAGATTTTCGTTACACGAGCTTACGACGAGCGCGCAAGGCAGCTTCTGCATGACTTCGGTGGCAAACGACGGACCTGATAGATAAGCGAGATTGCCGCGCGCGACGTGAGATTCAAAAATTTCGTTCAAAAACCTACCGCTTGCCGCGTCGATACCCTTGGAAGCGACTAGAATTTTTTGATTTTTGTAGGTGAAATTTTGATCCAGCCACTGCGCGGTTTGCTGCGCTGCGAGCGCGAAAACGAGCGCTTCGCATTCCAGCGCTTCGCTCACGCTTACAAAATGCGGAATTTGCCTTGGCGTGCGCGAAGTGATGACGCATTCGTTTTTCGCGCTAAGCGCGTCAAAAAGCGCGCTACCCCATTTGCCCGCGCCGATAACCGCGATTTTCATTATGTTCCTTTTTAAAAATTTATTCGCAAATTTGCGGTTTTTCAAATTTCATTCTCTTGAAATTCCCGCTCTTTGAAAATTTAGCCCAAAAGCGCTAACATGAGCCTGCACAAACGCTAGCCGAAGCCACGCTTTAAAATTCGCTTTTTGAAATTTCATCTCGTCAAAATTTCGTCTCATTAAAATTTTGCGCTTTTGAAATTTACTCAGCCAAAACTTCGCTTTTTTTAAAATTTACCTCACTAAAATTTCATACTTTTAAGGTTTTGCTCTTCCGTCAAAAAACACTTTCACAAAAAGGCGCAGCAGTGAACGAATGAGGATTTTGAAACTTCATTATACGTTTTAAATTTCACTCACGCATCGCTGCGGCAAATCAAATTTTTAAAAATTTTATTCAGACGCTTAAGTGCAAATTGCGCTTTTAAACCCGCTTAAATCTATCAAGACGCACTTTGGACCTAGATGATCTGCGGTCGCTCGCCACGTTATCGTTTGGCGCAAGGTTTGAGGCACGCGCATCCGACGTAGCGATTGATTAAATTTAGCCTACACATTGGCTTGCCACTCAAATTTAACCCTGCGTATTCGATCCTATCCGCGCACCCGAGTTGCCGTTTTTGCTACCTCAGGCAGAGTAATTTTACGCATTCCCTGCAAGCTTTGCCGCGCTTTGACGGTAGCCGTAAGTAAAATTCCTAACGGACGCGCTTCTTAAACCCCTCCGTCGCAGACCGACACTTGATGCAAACAGCCCGCACGAGAAAAAACGAACTCAAAAGAACAAAACGTGCGCGAGGAGAGCGGGTAGCCGCCGAGATCGCGCCGAATGAAATATAACACGCAAAAGCCTTCGTCATTGGTGCATTAAAGCTTTAGCTCGAAGCAAAACGCTGCGAGCAGATTTAAAATTTTATCTCTAAGAGCTTCATCTATCGCATACGCCGCGCCGCATTAATTCGCCGCAAAAGCTGCGAAATCAGCCTAGCTTCTGTTTCAAAAGCTCGTTCACCTTCGCGGGGTTAAACGCGCCCTTGCCCTCTT
Source organism: uncultured Campylobacter sp. (assembly GCA_963527265.1). GTDB lineage: Bacteria > Campylobacterota > Campylobacteria > Campylobacterales > Campylobacteraceae > Campylobacter_B. The sequence goes on along the minus strand of CAURQQ010000034.1, from coordinate 2,807 downwards.
TCATCACTTGACCTACGAAGAAGCCGAATAGCTTGTCTTTGCCGCTGCGATAGTCCGCGACCTTCTCCTCGTTTGCGCTCATCACGCGCGCTATGATCTCCAAAATCGCGCCGTCATCGCTTACCTGCCTCAAGCCTAGCTTGTCGATGACCGAGCTTACGGCCTCGTCGTACTCCATTAGATAATCAAGCACCTCTTTGGCGGCCTTTTGCGACACTGCGCCGCCTTCGATCGCGCTTAAAAGCTCGCTCATCTTCGCGCTACCTACGGGCGAATCCTCGATCGTAACGCCGTTTTTGAGCCTGCCCGCAAGCTCGACGGTAAGCCAGCTGACGCAAAGTTTGGGCTCGTGCCCCGCCGCAATCAGATCCTCAAAAAATCGCGCGTTTTCGTAGGTCGAGATTATGATCTCGGCATCCTTCTCTTTAACGCCCAGCTCGCGGACGTAGCGCGCCTTTTTCTGATCGGGTAGCTCGGGGATCTGCCGCGCAGCGGCTAGCATCTCGTCATCCACAATTACGGTTAGCAGGTCGGGGTCTGGGAAGTAGCGATACTCGGCGCTGTCTTCTTTGCTGCGCATCGGCTTGGTGATAAGCTTAGCTGTATCAAAAAGGCGGGTTTCTTGCACGACCTCTTGCTCATATTTGCCGTCCTGCCACGCTTCGATCTGACGCTCAATCTCAAACTCGATCGCTTTTTGGATAAATTTAAAGGAGTTTAAATTTTTAATCTCCACGCGCGTGTAGAGCTTTTGCTCGCCTTGCGGACGGATGCTAACGTTTACGTCGCAGCGAAACGAGCCTTCTTGCATATTTGCGTCGCTGATATTTAAAAAACGCAAAATGCTGTGGAGTTTTTTTAGATATGCGACCGCCTCGTCCGCAGAGCGCATATCGGGCTCGCTTACGATCTCCAAAAGCGGCGTGCCGGCGCGATTCAGATCAACTAGGCTGCGCGAGCTTTCGTGATTATTTTTGCCAGCATCCTCCTCTAGGTGCGCGCGCGTAATGCCGATGCGCTTGCTCTGTCCGTCCGCGGCTATGAAAAGCTCGCCGTGCTCTACGATCGGGATCGTCCACTGCGAAATTTGATACGCCTTAGGAAGGTCGGGATAAAAGTAGTTTTTGCGGTCAAATACCGACTTGCGATTGATCGTCGCATTGACGGCGGTGCCGAAGCTGATGGCTTTTTTAACCGCCTCCTCGTTTAGCACGGGAAGAGCGCCGGGAAGAGCTAGGCAGGTCGGGCAGACGTGCGAATTCGCCTCGTCGCCGAAGCTAGTGGGGCAGGAGCAGAAAATTTTGGTTTTGGTATTTAGCTGACAGTGTACCTCTAGGCCGATCACGGTTTCAAACATAAACTTAACCTTTTAGAATAAAAATTTCGCGTAATTTTACAATTTTTTGCTTTAATACTCGCTTGCAGCGGCACACGGCGCGATTAAATTTTAAAATTTAATCGGATAGATTTCTATTCGCCGCCATGAAGGAGCTTTTCTTTCAGGTCGAAAACATCGACCATCAAGCAGGTGATGATGACGCAAATTACGCCCGGAGCGGTGCAGATGAAGAGGAATTTTAACCCCAAAAAATAAAATGACGGGTAGGCGAAAAAGACGAATGCGCCGACGAAAATCAATCCGAACGACGCGCCCACGAGGAAGTATAAGAAATTTCGCTTAAAATTAATGCTCATCGACGATCACGGCGCCCGCTAGATAAACGTAGCTTAAAACCATGAAAATGAAAGTCTGCAAAATCGCCATAAAAGTAAGCAGCGCAAACGGTACCATCGGTATTAGCGCAGGAGCGAGAGTAAGCATAACAAGCAGGAAGGTATCGTCGCCTTTGATATTTCCGAAAAGTCGGAAAGAAAGCGATACGACGCGCGAAAAATGCGAGACGATCTCTATGACGAACATAAACGGAGCTAGGATTTTCACCGGCCCCATAAAGTGCTTTAGGTAATTAATCACGCCGTGCTCGCGAACGCCCTCAAAATGGTAATACAACCAAACGCAAAGCGTAAGCGAAAGGGTTAAATTTAAACTCGCGCTCGGCGACTCAAAGCCCGGCACCAAGCCGATAACGTTACTAAAAAATATTACAAATCCCAATGTTGCGATTAGCGGAAGATATTTTTTGGCTTGTTCCTCGCTACCCATCGCGTCCTTGCCGATCGTTAACACGCCGCTTAGGTAGGCTTCGGCGATATTTTGCATGCCGTGTGGTACAAGCTGAAGCGAGCGAGTGGAGCAAAGCGCGACGGCTACGATGATAGCGACGACCAAAAAGAAGTAAAAAAGGTAGATAAAAGTGTGGTCGTAAGAAATTAAACCGCCGAAGAGGAAGATGTCTTTTAGCATAAAAACCCTTGATCGTTGAAATTTGAGGCGTATTTTACACTTCTATTCGTTAAAGTATATTTAAATTTGCGCCAGCGAGTGAAATTTTGAGCTTTGCGAGTTCTCACACCGCTTTGCTTGCCTAGCACTTTCGTCTAGCTTGCGCGCCATTTCGGCGGGAATTTTGCGTTTTTTTTAGCATTTAGCTCCATATTTACAGCAAATGACAAAATTTTTGCTAGTAAGCACGAAATTTGCAGTTATACTGCCAATTCACTATTTTTGCAAAATAGAATTTATCTGGCGTATACAGAGAAGCCCTAAACCGGTTGCGTGGTAAAATTTACGTTTACGAATACGAAAAATACAATAAAATTCTACCGCGACGGCGCCGCGGTAAATTCCAAGAATTCCAAGAATTCCAAGAATTCCAAGAATTCCAAGAATTCCAAGAATTCCAAGA
>CAURQQ010000033.1:0-22661 GCA_963527265.1 uncultured Campylobacter sp. | reverse complement strand
GGCTTAGAGTTGCAAGATTACGATAACGCTTATGCGTTAGCGTCCGTCATTGACAAAAAGTCCGAATTTTTGCCGCAGGAGATGGCAAAAAGCATCGCAGACGTGATTAAAAGCAAAGGATACCGGGCTTGGCTGGCAAAACAGTAAGCTCCAAAAAAGCAAAATTTTAAATTTTTCTAAAAGATAAAAATCAAAAGAGGCGTTTATAAAATTTCAATCTAAATTTTCCGCGCCATAAAGCCGAACGTCTGCCGTAAAGCGGCTTTAAGCAAGGCGTTAAATTTTAAAATTCCGTCAAATTTAAGTCCGTAAATTTAAGCTCGCATTTGCAGGCTAAAATTTTACGGAAAATTCTTATCCTTGCTACTGCACAGCTCGTTTAAAAAGCACTCCTTGCAGTTTGGCTTGATTGCCTTACAGGTGTAGCGGCCGAAAAGCACCATACCTTGGTGCAGCTTGCCAAGATCCGTCTTAAAAGCCTCGCTCAGATCGCGCTCCGTAAGCTCGGGCGTCTTTGCACGGCTCAGCCCCAGGCGATGCGCGACGCGAAATACGTGCGTATCCACCGCCATCACATTTGCGCCCGCGCCCTCTAAAAGCACGACGTGAGCGGTCTTTTGCCCCACGCCCGCAAGAGATTTTAGCCCCGCTTCATCAAGCGGCACGACGCCGTCAAAGTCGCGAACCACCGCCTGCGCCATTTTGATTAAATTTACCGCTTTGTTGTTGTAGAAATTACACGAGCTAATTAGCAGCTTAACGCTTGCCAGATTGGCCTTTGCAAGCTCCGCAACGCTTGGAAATTCCGCAAAAAAGCGCGGCGTGATCAAATTTACCCGTTTGTCGGTACACTGCGCGCTAAGCATCACGCAGACCAAAAGCTGATAGGTGTCTTTAAATTTCAGCTCGCTGCGCTCTTCCGCGAAGTTTTGCAGAATTCTCTTTTTTATCTCTAAAATATCTTTTTTACTTCTCATTTGCATTTCCTCAAGGCGGAATTCTACCCTAAAATTCTAAAGTACAGTTTGATTGTTAACAACTTTGAGTTATAATCGCCGTTAAAATTTTTTTAAGGAATTATGATGAAAAAAGTTTTATTTACAGCACTTAGTTTGGCTGCCGCTATCAGCCTTAATGCTACCGTTTACGCTACCGTAAATGGCAAAGATGTAACCGAAAAGGAGCTTGCTCCGCTACTTCAAGGCATAGGCAATGTAGACATCGCTGCTCTCAATGCCGATCAAAAAAAGGAGCTTATCGATAAAGGCATCGATTTGATGCTGCTAACGGATGAAGCTAAAAAATCGGGCGTTATGGACGAAGACGTTTATAAAAAAGAGCTTGAAATCGTAAAAGATAACTTAGCACTTCGTGTATGGCAGGCTAAAGAAGCCAGCAAAATAAATATCGACGATAAAGAAATAGCTGATTTTTATAACAAAAACAAAGCGCGCTTTACCGAGCCTGCGAGAATCAAAGCGGCTCAGATCGTCGTTAAAACCGAAGCCGAGGCAAACGATATTATTAAGCAGTTAAAAGGGCTTAGCGACAGTGCGCTATTTACTAAATTTGCGGAGCTTGCCAAAGCTAAATCTATCGATCCGCAGGCTAAACAAACTGGCGGCGAGCTAGGCTGGATGCCTAGCGATCAGGTCAAGCCTTTTGCCGATGCGATCTCTAAGATAAAAGATGGTCAAATCACTACTAAAGCGATTAGAAGCAGGGTTGGATATCACGTCGTGTTAAAAGAGGAGTCTCAAGCTAAAAAGCAGTTAAGTCAAAGCGAGGCAAAGCCTTTTATTGAACGCGTGCTTAGACAGCAAAAAGCGGCAAAAGTAGTAGAGCAAAAAGCGGCAGATCTTCACAAAAACGCTAAAATCGAGTATAAATAATATAGGAGCTAAAAATGGGCGTTTTAGATATAGTAAAACCGGGCGTTTTAAGCGGCGATGACGTAAGTAAGGTCTATGCGTATGCGAAGCAGCAGGGCTTTGCGATCCCTGCGGTAAACGTAGTGGGGAGCAACTCCATAAACGCCGTCTTGGAAAGCGCTAAAATTGCAAATTCGCCCGTAATAATTCAGTTTAGTAACGGTGGCGCAGCGTTTTATGCAGGCGCTACTTGCCCTAATGCCGCAGTTTTGGGCGCTATCGCGGGTGCGCATCAAGTGCATGCTTTGGCGGCTCATTACGGCGTCGCGGTGATTTTGCATACCGATCATGCCGCAAGGAAGCTGCTTCCGTGGATCGACGAGCTCATTAAGGCCAACGCAGCGAATAAAAAATTTCACGGCGTGCCGCTGTTTAGCTCGCACATGCTCGATCTTAGCGAGGATGATTTGGAGTTAAATTTAGCCACCTGCGAGAAGTATCTGGAAATTTTAAGTGATCTTGGAATTTCGCTTGAGATCGAGCTTGGCGTCACAGGCGGCGAAGAGGATGGCGTCGATAATACGAGCGTCGATAACGCGCGGCTTTACACCCAGCCCGCAGATGTCGCGCTCGCCTACGAGCGACTAAGCAAAATCAGCGATAGATTCAGCATTGCAGCAAGCTTCGGCAACGTCCACGGCGTGTATAAGCCGGGCAATGTTGTGCTGCGACCTGAAATTTTGAAAAATTCGCAAAAATTCGTGCGCGAGAAATTTAACCTACAATCTGAAAAGCCCATAAATTTCGTCTTTCACGGCGGCAGCGGCAGCGAGACCTCTGACATCAAGGCGGCCGTTAGCTACGGCGTCGTTAAGATGAATATCGACACTGACACGCAGTGGGCGTTTTGGGACGGCGTGCGCGCTTATGAGGTCAAAAATCACGGCTATTTGCAAGCTCAAATCGGTAATCCGGAAGGCGAGGACAAGCCAAATAAAAAATTCTACGATCCTCGCAAGTGGCTGAGAGCGGGCGAGCAGAGTATGGTGGCGCGCTTGCAGGTCGCATTTGAAAATCTAAATTGCCTAAATAGGAACTAATATGGATCGCCCAAATAACGAAGTGCTCGATATCACGCTACCTGAGGCGAAGGAGCGCTCGCTAGCGGGCGTTTTTTTTAAGATCGCAGCTCTGCCGATCGCGGTTTTTGTGGTGTTTTTGCTGGGCTATTTGGGGCTTATCGGGCTGAAGGTAGAGACGCACTCGATCCTGATGCTTGCGGTTTTGCTCATTATTGCACTAATTTTAGCTCGTCATAATGCAGAATACGGCTGCTTAAATTTTCAAAATAATATCGATGACTTCAAGTGCGAGCTGAAAAATTACATCGTCGCCAATCTCTTAAGTATCGGCGGCAAGAAAAAATCAGATGCCAGCTTTGATCTTTTTGTGGACGAATACGGCTATTCGCTGCGTAATCAAAACTACGCTTCCGTCGCATCGGCAGTCTTTCCGATGCTTGGAATTTTAGGAACTTTTATCTCGATTGCGATTTCGATGCCGCACTTTTCCTCAAGCAATATCGATGGGCTAGAAACCGAGATCGCGCAGCTTCTAGGCGGCGTGGGCACAGCGTTTTACGTCTCGATCTATGGAATTTTCTTAGCGCTTTGGTGGATATATTTTGAGAAAAAGGGCATTAGCAAATATGAGCGTCTGCTCATCAAATACAAAAATTCCACTAAAAATTTTTTCTGGAACAAAGACGAAATAACACAGGGCTATCTGAGTGAAATTTTAAACGCTAATTCTGAAATTTCGCGCTCGTTTGCAATGATGAGCTCTACGAATTTTACCGAAAGACTAAACCGCCTAATCGATGAAAAAATCGGCGCTTTTGAAAGCGTGATGGAAGCCGAGAAGCGAAGTATGGCAATTACACAAGAAGAGCTTGAAAAGGCAGGAGAGATGATCCAAAGGACAAATCTCGCTCACGGTGAGTTAGATAAGAGCTTCGCTCAAATTTTATCTGCGCTTAAGTCCGTGTCTGCAAGCCTAATCGAAATTCAAAACGGAATTTCCGCGCAGTATCTAAGCCAGTCTAAGACTTTAACGGATGGGCAAGGCGAGCTGGCTAACGTTACGAATGCATTAAGCGCTCAAATCAAGAGCCTAAATGCCTCCTTAGGTGGGTTTGCGGGCGAAATTTCAAGTTCGCAGAATGCTTACGCCGCTAAAATTGACGCTAGCTTTAAGGGGTTAAGCGCGGATTTGAAGGCACTTTTAGCTGGAGAGGGCGCTGCGCGGACGAGCAACGAAAGCATCATCGAAGAGCTTCGCAAAACGCTTGCGAGCATCGATGAAAAAGCACTTTTAGATGAAAACGAATAACGAAGAAAAAGAGACCTTTTGGATCGCGTACGCCGACTTGATGGCGGGACTGCTTTTTGTTTTCGTGCTTTTAGTAGGCGGCATCATCGTCAAATACTTCCTCACGCAAAGCAACCTGCAGGAGAAAGAAAGCCAAATTTCAAGCGCGCTAGCAAGCCTGCAAAGCCAGGAGAAAAAAAGCGCCGAGCTTGAAGCGCTGAATAAAATTTTTAGCGATCAGCTCGAGAAGCTAAATATCGAAAACACCGATCTTCGCAAGCAAAATTCCATCTATTTCATACAGATCGAAGATCTGACTGAGATGGCTGAGAAGCTGAAAAAAGAGAATTTAGACATCAACTCGCTTCTGCAAAAAGCACGCGACGACGCCAACGCTACGATCAGCCAAAATGAGCTTAAAATCGCCTTTTTGCTCGATCAGCTCACGAAGAAGGAGAGCGATTTTAATAAAATTTTACAAGACCTCAACGTCACGAAAAACCGCATCCGCAACCTCACCGGAATGAAGGTCAAGATCATCGCCGATCTGAAGGAGAAGCTGGGCGGCAAGATACGCATCGATAACGAAAGCGGCGCGATGACGCTAAGCTCGTCGATCCTTTTCGACAAGGGCTCAAGCGAGCTGAAAGAGGGCGCCAAAGAGACGCTCCGCTCGACGCTACAGAGCTATTTCGCTGCGCTTTTGAATAACGACGAAATTCGCGAAAATTTAGATCAGATCATCATCGAAGGGCACACGGACAGCGACGGCGGGTATTTGTACAACCTTGAGCTCTCGCAAAATAGGGCGTTTGCCGTGATGGATTTCATCAACTCGTGGAATAAAGATGAGCGGCTGCAAAAATATCTCATCGCCAGCGGTCGCAGCTACACGCAGCCCGTGATGCGCAGAGGCGTCGAGGACAAGGACGCCAGCCGCCGCATCGAGATAAAATTTACCCTTTCAAACAAAGAGGCGATGGATGAGATCAGGAAATTTTTGCAGTTCGACGCGAACGCTACGAATTAGCGGCTCGCCTTTAACGGCTCGCTCGAAATTTTAGCCCGCAAAGGGGAGGCTTAAAATTTTAAAATTCTTAAAGAATTAACGGCTCATCTGAAATTTTAACGGCGGCGAAACGCATCCTTTTATTTTGGCGCAAATATCGTAAATAGCGCGCGCTAAATTTTACGCAGCGCCTACGCAGCATCTGCCGCGGCAAAAAGAGTTTAAATTTAGACTCGCGCATTTTGACGCGCTTTTAGTACCGCCGCGCGGATAATATAGTTTAAATTTAGACCTTTAAATTTAAGCCACAAATTTAAGCGAACTTCGCGAGCGGCTTAAAATTTAAATGAATTAAAAGCCTAGCTCATTTAGTTTTTTATATCCGTCACAACCGACTTGAGATCCTAAATCGCAAGCCTTATTTAAATATTTTTTTGCAGTGTTTGTATCCTGTTTTACGCCTTCACCATAGAAATATGAAATCCCAAGATTATAGCAACCGTCGGCAAATTCCAAGCGACAAGCCTTCGAAAATAGCTCGTTTGCTTTTTTAGAATCTCGCTCTACGCCCTCGCCCGAATAGTATAGAACTCCCATATTGTAGCACCCATTGACTAATCCTAGATCGCAAGCCTTAGAATATAACTCATATGCTTTTTTGTAGTTTTGCTTTGTGCCACTACCATTTTCATATGAATTCCCGAGATTATAGCAGCTTTGGGCAAGCTCTAACTCACAAGCTCTAGAGTATAGTTCATTCGCTTTTTGGTAGCTTTGTTTTACGCCTTCCCCTTTTTCATATAAAATTCCAAGATTGTGGCAGCTTTCGCCATGTTTTAAATCGCAAGCTTTAGAATATAGCTCGCTTGCTTTTTTATAATCCTGTTTTACGCCTTCGCCCGAGGTATATAAAAGCCCGAGATTGTGGCATCCGTCACCTTCTTGCAAATCGCAAGCTTTGGAAAGCATTTCGATCGCTTTTTTGTAATCTTGCTTTACTCCTTTGCCTGAGTAGTATAAAACACCCAGATTGCCGCAAGCTATGCTATTTTTTAAGTCGCAGGCCTTAGAATATAGTTCGGTCGCTTTTTTATAATCTTGTTCTGCGCCCTTACCGTATTCGTATGACGCCCCTAAGGTGGTGCAACCCCAGCCGTCGCCCAAATTACAGGCTTTAGAATTTAGCTCTTTTGCTTTCTCATAATCCTGCTTCACACCATCCCCTGAATAGTATGCCATGGCGAGATTTACGCATGCTAAGGTGTTGTTATTATCGCATTTGCTTCGCAATCTGCTTATACCGGGATCCTCTTGTTCTGTCGATGACAAAGCTGTGGCTTCTGCTAGCGATAAAGTCGCCGTGGCGATCAGCGCCAAAAATATCTTTTTCATACATCGCTCCGTTTAAAATTTCGGCTATTTTATTTCATTTTCGCTTAATCTTTTGAAAATCGGCGGGCTATAAATTTACGCAGCCGCAAGCTTAAAGGCGAAATTTAGCAAAAAGCGTTAAAATTCCAAGCAGTACAAGGAGCGAAAATGAAAATTTTAAAAAGCACGGACGCAAATTTTAAAGAGGAGTTTGCGAGGCTAATGTGCCGCGGCGAGACGGATATGAGATCGGTAATGCCCGTCGTTAGCGGCATCATCGAGGAGATCAGAGCGCGCGGCGATGAGGCGCTGGCCGAACAGATCGAGAAATTTGACAGATGGCGCGTACAGGGCGATTTGGCTATCACACAAGAGCAGATGAGTCTCGCGTATAAAGGCTTAACCGCAGAGCTAAAAAACGCGCTTCAGGTCGCATACGAGCGCATCTACGCTTATCATGAAAAGCAGCTTGAGAGGAGCTGGTTTAGCTTCGATCCAAGCGGCGCGATGCTTGGGCAAAAGATCACGCCGGTAGATCGCGCGGGGCTGTATATCCCGGGCGGCAAGGCGGCGTATCCGAGCTCGCTTCTAATGAATGCGATCCCCGCAATCGTCGCTGGCGTGGAGGATATCAGCGTCTGCACCCCCGCCGTGGTCGGCGTCGTAAACGAGCTACTGCTCGCGGCGATGCATGTGCTGGGGATTAAAAAGGCCTACAAAGTAGGCGGCGCCAGCGCGATCGCGGCGATGGCATACGGCACGCGCACGATCGGCAAGGTCGATGTCATCACGGGTCCCGGGAATATCTTCGTCGCAACCGCTAAAAAGCTCGTGTTTGGTGATGTAAATATCGATATGATCGCGGGCCCTAGCGAAGTGGGCATCATCGCAAACGCTGCGGCAAATCCGCGTAATATCGCCGTGGATCTGCTCAGCCAAGCCGAGCACGACGAGATCGCGAGCAGCTTTTTGATAAGCGACGATGAAAAATTTGCTCTTGCCGTCGCAGAGCACATCGAGCGCGAGCTTCCTACGCTCGCGCGTGAACCGATCGCTCGCGCTAGCGTACAAAACAAGGGCGCGATCATCATCGCGCGCGATATGAACGAATGCGTGGAGCTGATGAACGAGCTTGCGATCGAGCACCTCGAGATCGCGACCGAGAACGCCTACGAGCTGCTTCCGCGCATACGCCATGCAGGCGCGATATTTTTGGGTCACTACACGCCCGAAGCGATGGGCGATTACCTCGCAGGCCCTAACCACACGCTGCCGACCGGCGGAAGCGCGCGATTTTTCTCGCCTCTGGGGGTTTATAACTTCATCAAACGAAGCTCGATTATAGCGCTAAATAAGCGTGCCATAGACGAGCTGGGCGGCGCGTGCATGGCGCTAGCGGACGCCGAGGGGCTGGGCGCGCACAAAAAATCGGTGCATATTAGATTTGATGAGAAGTGATTTTTATGCTACAGCTCCAAGAGGCGGCGAGGTCGGAATTTAAAGATCGCCGGCGGCAGTTGCGAAACCGCGAGCCGAAATTTTAAAATTTAAAGACGAGTTAAATTTTAAAAAATGTAAGCATCGCGATGAGAGTAAAATTTTAAAATTTCAAAAGCGCTATAAATTTAAAAAAACGGCCGTATTTGATTAAAATTTAAGGCAAATTTACTAAGCGAAATGATATACTTTCGCTGATTTTTTACAAGGAGAGAAAAATGAAAAAATCAATTTTAGTTTTGGCTAGTTTTGGCTTTGCGCTAAGTCTTAGCGCTGCAGATCTTTCAGATAGCTGCAAAGAGTATTTCGCAGATCTTGATAAGATGGTTGATACCTACAAACAAGCTGGTCAAGAGCAGCAGGTCAAGATGTACGAGGATCAAAAAAAGCAGTCCATGGATCAGATCAGCGCACTTCCTAAGGAGCAGCAAGAGGCCACTTGCAAACAAGCTAAAGAGATATTTAAGCAGATGATGGATCAGATGAAACAACAAGGCGCTATGAAATAAGCACCTTCGCGGGCACGATGATGCCCTCTTCAGTCGCGGCGATGTGATATCGTCGCGATTAATTCTTTTTAAACTCACACTTTTATTTTAAAAATTTTTAAATTTTAAAATTCGGATGTTTTATCCTCGTTGCTTTCGGGGATGCACTAAGAATTTCAAATTTGACATTCGGCTCGTTGCAGGAAGTTAAAACGAAATAAAGCGCTCGCCGTCGTTAAAATGCTCCGCAAGGCGACGCATTTTAGTGGGACGCTGCGGTGCACCAAAGATTTACGAGCCGTTTTGACGCGGCTCGAAACAGCGCCTCATCAATATGATGAATTCGAGGCTCGATTTAAGCGTTATTTTATCGCGATTTGAAATAGCCGGGCTCATAGATAGAGCGAATTCGCGTCTCAGTTTGCCGCTCTGCCTATGAAATTTACGGCCAAAACATCTCGCAAAATCGCCTCGGATTTTAATCCTTAGTAACGATCGCGCCGTTTTTTATTTCGAGCACGCAGGCATTTCTGTGCAGCTCCTTACCGGCATCTAAAGTATAGTAGTGCGTTGTTACTGTGCAGCGTAAATCGGCGTCGATGACGAACTCCTGCTTGGCGCGCATCGGCGGCTTGCTTTTACCGCAGTGCACGTAATCGGCGTAAATTTCGCGACAATCGCTTATACGAAATACGTCGTTTAAAAGGCACATAAAAACATATTCGTGCCCGTGCTTGCTATCTTGAAAATCCCTCAGATAAAGCCTTAGCAAAATTGTTTTGGCGCTCTTTTCAGGCAAACGACAAGCCCTTATGTCTTTGATCCTCTCCCAATACGCGCTTAGATTGTCGATTAAAAAATTCTCCTTTGCGAACGAAAACAGCTTATTTTTATCAAGTAAATTTTTATCGATAGCCGCTAAGGGCGAAATTTCTCCCGGATAGCGCATCGGCAGTTGCGCGATCGGCAGATTGTCGTAAATATCTTTCATACTCTGATAAATCTCTGGCCGCGGCGCATCGTCTCCCTTGGCTGCAGCATTTTCCATGCTGTATAGCGCAAGTAGGCACAGCAAAAATATCCACATCTGCTTCATAACATTCCCCCTTGTTTCGGTCGCGACCTCTTTGCTTCTGATTATACTGCAAATTTTAAAGCCTTAATATGAAGAAAAAGATCAAAAATCAAAGCGCCGCTTTTACAGCCATCCTTAGCCATCTTTTTCTATTCTGCCCTTGCTTTTGGGTTAATTTAATCCGAGTCCTCTTATTCTTGTGTGAAACGGACGATGCGCGATTATTCGTCATCCTGAGCCTTTTCGGTGAAGCTAACGATGTGCGGAGCTGCGATGCGCGCGTAATCCTGCGCGTTTAGGATGATCGAGTGATCGAGCAAGCCCGCGTTGAAAGCGATCTCTTCAAAGCGTCCGAACAGCGACGGATCGGCGATTAGCAGTAGTTTGTTGTGAAAGCTAAACGGCGGCACCGAGCCAATGACGCAGTCCGTGAGATCGCCCACTTCATCGGGGCTTACGAGCGACGCTTTCGTGCCGCCGAGCCCCTCTGCCAAGCGCTTTAGATCGGTTTTATGATCGGCTGCGAAGACCGCTAGGACGTAGATCCTGCCGTTTCTGCCCGCTGGTTTGTCGCTAGGAAGCTTTAGCTGCTGCGGCACGTTGGCGCAGATTTGATCGGCGGTTAAAGTTAAATTTCCATCGCAGGCGCCGTTTTTGCGGCCTTGAGCGCTCGCAACGCAGGAAGCGTCGGGGTTTTGCACGTCATCGGCGTTTGCTAAATTTAAATTTTGCGCGAAAGAAATTTGCCCGTCCTTAAAGCCCTTGATCGTGCAAACCAGTGCCTTTGCGCCTTGCCCCAGCTGTGTGCCGCGGGCTTTGGCGACCTCGGCGGAGGTGCCCGCGCTTTGGTGAGCTACTACGCGGAAGCGCGCGCCCTGCTGCGTCAAAAGCTCTTTTAAGCTTTTAAAAATTCTCTCTGACATGCTATCTCCTTATTTTTTGCAAAATTATACTGAAATTTTAACCAAACGACCCATTGATGCCGAAATTCCATTCTTCGTCGTAGAATTTATCTCGCCTGCGCGCAAATCCATTGCGCGATGAAAAATCTATTGCATGGCGGAAATTCCGCCATGCATAAGCTCGGTCCGCCCCGCTTCTTGCGAAATTATTTCATCTTGCGGATTTTAGGCTTTTTGCTCTCTACGAGTTCGTAAATTTTAAGCTCGACCTTGACGTCTTTGGGCGCTAAAATTCTAATTTCGCCCGGAGTGTAGAAAAAAGGCGCTTCAAGCTCATAATAGACCCATTTTTTTTGCTTCTCGGTTTTGCATAGCATCAGCGTTTGAGCAAGTTCGTTGCCGCCGCTAAACTCGTAATAAAGCCCGTCCGAGCCCTCTTTTTGCTCTATTTTGCCGCCGATCAGATACGCGTCGTTGCAGTCGGCTTTGATCTCTTTCGAAAAGATCGCTTCGACTTTAAATTGCTGCGGCGGCATCTTTGACGGCGTTAGCTCAAAGACGTTTAGCTGCTTCTGCGCCTCGCCGCCGAACAAAAACAGCGGCAATAGGAAAAATAAAACGCTTTTTCTCATTTTTTGCTCCTTAAAAAGATATTTTTATTCAAAATTCTAGCAAAATTTTCACTCATTAAACTGAAATTTCAATCGACTTCGTTTTTTCTTATAATACAGATGACGTTTTTTAGCGCTTCCGTCTCTGATTTTAACGCCTCGCTATCGGTTTTTTGCGCGGCGCTCTTTTTGTTCGCTAAATTTTTGCTAGAGCCTTGCGACGATGTCTTTTCCTGCAAGTTTAAAGCTTTGACGGCGTCGCACGAAATTTCGCCCTGCGTCTGCGCGGTGGAAATTTCGCCGCTAGCCTCGCCAGCCTTGCTCGTGCGGCGGCTTAGCACGCTTTTGACGCTTATCTTTTCGCCTGCGTAAAACGCCTCGCAAAGCCCTCTTTGCGCCTCATAGTCCGTCACTTTGACGCTGTCTTCTTGAAATTTGTAAAATTTCACCCGTTTTGCTCCTTGTAGCTCCTGGGCTCCGCCCCATACGTCGCTCTGCGCGTCAAGATCCGCGAGCACAAATGCGCCGTCTGCCGCCTTATACATATTGCCAAGCCTTATCGGTATGCGTTCGCCGCTCTTTTTGGTAAGCACGAAGCCGATCTTTTCGCCATCTTTTGGGCTCTGGCGGAACTGCTTGGAGAAAAATGCCGTGAAAAATGCGATCTCCTTGGTCTCGCCGTCGGTGTCTAGGTATCTCGTCCAGCCATCTTCGGGCACGTCGATCTCGGCGACGTCTCGTCCGTCCTTTGCGCCGCATTTTAAGCCCGCGCACCCGCTAAGCGCTAATGCCGCAAGCGCGGCTAGAAATAGGTTTTTCATATTTTCCCTTCAAATAAATTTTGGCTCAAAGCAGGGCGGTAAATTCGTAGTGCATTATTTCAGGCTCGCGGGATAGCCACTAAATTTTTCGATCCAGCCGTCCTCGCCGTAGAGCTCGCCGCAAAGCCCGTCCGAGAGCTCGGCTAGATTTTCGCCCGCCTCGTCTGCAAGCCGCCAGCGCTCGCTTTGCTCGAAAAAGCTTAGCGTCTCATGCAGGACGTGATCGGTAAGATGCGCGCAAAGCATCCTTAGCGCCTCCCTTTGCTGCGGCGAAAACTCCGCTATCAATGCATACAGCCGCTCGCACCGCGCGCCTTTCATCCGATCGCTCATGACCGCATCCAACCACGCCAGCGACCCGTCTCTGAGCTGCCGCACATACTCTCGCCCGAAACTCTGTAAAACATCCATTTTTCACTCCTTGCGTTTAAATTTTAAAATTTTTGGCGCCTCGCTTAAATTTAGATCGAAATTTACTCCCTAAGCCCGTTTAAGTTTTTTGCGTCCTAAATATGGCGCGCCGCATTTCACCTTTTATAAAATTCTACTTAGCGAGCGCCGTTTTTTATCGTTTACGCTGCTATTTTACCGCGCCGCAAAATTCGCGCTGCACCTCAAAGCCCAGCGCCGTTTAAATTTTAAAATCCGAAAGCTCGCGACCGAAATTTTAAAATTTAAGGCCCAATGAAATGCGTTTTGGCGCGACGGTATGCCTGCTTGAAACTTTAAATTTTAAAAACTCGTACTTCGCCTCAAAGCCTGCTAGCGGGGCTAAATTTATCAAGCCGACGTCGCCCAGACGCGTAAAAATCGCTGTTCGCTCGCCTCAAACGAGCACTCCTGCCAGTCCCAGTCGTTTTCGCCGCCCATTGCGAAATTTTGAGGCTCGCCAGGTAGCCCTGCCGCGCTCAAAGCAGCCGTTATCCGCTCTTTCATAAAATCATCGGGCTCGCAGGACTTGAATTTTTCAAATTTTATCTCGTAAAGGGAGGCGAGCCCAAAGTCCGCGCGCACGAGCTTGCTGCACTCCCGCGCAAACTCCGCCGCGCTGCATTCGTGCTTTGGGGCGTAGTACCAAACCTCCAGCTCCTCGATGCTTTCGCCCCCAAATTTTATGGATTTTATCATTTCGTCTCCCATTTCGCTTGTCGCGGCGGTTTAAATTTCATCGCTAGAAATTTATAAATTCCACTTGCGCCCATACGGCGCAGGTCTTACGCGAAAGATAAAACCTTCGCCATTTGGCGCGAGTGCGCTGTGCGGTCAAATTTTAAATTTAATCCGCCGCGCTTTAAATTCAGACGCCGAAGTCCGCCCGCATCCCCTCTTTGCCTTTCGGCGTAAAATAGCAAACGACGTAGCAGAGCATTCGGTCTTTGCAATCGTATTTGGCTTCGAGGCCACGGGTAATGCGCGCAAACTCCTGCGGCGGCTTGTCCGCAAAGGCGTCTCGCAGCTCCTCTGCGGCGATATGTCGCGGGCTAAGGAGCAGATACGCCGCGCCGCCGTCCTCATCCTCGCTTATCGCGCGTAAAATTTCATCGCTCGCGCGAACCCGCCAATGCTCCTTACCGTCCCACTCGCGCAGGCTTAAAACCGTCGTGCCGCCGTCAGCGTCCAAAGCCTTTTCGTTTGGAATTTGAGCGCGTAAGGAGCCTTTATTTAAGCTCTCCTCGCTCGCGACCTCGATAAAAACGTCCGTGCCGAGCAGATAGCTGGTCCGCTCAAACTCGCTTTCGTACTCCCAGCCGTCAAATTTAGCGGCAAATTCGCGCACCCGCTCGTCCGCTTCGCAGCCGAACATCATCGCGTCGCTATCTGAAATTTTAACGATATAAGGCTCGTTCATGAGGTTTTCCAAATTTTATTGCGGCTCGCACTTTCCGTAAAACCACTCGCGAGTTTCGTTTAGCTTAAACTCGCCGTCCTTTAGAAAATACTGCTTGCTGCTTTTGATCGCGTTTTTGCCCGCGGCTATGTAGTCGCCGATGAAGCCGCGATCCAGGACGTCGTGCGCTAAAATGCCCCGCTCAAAGACGTTTTGCGTCCTTTGCGTCTCGTGCCATTTGCCGCTTTCATCAGGCTCGCGCAGTGTGATAGAGATGTTGTTGCCTGCTTCGTCGTAGCCGTAGATATACTCGTACTGCTTGCCGTCGGAAGCTGCGCGATTTTTTATCACGTTGCCGCGCGCGTCGTAGCTAAACTCGTTTTCAAACACGACCTCCCAGCGCTGCAGCTCCTCGCGCCAAAGCACGGTTTGCTCGCGTAACAGCCTGCCTTCCTCGGTCTCCTCGTGCACATTTTTGTAGTACTCTCTCCACTCGTTTTTTGCGGCATCCCAGCGCGATCTTAGCTCGCTAAAGCGCCTATACTTAGGCTCGATCTTGTATAAGGCCTTTTCGTCGCGCTGCCAGACGCCGTCCTTCCATATAAAATTTATCTCGCTGCGCGTCCCGTCCGCTGCCGTAAAGACGGTATGTTTTATAAGCGGCACCCATTTGCCGCGCCACGCGTAGCCCTCGGAGCCCGCGTAAACATCGCCGTTGTAGTGATATATCGATTTTTCGTACGGCATCCATTTTTTCGCTTTAGCATCCCATTCGTAGGTCGCTACGAAATTGTTTCTGTCGCTTTCATCAACAATCCTTTTTGTAAGGTGCGTCGGCGTCCATCTGCCTTTTTTCAGCGTGAAATTTTGCAAAATTTCCGTTTTGCCCTCGCGCTTTTCGACGACTTTTTCACCCTCGTATGGCTTGCCGTCCTTGCTTTGCAGGCTGAAATAAATTTTTGAGCCGTCAGCAGCGATCTCCTGCTTGCTCATCGCCGTTTCGCGCAATTTGTTTGTATTCGCGTCCCAGTCGTATTCGACATTTTCGATCTCGCGCTCGCCGCTTTCGTCAAATTTGCTAAAGCTTTTCGATACGGACACCCCCTCTTCGCCGCTCTTTTTGTAGATTTTTTCTAGGCGGCGGGTTTTGGCGTCGTAGTTTTGGCTCACTTCATATTCGTAGCGCGGCACGGCGCCGCCCTCTGTTTTATAACTCGTCTTTTGCAGGCAAATTTTATCAGGCGCCGCATGTTTCGTCGCTGTCGCGCTCGCCTCGGTTGCGCCCGCAGGTATCGCAAGCGCTAATGTCGCCGCCAAAATAGAGCCTGCTAAAACCGCCGTCCGCGCCCTCGAATTTACCGCCGCTCGCGCCCTAAAAGCGCCCGCCGAAATAATCGCTCGCGCCTTTAAATTTGCCGCCGTAAAATCTGCCGCATCCTCGGGCGAAATTTTAAAAACACCTCTCATGACCGCTCCTTTTATCTAAATTTTAAATTGCGTCTACCGCTTTATATCCTCGCTCGAAAAAGCTCTCTCTCCTTCGTAAATTTTCTCATAGCGACTTAGCTTGCCCCCTTTGAAATAGCCGATGAAATAGCTTGCCGATTTTTCGGCCTGCTCTTGCGAAATTTCATCGTAGAGGCGGGCGGGCTCCTTTGATTTTTGTTTGTGTAGGCACGAACAGCTGCGAAAATAGCACGTTTTGATTTTAAAATTTTGTGCCTCGCCGCTTTGCTCGTCTGCGCGCTTTGTTGCGCTTATTTCGCTACTTTGCTTGCCTATGGGCGGCTGGTCATCTCTTTCGCCGCCCCCCCTATCGTCTGTTTTTGTCCGCTTGCCGAGCCGTGATCTTGCGCCTCTACGGCGCCAAAACAGATACTTGCTGAAATTAAAGCCGAAATAGCCGCCCTTGCTGCTCTAATTAAAACCATTTTTCAACCTTTTCTTTTGCCGCCGCTGCGTGCGGACCTGCCGCGGCGTAGGATTAAATTTTAAAATTTACGCGGCACACAAATATTTCCGCGCTAGCTAAATTTAACCGTAAATCTTGCGCGACACCGCGCCTGTTAAATTTAAACGCCACGCCGCATCTGCTAAATTTAATCGTAGCACGTGTACAACGCCGCGCAAATAAAATTTCGCGGCTAAATTTTACCGACGCATCTTCAAACGCTACTTTATCTTTTTATATTTCCACGTCTTTTCCGTTATGAGCTCGTATTTTCCATCTTTAAGCTTAAATTCCTTAAAGCTCGTTATCGCGTAGATACTAGGCATCTCAAACATCATCAGCGCGGCACCGTGCCCCACGCTGTCTGATGGGATTTGGGTATCGTAAGTAGCCTCCGAGCGCCCCGTTTGCACCCATTTGTCGCTCGCATCAAGCTTGTAGATATCCATCGCTGTATTGCTGCCGTGCTCGTCGTAGCTATAGACGTATTTGCCATTGCTGGAATTTGATTCGTAGCTTTGCTCGAGCAGTCGCTCGCCCGATTTATCGTAAATTTCGCCGTTTGAGTAGCTTTTGACCCAATCTTTAAGTCGCTCGTCCCACAGATAAGAGGTCATATTAAGATCCGCCCCCTTTTTGATAACGGTCTGTTTGCTCATATTATCCCACGCGCCCTTCTCGTCGTTCCAGATGAAGCTCGTAACGATCCCCTCGCCCTTCGCGGCATCAAGCTCGTGCTTACTCATCGTCGCGTTTTGCCATGCGCCGTTTTGAAAAGTGCTGCGGATCTGCTCGTAGCTGCCGTTTCGATCGCCGTTAAGCATCTCTCGCTCGCTGTTTTGCCATGCGCCGTTTACAAACTCGTAGCTCACGTATCCGCTCATCTCTCCTGAGGCGTCGTAGAAAATTTCGGTCTTATCTTTGGGCTGCCAGCTCTTGCCGTCCCATTTGAAGCTTATCGTAAGCTCCTCCTTATCCCACGCGTTTTTTACGGATCTGTTCATGCTATCTTTCTGCCATTTGCCCTTTACAAACTTATATCGCACGTCCTGCGTCGCATTACCGTCATAGCTGGAGACGGTTTTGCTCGCATTGCGCGTACCGTCATCCGCTATCGAATTCGTTTCGCGCGTCGTGACGCCGTCTTTGACGCTTTCCGTGTAGTCTTCTATTTTTTTCCACTTGCCGCTTTTAAGATCGAGGTTAAATACTTCAAATTTAACCATTCCCCCCTTTTCGTCAAAGTAGCTGATCTCTTTGTAGCTAGAGCCCGGGCCGTCCGAGGAGTTCGTATCTCTTACCTGCTCCAGCTTGCGCGCCGCCGCATCGTAGCTTAGATGCGTGCTCTCCTTGCGCTCTTTGATTGACTCGTAGCTCATACTTTGCACCATATACTCATACTCCTTGGCGAACGCCGCCGCACAGAGCAGCGCAAGTATCGTAGCGAGCTTTTTCATCCTCTCTCCTTGGAAAAAATTTTGATAATTATATAATGTTCGTATATAAAAACGGATAAAATTTCGCCGCGCGGCTAAATTTAAAAACTTCGATTTTTAGGCGGTAGTGGTGAAATTTTACGTCGCCAAACTGCTGGAATTTTAGTAATATTTTGATCTGATTTTGTGTTAGTTGTCGATAGAATTTATGCGAAATAGAATCGCGTGCGAGCTTCTGCTAAATTTTAAACGGATCTAGGCTGATTTATATCAAAGCTTCACTGCGTGCCGTTAGTGATAAAATTCTACGTAATAAAATTTTAAATTCACGCGCAGATCCGTTTGAGGAGATAAAAATGCAATACTAAATTTTTGGCAGCTCAAAATTTCAAATAATGCCGGTTTTTAAAGAGTGCCGCTGATTAGGCGATACTAATCGCAGAAGCGCTTATCCGCGTTATTTGCTTTGCGCTTGGCTAGGAAGTCCGCCTTTTTAGCGGGGTCTGCGAAAAACTCGTCCTGCCTAAGTAGCGCGGCATCCATTTTGTCCTCGGCTGCCTTGAGCGCGGTAGCGCGATCTGCGAAGCGAGACGGAAATTTCTCATCAAATATCGCTTTATACGGGTGCGCCTTGACCCAGTCCCTGGCGCGTGCCGCTGCATCGCGCTGTTTAGAGAGATCGCAGAATGCGTATGGATTTACCACGTTGCCGACGAGCTGTAAAAACGCCGCGTTCGCGGACTCGGTCTCACGAAACATCTCGTCCTTGATGTCGATGACGCGAGCGAAGGTTAGGAATCGATTTTTGCCCGCGTAGAACCAAAACACCGCGTCGTCCTTAAGCCCTAGATCATAAGCACGTGCAGCGACGGTCATCAGCGTGGTCGGAGCGACCATGTCCGGGGCATCCTCGATGATTTTGATCGCCTTTTTTAGGCTCGCCACGTCGTTTTTCATCAATAGATCGTCGATCGGCTCGTAAACATGCACGTATTCGGGCTTGCCCTCCTTAGCCGAATAAAACGGCGAAATATAAATGTCGATCGAAGTGATTTTTTCCACCTTGCCCTCGCCCTGGGCGCTCAAAGTCGCCGCCGCCGCCGCACACAGCAGCAGTGAGCGAAATTTTTTCATGGTCTCTCCTTTGGCTAAATTTTTATAAATTTCCTCGTAATTATACCTTGAAATTTAAGAGCGCGAGCTTGATTTTTAATGAATATATTTTTGCGGAATTTTAATTTTTGCGGTGGCTCTATTTTCTTTTGATCAGGCTTCAGCGCGACGCTTTACGCGGCTAAATTTACCCCCGCTAGTCGTAAAATTTAGCTCATAATTTAGATCGCTTAGAGCGCACAAAATCGCTCGAAGCGCTATCAAAATTTTAGAATCTTGCGCATCAAAATTTTAAGATTCCGTTCATCTTGAAATTTTAAAATTCCACGCCAAATAAGGCGCAGAATTTTTTGCCGATGCAGACGCGGCAGCACGTAGATTAGGCGCATTTTTATACATTCGCTCTAAAGGCACATAGCCGAGAGAGTTTTTTTGCATGCCACTCAAAAGCCCAAGCTAGCGCGCCGCATAGCAAAACGCGAACCGCTAAAGCTCTTTAGATCTGTAATCGTAGCTGAAATCTTTCGGCGAGTAGTAATTAAGCGTGTTGCCGTCCACTTCGCCGTAAGGATAGCCAAAATTATTGATCGGAAACTGCGCTGGGCGTGGGCTTAGCGTGAAGTCTCTGCCGTAGTTAAAGCCGATCCAGCACATCTCCCAGTTGCCGAATAAATACTCGCGGATTTTAGCGAGCTTGCTGTCGTCATTGCTTAGCTTCTCGCCCAATCGCACCTTTGTAACGTCCGCAGGATCGACGGGAATCCAGCCGTGGCCTTTTAGATAAAATTCCGCTCTGCAGTGCTGCGCGCCCGAGATATGGCTGACGCCGTCTTTAGGCGCGGCGCCCATTTGAGCGCTAAACCTCGACGCGCCGACGCGGATGCCAAACATCTCTCTTGCGGCTATGCCTTGCGCGCGGCAAAGTGCGACGAAAACGCTATTTATGTCGGTGCATTTGCCGCTTAGCTTGCCGCTGCTTAAAATTTGCTTCACGTCCCCTAGCCCGCAGCCTAGCACGCTGTTATCGCGCTGCATAGTGTTTGCCACCCACGTATAAATCGCGCGCGCCTTTTCCAGATCACCTTTTATGCTGCCTGCGATCTCGTCTGATTTTTGCTTAACGACGCCGTCGATTTGAATCTGTGTGCTAGGCTCTAAAAACTTCGCTACCTCGGAGTTAAGCTTTTCGTTCGGATTAAATTTTACCTTGCTAAAGTCGGTATTTCGCTCAAAGGTCTCGACGCTAAATTTAATATTTAACGTGGGCTTTGCCACCCCGACGTAGCCGGCATAGAGCGTCGGAATTTCGCCATAGTCCACGGACGGATCGTTGAAATTGCCGTCAAATTTTATGTCGCTTACCTTTTGATACTCCGTGATAAGAGGAAGCGGTATCCAAAGCCGAGTCTGCTTTCCCTCCTCCAAAATTTCGTGATTTAGCGATAGCCCGAAAGCTCTCTTTTTGCCAATGACTTTTTCCTCGCCCAAAATGGTACTTGGAGCAGCCATAACGGCGCCTAAAATCGCAGTGTTTCTTAAAAAATCGCGTCTTTGCATGAAATGCCTTCAAAATAAAATGGCTAAGCCTTAGCCCTAACTTACGCGCGGATTTTAGCCTTTTGCGGCTTTGAAATCGCTAAATTTAAAATTCTGCAAGCCGTAAATTTTAAAATTCTATCCATATTTAAAATTTCAAAATTCCGCTCGCTTTAAAATTTTAGAATTTTGCTCGCCGCGGAATTTTAAAATTTCAAAATTTCGCCCAAAGACACGGCGCGAAATTTCGCCAAAGCGGGCATGATAGCCGGCAAACTAGGCGCGCAGGCAGTATGTATCGGGCGGCGTAGGCTAAACCACGCAAAAGCGCCGCTGTCGCAAAGCCAAGCGTACGCTTCGATGAAACGGTTGAGCCTCGACGAAGCGCGGCGGCTTAGCTTAAGCAAATCGCGGCGGTAAAATGCAAGCCGCCAGAGGATTAAATTTCTCGCGAAAAATACTCGTAGATAAAATTTTTAGGCGAGTACGGATCTTTCGGCGTGCCGCCCACTTCGCAATACGGATGCGAAAAAATTTCGATCGGAACGTGCGCCGGGCGTGGATTTAGCACGATTTCGCGAGCGTAGTTAAAGCCCAGCCAGCACGGCTCCCAGTTACCGAAAAGATACTCGCGCACCCGCGCCAGCTTAGAATCATCCTTGCTTAAGTTCTCGCCCAATCGCACCTTCGTAACGTCCGCGGGATCGACCGGAATCCAGCCGTGGCCTTTTAGATAAAATTCCGCCCTGCAGTGCTGCGCGCCGGAAATTTCGAGCACGCCGCCGCTTAGGGCGCCCATTACACCCATTTCAGGCGAAAATTTCTGCGCCGCGCCCGTGCGAATGCCGTAAATAGCGCGCGCAGGAATGCCCGCTGCCCTGCAGAGCGCTACGAACACGCTATTAATATCGGCGCATTTGCCGCTTAGCTTGCCGCTGCTTAAAATCGCTGCTGCATCGCCGCTACCGCATGCGATCACGCTATTATCGCGGCTCATATTTTTTGCAACCCACTCGTAAATCGCGCGCGCCTTTTCCAGATCGCCTTTAATCGAGCTAGTGATCTCGTCTGATTTTTGTTTTGCAGCGCCTTCTACCGGAATTAGCTTTGAAGACTTTAAAAACTCCTCGATCTCGGGGCTCAAGCGCTCGTTTTCATTAAAGCTTACCTTGCTAAAATCGGTGTTTCGCTCCGAAATTTCAATATCGAAGCTAAGCTCAAAATAATCGTCATCTTCGCCTACGACGCCTTGCTCGCCGTATTTGCCGACGCCCGCTCTTGCCTCTTTATCGGGTGCGAAGCGCGCGTAGTACGTGCTTATATGATCTCCGCAGATAGCTGACTCTTGTGCATTTGAGCGGGCATGATATTCGCCAAGCAACCTCTGATACGGCTCTTGCAGCACTAACGGCAGCCAAAGCCGTACCTCTGCGCCGCTACTTGAAATTTCGTGATTAAACCTGAGACTAAATTTTCTCGTTTTTGCTTCTTGCATTTTTTGCTCCTTTGCTTGAATTGCAAGTCGATTTTATCTCTTTGCGCCTTAAAATGGATAAAATTTTATGTTAAAATGGCGCTAAATTTTGAAATTTTAGGATTAAAATGGATCTGCAAAAAATCAGAGACGAGAACTTTAAAAAGCTGCGAAGCGGGCAAAACCGCGAAATTTTAAGCGCGATCGAGGCGCTACAAATAGACGAGTGCGACTGCGAGTGCGGCGACGTCGTGCGTGCGAGCTTCAACGCAAGCGCGGAGCAGAGAGATGAAATTTTGCGTATCGCGCGAGCGCTAAAGCCGTGGCGCAAGGGGCCTTTTGCGCTGAATGATCTTTTTATCGACGCCGAGTGGCGAAGCTTCGTGAAATTTAACCTGCTGCGGCCGTTTTTAAATCTGCGCGACAAAACCGTCGCCGACGTGGGCTGCAACAACGGCTACTATATATTTCGCGCAAGCGCTCTAAAGCCTGCGCGGCTAGTGGGGTTTGACCCGAGCGCGCTATTTTATCTGCAGTTTCGCTTCATCGAGAAATTCCTCCGCAGCGGCGCGAAATTCGAGCTTTTGGGCGTGGAGCATCTGCCCTTTTACGAGCACAAATTCGATACGATCTTCTGCCTCGGCATCATCTATCATCGCAGCGATCCCGTAAAGATGCTAAAAGATCTGCGAGCCTCGCTAAATGCGGGCGGCGAGGTGTTTTTAGACACGATGTATATCGAAGGCGCGGGCGATTTCGCGCTGTGTCCGAAAAACAGCTACTCAAAAATTTCAAATATCTACTTCGTCCCGACCGTCGGCGCGCTTCAGAATTGGTGCGAGCGAGCGAAATTTAAGGATTTTGAAATTTTAGCTCAAAAGCCCACGGATGCTAGCGAGCAGCGCAAAACGGAGTGGATCGACGGGCAGAGCCTGGAGAATTTCCTTGACCCGCTCGATAGCTCGCGCACGATCGAGGGCTACCCCGCCCCGAGGCGTATCTACGTGCGGCTTCGGGCGTAATCCGCGCCTTTGAAACATTTGTCGTGCACCCGTGCACCGATACGGAATGAGCTTCAGGCATGATCTGCGCCTTTAAAAACGCGTAAAATTTTACCGAATTTAATCGGCTTGCAGGGAAAATTTTGCATTCGGCGGGATGTGAAATTTAGCTAAATTTAGCGGGCCCCAAATTGGATTAGATCGCATTGTAGCGGCCAGGATCGGTACGGCGGCGCAAATTTTAAATTTCGCCTCGTGTGTTACGCTTTACACGCGCGGCGGCACGAATTCTCAATTTTGCTTTTGC
>CAURQQ010000032.1:0-23553 GCA_963527265.1 uncultured Campylobacter sp. | reverse complement strand
AATTTTAAGGAGGGAGCGTGCCGAGACAGACCTGGAGCAGCAAGCTCACATATATTTTAACCGTCGCAGGCGCCACGATCGGCTTTGGTTGTACATGGCGGTTTCCGTATTTAGTCGGCGAAAACGGCGGCGGTGCCTACGTGCTCGTGTTTTGCATCGCGATGATCGTACTTGGCATCCCGATGATCTTGGTAGAAAACGTCATCGGACGTCGCGCGCTAAGAAACTGCGTAGATGCCTTCACAGCGCCTAAAAAGGACGGCTCACGCATAAAGCCTGCATGGAAGATCGTAGGCATCATGGGGGTAATCGGCGCGTTTGGAATTTTAGCCTACTATATGGTCCTTGGCGGCTGGGTGCTAACCTACATCGTAAACATCGTAAGCGGCAACTTCGACCTCTCTGCGCGGATCACAGATCCTGCATTTACGCAGAAATTCTACTCAGATCACATCGAAAATAGCCCGCTTGGCGTCGGAGCTTACACGATCGTTTTCATAGCGATCAACTGGTACATTTTGAAAAACGGCATCATCGAGGGGATCGAAAAATTCGTAAAATTTCTAATGCCTGCGCTATTTTTGTGCTTCATAGCGGTGATCCTTACAAATTTAACGCTTGAAGGCGCAAAGGAAGGCGTGAAATTTTACCTCAGCGTCGATTTTGCCAAGATCACGCCCAAGCTTTTGATCGACGTTTTGGGACAGGTCTTTTTCGCGCTCTCGCTCGGATTTGGCGTGATGATCACGCTGTCTAGCTTCCTCAACAAAGACGAGAAGTTGATGCAAACGGCCACCATCACCGCGGTCGTAAACACCCTCATCGCCGTGCTTGCGGGCTTTATGATCTTTCCGTCGCTCTTTAGCGCGGGGCTTGAGCCGAGCAGCGGCTCGTCGCTGGTTTTTAAAAGCCTTCCGATCGCGTTTTCGCACATGCCGTTCGGCAACGCCGTCGCGGTGGTCTTTCTCTCGATTTTGCTCATCGCCGCGCTTACGACGTCGATCACGATCTATCAGGTCATCATAAATTTCGTCGAGGAGCGCTTCGGCTTTTCGACGCTAAAGGCGGTAAATTTAACGCTCGGCGGCGTCTTCGTGCTCGGCAACCTACCCTGCATACTCTCAAGCAGCGTGCTTGCGGACGTTAAAATTCTGGGGCGCTCGGTTTTCGACGCTTTCGACTTCGTAAGCGCGAACGTATTTTTCGTGCTAACGGCGCTTCTGTGCTGCATCTACGTGGGCTGGGTGCTGAAAAAGGACGCGATCTACGAGGTAACCAACGAAGGCGATCTCGGCGCGAGGCTCGCGGGAATTTGGTTTTTGTATGTCAAATTTATCCTGCCGCTTATCATCGCGGTGATCTTCGGATACGGGATTTTCGGCTAAATTTAAAGCCGCAAGAGTTTTAAATTTTAAATTTGCCCGCGGCGGTACGGCGAAATTTTAAATTTTCATTCGCTGCGTTACATGCGCTGCGGCGCGGGTTTTACGCGATGCTGCACATTGTATTGAAACTTGCGGCACGGCGGTCTTGCGACTAGGTGCGAGACACCGCACCGCAGTTATAATATAAATTCAGCGCAGGCGTAGCCTGCCCCTTGTAAAGCGTCGTCGGGGGTTAGGTGGGGTTTGGGGCGGGAAGGGGAGCGACCTCGCAATTCAAGCCCCCTTCTCGCCCCAAGAAAAGTTTGGGTGCGGCGCGGCGGAATTTTAAAATTTTATTCGCCTCAGCGCAGCGCGTTAAATTTTAGAATTTTAAAATCTATCGCAGCGGCGCCGTATCGCGAGAGATAAAATTTAAAATTTAGCCGCAATTTAGGGGTTTTCAATGCTTCTGTTTTTCTTTACGATCTTTCCGATATCGCTGATGCCGGGCATCAACATGACCTACGCGCTAAATCTCGGCATCTCGCGCGGCTATCTTAGGGCGCTGCCTGCACTGCTGGCGCAGGTGCTGGGCGTCGCGGCCGTGGCGCTTGCGTGCATATTCGGCGTCGCGGGCATTCTGCTTGCGCACCCTGCAGCGCTTAGCGCGATTAAAATTTTAGGCGGCGCGTATATCTTCTATCTGGGCGTCGCGACCTTTTTAGCGCGCGGAAATTTCAAGCTGCAAAAACAGAAGCGCAGCGAAAATATCTTCTTCCAAGGTCTCGTAGTCGCGGTCTCAAACCCCAAGGCGTGGATATTTTTTACCGCGCTCTTTCCGCCATTTTTGGACGCGGACAATCTTTTCGGCGCGCGCACATTTGCCCTTGTCGCCACGCTGTGCGCCAGCGAAAGCATCTGTCTTAGCATCTACGCGCTGGGCGGAGCGGTGCTAAAAAATCTGCTGAAAACCCATCTGAAATACCTCGAAATTTTCTGCTCGGTGCTGATGTGCACGATCGGGCTGTGGATGATTTTAGGCTAAAATTTTGATTAAATTTAGCGCCCGAGTTTTGATGAAATTTTAAATTTAAAAGATAGATTGAAAAGCGGTATTGCTGCGGCTAAATTCCGAGAAAAATCCCGAAATTTAGCCGCTAGCTTTGAATTAAAATTTTAAGCGATCAATCGCGTGCGCTTAAATTTTAAATTTAATCTCTGCCGTGAAGCTCGTCGATGTAAAATTTCACAGAGCCAAGACCCTCTTTTTTAGCCCATTCGTAGGCGCTTGAGACGAACTCCCAGTTGATGCCTGCGTAGAATTTCTCCAGATATTTCGGGCGCGCATTGTACTCATCGATGTAATACGCGTGCTCCCAAACGTCCACGACCAGAAGCGGCACGAGCCCTTCGGTCACCGGTGTGGCGGCATTTTGGGTCGCTTTAATGCAAAGCTTGCCCGATTTCGGATCGTAAGCGAGCCACACCCAGCCTGAGCCGAAATGCGCCGTAGCAGCAGCCAAAAACTCGCCTTTAAAATCCGCAAAATTTTCCGCTAGCGCCGATTTTAGCTCCGCAGACGGCTCGCTAGGCTTTGCGATGCAATCCCAGTAAAAATCGTGGTTGTAAACCTGCGCTGCGTTGTTGAAAAGCCCGCCGCTAGCCGCCGTTACGATCTCGTAAAGCCCCTTGCCTGCAAACTCGCCCGATTCGGTAAGTTTATTTAAATTTGCCACATAGGTCGCGTGGTGCTTGCCGTGGTGATAATCACAGGTTTGCTTGCTTACGACCGCGTTGTGCGCCGCATCGAACGGCAACTCTCTAAGTTTAAACATCTTTCTCTCCTTGAAATGAATTTTGAAGCGATTATAGCCTAAAATTTCTAAACGAATAATAAAATTTATTATTTAGGATTAATTTTAAGACGAATTTCAATCTAAGTTCGCTCCTGCTATAATCGCGCTTCAAATTTAAAATTTAGGTGGTTTTGAATAACCAAAGGCTTTGCTTCAGTCCTCATCGGAGCGCTTTTTATGTGCGACCGGGCATACGGGCTTAAGCACGCTGCCGGTACACAAGAGCGGCTATTTACCGTCATCTGCGCGATTGAGAGCTTTTTATGTTTAGCTTGCCTTTAAATACGTTAGCGTTGCGCTCGCATACGTCATATACGCGGGATCGGTACGATCGGCGTTGTGATGCCGGGCGTATTAGTCCGCTACGAGAAATTTCTGGCATGCAAAAAGCCTACTATTTCTCATAATTTCAAGCGCCGCGATGCTGAAATTAATTTAGAATTTTGGCGAATTTAGCTAAGCTTAGCGCTAAATTTAACGCAAAGGAAAACCATGAAAATCATCGAAGGCTCGCTTGCTCTTAAGGGCAGCGAAAAGATCCTAATCATCAACGCCCGCTTCAACCACATCATCACCGATCGCCTAGTCGAGGGGGCGCACGATGCGTTTTTGCGACACGGCGGCAAGGAGGAAAATTTAAGCCTGATGCTAGTGCCTGGCGCTTTTGAGATCCCACTCGCGCTTGAAAAGGCGCTAAGCTCCAAGCTCTACGACGCCGTCGTCTGCCTAGGCGCGGTGATCCGCGGCTCTACACCGCATTTTGACTACGTAAGCGCCGAGGTAAGCAAAGGTATCGCAAACACCATGCTAAAATACGGCGCGCCCGTGACTTTCGGCGTACTGACTACCGATAATATCGAGCAAGCGATCGAGCGCGCGGGCTCAAAGGCCGGCAACAAGGGCTTTGAAGCAATGAGCGGCGCGATTGAGCTTCTAAGTCTATTCCGCAACATAAAGGCGTAAAATGGCCACCAGACACCAAGCCAGGCTCGCTGCGATCTCGCTGCTTTACTCCCGGGATATGAACGGCGGCGGCGAGGACTTTGCGGACGAATATCTGGAAGAAAAGCGCATTCGCAACGAGCAGCGCAACTGGACGCTGGCGCTTCTGCGCGGCGCTAGCGAAAATCTCGCTGCAGTCGATGTGCTGATAGATGAAAATTTAAAGGAATTTAAACTCGCCGAAATTTCGGCTCTGGAGCGCGCGATACTGCGGCTCGGGGCGTATGAGTTGCGCTTTACGGACACCGACGCAGGCATCGTCATCAACGAAGCGATCAACTCCGCCAAGGAGCTTGGCATCTCGTCTAAATTTATAAACGGCGTGCTGGATGCGCTAAAAGACAGCCCCGTAAACATCGCGGCGGATAAAATTTCCAAGCCGACTGCGACGGCAAGCGTAAATCCCGAAGCAACCACGGAGGCAGTCAAAAATTTTAAGCCTGCTGCGGCGAAAAACTCCGCCGTTTCGGACAGCGATGATACGGCGAAAAATTTCATCCCCGCAGGCGCGGACGGCGAGACTAAAAATTTTACTAAGCCAAAGAGGGGCGGCGCGCCGAAAAATTCTACGGCGAGCAGAAGCAGACCGTCTAAAAAGCCCGCTAATTTGAAAACTCGCAGCGCGTCCGCAAAAAAATCCGAATCCACCGCGAGCAAAAAATTTAAAACGGAGAGAAATTTCAAGACCGGAGATAAATTTAAGACGGAGAAAACGGGCAAAAATTTCAAAACGGGCGAGCGAGGCAAAAATTTTAAGGCAGGCGAACGAGGCAAAGACGCCGCGCCGAAAAAAGAGGGCGCGGATAGAAATTTCAGAGTCGGCAAAAGCACAGCACCAAAAAAGGGCGCTGCGGGTAAAAATACTGCGCCGAAAAGTAGGGCTGGGCGCAAAAGCTCTATCGCGCCGAAAAAATCTGCGGACGGCAGAGGCACCGTCTCAAAAAGACCTACGGACGGCAGAGGCGCTCTCTCGAAAAGACCCGCAGGCAGCAAAGGCGCAGTACGCGGCAAGGATAAACGGTGAAGCTCTGCGTTGCGCTTGATCTGGGCTCGAAGCAGCAGTGTTTGCAGCTAGCGGAGGGACTTGCGGACTTTGCGGATAAAATTTGGCTAAAAGTGGGCTTGCGAGCTTATTTGCGCGACGGAGCGGGATTCGTTGAGGAGCTAAAAAAACTCGGAAATTTTAAAATTTTTCTCGATCTAAAGCTCTACGACATCCCAAACACGATGGCTGACGCCGCCGAGGAGATCGCCAGGCTCGGCGTAGATATGATAAACGTACACGCAAGCAGCGGCAAACGCGCGATGGCTACCGTGATGGAGCGGCTGGATAAGCTAGCTTCGCGTCCGCTGGTGCTTGCAGTCTCTGCGCTAACGAGCTTTGACGAGATGGAATTTAGCGCAGTTTACGAGCAAAATTTAAGCGACGCCGTGCGAAAATTTAGCGTGATGAGCTACGAAGCGGGGCTTGACGGCATGGTCTGCTCGGCGTTCGAGAGCCGCCTGATAAAGGACGCAACGAGCGCAAAATTCATCACTCTCTGCCCGGGCGTAAGGCCGTTTGGCGAGAGTGCGGGGGATCAAAAGCGAGTAGCGGATCTGGGCGCCTCGCGCGAGGCGGGGGCTGATTTTATCGTGGCAGGTCGGCCGATCTATCAGGCGCAAAACCCACGCGAAATTTGCGAGAGGATTTTGGATCAAATTTAACGCCCACACTTGCGTGAAATTTGGCGAAAATCATTTTAAGCATGGTTTCCGCGCGCAAGAAATTTTAATCAAAATGCGCACAAAGGCAGCTCGGGTGACGCCGAAGCGCCGTCGTCATATTTTTACAAAATCCGTTGGAGTTTGAAACAAACGTATCAGATTTTTGCATTTGGCGCAAGGCGGAAGTGTAAATTTACTCCGTTTGGGGATTTAAAACGTTTAATCTTTGCCGCGCCCAAGCCCCCTGCTAGCTTGCGGATAAAATTTCCGATAATGAGCGGGCGGCGGACGTCTTAGCGCTAAAAAGCGGCGCGCATAAGCGTAACGGCGGCCCGGCGGCGAGATAAAATTTTAAAATTTGCCTCGCACGAGTGAGATTTTGAAATTCCGCACTCTCAAGGGGGTTTTAAAATTTCATCCAAATAGCGAGCCAAGCGAAATTTGAATAAAGATTGGAGTAAAATTTAAGTAAAGGTGCGAGCGATTTTAAGAAAATCCCCTATGTCGGCGAGGCGACAGAGGCCGATCTGCTGGCACTCGGCTACGAGGGCATCGCTTCGTTAAAGGGCGCAGATCCGGACGAGACGAATGAACGCACAAAGGCGCTTGGACGCGGCAGATGCATCCTCTACGTTTACCGAGGCCAGCTACTACGCAAATACGCCCCGTCCCGACAAAGCCAAGCTGAAATGGTGGCTTTGGAAGGATTGAATTTACAAATTTGACCCGCGTGAGCTGTTTAAATTTGATCGAATTTGCGGGTATTTGCGCGGCTGCATTTGCAGCACGAAACGACGCCTCACGGAAGTGCAAGCTAGCAAGCGCAACGAACGGCACAAATTTTATGCGCGAGCTTTAGGAACACAATGCGATAAAGCGGCGCAAAAAGCGTAAATTTTACGGGCACGGCGTAACGGCTAGTGCGAAGTACAAACATAGCCGCAATATGAAATTTTGATTTTATTCACAGGCACGCTTTGCGATGAAGCGGCCTGTACGAAATATAAAATCGCCGATTTCTGGCAAGCGCGCGCCGAGCCGTATATGCGTCGTAAATATAAAAGCGGCGACAGTCGGTGTCTTTAGGCGCACACGGCGCGGCCTTTCAC
This sequence comes from uncultured Campylobacter sp., assembly GCA_963527265.1. Classification (GTDB taxonomy): domain Bacteria; phylum Campylobacterota; class Campylobacteria; order Campylobacterales; family Campylobacteraceae; genus Campylobacter_B. Next base: position 16,515 of record CAURQQ010000032.1, on the reverse strand, counting down.
GACGGTGAGCGGTGGCGGCTGATATTTAATAATCACGCTATGGAGAAAAATGAAATAGGCGGCGCGAGTTTTGCTTTTTATGGTAAATTTTACAAACATGGCGCAGATTCCCGCGCGAGCTTTACGAGCGGCGCGAAGAGCGTAAATTTAACGGGCGCCGTATAATGGGGCGCCGCAAAGCGAAAGGACGGTAGAGATGAAATTTTTTGCTATTTTGATTTTGTGCGCGAGCGCGGTTTTGGGCGAGACGATCAGCGCGAAATATGAGATTTCGTTCGGCGTTTTCGGTGCAGTCGGCAGCGCAAATACGCGGCTCGTGCGGCAGGGCGATCACTACGAGATCGTCATGGACGCCGTTGCGCAGGGCGTCGCGGGTAGCCTAAGCGGGCAAAGGCGCGAGAGCTTCCGCTCAAAGGGGCGCGTCGTGGCGGGGCTTTTGATGCCCGATCTCTACGTCCACGAGGTCTCGCGCAAAAAGGGCAAAACGACGAAAAATGAGCGCAAAACCTACGCCTTCGACTACGCGCGCAAAACGATAAAATTTCAAAAGTTCAAGGGCACGGGCGGCGAGCTACAGCTCGTAAGCGATGAAATTTTACCCTATTTTGCGACGAACGACCTGTTGAGTTTGTTTTTCAATTTCTCTAAGATCCCGCATTCGGGCGATAAATTTTTCGTCCGAGCCGCGGGCGCAAAGAGCGCCGACGGAAGGATCGACATCGAAAGGCCGCGCGGAAGCGCTGCTGCAAATATCGCGAGCGAGCTTGGCGTCGCGCCGCCTAGCGATGCGGATACCAACTCCAGCGCAGCGGCAAGCGCAAGCTCTAGCGGAGCAGATACGAAAACCGGCACAACGGACGTAAATTTTAAAGGGCGCGGCGCGGGCGCGGATAAGCAGGCTGCAGCGATCTACGTAGTTTTCATCAACCAGCCGATATTTTCGAGCAGCCGAGGCGAGCTGCACCTGAGTCTAAACGAGCGCGGCTACGCCGATCGCGCCGTTTTGAAGGACGTGCTGCTCTTCGGCGACATCCGCGCGCGGCTCGTGGAATGAGACCTCGTAAATTCGAAAAATGCCTGAGTTAAAAATTTTTAACTCTTAAAAGATAATTCGGAGCGTCTAGGTCTTTATTAAATTTTAATTTCATATATTTTTTAAGCTCGTTATATTCTTTATTAGTGGGTATAAATATAAAAAATTTATTGTAAAGTGCGTCTATAATTAAAGCATCGACAAATCTACATGAAAATAAGCCGCCCTTAAATAGATGAAAAATCATTTGCGGTATAAAAAGAAAGATAACCGCCCCCATGCAGCAAAATAACATTATAAAAACTATCATAGAATCATCAAATATCGCACCATAAATATAAGCGATTACGTATATGGCGAGGCAGGTTTTTCCTATGATTCTTTCCGTTTCGGTATATTTTCGCGTCTCGCTTTCATAAACAAGTGCGAAAGTTTTTTTAAAATATAAAATATTATCAAATTTCATTACGAGCTGCTCGCCTGATTTTATACATTTTATGCTTGAGTTTAAAAATATAAATTTTCTTCCGTAATGCTGCGAAAAGCCCTTAAGAGCCCTGGCAACCAAAGGTCCAGTAAGCAGAATATTCGCAACTTTTCTATCGTAGGGGATATTAAATACTAAATTTATAAACATGGCAAAACAAAGCAATACCGCTATAGTTATAATATATACGATCGTTATATAATCTTTGATGACTAGCGGCTCTTTGTCGTAATCACGAGTTTTAGCGCCCCGCGATGAAACACCGCCCGGGTTTAAATTTTGAAATTTTACCTCATCTTTTGAGTTTAAATTCGTGCCATTTAAATTTCTATCTCGGAAATTTGCGCCGCAAAGATGATCGGGTTGCGATTCGGGGTCTGTTTGATTAAAATTCGCATTTTTAAAGCTTTTGCTACTCAAATTTGTATCGTTTAAATTTAATGAGCTGCGATCCGTTGTATCGCTTAAATCCGCATCGTCAAAGATGTCGGTGCTAGCGCCTTTTCGAAGCTTTTGCTTTAAGTTCTGACGCCCCTCGTTTAGAGGCTTTTTAGGTTCCTCAAACCGCGCTTTATCCAAAAAATATCCTTAAATTTAACTCGCTCATATTTTATACCTTCGGGCTTAAATCGCAATAAATCGCGCCCGTTTCGCGCGTTTTTGCGTCGCGCGGCATGTAGCGCAATGACGGCGGCAAGGGCGCGGCAAAAGAAACGGACCGCATTTTCGGATCATTCATTTCTTAAATTTTCTTATGAAATCGCTTGCGTCCTGCGCCGCCATCGCTGAGCTCATAACGGCGATCCTGTCGGCTCCCGCGCGTAGAATGGAGGCGAAATTGTGCGGCGTTATGCCGCCTAGCGCGTAAATTTCGCCGTCGTAAAACCCACGCACGGCGCGGATCAAATTTAGCCCCCTCGGCGCGAGCCCCGCCTTGCAATCGGTCGCGAAGATGTGGCTCAGGCAGATCGCGTTCGCGCCCAGCTTCAGCGCCTCGCTCGCCTCCGCCTCACTGTGGCAGGAAGCGACCAGTTTTTTGAAATTTGCGCGCAAAAACTCCGCCCCTCGCACCGCGCCGAAGCTCCGCAAACCCCCGAGCGGCAGCCATAAATTTCTCTCACCCGCCCGCAGCGCAAAATCTGCAAAATTATGCACAAAGATCGCAGGCAGGCGCCTTGCACTCTCTGCGCTCTGCGAGTTTTCCGCCTCTTTCGCGCTCTGTGAATTTTCTACGCCCTCTATACTTTCCGAGTTTTCCGTGTACTGCGCGCTCTGCGAGCTCCCCGCGTTTTTTGCACTATGCACATCATTCGCATTTTCTGTACTTTGCGCACCCTGCATACTTTCCGCATTTTCTGCGCCCCGTACGCCTTCAACCGCGGGTTTTGTTTCGCATACAGCGCCGCGAAGCGAAATCTCGCCCGGTGCGCTATCATTCGCGCAGTTTGCAGTGCCTGTAAAATTTTCAGACAAAATTTCATCTAAAACGCAAGCGGAATTTTTAGACCGTATCTCATCTGTAGCGGCACCGTGCTTGCGGGCTGTATCCGCGCAAAGCTCGCTCTTGCCGTCGCCCAAATCGAGCTTTTTTTGCAAAACTTCGTCCTCGTCGCGCTCGTAGAGCGAAATTTTATCCGCGCAGACCGCGCTCGCGTTCAATCCGCCTACGAGGGTTTGGACGACGCAGGCTCGATCGTCGTAAATTTTATGCGGAATCGTGCGCGCGCAAACTTCCTCTGCGAAAATTCCGTCCGAGCGAGCCGCATCCGTGCCAAACCCCTCTTCGTGCGCTTCTGCCGCATCAAATTTGGCGGCGCGGATTTCATTCGGCGAAATTTCATGCGGGCAAGCTCGATCCGCGTCAAAGCTGAGCCGGTCTGCGCGATCGTAGAACTCGCAAGCGCGCAGTATATTCTCAAATAGCGCCGCATAGGCCGCTTCGTCTAAATCCTTTTCGCGCACGACGATCTCGCCTACGCCCGCCGCGGCAAAATCCGCTATACGCGCGAGCAGCGCCGCCTCACCGCCGCAGAGCACGCGGTTAGTGATGATCGTAATGCGCGAAGCAAGCTCCAAATCTAGCATCCACCCGTTCCTTTAAACTCAACATCCGTGCGTGGCGCCGCACTCAAATTTAAAATTTTGCCTGCGATGCTAGGGATTAAAATTTTACTTGCTAGGGCAAGCGCCGAAATCCCCGCCGTCACACCATATTTCAAAATTTCGCCCGCCCTAACAAGGGCTGGAATTTCCGCCGCAGCGCTAAAACTCAAAGCGTTCGCCCAGCCGTTTGATTTTAGCGACCTTGCGTTACCGCCGCATAAGAACCCGAAGCTCGCGCCGTTTTTAAATTTAAAATTTAAGTCGCCCGCGGGCTTGGAATTTGCGCCGCCTTTAAATTTTAAATCCGCGTATGTGTTTCTAGGTCTTAAATTTACACGCGCATTTTGTAGCTCAAAATTTCCCACACTCGCTAACGCGGTGCCAAAAAATTTACCATCCGTTATGACGCCAGAAATTTTATCACGGCATGCGGCGCTGTGGAATTCGGCGTCGTATTTTGCGCTGCAAATTTTACTGCGCCGGGCGGCACTAAATCCGCCCCCGAACCCGACGCTGAAAATCTCGCGTCTAACGCCGTAAATTTCATCCACACACGCGGCAAAATTTCGCGCCTCACACATAGATATACTCGCTCATCAACGGCTGCAGCCCGCCGCCGCGGATCGCCTCGCAGACCTCGCTTACGCTGCGCGCGTCGCTGATCTCGAACTGCTCGTCGCCCCTCTGCTCGCTATGCCCGCCGATACCCACGCTCACGCCCGCCGAAATTTTACTCGCCGCGATCCTGATCGCGTTATCGCGGAAGCCCGCCCTCTCGCGCGTGGAGATCGTGATCTGCGCACTTGGCAGTAGCAGCCGATACGCGCACATCACCTGCAGCAGCTCGCGCTCGCCGACGTCCTTCGGGTTTATTTTGTCGTTGTTGATGATCGGGCGCAGGCGCGGCACCGAAAAGGATATCTCGGCGCGCGGGTACTTGCGCTGAAGCAGCCACGCGTGCACGCCCGTGGTAAAGGCATCACGACGAAAATCCCCGAGCCCCAAAAGCGCCGCAAAGCCCACGCCGCGCATACCGCCTCTGATCGCGCGCTCTTGGGCTGCGAAGCGATACGCAAAAACCCGCTTGTTGCCCGCAAGATGCAGCTGCGCGTAGCGCGCGGTATCATAGGTTTCTTGAAAGACGGTGACGAAATCGACGCCGCAAGTGTGCAGATAGGCGTAATCGGCGGAGTTTAGCGGATAAATTTCAACGCCGATTACCTTAAAATACTGCCGCGCGAGCTCACAGGCGCGCCCGATGTAGCGCACGGGGCTGTTTTTCTCGCTCTCGCCGGTGAGGATTAAAATTTCTTCTAGCCCGCTCGTCGCAATCGCCTCAAACTCCGCCTTTAGCTGCGCTTCATCAAGCCTTGCGCGCGCGATTTTGTTTTTGCAGTTAAAGCCGCAGTAAACACAGAGATTGTCGCAGTAGTTTGAAATGTAAATCGGCGTGAAAACGGCAACGTTGCTGCCGAAATGCGCCGCCTTCTCGCGCGCTGCGGCTTGCGCGATCTGCTCCAAATGCTCGCCAGCTTGCACGCTAAGTAGCGCTGCAAAATCGTGCAGACTTCTGTTCTTCGCGCCGATCGCCCTTTGCACGTCCGCCTCGCTCGCCTCCTCGCAAAAGCCCTCGCGCAGAGCAAGCGTACGCTCCATCATCTCGCTTCCGATATCCTCCATGCCCGCTAGATAGCCGGTTTTCATCATCTTTAAAATTTTCCTTTTAAATTTTCATTTAAATTCTATGCGACACATTTGCGCGTGCAAATTTACGCGCCGCAAAGTTTATTTTCGTTTGATTTAGAAGCGCATTTTAGCAGGATTTCGGTAAAAAATTTTAAAACGGAGCGCCCCGTTCGCATTTTAAATTTTAGTGATTATTAAAAGATGAAAGAATATACTTTCGTAAAATTTTAAGGAGAAGTAATGAAAAAAATCATCTTAGGTTTAGCCCTGTTGGGCTCTTTGGCTTTTGGCATAACTTTTAGCAAAGAGCAAGTTAAACAATTTGAGCAAAAGTGTGAAGCGGGCGATTCTCAGGCTTGCGGTGACGCCGGCGCTCTTTATAGATATCCGACCGAATTTGGAGGAAACGCATCCGATAGGGACTATAAAAAAACGCTCTATTTTTACAAAAAAGCTTGCGACGGAAACGATTATGCTTCTTGCTCGGATTTGGGAGCAATGTATGATAAGGGCATAGGGGTAAAAAAGGATTATAAAAAGGCTGTCGAACTATTCGATAAAGCTTGCGACGGCGGAATCGCGGACGGCTGCAACAATTTAGGTTATATGTATGCGCATGGCAAAGGGGTCAAAATGGATATGACGCGGGCTATGGGATATGCCAGAAGAGCCTGCGATGCAGATAGTTGGATAGCGTGCGGAAATTTCGCCTCACATCTTGAAATTGGCGGCGACAGAGCAAGGGCAGCGCAATATTATAAAAAGGCTTGCGAATTAGGTAAAAAAGGGTTTGTAGTCAGCGAAGACAAAGATTATCTACAAAATGCTTGCGACAAATACGACATACTAAAATAGCCCGCTGATCAATAAGGCTTCTTTCGATCGGGCTACTTGGCGCGATGAAATTTTAAAATTTGATCGCCGAGCTTGCTGCGCGTTACACCGCTACCAAATTACTTTTCGCCGCAGCGCTTTAAGACGCCTAGCAAAGTGTGGAATTTACCTCGTTCGACATAGGGCTTGACAAAGCACGCTAAAATTTAACTCACATGGCGCAAAAACCTTGTGCGATATGTATCCGTACAACCCAAGAAAGGTAAATTCAGCGCAAAAAAACACGGCCCGCACAACCAAGCCGCGTTTAAATTTAACCACTAGCGCAAAAATCCCGTTAGCGGCGAACTTGCGCTGGCCGTTTTGCAAACGGCGCCGAGCCCCGCCAGATAGGCATCGCGCCCCGCCTGCACGCCGAGTGCAAACGCCCGCGCCATCAGCGCCAGATCCCCGCTTGTGGCGATCGCCGTATTTACCATCACCGCAGCGCAGCCCATCTGCATCGCCTCGCAGGCCTCGCTAGGCGCGCCGAGCCCCGCATCTACGATAATCGGCACGTCAATTTCGCCGAGCAAAATTTCGATCATCCCGCGCATCATCAGCCCGCGATTGGAGCCGATCGGCGCTGCAAGCGGCATCACGGCGGCAGCCCCTGCGCTTACCAGATCGCGCGCGACGCACAGGTCGGCGTGCATGTAGGCAAGCGGCACGAAATCCTCGCGCGCCAGGGCCTCGCAGGCTTTGATCGTCTCGACGTTGTCGGGCAGAAGGTATTTGCTGTCGCCTATGATCTCGATCTTTACGAAGTCGCCGCAGCCTAGCTCGCGCGCGAGCCGTGCGATCCGCAGCGCCTCCTCGGCGTTTCGCGCGCCGCTGGTGTTTGGCAGCAGCGTGACGCCGCGGGGGATGAAATCCAAGATATTGCGGCTCTTGCTTTCGTTCACGCGGCGCAGCGCAAGCGTGACGATCTCGCAGCCCGCGTGCCGCACGCAGGCGTCGATCATCACGTGATCGAACTTGCCAGAGCCCATTATAAGGCGCGAGCTAAACTCCCTGCCGCCTAAGATCAGTTTATCGTCCATTCTATCCTCTTTAGTTTAAATTTTCGTTTTTATGCGCGGTGCTAAATGGCGCATATTGGCGCACGCAGTGCATTATACACAGCGCGAGATTGCGGCACAGATTGTGCACCTTGCTTCTATTGCTATTTTAACGCGCCGCACGACGCCGCATCGAGGCTCTAAAATTTCCCGTCAAATTTATCTCGCAAACAGACGGCGCAAAATTTCAAAGCGCTGTTTAAAATTTTGCGGCGGAGCAACGGCTTTAAATTTATACGCTGCGGCTAGATTTACGCGGCGCGCAGTAAATTCCACACCGCTTTTAAACGCGCTGTATGCCGCCGAAACGCCCTATACTTTTCAAAAATAATCGCGCAAAGCTAAATTTAACGGCAATACACAAAGGCGCGTAAATTTAGAAATGCAGGCGCGCGATGAGCGGCCTAGCCTAGCCCTCCTCGCCCAAAATCAGCCTAAGCGCGACATTTGCCTGATGTGCTGCGCAGATCGCCACGCGCGGAGCGAGCAGCCCCACGCCCTGAGCTGCGGCGCTTTTACGGTCGCCGCAGACGAAGACGTTTTTGCCGAGCCGCGTCGTGCGGATCTCGTTGGCGTCGCCGCCGCCCGCCATGCCGCTAGCGCAGATCAAAAAGCGATCCGTGCCGCCAAGCGCGTCAAAAATCATCGCTTTCGCCGCCGCGTCGTCGAAGCACTCGCAAATTATACGCTCGTTTTTTAAAATTTCGGCTACGTTTTGCGCGGTAAGTCGCTCGTTTAAGGTTTGCACGCGCACGAACGGGTTTATACGCGCGATTTTTTCGCGCAAAGCGGCGGTTTTGGGCTTGTAAAGATCGCCGATCTCGTACTGCTGGCGGTTTAGGTTGGTAGGCTCGACGACATCAAAGTCGATCAAAAAGAGCTCGCCCACGCCCGCGCGCGCGAGCAGGATCGCGACGTTGGAGCCGAGCCCGCCGAGCCCGCAGATCGCCACGCGCGAGCCTTGCAGCGCCTCATTTACGACGGGGGCATTGCGAGCAAGCATCAGCTCGCGAAGCTCCTGCGGCGCCAGCTCCGCACCGCGCGCGAGCAAAAAGAGCTCATCGCCCGCCTTCAGCTCGCAATTTTGCGTGCTCGCATAGCCGTTTATCACGGCGATCTCGCCGCTAAATTTAATCTCGCGCTTGAGCCCCTCAAGATCGCTCGCGCCCGTTTCGTAAGCTTTGCCGTTTAATTTTATCTGCATTTTGATCCTAAATTTTATCTTTATTGCCGTCTAAATTTATCGCGCAAATTCAAACTTGCGCGCGGCGCCTCATATCCGCGCGAACATAGCGTGCATTTATGCGATATTGCGGCGCGATCGCGACAGGACTCTGCACGGCTAAGACGCACTGCGCAAACGCTTGGCATGAGCTGCGGCACAAGCGGACGTACCTGGCGCATCGCGTGCGATTTTGATCTAAAAATTTCATCCTGTTTTTACACGTAATGTTTTGGCTTTGCGAATTGCATTCGACCAATACGGCGCCGTCGTAGAGGCCCTGTACGGCAGCGCAAGCCAAATGCGCTAAATTTAGCGCATTAACCCAACTTATCGGTTAAATTTAAAGTCGCGAAGCGCTAGAGCGATCCGCCGAATTTAAAAGCTACTAAACGCACGAATAAATCCGTGCTACAGCTAAATTTAAAATTTTCAGCCGAACCGACGAAAAAGCGGCACGTCGTAGCATGCGTCTTAGTGTGCATGGCGGCAGAGATCTCGGGATAAATTTAAAACCTCGCGCCCAAACCCCGCAACTTCGGCGTAAATTTTAAAGCCATGCGCTCAAGCTTGCGGCGCCTACGCAGTTTACAACTCCACGCCCAGTCGCCGCAGCCGGCGACGCAAATTAACGTTCCGCCGCCGAAATAAAATTTAAACTCTATCGCCGCGGAGCGAATTTTAAAACTCCTGCGTTCGACCGCCGCGGCCTAGCTCGCATTCAAAATTTAAAAGTTCGCCGCAGACGCCAGACTACCGCGGCCTCCTCATAAATTTAAAAATCCAAACGCTGCCGTGTCGCTACACCGCTTAAAATTTAGCAGCTTCCGCGCGGATTTAAACCTCAGACTGCCGTAATTTTACGTAACTCAAAGCTCCGACCTCAGCCGCCGCCTACGAACTCGACGATCTCATATTTTTTGCCGCTTGAGATCTGCGTGCGCTCCCACGCCTCTTTTTTTAAAATTTCGCCGTCGCGCTCAAGCGCTACCAGGCGCAGATCGTGTCCGCGCAGGCGCAAAAACTCGCTCACGCTCATATCCTGCGCCAGCTGCAGCCGCTCGCCGTTTACGCAGATCTCAATCATCGCTCGCCCCCAAGCTCTCGCGATACTCCTCGTAAGTGCCCCTAAAATCGACGATTTCGCCGCCTCCTTTGAGGTGCAAAATTCTATTTGCAAACGCGTCGATGAGCTCGCGGTCGTGGCTCACGCAGATCGCACATCCCGCGAAGTTATACAGAGCCTCTCCCAGAGCGATGATCGCCTCAAGATCGAGGTGGTTGTTGGGCTCATCAAGCACCAGCAGGTTCGGGCGTTGCAGCATTAGCTTGCTTAGCATCACGCGGTGTTTCTCGCCGCCGCTTAGGCTGCCCACGCTTTTCTCCTGCTCCGCGCCGCTAAAAAGCATACGTCCAAGGCATTTGCGAATTTCATCCAGATCCCTATTCTGCGGGCTCTGTAGATATTCGTAGAGCTTGAGCTCGCCTGAAATTTTATTATTCGTATCCTGCGCGAAGTACCCGGGCTCGATCGTGGCGCCCATGTGAACCTTACCGCGCTGCGGCGCGAGCTCGCCCATGATGATCTTACAAAGCGTGCTTTTGCCCACGCCGTTTCGCCCGATGATCGCGATCTTATCGCCGTGAGCGAGCTTGAGATTAAAATTTTTCAGAATTTGAACCTCGCCGAAGCTCATATCCACGCCGCTTAGCTCTAAAATTTCATTGCCGATCTCGCGGGCGGGCTTAAATAAAATACTAGGCTCCCTGCGCGAAGAGGTCGCAAGCTCGCTAAGATCAAGCTTATCGAGCTGCTTTTGGCGGCTCGTGGCCTGCTTGGCTTTGCTTGCGTTGGCGCTGAAGCGAGCGATAAATTTTTCAAGCTCCGCCTTTTCTTTGAGCTTTTTCTCACGCTCGAACTGCGCCTGTTTGAGGGTGAGATTGGACGCGATGAACCAATCGTCGTAATTGCCGCTAAATTCGCGCACCCGCCTAAAATCCACGTCGAGGATGTCCGTGCAGACGCGGTTTAAAAAATGGCGGTCGTGGCTGATGACTACGAGCGTACCCGTGTGGCGATTTAGCTCAAACTCGAGCCACGAAATGGCGTCGATATCGAGGTTATTCGTAGGCTCATCCAAAAACAGCACGTCGGGGCGCGGGAAGAGCACCTGCGCGAGAAGGACCTTAAATTTATCGCTCGTCTCGATCTCGCTCATCTTTTTATCGAAATCATTCAGCCCTAGCGAACTTAAAATTTTCTCGATCCGCGTTTCGTACTCGTAAGCGGGATCCTCCTCGGCGCAGATCATCTCGAGCTCGCCGAGGCGCTCGTTTATCTCGTCGTTAAACTCGCCCGCTTCGTAAAGCTGCGTCTTTTCGCGCACGGCGTCATAGAGGCGCTTGTTGCCGTAGAGTACGGCGTCTTTGACGCTGAAACTTTCAAAGGCGAATTGATCCTGTCCCAAAACGCCTATTTTAAGCCCGCTTTGGATCAGAATTTCGCCGCTGCTTGCTTCGATCTGCCCGCTTAAAATTTTAAGTAGCGTCGATTTGCCCGCGCCGTTTGCGCCGATGAGACCGTAGCGCCTGCCCTTATCGAGGCTTAAATTTACGTTTTCAAAAAGTAGCTGTTTGCCAAAGCGCATCGTTAGATCTTTGATTTCAACCATATTTTTCCTTTTAAATTTCTCTTTGCGTTGCCTTGCGCGCGGGCTTCTACCGGATTTTGCGCGCAAATTTCATATCGCGGTTTATTGCGGCTTTTGCGCCGCGCGGAGCTGCGATAAATTTCTCCTATTGTAGCTTAAAATTCTGAAATTTCACCGAAGGGGTGCGAGCCGGCGCGATTAAATTTAAACCGCTAGAGCAATTTAAATTTTAACCGCTGTAATCGCTATCGCGAGTGATGATGAGCGTGTAGTTCGGATACGCCGCGCGCACCTGCTTGCAGACCGCGCGAAACGTCGCCTCCATATCGGGCGCTGCGAAATCGACGATAACGTCGAAGCTGATCGAGCGCTTTTCCTCGTCGAGATAAAATCCATGTATCTGCGAAACGAACTCGTGCGATAGCGCCATCTGCTTGATATGTTCGCGGATCTCGGTGGCGCGCGGATCGTTTTTATTAAACGCGTAAATTCCTACGGTGTCTAGGATGATATTAAATTTCGCAAAAACGGCGTTTTGGATGCGGCGCGTAAGAGCGTCGATCTGCGCCGCGGTCGTGTCCTCTGCGACTTCGATGTGGATGCTGCCGACCATCTTATCGGGCCCGTAGTCATGAAACATCAGATCGTATGCGCCGATGACGCCCTCAAAGCCGCGCACGACGTCGTAAATTTCATTTGTAAGCTCCAGGCTCGGGCGCGAACCCAAAAGCTTGCTGATCGTATCGCGTAGAATTTCATACGCCGTTTTGATTAAAAGAGCCGAAATTATCGCGCCCAGATACGCTTCCAAGCTCAGTCCGAAAATAAGCGAAATCAAAGCCGCTACGAGGGTGGCTAGCGATACGAGCGCGTCGTATTTGGCGTCCACGCCGCTAGCGATGAGCGAGTCAGAATTTACGCGCTCGCCCGTCTTTTGCGTATAAAGCCCTAGGCTAAATTTCGCCGCGACGGCTACGGCGATGATGACGAGCGAAACCGCATTATAATTTGCCGCTTGCGGATGAATGATCTTTTTGATCGATTCGACGAGCGAGACGCCACCGGTGTAGAGGATGATGACGGCGATTACGATCGCGCTTAGATACTCGATCCTGCCGTGTCCGAAGGGGTGCGCGCGATCGGGCTGCTTGCTAGCAAGATGCACGCCCACGATCGTAATGACGGACGAAAGCGCGTCGCTTAGGTTATTTACGGCATCAAGCACGATCGCGATCGAGCCTGAGATCAGTCCCACGACGCCCTTAAATGCCGCTAAAATTACATTTGAAATGATACCGATCGCACCGGTGCGAATGATGATTTTATCTCTGCTATACGCCGCTTGAGGCACTTCCATTATCTCTCCTTTGAAATTTTTATTCCAAGTCGCAATCGCTGCGCGTGTAGGTCAGATCGGCGATTTTTTCGCCGCTTTGCAGAAACTCTCGTAAGCCTATGCGATTTAGACCGCCCGCTTTCATCATCGCGCAGACGTCCTTTTGCCTGTTGGCGCGCAAAATGCTTTCAAAATTCTGCTTGATTTTGGGATCTACTTTATCCCAAATTTCATTTTTTAGAATCGTGGGAATTACAAATTTATCGCCCTCGCATGTAGCCGCGCTCAACTCTATATTTTTAGTCGCGGGGTGACTGTGCCCATTTACGGCGTCCGCTAAAGCCTTGCAGCGCTCGGCATCTTCTGCAAACGCTGCGCTGCAGATAAATACGCCAAACAGGGCGAGTATAAATTTTTTCATTTTAGCCTCCTAATTTTATTTGAAATCTATCATATTAAAATTTTAAATTCAATCTATTTTTGAAATTTAAAGACTTATTTGCGCGACGCAAATCCGCGAGCCGCCAAAATTCTTTGCGTTAAAATAGCGGCATAAATTCCACAAATCACCGCTAGAAATTTTTTAAATCGCGGTAAAAATTCTTTAAATTCCGCGTGAAATTCTATGAGCGGAAATTTCGAGGTGGATCGCATATACTCGCTCAAAGCGGCGCGCGACGAGATCGTCCGCATCTTTTTCAAACTCGCCGTTTAAGCTATAGATTCAACGCAGCTTTGAAAAGCTCCAGCCAATCCGCGCCCGCCGTTTAAATTTATAAATTTAATGCAGTTCCGCGTTGAGTTTGATCGCACGCTTGCTAACGCTTACCGTAATCTGCCCGCTTTGGCTGTTTTGTCGGAAGTGCAGACCGCTAAGCCCGGCAAGCTCAAGCCCTTTATAAATTTCACGATCAAACGCGAAGCCTGGATTTAGCGCCGCTAGCGCCTCGCGATCCTTTTGCGCGATGAAAACCTTCGTACCCTCAAGTACCGCAATACCAGCATCCACGATGCAGCGATCGCCTAGCGGAATACCCGTGACGGAGTTTGCGCCCAGCAAGCAATGCTTGCCGATGCTCACGGCATTGCCATTGGTGCCGCTTAGCACACCCAAAATCGACGCGCCGCCGCCTATATCGCTGCCCTCGCCCACGACGACTGAGCTACTGACGCGCCCCTCGATCATAACGCTACCGGTCGTGCCTGCGTTGAAATTTACATACGCAGCGCCCGGCATCACGGTCGTACCCGCGGCGATATGCGCACCCAAACGCACTTTCGCGTCATCTAAAATCCGAACGTTTTGCGGCGGTACGACGTGGCTTAGGTAGCGCGGAAATTTATCGACGCTGATTATGCGTGGATAGCGGCCTTGCATTTTTAAAGAGATTTCGTTTTCACGCAGCCACCAAAGCTCGATTGGGCGGGCGTTTTCGTCCCATGCGACGTTCGGAAGCACACTAAATGCGCCATCTAGATTGAGCGTGCGCGGCTCGCAGAGATTTAGCGAAAGCGCGTAAAGCTTGAGATAGACGCTCTCGACACTTTTTGGCGCGGTATCCTCAAAGATGAAGCTGGCGCAAAAGCTCGCGTGCTCGTCCGATTTCATCGCCTCTTTAACTGCAAGCAGCACCTGCAGATTTTTGTGCGCGCCCTCTTTGGCGTCTGACTGCAGAAATTTTAAAGCCTCGATCGCCTTTTTTAGGGCTTTATGCGTCAGCGTCAAAATGCACTCGCTACCACTAAAGTCCACGACCTCTCCGCATTCGGTTAGAGCATGGATTAGCACTGCTGCGCTTACTAGCCCATCTTTAAAATTTACGTGCGCGTAATTTACGCTTAGACTTTTATGCCCCTCCGCACGCCCCTTAAATACGCGCCCGATCGCCCACATCATCGGATCGCGATAGCCCTTTTCGACACGAATTTTATCCGCAAAAGCTCGCAGCTCGCTTAGGCTTTTAATCTCTTTCATATTTAATCCTTAATCGCAAAATTGCGCGGGAGTATAGCTAAATTTAATTTAAAAGGGGATTTGAAAAGGCGCATGAATGGAATTTAAAAGCAAAAACATGCACTTTTAAATTCTTGATTATTTCGCTTTAGATTGTTTGGCTTCTTGTAGTTTTGCTGCGGACTTCTTATCTTGCTGTTGCTCCGGCGAAACAAAAATACTCACATCTTCGCTAGGGACTTTCTTTCTTATTATCTGATCACAGGTAGCACCAATGCCACCGCAATCTCTATCCGTGCGATTAAATTCCACATAAGCGTATTTGCCGTCATCGAAAATTAGTTTACCGCGAACGGATCTATTTTCATTTTTTAAATATATTTTTGCATTATCCGCAGCCAGGCTCAATGATCTCAAAAATAAACTATATGAGTCAGCATAAAATTTTGGCACAAGAAAAAGACTGCCTAAATACAATCCGAGCATAAGAACTAGAATTGCAATAATAACATTTTTTGCCTCCTCATTACTCCTATTGTAGAAAGCATATGCCAATAATAAAGACAATATAAGTGACACAGAATATATTATTATAATTCTCCATGGCGTTTTTGTATTCTTGTATACCCAACAAGGGAAAACTAAAGCCACAACAAGAGCCGGTATAGCAAATAATACGCCAAAACAGCAGTCTCCCTGAAAAAATGAATATGCCGATAAAATAGCAAACATATGCAAAACTATATACATTGAAAGACCGTATAAAAACGCCAAGGCAAAAATCGGCATATTACCTATTTTAAATATCTCATAACTAAAAAAGTTATTTTCTACCATGTATGTAATAAAGGCGAAAATACTGAGCATATATATAATAGCTACAAAAATCACACTATATATTTTAATATTGCTTAATACACTGATAATATCAACCAACAATATTCCTTTTCATTGAAATCTTATAAAAATACTAATTACAATATTTTTATGGTCTATATCGTAGTGTAAATTTACCTAAACACATCATCCATCGGTGTGCTTTCGCACTTCTTGCGGTCCGCTTCTACCGAGAGTAGGCGAGCTTTGCTTTCGTCTAAAATTTTTGGTGTAATAACAAGCCCCGGCAAATCTAAGGAATTTACGGCGTGCTTGCCGGCAAATGCCTCCAAGCCTCTGCCAAATATCCCGTTTACACGCCCGTTCATATCATAAATCTCGCTGCCGTCGCAGTGAAAAACATTGCCCGAGATACACTCGCATTTAAGCCCATCCGCAGCCTCCGTGTATCTGTAGTCCTCGACGTAAAGCGCACCGCTTACGCCACGGACGCTACTTATGGGGTTGTAAATTAACACGGCTAGAATTTCGTTATTTTGCGGATTTGAGATCTCCCACTCCACGGCGCGATACGAGCTAAGCAGTAGCACGATGGGCTTAGCGGATTTGGCTAAATTTAGCTTGACGCGATTATTCATCTGCGCGCTTTCGTAGATCGCGCCAAGCCACAGATCGTAGTCTTTATCCGCAGGGATCTTGGCTACGGCGTCCTTTTGACGATAAAAGGGCTCTACGTCTTTAAAATCCACGAAAAGCTCGCTGGAATGCGCGTCATTTAAAAACCACGCTTCGATCTTGTGCTTGCCCTTGCTAAATTTATACGTAAGCGGGCGCTTTTGATTGCTAGATGTCCCACCTAGCACATCCGTGCCGTCCACAGCGATTACCAGCGTAGACCAGCCGTAATCTCCTAGCACCATCTTTTCGACATCTGCGTCGAAATTAAACTCGCCGACCCAATACGCCATAAGATTTGGAGACGGGATTTCATGAAAGGAATTTCCTTCGTAATTGACGCTGATGCGATCGACATTTTCAGAGAAAATCACCTTCTTAGGCTCATCTTTATTCAGATAAAACGCCAAAAACTTATCCTGTGGGATCTGCGCGTCCGCGGTAATCTCTTTCGCCCATTTTTGCATATTGCTCTCTTGCGCAAACGCCGCAAATGCAAGCACCAAAATAATCAAAAACCTCATTACCGACCTTTCTTATTTCGTATAAAAGTAAAATCCCTAAACCTAAAAGCCCTAGGCTTAGGGATTTTGCCGC
>CAURQQ010000031.1:0-24606 GCA_963527265.1 uncultured Campylobacter sp. | reverse complement strand
TCATAAACTGCGAGTGCGGCGAGATGTCCGCGTGGCAGCTGGATGCGGACGAGCCCTCTCCTAGAGATGAAGTCTGCGAGGTGTGCGGGCGGGTACTTTTCGACGCCGAGGGCAATGCGATGCAGCCTTTGGAGAAGGAATTTATCTGATCTTGCTTATCGCGGCTTTGCGTGCGAAGTTTCGGCTGGATGAAAGTCAAATTTTATTGTGCAGCTCGGCAGGATTTAGCGCGTAGATTTGATTTATCGCTCGGCGGCGGAGCACAGTTTAAATTTAAGGCTCGCTCCGCGATGAGATGCGGTTTTGATTTGAGGCTTGCTTTGGTAGTAAAATACGCTTCGGCGCGACTCGCTTTGTTTTACTGTTCGCGTGAGCGGCGAAATTTTGCTGTTTGCGTTTGTGTCTTAATAAGACTGCGGCGCAAGACGCACTATTTTAGCGCTTGCGTTCTGCGTGAGTTTTTATTTAACAAGTTCGCAGTCGCGGGCGCATCTACCTATGCTGCGCTAAATTTTGATTTTATAATGGTTGTGGACGTAGGCTCGCGCCGCTAAAAATCAAAATTTTGCCCTGATGCGAGCGCTAAATTTATAATCCTGTAAATTTAGAATTTTAAGCGTAAAATTTGATCTAAAATCTCCAAAGTCGCTAAATTTTAAAATTTAAATGCAATGCGAGCTTGCCGGCTTGTTCGCCATATAGCTCATAAATTCCGCCGCTGCAGGAGCGGGCAAACTCATTCGATTTAAAGATAAGACAAAATTTTAGCTAGAGCGCCCGCACAGAACCCCAATGTTAGCGTGCCCTTAAACGCGCCGTATTTGAAATCCAAAACCGACGAGGTGCGGCGAGACTAGCCGCGAGCTTTGGCGATGCACGCCTCGATCGCCGCCATCACCGCTGCGCGAAACCCAGCCGCCTCCAGTGCCGCCAGCCCCTCTATCGTCGTGCCCGCAGGCGAGCAGACCGCGTCTTTGAGCTCCGATGGGCGCCTGCCGCTTTGCACCAGGCGCGCCGTGCCCTCTACCGCTGCCGCTGCCGCGTCGTAGCATAGCGCCCGCGGCAGTCCGCCCCGCACGCCCGCATCCGCCGCAGCCTCGATAAAGGCGCACACATACGCGGGCAGACTCCCTGCGATCCCAGTAAATGCGGCAAAACCAGCCTCGTCTATCTCGTAGAATTTGCCGATTTTGGCGGCTAGCGCTCGTACGATCTCCCGACTGGCCTCATTAAAATACTCGCCGTAGCACAGCGCCGTAG
Organism: uncultured Campylobacter sp.; assembly: GCA_963527265.1. Taxonomy (GTDB): domain Bacteria; phylum Campylobacterota; class Campylobacteria; order Campylobacterales; family Campylobacteraceae; genus Campylobacter_B. The sequence continues at coordinate 23,346 of CAURQQ010000031.1, read as the reverse complement.
CCGACGCGCCGATGCCCGCGGCGACGTTTGGCATCGCACGGGCTACGAAAACGTCCGCACCTACGATATTTTGGGCGCGCTCTAGCTTAAAATTCGGCGCCAAAAGAAGCAGGATTTTGCCCGCGAGCTCGGGCGCGATCAGGTGCAAAATCTCCTCGTAGCTAGCGGGCTTGGTCGCGAGCACGATCATATCCGCTGCGTGCGCCAGCTGCGTCTCGTCTTGTAAAATTTGCACGCCGTAGCGTTTGTGCAAAAATTCGTTTTTGTTTCTGGCATAAGCTAGGACTTGAAGCTTCGTATCGGAGCCGGACTGCGCGCAGGCGGAATTTTGCATATTGGGCTCGGAATTCTGCCCACAAGCGGTAAAATTTTGAGTATCGGAAATAAAATTTCGCCCGCCGTGCGCGGAATTTTCTCCGCCCGCCGCGCAATCTCGCCCGCCGGTTTTGCAAAGTGCGGCGATCATCGCCTCGCCCATATTTCCGCCGCCGATAAATCCCACTTTCATTTTCGCTCCTTTTAAAGCTAAATTATGCCTCAATGATAGCTCAAAATTTCTTTATTCGCCCTTGCGGCGCGCGGTTTATCTGCATAAAAGCAAATTTTAGCTACAATCTCGCCTAAATTTTTAAAAAAGGATGCGTTATGGCAATAAACGTTTTTTACGACAAAGATTGCGATTTGGGCTTGATTAAGGCTAAAAAGGTCGCTATGATCGGCTTCGGCTCGCAGGGGCACGCTCACGCCGAAAATTTGCGAGATAGCGGCGTAGAGGTTATCGTGGGTCTTAAAAAAGGGGGCGCGAGCTGGAGCAAGGCCGAGGCAAAGGGTTTTAAAGTAATGAGCGTCGGCGAAGCTACGAAGGCTGCGGATCTTGTGATGATCCTAACGCCCGATGAGTTTCAAAGCGATATTTTCAAAGCGGAGATCGAGCCAAATTTAAGCGAGGGCAACGCGATAGCGTTTGCGCACGGCTTTAATATCCACTTCGGACAGATCGTCCCTCCAAAGGGTATCGATTGCATTATGATCGCTCCGAAAGCCCCGGGCCACACCGTCCGCAACGAGTTCGTAAGCGGCGGCGGCGTACCGATGCTGATCGCCGTTTCGCAAAACGAAAGCGGTAGAGCCAAAGAGCTTGCTCTAAGCTACGCAAGCGCGATCGGCGGCGGCCGCACCGGCATCATCGAAACTACTTTCAAAGCAGAGACCGAGACCGATCTTTTCGGCGAGCAGGCTGTGCTTTGCGGCGGACTTTGCGCGCTCATCAACGCAGGCTTTGAGACCCTCGTAGAGGCGGGATATGAGCCTGAGATGGCGTATTTTGAGTGCCAGCACGAGATGAAGCTGATCGTGGATCTCATCTATCAAGGCGGTATGGCCGATATGCGCTATTCGATCTCAAACACCGCAGAATACGGCGATTACGTAAGCGGAAACCGCGTCGTAAACGAAAGCAGCAAAGCGGCGATGAAAGAGGTGTTAAAGGAGATCCAAAACGGCAAATTTGCAAAAGACTTTATCCTCGAGCGAAAGGCGGGCTATGTACGGATGAACGCCGAGCGCAACATCACGGCAAACAGCTTGCTTACCAGAACTGGCGATAAGCTTCGCGCGATGATGCCGTGGATCGCCAAAGGTAAGCTCGTAAACAAAGATAAAAACTGATTTCGGCTGAGCTTTGGCTAATACAAATCCGCGCGGGCGCCGCAAAAAGCGCCCGATCAACTACGCAACGATCGCCTTTGTCGTAATCTTATGCTTTTTAAGCGGTGCGGTTACCTACGCGGTTTTGGATCTCGTATTTTCGGGCAATAAAGCCGCGTTACAGCAAAGCTCGCACAAACAAGCTTCCGAAACCTCTTCGCAGCCGCAGGGTAAACGGTCGCGTTTAAGCGCTGCACAGAAGGAAGCTCTGATTCAAAAGGAGCTTGATAAGATCGCTGAGCAAAACGTAACCGCGCCGAAGCTTCCCGTAGAGCCTGCCTCGCAAAATTCCGCAAGACAAAATTCTACAAATGACAATTTGCAAAATTCCGTAAATTCTACGGCTTCCGTAAATTCCGCCGCCATAAATTCGGCGAGTGACGGACCTGACGTAAATTTTACCGCGGCAAATTCCGCGCCAGAAAATTCCATAAATTCTACCGCACAAAGCCACGTTTCTAGCGGTGCGAGCGATCTTTCTAAATCGCCGCGCAAGGCTTTGCCGGCAGGCTCTCGCGCAAAGCTTGCGATCATCATCGACGATGTAGGCACCGGCGAGCAGGCGCAAAAGATCGCCGCTCTGCCCGTGCGCGTGACGCCGTCCATCTTCCCGCCCGAGTATCAGCGCAAGGACACGCGCTCGCTCGCTCGCGGCTTTGAGCATTACGCTATCCATCTGCCGATGGAGGCGAGTTCTGCCAAAAATAACTCCGCGACGCTGCGAGCTTCGGATAATTACGAGAAGCTGCGCGGCGTCATAGCCAAGCTGCGCGCGGACTTTCCGAATGCTAAATTTATAAACAACCACACCGGTTCCAAATTTACCGCCGACGAGCGCGCGATGCAAAATCTGCTGCGCGCTATGAACGAGCATGGATTTTTATTTATCGACTCGCGCACAAGCCCCGCTACCAAGGCCAAGGCGGCGATGAATGGGCTCGGCATGCGATACGTGCATCGCGATGTGTTTTTAGATAATCAAAACAGCGTCGCCGCGGTGCGCAAAAAGCTGCGCGAAGCCGTCGCGCTTGCTAAAAAGCAGGGTTACGCCATCGCTATCGGCCATCCCAAAAGCTCCACTCTGCGCGCGCTTGCAAACAGCGCCGACATCCTAGGCGAGGTCGATTTAGTGTATTTGGACGAAATTTATGAGTACTACGAGTGAGCTCGGTTTTAAAATTCAAAGCCTAGCAAGGCTCGGTGCGAGCGAGCCCGCGCAGCTGTATTTTAGGGGCGAGCCGGCGCTGCTTCAAAAGCGCCGCATCTCGATCGTGGGCTCGCGCAAGATGAGCGTTTATAGCAAAAATTTGATCCTGCGCCTCGCGCGCGCTTTGAGCGATGCGGACTTTTGCGTCGTAAGCGGCGCGGCGATCGGCTGCGACATAGCCGCGCACGAAGGGGCGTTTCCAAACACGATCGCGGTTTTTGGAAACGGCCTTGATCAAATTTATCCAGCGCAAAACGCCGCCATGATCGGCAAAATTTACGAGCGTAGCCTCGCGCTTAGCGAGTATGAGGATGGCGTGAGCGCACGCGGATTTCAGTTTTTGCAGCGCAACCGCATCGTCGTGGCGCTGTCCGAAGCGCTCATCGTCGCTCAAGCCGAGCCCCGCAGCGGCTCGCTGCAAAGCGCGCGCCTGGCTCGCGAGATGGGCGTGCCCGTGTACGTGCTGCCGCACCGCATGGACGAGAGTGCGGGCACGAACGATCTGCTCGCAAAATCTCAGGCGCGGCTGATCGCAGATTTTGGCGAGTTTGTCGCCTCTTTGGCTCCGCAGACGCCGCAAAATACTGAGCGCGCGCAGGATGAGGTGATGGAATTTTTAGCGCTAAATTCCGATCTGCAAGCGGCGATCGAGCGCTTCGGCGATAAAATTTATGAATACGAGCTTGAAGGCAAGATCGAAATTTTAGGCGCAAAGATCGTGGCAAAGTAGCCGGCAGGCGCTTACTTGCCGCGGTTTGATCGGGTGCCGCCCGCCGGTGCGGCTTGTTTGCACGGCGCGTAGTCTGCGCGGTCGGAGTTTAAATTTAGAAAAAGGCGGCTCGGTAAAATTTTACCTTCTGCAAGTAGCACTTGAGCTTAAAACAAACCCGCGCGGCTTGCCGAAGCCGAACTAAAAAGGATGAAATTTGATAGTTGCGATCGATCTTGGGCTTAAACGTATCGGCGTGGCGGCGGCACCGGATGATAAGACGCCGCTTCCGTGCGAGCCGATCCTACGCAAAAACCGTATCCAAGCCGCGCGCGAGCTAAGCGAGCTGCTGCGCGAAAAGGGCGCCAGCGTGCTAGTGCTGGGCGTGCCGCGCGGCGGGGCGAGCGAGGATGAGATGAGCAGGCGCATACGGCACTTCACCTCGCTGCTTGATTTTGATGGCGAGATAAAATTTCAAGACGAGAGCTTTTCGAGCGCCGAAGCGGCGGAGTTTGCGAGTAAAGGCGCTAAGGGTGGCGGCAAGGACGCGCGCTTTGATAGCATCGCCGCGATGATAATTTTGCAGAGGTTTTTGGCGAGCAAGGGTTAGGCTTATGCGTAGCAACGTAATTTGCGCGCAGCTGCGCAAGAGAGAATTGCCACTCATCTGTTTTGCCGACCACTTAATGCTTGCAAAATTTTATCTTGCCCGCCTAAACGGACGGAATTTATGCGCGCCGAAAGTCGGTAAAATTTTATCGTCCACTAAGGTTTGGCAGAATTTTACTTTGCCTGCAAAGAGCCTGCGGAATTTATTTTGGCGGTAGCCGTAAAATTACTCCATAGACAGTCAAACCAAGCGAGATTGACAGCGATTTAAGTTTTAAACGGCGAGGTTTATGCATTTTGGCGATTTGTGTTTGCGCGCACGGCTGCTATTTTAAGTTTTTTCAAGGTCTATTTAGACGCAAAGAACGCTAAGCAAAATTGCAAAAACGCGGATGCATCATAGAACAGGGTGTAAATTTTGAGATAGATTTCATTTAGGGAGCGGTTATGTTTAAGATCACGATGTTAGTAAAAAAGGCGCCGGGTATCACGCAGCAGGAGTTTGTGGCACACTGGGCGGCGCATTCACAAAAGGTTTTGGCTAATCAAAAGGCACTAAATATCGTCCGCTATGCAAAAACTATGCCCGTCTTTCCAGAGGGACAGAGCACCAGGCGCGAGTGGTGCTAGCTGAGCTGATGGCAGACGAGGCGAGGTTTTGCGATATGAAAAACTCCGTGATGTGGTTCGGCGAGGAGGAGGCTGTGATAGAGTTTGAGCGCTAGGGAGCGCGGCTTGCGCTTTGCAGCGAATAAAATTTTGAAGCGAAGCTCTTTAAATAGATAGAAATTCTACGTGGCATTTGGGTTTTAAAACTATCAGAATTTTACGAGCTGGGCTTGCGCGGCTGAAATCGTAATCGCAGTCTACATAGATGAAATTTACGTACGCTATACAGATACTGCGCGGCCTAAATTATTTTAAGGCTCATATATCTAAGTGGTGTAGATCTAAGAAGCCTGGGTATTGGAGCCAAAACGCCTAAAGACGCATTACGCTTGCGATTTTGGCATAGGCAAGCCGATTTCTAAGATAAAATTTAAAGGCTGGCGGCGTAAAATTTTTTAAAATTTCTAAGCAGCAATGTGAAATTTTCAAAAATTTTCTATGGCGCGGCAAGATGCTCACCATGGGCTTAGTATGCAACAAAATATTTTACACACTAGATTATCGCCCTGATAAATTACCATTGCAGAGGCTATAGGTGCTTAAGACCTCAATGATTAAATACGTTTTAGTCCTATTATAAATACTATAGCCGTGGACAGTCATATAGACGTGCGAGTAAAAAAATGGGGCAGCCAGCCATAAAAATAATCTTGCAAGTAAAATTTTAATTTGTCTTTTTAAAATTCAGCTCAAAACTCCGTTTAAAATTTTATTTAAAATTTTGCTTGGGATTTTGATAGGAATTTTGCAGGAATTTCGCCGCAAATTTCATAGCTATTATCAAAAATTAAAATTTTATCCCTCGCTTTTTGCTATAATTATTTTTAAAATTTAAAAGGAGCAAAAATGAAAATTTTAGCGTCGATTGCCGCACTAATCGTAGCAGTCTACTTGCTCGCGCAGATATTTTTCCCGCAGGCGATCTCGTTTGTCGGATGTGGCGTCGGTAGGGCTAATTCGTGCGAAGACTATGGAGCATATTTGCTTGAGGAGCGCGATTATGAGGCAGCAAAAAAGCCGTTTGAAAAAGCTTGTGAAGCGGGGCTAGAAAATAGCTGTGCTATCGCGGGAGATTTATATTACGACGAGCAAAATTTATATAAAACTACGAAAGATAAGGGCAAGTCCGCGCGGTTTTATTCCAAAGCGTGCGAGCTGGGAGCCGCCAAAGCTTGCTACAACGCCGCGATAATCTCTTATAAAAATGCCGATAAGAAAAATACGTTCGCATTTTTTGCCAAATCATGCGATTTGGGATTAGGCGAGGGCTGCTTAAATGCTGCGGTTGCTAGCTACGAAGAGAAAGACTATCAGGGCGCTCTTAAGTTTTTCCTCAAATCTTGCGATGCCGCTTTGGCAGAGGGATGCCAAAGGGTCGGGCTAGCGTATTCAAAGAATGAATTTGGAGAGCCGGATCTGGATAAGGCGATGATCTACTACGACAAAGCTTGCAAGCTGGGAGCTGAGTTTAGCTGCAACGTAGTAGCCGCGATGAATAAAATAAATGCAAGCGAGGCTAATGCTACTAATGCGACCAAATAGATGTCAGGGCTAGCTAGATAATACCGGCGAGATCGAAATTAGTATAGAAATTTTGCGGAGCTTTATGGGATTTTATGAAATTTCGTGAAATTTTGTCTTTAAATTTTATTGCTGAGATTCCGCATATTGCGATAATGGCGATGGATAGCGATTTTAAAATTTCAGTATTTTTGAAGTTTAGAATTTAATCTATGCTATGGATTTTATTGACATAATTTTAATTTGTCATAGACTTATCCATCGCGATATAGGGGTTTCATCATAATCGTAGTGCTAAACATATATCGTTGAAAGAGAAAAAATTGCGCAAACTAGCGAGTAGCTATGCAATCACAGCTGATATGGCAAAAATATCCGAAGAAGATCGCACGAGGTAATCAATCTGCGAAGTAAGTAAAATCAATTATCAAGTGGATGGAATCTATCAATAAACAAGTAAAATTATTCATTGCAAAGTAAGCAAAATCGATCTGTCAATGGGTAGATCAAACTTAAAACTAACTCGAAGTAGCCTGTAAATAAGCTAAATTGTAAGCAAGATGAATTTTAAGTAGGCATATTGTAAGAAAGTAAAATTTTAGATGAGATAAGTGGGATAAATCGATTTCAAATCATCATAGCGGTGGGATGACGATCCTAATTTAAAGCCCCATTTTTCCGGGATTTAAGATACCTTTTGGATCGAAAGCCCTTTTGATTGCGCGAAATAGCTCCATCTCTGCTGCGCTAAAAGCTAGTGGCATAAATTCCGCCTTACTTAGCCCGATGCCGTGCTCGCCGCTGAGCGTACCGCCAAGACCAACTGCAGCTTTGAAAATTTCGGTGATTGCGTCATGTCCGCGTCGCACCTGAGCTTCGTCCTTTTTGTCGGCGACCATGACGTTGGTGTGGACGTTGCCATCGCCCGTGTGCCCGAAGCAGGGCACGCGCACGCCGTATTTATCGCCGATGCGCGCGATACGGCGCAGTAGCTCGGGCAGCTGCGAGCGCGGGACGGTGATGTCCTCATTTAGCTTAAGCGTGCCGTAGATATTGATCGCCTGCGAGCAGTTGCGTCTCGCAAACCAAATGCCCGCACGCTCTTCTTCGCTTTCTGCGATGCGGAAGTCGCTCGCGCCGTTTTGAACGAAAATTTCTTTTATAAGCGCGAGCTCCTCCAAAAGCACTGCTTCTAAATTGCCGTCCGTTTCGCAGATCAAAATCGCGCCCGCACCCTTCGGCAAGCCCTTGTGAAATTTCTCCTCAACCGCGGCTATGCACAGCGCGTCTAAAAATTCCATCGCCACGGGCGTGATACCGGCAGCCATCGTCTTATACACGGCATTCATTGCTGCATCTACGCTAGGAAAGACGCCCATCGCAGTCTTTTTAAGCTTTGGCATTGGGATGAGCTTGAGCGTGATTTCGGTAATGACGGCAAGCGCGCCTTCGCTTGCGATTAAAATTCCTGCCACGTTGAAGCCTGCGACGTCTTTGATAGTGCGTTTGCCCGCTCGGATCACCTCGCCGTTAGGCAGTACCGCACGCAGTGCCATTACGTAGTCTTTGGTGATGCCGTATTTTGCGGCGCGCATGCCACCGGAGTTTTCGGCGACGTTGCCTCCTAGCGTGGAATAATCCTGGCTTGCGGGATCGGGCGGATAAAAGAGCCCGCGCGCTGCAGCTGCTTTTTGCAGATCGATATTTATGCAGCCGGGTTGGACTACGGCGAGTAGATTTTGCATGTCGATTTCTAGAATTTTATTCATATGTTTTTCAAATGCCAAAATCACTCCGCCGTTTGCAGCTAAAGATCCGCCCGTAAAACCGCTACCTGCGCCTCTTGGAACTATGGGGATTAAATTTTCGTTGCAGAATTTTAAAATTTGACTGACATCGTCCTCACTTCGCGGGAAAAGCACGCCGTCCGGCAGACAGCGTCTTTTCGTCGCGTCGTAGCAGTATGCTGTGCGATGAGCCTCGTCAAAATAAGCGTTATCCGCGCCTAATAGATTTGTAAAAAACGCTCGCGCGGCGCTATTCATCGCCGTCTAAGCCCAGCAAATAGCGGTAGTGCTTGTCGTAATCGCTGATCGGGCCATTAGTAAAGTCCCAAATGACGGTCTTTATCTCGCCCACGCGTGAGTAAAACGGCAGCTGATAATAAGCCACGCTGCCGCTAGCGAACGTGCGCAAAGGCTTGAAGCTGCCGCAGTCGGCAAATACGCCTTGTTTATCCATCGCGATAAAAATCAGTCCGGCGCTGTTTTGCGCGCAAATTTTACGAAAATCGTCACGGCTGGGATTTGGCTTGTGGTTGTAGCTAAGATAGGCGCCGCCAAGATCTGGGTGGATAAAATTTATATTAGGGAAAGCCTTGATAACCTGCTCGTAAATTTCAGCGTTAGGCGCGACGATTATGGCGCGGTCATAGAGGAAATTTAAGATCACTTTATCGCCGCTTGAGGGTAAAATTTTAGGCAGTGGCAGCGCCTCTTGAGCTAACATATCAAAGACCTCAAATCGCACCTTTGCCTTGCCTGCGCTTTTTTGCGTCACTACGGCACGCGCGATGATGGAGCTCGCGCCACTGCCGAAATTATGCATCACTACTCCGCTGCTGCCTACGGCAATCGTAGGGCTATCTGTGATCTCGCCCGAACCATCCTTTACACTAAGTAAGGTGGTTTCGTATCGCGGCATGTTAAATTCCGCCCCTATCGCCGCGCTTAAAAATAGACCTAAAATAAGTAAAGCTTTTTTCAAAATTCTGCTCCTGAATAAAATTTCGGCTAATTATACATAAAACTTTGAAATTAGCGATAAAATTCCACGGTATTTACGAAATATAAGCGTTTTTTCGTTACAATCCCGCCTTAAAATAATATTTCAAAGCGGTTTTATATGACTAGAATTTTTATATTGCTTTTTCTGTGGATAGGCGTAGTTTTTGCGAACAACCCCAGCGTAGAGAAGTTTGCCTGGCCCGATGGCGTGAGTCTGCTGCAATTTATGGAAACCGCGGGTATTCCCGCATCTGTATATTACGACCTGGATAAAGAAGACCAAGAGCTTGCCGCCGAGGTACGAGCTGGCGTGGAGTGTCAAATTTTGCGTGATCCAGCAGGTCGCGTCTCCCAGCTGCTAATCCCCGTCAGTGAGGAGCTTCAGATCCACATATACCGCGATAAATTCGGCACTTTTAGATTCGTTTATACTCCGATAGTTTATGAGGAAAACAGCTACTCTTTAGGAATTCAGATCGAAAGCTCGCCCTATCAAGACATCATCAAAGCTACGGGCAATGCGGCTTTAGCGAATGAGTTTATGCTTGTTTTTAAAAACGAGGTAAATTTTAAAAAGCTGCAAAAGGGCGATCGGCTTGTGATTCTATACGAGCAAAAAACGCGCCTTGGCAAGCCTTTTGGCGGAGTAAATATCACCGCAGGAATGATCGAGGAAAATAAAAAGCCCAAATCGCTATATTTTTTCGATGATAAATACTACGACCGAAGCGGCAAAAAGGTCGAATCTTTTCTACTTATCACGCCGCTTGTTTATACCAGAATTTCATCTTATTTTACTCCTAAAAGATTTCATCCGATTTTAAAGCGATATCGCGCGCACTTAGGCGTAGATTATGCAGCCCCCAAAGGCACTAGGGTAAATGCCGCAGGAGCGGGCAAGATTAGCTTCGTAGGGCGTAAAAACGGCTACGGCAATACCGTCGAAATCAATCACGGCGGTGGTATCAGCACGCTTTATGCACATCTTAGTGGCTTTGCTAGCGGCACAAAAGCAGGCGTTAGCGTCAAGCAAGGTCAATTAATCGCCTACGTGGGCTCGACTGGGCTTAGTTCTGGACCGCATCTGCACTTTGGACTTTACAAAAATAAGCAGGCGATAGATCCCCTTAAAGTAGTCAAGATTGAAAAAACTAACGTCATAAGCGCCGAGGAACTTAAATTTAAAGCTCTCGTCAAAGATATGGACGCCAGAATGGCTGCGGCTAAAGACGGCTCGAAAAACCCTGCTAAATTTGAAAACTACGAGTCGCTTATCACGATAAATTAAGGCTGAAAATGGAAAATAAAGAGCAGCTGGACGACGTCGAGGAAGCTAAGGCGCTTCTTGATGCGCATCTAGGCGATACGCTTGAGCATGAGCTGAGTGCCGCCGATCTTACGGAGCATTTAAAAACTCTAAAAAAGCACGACGAAGAAAAATACGTAGAATTCTTAAAAAAGCTAGATCCTGAGGATCTTGCCGATGCTGCGCTTGAGATGCCCGAGCATATGCTCGAAGACGTCATCGAAACTCTGCCTCACGAAAAGATCGTAAAAGCGATTGAGGAGCTCGAAAGCGACGATCAGGCAGAGCTTTTGCAAAACATCGGCGAAATCGACGAGGACAAGGCCGAGCAGATTTTCTATGGGCTTGACGAGGACGATCGCCACGACATTCTTACTATCTCCAAATATAGCGAAGATGAGGCGGGCGCGTATATGCAGACCGAGGTCTTTAGCGCGAGGCAGGATCAGACCCTGGGGCAGGCGGTTGAGATGCTGCGCGTTATGCGCGAAAAGGACGAGATCGAGAACGTCTTTCAGCTCTTCGTGCTCGATAAAAAAGGGCACCTGCTTACTACCTTTTCGACGTCCGATCTGATTTTATACGATTTTTCGCTCACTCTGGAAGAAATTTCACAAAAATTCGGCGGCGAAAATAAAATCCACTTCGCTACCGATACCGACAAGATCGACGACGTGATCAAGGATTTTGAAGAATTTGACCTTAACGTCATCCCTGTTGTCGATGCTAACGGCATACTCATCGGGCGTATCACCGCCGATGATATCCACGATCTCATCCAAGAGCGCGCCACCGAGCAAATTTACAACCTCGCGGGCGTCGATGACGAAGCCGAAGACGACGAGACGACGATCTTTAAAGCAGGTCGCGCGCGCGCTGTGTGGCTAGCGGTAAATTTATGCACGGCGATCGTAAGCTCCACGATCATCGGGCTTTTTGACGCCACTATCGAAAAGCTGGTCGCACTCGCCGTGCTTATGCCAATAGTTGCTTCCATGGGCGGTAACACTGGCACGCAGGCGCTTACGGTAACCGTGCGCCGCCTAGCCTTGGGCGAGATAGCGTTTAAAGACAAAAAGCAGGTTCTCTTTCGCGAGATCACGATCGCTTTCATAAACGGCCTAATTTTTGCCACGCTGATGGGGTTTGTGGCGTATTTTTGGTTCGGTATTAAGCTTTTGGGGCTGGTGATTGCGATGTCGATGGTGCTAAATTTAACGCTTGCGGGGCTTTTTGGCGCCGTCATTCCGATCACGCTTAAAAAATTAAATATCGACCCCGCCGTCGGCAGCTCCGTGTTGCTTACCACGGTAACGGATATCGTGGGATTTTTTAGCTTTTTAGGACTTGCGACGTGGATACTACTATAAAAAATTTTAAAATTTCCGAGCTTAAAAGCTCGAATTTCGTTAAACCCTTTCGCTTGAGCTTCGAAATGGACGGCGTAGCGCGCGCGTGGGATTGCGTCAAGGTGCACGATAGCGTCTCGATTTTGCTCTACCATACGCAGCGCGACGCGCTTTTGCTCGTTAAGCAGTTTCGCCCCAGCGTGTGGTTTTATCAAGAGGAAAATTTAATAAATTCGCCCGAAAAGGGCTACACCTATGAGCTTTGCGCGGGCATTTTGGACAAGGGTATCAGCGAGGAGCAAACGGCGATCGAAGAGGTGCTCGAGGAGACGGGCTACGCTGTGAAAGATCTGAAATTTATCACGAGCTACTACAGCGCCCTGGGCTTTGCGGCGAACCGTCAAATTTTATACTTCGCGTGCATTGACGAATCGATGAAGCTAGGTCGCGGCGGCGGCGTGGACGGCGAGAATATCGAGCTTTTTTACCTGCCCGCAGCCAAGGCGCGAGAGTTTATGTTTGACGAAAAGATCGTGCGCGCGCCGGGGCTGATCCTAGCATTTCAGTGGTTTTTGAGCGAGTTTAAAGTTTAGCGGCGAGGCGCGTTTTTACGTCTTGCGCGTTTTTGCGTCTCGGTTTTAAATTTAAAGGACGGCGATGAGGGTTTTACTTAGGCTGTGCGTTATCGCGGCGTGTCTTTATGCGGCGATCGCAGCGGGACTTTATATCTTTCAGGAGCGGCTGATATTTTTGGGCGAGCCGTTAGATAAAAACTTCAAATTTAGCTTTGAAAATTCCGAATTTGCAGGACTTGCGAACGCGCCCGAGAGCGGCGTGCATTTAGATATGCAGGCGTCCGCTATGAAAAATGGTGCGGCGACAAACGGCACCGTAGCGAGTAACTCGGCGGGCGAGATTAAAGCCGGCGCCGAAACGAGCGGTTTTGAAAATGAAAATACCCAAGCTAGCGCCGAGCGCGTCAGCGAAAATACCGCTCGAGACGCCGCTACGGGCAATAACGTAAAAGCCGCTGCGATAAAATTTCAAGAGATCAATATCCCGTTTGAGGGCGGATCGATAAACGGGCTGAAATTTAGCGCGACAGAGCCTAAGGGCGCGATTTTGTTCTTTCACGGCAACTTCGGCGACGTGAGCGGCTGGGGCGCATACGGCGCGGATTTTGCGGCTTTGGGATACGATTTTTATATTTTCGATTACCCGGGCTACGGTAAATCGGACGGCAAAATTTCATCGCAGGATCAGCTTTTGGCGAGCGCAGATGCGATGAGTCGCTACGTTTTAGCGCAGCATCCGCCAAGAAAGCTCGCGATGATCGGCTACTCGATCGGAAGCGGCATCGCCGCGCAGCAGGCTGCGAAGTGGGACGCGGCGCGGCTGATTTTGCTCGCGCCATATTTTAGCTTCGAGCGGCTCGCGCACGAAAAAATCCCCTTCGTGCCGAAATTTTTGATCCGATACAAGATTCCGACCGCGGAATTTCTGCAAGCGGCACGCGGCACGCAGATCACGCTCATCCACGGCAGTGCCGACGAGCTGATACCGGTGCAGCACTGCCGCGATCTTGCGGGATCTCTTAAGGCAGGCGATCTATTTTATGAAATACCAGATGCGCGGCATAATGGACTGCTGGCAATGCCAGGTATTTGGGAAATTTTAAAAGAGAGACTGCAATAATCTAGCGGGAGCTCGGCGTAACATTTCACGCAAAATTCGACCGCTAAATTTTAAAATTTTGCGTAGAATTCCGCGCGGGCTCGGTCTTTGTAAAATCGCATGAAATTTTATAGCGGTAAAATATGGCGCAAAAAGCAGGGCGCAATTTCAAATCAAAATTTATGTGCCGTTAGCTGCAAATATAGAGCCGGTTTCGTTGGCGCTAAATTCTTTCTAGCTTAGCTATGCCGTAAATTTAAAACTAAAATTTGCGCCGGATCGCGACGCTGTATGTTTTGGTCGCGATAAAATTATGGGAAATTTTATCTCCGCAGCCGTTTATAAATTTCAAGTCTAAATTTTATATTTACGCCATGACGGCGCCGTATTTTAGCCGCGCAAAATTCTACCATACGAAATTCTATCTCGTAGAATTTTAATTCGCCGCGCTCAAATTTTACCCGCCGCTTTAAATTTATACCGCAGCGCCTAAATTTCTCCCGCTCGTCGCGCTTTACCGAAATTTATATTTAGTTGTTGTAAAATGCGTTTTTAAAAGGATTTTAGCGGTTTGTGATATGAGTATTTTAGAGCTTACGGAGTGCGTAGGCATCGCTTCGGCGGCGCTTAGCGGGTTTTTATTCGGCGTAAAGAAGGGCTGCGATTGGCTTGGGATCTTTATCGCGGCATTTTTGACGGCGCTTGGCGGCGGGATCATGCGCGACACCTTAGTAAGCCGCGAGATCTACTCGTTCACGCACTATGCGCCCGTAACGATCGTGCTTGCGGTAAGCGCCGTAGCCATTTTTGCCAAACTTTACGAAAATCGCGATTTAGAGGGTAAATTTTTATTTATTCTAACCGATGCGATCGACGTCGTAAGCTTTTCGATCGTGGGAGCGATGGTCGCGCTAAGCTACAATCACAACGTTTTTGGCGTGGTGCTGATCGCATTTTGCAACGGCGTGGGCGGCGGTATTTTGCGCGACGTGCTGCTGAACGAAGTGCCGTGGTTTTTGCATACGGGGCTTTATGGCACGATAAGCATGGGCGTGGGCTTGATATATTTCGTGCTTGATGGATTGGGACTTGGCGGCGTAGTTTCGGTGCTTATTTTGCTGGTTTTAGGGGTTGCGTTTCGCATGGTGGCTTATTACAAATCTTGGCATCTGCCTAAAGTGGAGTATAAAAAATGAACTATTTGATGGATAATTTCGCGCGCGTAAACGTGGCGCTGGTAAGAGGCGAGGGCTCGATAGTCTATGACGAAACGGGCAAGGACTACGTGGATTTCGGCGCAGGCATCGGCGTAAACTGCCTGGGGCACGCAAATGAAATCGTGCTGGAAGCGATCGGCACGCAAGCCGCGCAGATCATCCACGGCTCAAATATCTATAGAATTCTGCCCCAAGAAGCCCTGGCTCAAAAGATTAGCGAGCTTTTGGGGTATCGCAGCTACGCCGTGTTTTGTAACTCTGGCGCGGAGGCGAACGAAGCTGCGATCAAAATGGCGCGCAAATACGGCACCGTAAACTTCCCTAATAAAAAATTTGAAATTCTAACTCTGCGAAATTCCTTCCACGGCCGCACGCTAGCGACGCTGCAAGCTACGGGGCAGGAGAAATTTCATCCGGAAATTTTTGCGCCCTATATGCCCGGGTTTAAATTTTTCGACGATATCGAGGATATCATCGCGCATATCGATGAAAATAGCGTCGCCGTGATGATCGAGCTCGTTCAGGGCGAGGGAGGTATCAAGCCTCTGGATAAGGCGAGCGTGCAAAGGCTGGCGGCTGTTTTAAAAGAGAGAAAGCTGCTTTTAATCACCGACGAGGTGCAGTGCGGCGTATATCGCACGGGCGAGTTTGCGACGTCGCAAATTTACGGCATCCGCCCCGACATCATCACCTTTGCCAAAGGTCTTGCGGGCGGCGTGCCGATCGGCGCGTGCGTGGCGCAGCAAAACATTTTCGCTCCGGGCGAGCACGGCAGCACCTTCGGCGGTAACTTTTTGGCGACCTCTACGGCGCTTGCGGTGCTTTCGCAGCTTCAGTTTTTAAAAGCGAGCGGCAAGCTTGATAAGACTATAAAAAGATTTATCAAAAAACTAGACGGGCTCGCCGCAGACTATCCTAGCCTGATCGAAAAGCGCGTGGGGCTCGGTCTGATGCAAGGTCTCGTGTTGCGCGATGAAAAAAATCTGAGCGAGATCTTTAACAAAGCCCTGCAAAACGGACTTTTGATCCTAAAATCCGGCAAGTGCACCCTTAGATTTTTGCCTGCGCTAAATATCAAAAAACCGGAGATCAAAGAGGGCTTCGCGCGCCTACGTAATAGCCTGGACGAGATAGTGCGGGCGTGAAATTTAGCGATTTTTTTGAGAGTTGGCTAAACAAGAGCTATTATGCAAATGCCGCTAAAATCGGCAAGAGCGGCGATTTTTACACCGCCGTGAGCGTAGGAAGCTTCTTTGGGATCTGCATCGCGCGCGAAATTCTACGCTTAAGCGCGGATTTTTGTGCGACGCAAGAGTTAAGCTTAGATGCGGCGGCAAGCCCAATTGCATCGCGGCAAAACCTTGCGGCTAATCCTGGCAAACTAAATTTAGATGTCGCGCTTGCAGAAAAACCGCAAAATAACGCTAAAATCGCTATTGTAGAGATCGGCTCACACGACGGGCGGCTGCTTTGCGACATAGCGCAAGCCATCTTTACGCTAGGCGGTGCGGCGGCGCTTGATAAATTTAGCTTTGCGATTATCGAGCCGCACGAGCGCCTGCGCGAGCTACAGCGGGCGAGCTTTGCGGAAAGCTTTGGCGGCGAAATCTCGCTAAAGCATTATGCAAGCGCGCGCGAGGCAAAATTTAAAGATGCGATCTTTGTGGCAAACGAGCTTTTCGACGCCTTTAAATGCGAGGCGGTGGACGGCGAAAATATGCTTTTTATCAAAAGCGGTGCGGCAAAATTTGCCCCCATAAAAGAAGGTGAAATTTTGACCCTCGCACGCAGATTCGGCATCTCGCGCGGCGAAATCCCGGTCGGATACTTTCGCTTTGCGCGCGAAATTTGTGCCAGCGCGCAGCGGTTTTATTTCATCGCCTTCGATTACGGACAGATGGGCTCTAGCGGCGATTTCAGCCTGCGGATTTACCGAAATCACGAAGTTTTTGGCTTCTTTGAGGTGCAAAACTTGAGCGATTTTTACGGCAAAAGCGATCTTACCTACGACGTAAATTTTGAAATTTTATGCGCGGCGTTTGAGGACGCGGGCGCTGCGATGGCGGATTTTAAAAGACAGATTGCGGCTCTCATAGACTTCGGCGCGGTCCAGCTTTTAGAGCTTTTTATGCAAAAAAGCGGAGAGAAGGGTTACCTGAACGCGCTTTTGCAGTTCAATCACCTGCGCGCGGAGTTTGGCGAAAAGTTTAAGATGATAAAATTTAAAAAGGGGCTTTGATGAAAGCTTTTATCGATTGCGATTGCGAAATTTTACAAAAGACGCTGGAGCTGTTTTTGAAAGACCATGCCGCAAGTGCCAAGGATTGCGACTTTGTGATAAGCGATGAGCCACAAAGCTCGGCAAAACCGCTATTTTTAATCGGCGAGGGCGGAGATTTGACGCTACCGTTTTCAAAGAATACCTTGTTATCGAAGCTGGAGGATTTTAAAAGCTCGCTAAAGCAGAATCTTAGCGGATACGATGCGGCGGAAGAGGAAATTTGCGCGCTATTTGATGAGTTTAAGGCAAAAATCATCGAAATTTTAAGAAGGCAAAATGGCTAAATTTTCCAAACTTGACGGCGCGCTCTTTACGCAAATTTCAAGTGGCATCTATAAGGGCAAAAAGCTAGCTCTGCCCGCACTTTCGAGTACGCGCAGTACGAAAAGCATCGTAAAAGGCTCGTTTTTCGATACGTGGCGAGCGGAGTTGCGCGGCGCAGCGTTTATCGAGTGCTTTGGCGGCAGCGGTGCGATGGCGCTTGAAGCGCTAAGTAACGGCGCAAAAAATGTTTATGCGATCGAAAAGGATGTCGCCGCGCATAAAATAATGCGGAAAAATTTCGAGCTTTTCGGGCTCGGCGTAAATGCAATTTTGGGCGATTGCTTCGAGCGACTACCCGAAATTTTACACGAGTTGCAAGCGGATATGAACGGACGCTCGGGCGCGAATTCGCCAAATTTAAGCGGCAAAAATTTCAAAAACCGCGCCGCCGCCTGCTGCGAAAATTTAAGTATCGAAAAAGAGGGCTGCCGCAAAAGCTTTAGTAGCGTAGAGCAGGGCGAGGACAGATACTGCGCCGCGCAAAGCGTAGAAGCGGAAGGCGCCGCGCAAATCGGCGTGAAAGATTTGGCTAAATGCGGCACGCAAAGCAGTGTGCCTGACAGCACGCAAAATGGCGCGCAGAGCGGCGTAAATGATGATTATACAGGCGAGGAGGGCTTTGGCGATTGTGCCCAGATTGGCGATTATGCGGGCGCTACTAGCAAAAAATACTGCGTGAATTCGCTAGCCACGGACGCCGCAAGCTTTGGCGAAAAGGTTGATGCTGGCTCCGCTTCGCAATACGATGTAAGCGACGCCGAAACCGCTAATCGTAGCGTAAATTTAAGCTTAAAATACGGCGAAAGCTCTGATTTTGGCGTAAATCAGAGCGCGGGCTTAGGCGCGAGCTGCGAAGAGAAAGAAATCTTAAATTTAGGCGAGAATTTTAGCACTAGTTGCGGAGAAAGTTTATATTCAAGCGCAAATTTCGTCTATGATTCAAGAAAAAATTATACTGAGAATTCTGACGGCAATTTTGGCGTTAGCTGCGAAGAAAATTCACGCCCAAACATAAATTTGACCTACGATTTAGGAAAAAATTCTGACGCTAACTCCCGTGAAAATTTATCCTGGGGTTTAGGCGAAAGCCTTGCTGCAAACGATTTAGGCGAATGCTCTGCTGCAAATTCTAGCGAAAGCCATACCGCAAATTTCAGAGAAAATTCCATCTCCGATCCCGCGCGCAGAGTGTTTGTATATCTGGATCCGCCGTTTGCGATCAGGCAGGGTTTTGACGAGATTTACGAGCGAGTGCTGGCGCTGATAACGCGCCTAGGCTCCGTGCGGTGCGAGCTGCTAATCGCGATCGAGCATATGAGCGAGCTTGAGCTACCGCCTAAAATCGGCGATTTCGCACTGCTTAAATCGCGCAAATTCGGTGCTACGACGATGAGTTACTACGCAAAATGAAAAGCTTAAAGCAGATTTTAGATTATTACGCCGATTTGAAAAATTGCGACGCGGATCTTTTCGGCGCGCCCGATCCGCTGCAGGTCGCAAAGGGACATCGAAACGACGTCGCGGCGCTTATCTGCGCGCTGTTTGCTTACGGCAACGCGGCTCAAATTTTAAAATTCCTTCGCTCGCTTGATTTTTCGCTTTTGGATGGGAGCGATGAGCGCATTAGTGCGGAGCTTGCGGGCAAAAAATATAGATTTCAAAGCCCGCGCGACGTCGCTGAAATTTTTATAACTTTAAAGCGGCTTAAAAATAGTCTTAGCATCGAAGAGAGCGTGCTTTGCGGCATGCAAAAAAGCGGACGGATCGAGGATGGGATAAATTTTTTAATCGGCGAGATTTACAGATTAAATCCCTACCGCAGCCCGGGGTATGAGTTTTTTTTCGGGCGCGGCTTCTCGCAAAAGCCCACGTCGCCGTATAAGCGCTACAATCTTTTCCTGCGCTGGGCGGTGCGCGACAGCGACATCGATCTGGGGCTGTATAGAAAGATCGAAAAATCGCGCCTCCTAATCCCGCTCGATACCCACACGCATAAAGTTTCGCTTAAGCTTGGGTTGATCGATCGCAAGAGTTACGATTTTGAGGCGGTTTTGCAGCTTACGCAAAGCTTAAGGCGCTTCGATCCGAGCGATCCCATCAAATACGACTTCGCGCTGTATCGTCTCGGGCAGAGCGGCGAGATAGATAAAATTTTGCCCGAACTAAGCGCGAGTTTAGATAAAACTGCGGAATAATCGGCGAAATTTTATCTGGTACGCGTGATGAAATTTTATGAAGCTTTAGCGTGATTGTGCGGCGGAATTTTGCGATGTTTTTGCCGCGTAATCTGGTAGATAAGCCTTTGTGGATTGCCGTACGTTTGAGTACAGCGCGCCGAAATTTCATAAAATTTTAGCAAGAGATCGCTTTATAAAATTCTGCAAATTTCACGGATAGCTGCGCGAAATTTATAGGGCTGTCTTGCAGAATTTGGGTAAAATTCCACAGCCTTGTGCTACTTAAATTTTATAAAATTTTGCAGTTCACGCACGACGCGATAAATTGCATGGAGCTAAAACGGCAATCGCGCGATAAATTTCATAAAATTTAAGCAGAGAGGCGCGGCAAAATCCGATATAATTCCGCGAAATTTTATAGGATTTCACGAAATTCTAGCAGGCGCTCGTATGCACTTTGCGGCGCATGAGCAGTTTTACGATCGTAATTGCGCGGAATTCTAGCAGGCATTCATAGCGCGTGCCTGTGTGATTTGAAAAAAAGGACAAAAATGGAGCTTGAGCTTTGGCAGTTTGCGGTGCTTTTTGCGGCGGCGTTTTTCGGCGGATTTATCGACTCGATCGCGGGGGGCGGCGGGTTGATCTCACTGCCTGCGCTGCTTGCCGTGGGCGTTCCGCCGCATGTAGCGATCGCCACAAATAGATTTCAAGGCAGCTTCGGAAGCTTCACCGCCGCTTTAAATTTCATCCGCAAGGGCTACGTCGATGCGACAGATATCCTGCGCGGCGTGGTTTTTACGTTTATCGGCGGACTCGTCGGCGCTTATGTCCTGCTCCTAATCGATGCGAAATTCCTAAACTACCTCATTCCGATCCTGCTGCTGGCGCTTTTCTTTTATATGATTTTTTCGCCGAACCTAGGCGAAGCGCCCGCCAAACCCAAGATGTCAAAAAAGAGCTTTTACGCAATTTTTGGGCTTGTTTTAGGGTTTTACGACGGATTTTTTGGCCCTGGTACGGGTTCGTTTTGGACGTTTGCGCTGGTTGGAATTTTAGGGCTTTATATGAAAAAGGCGGTCGCACACACGAAAGTTTTAAATTTCACCTCAAACATCGTCTCTTTGGGCGTTTTTATCATCGGCGGGCAAATTTTATGGCTCGTCGGAGCGGTGATGGCGGTCGGACAGATCGCGGGCAGCTTCGCAGGCTCAAGCCTCGTGATGAGATGCGACGTGAAATTTGTGCGCAAGATGCTTCTGCTCGTCGTTGCCGCCACGATTTTAAAGCTACTTTACGGACTGATTGGCGGGCTGATCGCAAGTTAATTACAGACTGGTCGAGGGCCGTTCATAGGCCAATCTAAAGTCAAAATCATAGAATTTTATACAGAATTTCGTATAAAATTTCACGTAAAATTTTATGAGCCCTCGTCGATATGCTACGACAGCGTCGATCTTGCTGCCGCGACAGTGTCGATTTCACTGCTGCGGTGCCATCTTGCCGCAGTGTCGCACCAAATTTACTGCGACACTGCCAATTTACTACTGCAGCGTCGATTATATCGTAGCTTCGCGCTGATCTTGTCGCGACTACGCTAATTTCCCGCTGCTGCGATGTTGATTCTATTGGCGTTACGTCGGAGGTCTCGCTTGTCGTGAGGTCTTTGATTTTATTATTTTAGTGGCGCTGATTTTACTCTGCTACATCGACAACTTCGTTACCGCGCTTGCTACTGCGAGGATTTTAGTTGCGTTGCGCGGTGTTGCACTGATTTTTTTATGACGGCGCTGTTTTTTCTGCTGCGATGGTGGCGATTTTGGCGCTGCTTTTACCGCCCCGCCGCCCGTACCACTACCATGGGCGGTTTGATTTTGCCGGTCGAGACATTGATGATCTTGCTACCGCAAGGAATTTAATTTACTGCCGTAACGACGCCAGTGAAATTTCGCCCATTCGCGCCAGTTAAATTCCACCGCACCACCCATATCTATTTCGTCGTATCGCCATGCATTCATGCGGTCTGTCCGCCGCCGATAGAGTCGTCGTATTGCCGAGCGCACAATGCTATCGTACCCGTGCTATGAAATTTTATATGTTTATGCCCACAAAATTTTAAAATACCGCTCCATAGATCATTTCGCCGTGCCGCCGTATGTGCTACCAAATCTACTCGCAGCGATTAAATTTAGCCGCACTTTCACGCGCCGTTTTCTGCACCCGTCAGCTATTTTGAATTTTGTCGTTTCGCCGTCACGGCTCGCCATTTCGCGCTAACTACCTCCCGCCATATTGCTCGCTGTATTTGTGCGATAAATTTAACCGCACCGCTGCGCCCGCCGTTTCGCTCTAATATCGTAGGCGATTGCCTATCCATGCCATTTAAATTTGTCGCATTGCCGCGTATCTGTTTCGCCTCGCCCGCCGAAATTTAGTCATTACCAACCGCCAATTAAATTTCATCACACCCGCCGCATCCACGCCCGCCCGCTCGCGAAATTCCGCCGCCTAAAGCAATGCTAAAATATTTTGCGATAAAATAGGCAAAATTTTTCACAAAGGATTTAGTATGCAGATCATTTCAACTCCCGATGCGGCGCAGGCCATCGGGCCGTACTCTCAGGCGATCAAGGCGGGCGGGCTCATCTTTACCTCGGGGCAGATCGCGCTTAAGCCGGACGGCGAGTTTGTCGCGGGCGGCGTGGAGGCGCAGAGCAGGCAGGTTTTGCAAAACCTCGCCGCGATCCTGAAAGAAGCGGGCGCGACGCTGCAAGATGCCGTCAAAACGACGATTTTTCTGGCCGATATGGGCGATTTTGCCGCGGTGAACGAGATATATGCAGCGGCGTTCGGCGAGCACAAGCCCGCTCGCAGCACGGTGCAGGTCGCCAGGCTCCCCAAAGGCGCGCTTGTGGAGATCGAAGTAATAGCGCTGGCTAGGGCTTAGCGCTCAATTTAGATCGCTAGAACTCTGCCAGTTCACGTTTGCGGTTAAAATTTAGACGCGGGCTGCTCGAAATTTAAACGGCTCGCTTTGGTTTTGAAGCCGAGCGTGCTTTTAAATTTAGATGGCTCTCTTTAACTTAAGCTCACACAAAGGAGCATTAAGTTACGATGGATACTATGAAAAATAAGTATATAGTCCGTTCAAGAATTTCTGAAGCTAAATTTAGAGAAATTCTAAAATACTTCGCAGAGGATATAGAAGCATCAAAGATATCGAATTTAACTAAAATTTCAGAAGCAACCCTATGTAAAATCTTTAGAGAAATAAGAGCTCTTATGTCTAAAGAGTGTGAAAAGATAAGCAAATTTAGCGGTGAGATAGAAATAGATGAAAGTTACTTCGGATCTAAAAGAGTAAGAGGAAAAAGAGGTAGAGGCGCAGCAAATAAAACACCAGTGTTCGGTATGCTTAAAAGAGACGGCAAAGTTTATACCCAGATAGTTAAAAACTGCTCTGCTAATGAGTTGATACCTATATTATCTCAATATAGCGAGCTTGATAGCTCTACTATTTATTCTGATTGCTGGAGGGCTTATGATGGTTTGGTTGATTATGGAGCCAAAGCTCATTATAGAGTAAAGCACTCTAAAAATGAATTCGCTAATGGTAAAAATCATATAAACGGCATAGAAAACTTCTGGGGATATGCTAAACATAGACTAGCTAAATTTAAAGGGATAAAGAAAGAAAATTTCTTGCTTCATCTAAAGGAATGTGAATTTAGATATAATACTAAAACTACACAGGAAAACTTATATCAGAAACTGTTGAAACTGATAAGAGAGAATCCGCTTAAGTTTAATTGA
>CAURQQ010000030.1:0-25980 GCA_963527265.1 uncultured Campylobacter sp. | reverse complement strand
TAGCGCGCAGCTTTTAAAGCGCCTCGCGGATGCTGGTAAGGTCGTTTTTAAAGACGGTTTTTACGAGATCGCAAAAGAAGGCTAGAGCGTTAAAATTTTAAAAGCTCTTTTGCGGCGCGGCAAGGGAGCGGCTTGAGTTTAGACATCGTTGCAAAGGGTGCTGCCGCACACTGAGCTAGAGAGGCGGCGCAAAGACAGCGCGTTTAAATTTAATGCCGAAGTTGCGTTGCCATAGATAGAGCGCCTACCGCGCGAGCTAAAGGCAGCGCAATGCTAGCTAGCGTTAAATTTGGCGCCGAGTTGCGCCGCCGCAAAGATGCTAACACGCCCGGTTTAGGAAACGATGCTGCCGCGGTATGCGTTGGTCTTTAATAGGCTAAGCGGTGCTTAAAAGCGCCGTTAAATTATGAAATTTATGCACGCATCGCAAAAATACAGACCTCAAGCGGCGCTTTTTGTGTGTCAGCGGATTATTGAAGTAAGTCGAATAATAGGATAGCCAAAGCGGGCTTGGCTCCGCGAGAGATCGAGAAGCGCGCCTTTAAATTTAGCCTGCCTGCCGCGCTCGCTTGGAGTTTTTGCGCTTTAATCATCCGCGCGCCGAATGTGCGCCCATTATGCGATACTGCGCGCTCAAAGAGCTGCGATCGGATAGTATAAACGCCGCGAAATTTTATCGCATATTCAGTCTTTAAATTTAAAATTTAGCCCGTAGAATTTGATTGCACCGAAATTTTAGCGCAGATCGCGCTAAAGGCCCGCGTCATAAATCGTCGCGGCCGATAAAATTTAATTCGCGCCGTTTTGCCGCGATAAAATTCCATGGAATTTTCCCAGTGCTAGCTGTAAAATTTCAAATCATTATGCGTCTTGCGGCGGCGCTAAAATTTTGACGCGATAGAATTTCGCAGCGGAATTTTACGCCGCTTAGCGTATCCGCTAGGCGAGCTTTAGGCAATAAAATTTTACGACAGAGCTGCGGGCAAAATTTTAAATTCCAAAGTAAAATTCTACTCGTTAAACCTACTGCGCGACTATTTCGTCGATCCAGCTAAAAAGCTCATCCAGATCGTAATCGCCGGCGTGCCCTTGCCCCCAAGGCACCGTAAAATCGACGTTCTTGCCTGCATTTTGCAAGCTAAGCGCCAAAATCGCGGGGATCGCAAGCGCCGTATCGCGATCGCTCGCGCCGTGTCGGATGCGGTAATGTTTCGCGCCGTTTTCGTTGCGCACGAAGCTCATCGCATCCATCATCTCCACGAGCTGGGCATCTGCGATTAGCACCCCTTTGGCGGGGTCATTCATCGCGCTAAAATCCGTAAAATGCGCCGCGTTAAATTTGGCGCCGCCGAACAGCTCGTTTTCGGGATTTTCAAGCGCAAAGCCGTCAAATGCGGGCGGGGTCTTGGCGCGCGGCTCGGAGGTCGCGTAGCCCCAAAAAAGCATATGCGATTGCGATGCGTCGTCCTTGATCTTTGCAGCGAGGTATAGGGGCGCCTTCGCGCGCGGATTTTTCGCCGCAAAATCAGCAAACGAAGCCGATATGAGCCCGTTTATGTAATCTTTGAAGCTGCCGTCGCCGTTTTTATCCAGGCTTAGCGCGCGGCCGCTCCCGTCCTTTAAGCTTAGCGAGTTCAGATAGACGGGGAATTGCGCTTTTAGCTCGTCTGAAATTTTAATCTGCGCTGCGCTTAGTTTGCCGCTTAGCATCTTGCGCGCGGGCTTTGCGGCGCTTTGATTTGCGTCTTTTTTAGAATTTTTTTCAGCGCCGCTAGAATTTTCACCGCGCTCGTTAAATCCCGCCGCATCAAGCCCGCTAAAATCCATCTTTTCATATTCGCTCTGCGCGCCGAACATCCACTCATACGCCGCGTCCGCGTGCTTTAGATTTGTGATCGGGCAGTATGCAGACGCCGCGTAAATTTTATCGCTCGCCTTCGCAGCGCCCAGCTCCTACAGATACGGCTCGTACGCGGCTTCGTCCCCGCTCGCACCTAAAAGCGCCGAGAGCGCTCCTCCCGCGCTCGTGCCGTTTGAGACGATCCTGTTTGCGTCCCCCGGCATCACCGCGTCGTTAAATTTCAGATACCGCACGGCCGCCTTTAGATCGACGATCGCTGCGGGCGCCTTGCCGATATAATCGCCGGTTGCGCCCTTTAGCGTGCGTCCGCGCGCTGCGGGAGCGGCTACGACGTAACCGCGCGAAAGCGCCATAGCGATCGCGTTTGGTTTGCCGCTTTCGTCTATTTTGACCTCGCCCGCTTCGCCGGGCATGTAGCCGCCCACGCCGTTTGGCAAAAATATCGGCGCGCTCGCGGCGTCAAATTTGCCGCTCTTGCGCCCCTCAAAATACTGCTGCGGGATGAAGATATTCATGCTCTGATAGTGCGCGCTTACGGGTTTTGCGACGTAGATTATGTTTTTGTAGGCGCGAAATTTTATCTTTTTGCCGCCTACGGTTACGCTTTCTTGCGTGAAATTTGCAGCGTTAAATTTCAGATCTATTTGCGCACTCTGCGTCGCCGCAACCTCGGCGTTTAGGCTTAGCGCGCCGCAAAGCATCGCGGCAGCGCCTAGGACAAGGGATTTTTTACTCACTGCTGCTTCTTTTCGATCTTGATATTGCCGCTTTTTAGCCCCTCGAGCAGCTGCGCGGCGGAGCTATTTTTCGGATAGGCCTCAAGATATGCCTGCAAGTGCTTAATCGCGCCCTCTTTGTCGTCATGCATCAAGCTAAACAGCGCAAGAGCGTGGTGCGCGCGCATCGAACCGAGCTCAAGCGCGCCCAAGAGCATCTGCTGCGCCTTTTGGTCGCGGGAGGAGTTTAGTAAAAACTCGCCGTATTCCGTGCGAATCTCGCCGTCTTTGGGCGCTTCTTGCACGAGCTTGTCATAGAGAGCGTCTGCTTTCTCCGCGGCGCCTTTGATGTCGAAATTGTGCTGAATGACGTAAATTCGGGCAAATTTATGCTCAAACTCGTAGCGATCCTTGGCGTCGATATCCTTTTTAAACAGCTCTTGACTTAGAAATTTAAAAATTTCTTCAAGCGCTCGCGCGTCCTGGTAGGCGATCTCGGCATCCTTCCCGCTGTCGAAGTTTAGCGGATATTCGCACGCGTGGGCGCAGAGATTGTCCACGGAGCGGTAGATGCCGCCGATATCCAGGGCGCGCGAGCCATCCGGCGCCGTCTTTATCATCGCATCGTGATCGTAGGGCTCGTAAGGCGCTGCGAGTGCACAACTAAGGGCTAGAGCGGCTGTTAATGCGGTTTTTGCAAACATATCGTTTCCTTAAGATGAAATTTTAAGCCGATTTTAGCGAAATTTACCAAACATTAGGCCTCTTTGGGCAGGCTAATTTACGAGTTTGAGCTGCGTTTCGAAGGCGGATTTGGGGTAGAGGCCGATGAGCTTTTTGACCGCTTTGCCGTTTTTATCGTAGATCACTGACGTGGGGGTGCCGAAAATGCCGCCTACGATGGTTTCAAAGTATTTTACGGAGTTTGCGCCGCTGACGCTTGGGAATTTTATCCCCTTTTCTCGAGCGACCGCGGCATCGGCTTCCAGACCTTTACCGTCGCCTAAAATGCCGATGATCAGCGCATCGCCGCTAGCTTGCAGCTCGTTTAGCGCGGGTACTTGGGCTTTGCACGCGCCGCAGCTGCTGGTATAGAAAAACAGCACGAGCGGCTTGTCGTTGCCCTCGATCTTTAGCGTGCGCTCGGAGGGGTCGAACTTGGAGGCAAGCGAGGTGCCGTCGCTGCTTAGATGGTGCTTCCATCCGTCGCAGCCCGCGAGCAGCAGCGCAAGTATGGCGGTGGCAACTTTTAAATTTAAAAATTTTATCATCTAAAACCCACCTTCGGGCGCGCTAAACCCGCTTTTAAATTTGCGTTTGAAATTTTAAAATTTGCGGCGCGATCTCTGCCGGAATTTATATCGTGGTATACGTTGAAAATTATATCTCGATCTATGTTGAGGCGCATGTCGCGACTCGCGTTGTAATCCGCGCTAAAATCTATGTAGCGACCCGCCTCGCAATTCGTACTCGTAGCGTTTCGGCTTTTAAAATTTCGACTTTTTAAATTTTTACCCACTCCGCTCAGTTTTGTGACGGCGCTTGATCTTTCGAGGCAAACGGCTTCGGCGGGACGTGAGTAGCAAAGAGTCACGCCTGCTTGCGTGAGCTTTGTGCGGATCCAAAAAGAGCGCGGGCGGGCGTTGAAATTTTTAAATTTTAACGTAGCTTTATTTTTCATCATTACAAGCTAAATTTTACACATCGGAATTCTGCGCGCCTGAATTTTTAGCACCTTGATTTTCGCCGTTAGAATTTTCGGTACTCTGATCTTCGCCGCTAGAGCTTTGCGAAGCGCTTTTGTTTGGATCGCAATCTGAAATTTCATCCTGCGAGCCTAAATGATGCTTCATCGTGCTTTGATCCAAAAGCTCTATTCGATCGAGCTTGCCGTGTCTTAGACGCACCACTTTGTCGGCAAATTTGCCGAGCTCTTCGTTGTGCGTGACCAAGAGCAGCGTCTTGCCCTCGCTGCGAAGCGTTTGAAAGAGCTGCAAAACCACGCGCTCGTTGGCCTCATCGAGGTTGCCCGTAGGCTCGTCGGCGATGATGATGTCGGGATCATTGATGAGTGCGCGCGCGATGCAGACGCGCTGCTGCTCGCCGCCGCTAAGCTCGCTAGGGCGGTGCGTGATGCGGTGCCCGAGCCCCACTTTCTCAAGTGCTGCCTTGGCGCTGTCTTCATCCACGCAGCTGTGGTAGTATTGATTTAGCATGACGTTTTCAACGGCCGTTAGGTAGGGGATAAGGTGAAACTGCTGAAACACGAGACCGATCTTTTTGCGGCGAAATTCTAAAATTTGCTCGTCATTTAGCGCGCTCGCGTCGGCTCCGCCTAGGATGTATCTGCCCGCAGTGGGGGTGTCCATCAGGCTTAGGATATTTACGAGCGTGCTCTTGCCGCTGCCGCTTGGACCCATTATGCTGACCCACTCGCCGCTTAAAACGTCGAAGCTGATATTATCGAGCGCCTTGACCTCGCCGAAGTATTTGCAGATGCCTTCAAATTTTAAAATTTCCATGTCATTCCCTTAATAGATTCGCTAAATTCGGATTCAGCGCCTTTTTGATCGGATAGTAGCTTGCCGCGAGCGCAAAAATCAGGCTCAGCGCAACCGCCGCAAAGAGGCTGATTAGCCTAAAATCCACGCTGCTTGAAAATATCAGATGCCCCAGCAAGATCGCGAGCAGGTATCCTACGAATACCCCTACTAGCGAGCCTGCGACGCAGACGGTTAAAATTTCGCTCAGGATTAGGTGGAGCAAATTTTGCTTGCTAGCGCCGATTGCGCGGATGAGCGCGAACTCTTTGATGCGCGAAAGCAGGATCGAGCTAAGGCTCGTGTTGATGCAGACCGAGGTGATCAGAAGGATCGTAATGCCGATAAGAAGCATCAAAAGCTTGATTTTGTTTAAGATGATGCCTTGGGTCTTGGATACCTTGCCGATCGGCGCGAAGCTCATCTGCGCGTCGCTTAGGCTCTTTGAAATTTCGCTAAGTTGCTTAAAATCGCCGCTTACGATCGCTTCTGCGTAATTTACCTGCGCAGGCTGATTTAAAATTTTTTGCGCCAGTGGCAGCGAGATTAGCAGCATGCCGTCCTCTTTCTGCCCGTCATAGACGATGCCTTTTATCTTTACCTTGCTTGTTTCGTTTGAGCCGATCGGCGTGATCTCGATACTATCGCCGAGCTTCGCGCCCAAAAGTTTAGCAAGATCCTGCCCAATGAGCGCATTTTTATCGTCGAAATCCACGCCTATAAATGAGCCCTCTTTGAGATCCAAAAACGGCATCGTATCGCGCAAAGAGGAGAAATTTACCCCCATGATGATGCCTGAGTTGACTCCTAAATTTGCGCTGCCGAAAAGATATTTATTCGCGCTTTTTAGAGCTGGAATTTTGGCAAATTTCGCATCGAGCGCCGCTTCGTCCATATGGGAATTTTCTAAATTCGCAGGGCTTACGATTAAATTTGCGCCGTAGCTGTTTAGCTCGCTGGCGACCTTTTTATCGATGTCGGCGTAGATATTTACGAACGCCGCGCAAACTGCGCTGCCTAGCATGATCGCGACGAAAATCACGAAGCTGCGAATGCCGCTGTTGATGATACTTTTAAAGATCGCGCCTCTGAAAAATGCGCCGTTATTTCCTACCATAAAGCACCTCCGCAGGCAGTAACTTGATCACTCCGCGTAGCGGCAGAATCGAGCCGATAATACAAATAAGAAGTCCAAAGACGATGCTAAGCGGAAAGACCATCAGCGATACGCCGATAAAGGAGCCAAAAATTTGATACGCGATCGCCCAGCTAAGCACGTAACCCACGACTGCGCCCACAAGTGAGCTTACTACGCAGATGACGAAAATTTCGGCGGCGAACTGGATATAGATCATAAAGTTGCTCGCTCCCAGCGCCTTAAGCAAGCCGATCTCCTTTTTACGCTTGTAAATTTCGCTGCTTAGCAGGCTCGTGATGCAGATGCTTGAAATCAGCAGCGACAGAATGCTTACGACGCCCATTAAATTTTGAATTTTTTTCGTGATGCCGCTTTGAGCTTCGCTGACGCTAAGCACCGCCTTGGCAGTCGCGTTTGGATACTCCTCGGTGATCTGATACGCAATGGAGCTTACGTAGGCTGAGCAATACCAGGTGTCGTATTCTGTGGCGTCTAGATTATCGAGACTCCTTCTTGCCTTTACGGACAGATCGTCTTCCGGGATCGTCATGGCGCTAACTTCTGCCTTGGCGATGAGGCCCTCTTTGTGCGTTAGCTTTTGCACCAGAGATAAATTTGCGATCAGCTTTTTGGCTTCATCCTCCGCGCCGTGCAAAATCCCAACAACCTTAACCTCATAATCTCCAAGCTTAACCGTATCGCCGATCTTTAGCCCCAGCGCGTCTCCTGCAAGCACCTCATTCTCGGCGCCGTCTTTTACCCACTGCCCCTCTACGCTCCAAAACGGATAGAGCGAGCGCACGCCCGATCTGAAATCAGGCTCGTCGCTAACGCCCACGTCCTTTTCAAAATAGGTCCCCACGACGTCGTAATCTCCCGCGCGGGTAGTTAAAAAGGGCGCAAAGGCGGTGATATTGTTGCGCCAAAAAATTTCTTTGATCTTATGCAGCTCACTTTCTTTTAAAAAATCGTCGTTCTTAAGCGGAGAGTATTCGCGCCCGCCGATCTCGATACTTAGGCTTTGCGAGCGTGGCAGCACGACGATATTCGAGCCGTAGCTGCGCAGCTCCTTAGCGACCTGATCGCCGATTTTTAGCGTGATATTTAGCATGCAAGCGATCAGCGAAACCGATAAAAATATGGTCAAAAACGCTAGAATTTTGCTATCTCTGGAGTTTAAAATGGAAGATTTGATGATGCGTAAAAACATTATTTAAGCTCCTTTAGCGTGCCGTTTTCATCTACATAGCGCTCGGGGTGTGCAGTGAAGACGTTTGCATTCGCTTCGCTTTCGAAAAAGTAGGTGCGTCCGTAGTAAAGATAGCTAAATTTAGAGGTGTTTAAAATTTCTTTTCTACTGACCGGATCGATCACCTTTTTATCCACGATCTCCGAGAAATAGGACGCGCCGTCCTCGATCGTCTTAAGCGCGATGACGATATTTTGCCCGTCAAATTTATAATCCAGCGGAATCGGATTGCAGCCGCCAAGCTTGCCGACGCTCGGCAAAAAGATACGCACGTTGCAAGCGATGCAGATGAGCTCGTCGCCTTTTTTGATATAGCCCATATCGCCGCAGATCGAGCACGCGTCAAAAACCGCGACCGGGGCAAATTTGTCCGTGAAGCGGTTTAGTAGAAAAAATCTGACCTTATGTCCGTCGTCGGTAACGTAGGCAAAGCGGTGCAGCTTGCCGTCCTTTACGATGTTTGCATCGATCACGAATTCCGCGCCTTGCGGCTCGATAATCTTAGGCTCATCGATCGTAGGCGGTTTTGAAGCGACCAAGATATAATAAAGCCCCAAAAAGCTGATTAAAACCCCAAGCGACAAGATCAGGCTAAAATCTCTAAAAATGGTGAATCTGCCCGCCTTAACCTCTCTAAATTTTATAATGTCCGATTCGCGAGACACTCGACTTGGCGCACGAAATGCCGTAAGCAGCGCAATTAGCGCGGCTATAAGGCAAAGAGCTAGCGTCAGATAGGAGTTGTTGTAATGGATGATTTTAGCGATGACGCTTAGAAACTCGGACGAGCCAATCGCGTTTGAAAGCCCTTCAAAACCCTTCGCGGCTAGAGCTTTGGGCGCGTCTGCCTGGCGCAGATCAAGACCTAAAAAGCCGATTTTAGCAATAAAGGCAAACACCCACGCAAGAGCGAACGACACTAGCTTTGTGCCTCTGCTCGCGCGCGCTAGAGCTGAGCGATAAATAAAATATAATAAAATTAGCGCCAGCGCACCTAAAACCGCCATAAAGAGGTTGGTTAGGCTGAAGCTGTCCAGCAGCTCGCCGGAGAAAATTTTAAAATTCATCCCTATGAAGCGGTATTCAAATCCATACGCGCAACCAAGAGCAAAAATAACTGCGGCGGTAAGATAGAATCGCTTAAGCTTAAACGCAAGCAGTAACGCGAGCAGCGCTAAAAGTGCGAGCGCGTCAAATACTATTTTGCCTGTATCGGCGTTTGCCGAGCGCGCAAATGCGCTAAAGCACAGCGCCCCAAATGCAGCCCCCAAAAGCGCGGGCAAAAACGATGCGCTGATAAAGCGCCTGCCACCCAGATATGCGCTTAAAAACGCGAGCGGAAACAGAGCCAAGCTAACGTGATAAAAAAATATCGTCATCAAAAATCCTCATCGAACCTAATGCGCGTAAATCGCCTATAATTGCTTAAATTTTAAAATTTTAAAACCTACGCCGTTTTGTAAATTTTAAAATTTCAAATCCGCTTGCAAAAAATTTGCAACGGCAAGAGTCTGCCGACAAAGAGAAATTTCGCCTCGCTATTGCTTTGGTTTTATCTCGTCCTTGCGGCGCGCTAAATTTAAAATTTTAAAATTTCAAGCCTCTTGAAATTTTAAAATTTTGCCCCAGCTAAAAGATTCGTAAGCTTAAACGCATTAAAACAAAAACGATGCGCTTTGGCTGTGGCGTAGCGGTTAAATTTAAACGGGCTAAATTTAACCGCTTTAAATTTAAAGCGTGCGGCTAAACCCGATACCGCTAGGACTCCGCCGAAAACGAACTCGGCGGAGCCAGCTATGATTTACTCTTTAGGAGCGCCTGTGTATTGGAAGGTGTATTTAACCGAGAATGGCTCCCACCATTTGCCTACGCCGGTCGCTTTGTCCGCGTGGCGGCCGAATCCGTTGGCGCTTGGATTTTCGATGTTATAGGTTAGCTCGTAGTTGCCTACGCCGTTTACCATCTTGA
Organism: uncultured Campylobacter sp.; assembly: GCA_963527265.1. GTDB lineage: Bacteria > Campylobacterota > Campylobacteria > Campylobacterales > Campylobacteraceae > Campylobacter_B. Next base: position 16,508 of record CAURQQ010000030.1, on the reverse strand, counting down.
TATTGGCGCCATAGTGAGGACCGTCGCTAGCTACCATTGGCATGAAATTTCCCTTTTGAATCTTGCCGGTATCTAGGTTTTTAAGTACGTAAGCAATCTTTAGGTAAGGGATCCACTCGCCCTCGCCAAATCCGTTTGCGTTGCCTTTGATAGCGTGGATATCCGCCTCAAGGTGGATGTCCGCCTTGCTAGGAGCTAGATCAATGCCTTTAGGTTCCATATCGATAGGCTGAAGATACACAGCAGCGATCTCCATTCCATTTTGCTCAATCGGCTCGCCGATCGGATGCTCTCCCGCCATTGCTATAACAGAGGCTAGGCTTAGTGCCAACATACCTGAAAAAATCTTTTTCATCTTTTCTCTCCTTATTAAGATTTGTTTTTTTGCTTATTTTTTAAGATTAAAATTCCTACGATTAGAAGCACGATCATCACCGCTTGCGGCACTAGGCTCTGGACGTAAGGATAAAATCCGATCCACGTAATCGTTGGAAGCCCATCTATTACGGTAGGCACGAATACCTTGCCCTCGACTAGCTCCATCACGCCCTTGCCCACAAATACGACGGACATATAAAAGATAATGACTGATGTAGCGATGAAAAATGGCTTGATGGCGATTTTAAGCGAGAATTTTTTGATGACGATATAAACTATAATAAGAGCCGCCAGACCCGCTACGAAGCCTGCTGCTACCATGCTGGTAGCTGCCGGACTTTTGGCATCGAAAAGTAGTGCCAGATAAAATAGTACCGTCTCTGCGCCCTCGCGATAAACCGCTAAAAATACCGTCCACCAAAGCATCTTGCTATCGCCCGAACTTAGGCTGTTTGAAATTTGACCTTGGATATAGGCGCTCCACTTTTTGGAGCTTGCATTTGAAAGAAGCCAAAAGCCCACGTAAAATAGCAGCACCACGGCGATTAACATCACCGCGCCCTCCATCACTTCGCGCGTTTGTCCTGCATTTTCGCTACCAAAGATATAATTCAACCCATAAGCCGTAGCGATACTTAGCACAACCGCGACGCCAAGAGCGCTGTAGACGATATTTAGGTGCTTTGAGTTGCCGGATTTTATAAGTAGAGCGATGACTGCGGCTACGATAATGAGCGCTTCAAATCCTTCACGCAAGATGATGATAAACGCGTATAAGAATAGATCCCAGTTGCTTGATTTCTTCGTTAGCTCTAGGCTTTGGGTAAGCTGATCAAATAGCTTATTTTGTGCCGCTACGATCTGCTCTTTGGAGGCACCCGCGCGCATAAGAGCCGAAATTTTATTAAAACTTGCTTCTGTATCTAGCTTGAGCTGAGTATTTTTAGCGCCGACGATATTTTCCATGCCGCTCTCTTCGTATTCATCGAAGTAGATATTGCCGCTCTCGTCGATCGCATCATCAACCTTGCCGCTTTCATAAAGCGCCAAAACCTTAGCCATCTTATCCTTGATATTTTGCACGACCGGCGTAAAATCCTTGCCCTCATCCTCACTAGTATCGCTTTGTGCTAACGCAGTCTGCGGCGCTATGGAGTAGCTTTCTTGCGGTAAATCATTTACGGCTTTTAATGCTAGGTTATCTAAAGCGTTTATCGCTTCGTCAAATTTTGATTTGTCCGTATCCGCATCCTCGCGCAATAGATTTCCGATGATCTGCTGGATTGATTGATCGGTCTGAGACGAGACATATTTTCGTACCGCCTCTTCTAGGCGTTCGTTGCGGTAGATATCAAATTTCGCGCGATTTAGCGCAGCTTTTAGCGCAGCAGTGTCTTTTTTATCAAACGCAGCTTTAGCGTTATCCAGCTCAGTTTTAAATTCCGTATAGACGCTCATCCAAGGCGAAGTTGTACCGGATGCTGCGGAATTCCCGCCTGAGGCTGGCGCAGAAGTGCTGCCGTCGCCTCCGTCTTGATACTCGGCTACGAGACGATGACCAGATTCGATCGCAGGCAGAACCTCATCAATCTCGCGATTTAGATTATCGATCATCGCTTGAATTTCATTTAGCGGCTTTTCGGCTTTGATTGCTTTACGGATATCGCCGAATTGCTTCTCCATATCGTAGGATTTTTTCTGTCCCAAATTTATGCGGATACCGGCTTCTAGATTTTCAAAATGCCCAAAATACGCCTCTTGAGTTATCTTTCTAGCCTCAGAATTATTACCATCAACATAAAGCTTGATCGCTTGAGCAAATTTTTCTTTTATCGTCGCTGCTTCGGCGCGATAATCCGTATCCGCAAAAAGCATAGCAAGCGGAAAAATTAGAGCTAAAACCGCAAATTTAAAAAATTTCATCTGACCCTTCTTGAGTTGAATTCATACATTAAATTTCAAAATTGAGCGGCAATTATATGTAGAAAAATCTTAAAAAGTAATAAAAAAAGCGGTTATCATAAAGCACGAAAGCGGTAAATTCTCAATTGCGAGAGCTTTTTGATAGATGGAATTTAATAGAATTTAGGATATGACGGAATTTTAAACGGCAGTCGGATTTTACTCCGACTGCTAAAATTTTAGTGAAGTTTCGACCAAATTTTGCTTTTCCAAAGACCTGCAAAAACAGAAAGGATCAAGAAATAAATCATAATATTTATGGTTGTAGCTTCACGCTCAGTTTTTTTGCTATCGCCTACGTCAGCTAGATACTCCACGACCTTGGCTTCAGCGTTTTCGTTCAAGCCTACGCGCGGCATCGAAGTGCCTGGAAGCTTCTTTTGCGTATCATTGATAAACTCGTGCAGATAGTTGGCGCCCTTAGAACGGATCATCATCGAAAGATCCGGAGGCGTCGAGCCCATATACGCAGCCAGGCTAGCCTTATCGCTAGATGCAAAGAGCTTATCATACTTGACATCGTGGCATCTTAGACAAGCATCCTCAAAAACCGCCTTGCTTAAAAGGAATTTTTTCTGCGCTTCATTTAGTTCGGTGCCTTGTTTGTTGCCGCTAGCAGCAGCCTCAGAGGCGATTAGCTTATCCTCGCTAGGAGCGAGCGATTTTAGATAGGCTACGATATCGGCGATCTCTTGATTTAGATCACCGCCCGCACCGAAAAACCCGGGCATCGGAAAAGGCTTTTCGTCGCCAAATTTCTGATCTAGCTTAAGAGCCATGATCGGATCTTTGATGAGCGCAGCTAAGAATTTATCGGTGTATAGATAGCCTGCGCTGCTAAGATCCGGAGGATTGACGCCGTATGCGGCACTAGCGCTTACCGCGTCCATAGGAGCGGGGATATTTGCACTTTTTACTCCATGACATGCGGTGCAGCCTGCATTTGTAAAGGTCTCGGCGCCGCGCACGGCATCGCCTTTACTAAGATCGATTTTATTTATCTCATCCCAAAAAAGCACCGTTTTATCTTGTTGTTCTTTCGCGCTGGCTAGGGCTTTTTTAGAATTTTTTATCATCGTCTCATCTCCGCCCTTTTCGGCTGCGGCCAAAGTGCTTTCTGCTGCGGCTACGTTATGCGCGGCTAAAGCCGTATCGCCTGCTGCAAAATCGTAATTTACCGGATCGGTGTGCGGACTAAGCTTAGTATGAGCATAAGGCTCGATAAACCAGTATAAAATTCCCACACAAAAAAGCACTAAGATTAGGGTTCTTATCTCTTTCATGGCTAGACCCTCTTTCTTTCTGCGATTGTAATTAGCGGAAGCACTACAACAAGCAATCCGATATAGATGATCGATAAAGCAAAGCCCCAGTATTTATTTTCGATACCAAGCTCCGCGCCGTCTGCAGGGAGCTTGCCGAAAAGGCTAAGCAGGATCATGTCGATTACCAAAACCCAAAACCAAATGAAAAACGCCTTGTTTTTGTGCGCGGGCGCCACTACGCTACTGCGATCAAATAGCGGTATGAAAAACAGCGAAACTCCAGCGAAGGCAAAGGCGATAAGCCCGATGTCGGCAGCCTTAAGTGGTCCTACGTCGAAGTAAAATCCGCGCAGAATTTCATACTCCCAAAGGAAGTACCACTCCGGATAGATATGCGTTGGGGTTTTGAGGCTGTTTGCCGGCTCGAAATTTATCGGATCCATCGCAAAATCGAAGTGAAAGCCCACTAGATAAAAGAAAAATATCATAAAGATACTGACATAGAAAAAATCCTTCGCCAAAAAGCCCGGCCAAAACGGAATTACCTTGCTTTCGCTAGTTTTGCCCTGCAGATACTTCTCGCCCTCGAGCTCAAAGTCAATCTCCTCGCCGTCTAGGTTATTTACATGCGGAAATCTAAGCGAATAGAAATGCACCGCCAGCACCGCTACCACCACGAGAGGCAGCAAACAGACATGAAGCATAAAAAATCGTGTCAGCGTCGGATCGCTTACGGCGTAATCTCCGCGAATCCATTCGACTATTGCATCGCCCACTACTGGAATTCCGCCAAAAAGATTAGTAATAACCATCGCCGCCCAGTAGCTCATCTGCCCCCACGGAAGCATATATCCGCTGAAAGCCTCCGCCGAAAAGATGATGAAAAGCAGCATTCCGCTTACCCAAATCATCTCTCGCCCTTGCTTATACGAGCGGTAATAAATAGCTACTAAAGTATGAATGTATAAGATCAAAAATACGACCGATGCCGATACTGCGTGGATATGTCGCCATAGCCAGCCGTATTCGACCTCTTTCATAATCGTGAAATTTACGCTATCAAATGCGAGATTTACATCTGGCTTATAATACATCACGAGCATCAGTCCGCTTACGAATAAAACTATAAATAGCGTCATCAAAATCACGCCCATCGCCCAAAGGAAGCTGATATTTTTAGGAATCCAATACTCGCTTACCATCACTTTAAAAAATTTCGTTACGGCGAGCCTTTGGTCAAACCAATCCCAAACCCCCGTAGCCTTTCTGATATGTGCCATCTGCGCCTCCTATGCTTTCTGCTTTAGGGCTTGGTATTCGGGGCCCTCTTCGCCTAAAACGAGTTTCGTTCCGTCGATTTTAAACGGCGGTATATCCATAGGGCGCGGCGGCGGACCGAATACGTTTATGCCGTTAGCATCGAAAATCCCGCCATGACATGCACAGATGAATTGTTGCGTCGATGGCTTGTAGCTGGGAATACAGCCCAAATGCGTGCAAAGCCCAATGCAAAGCGTATATCTAGCATCCCCTACGACGACGTCGCGGGCATCGTTTTTAGGCATATCGGCAGTCTTTTTAAGCACGAAAATCGGCTTTTTGCGCCACTGTGTTTGATACAGCTCGCCCTCTTTGATCGGGCTTAAATCTACCGTAGTGACGCCGGCAGCGCGCACGCTAGGTAGTGGATCCCACGATTTCTTCATCCCCACGAGTGCGAAAACACCACCCACAGCGGCAACCGCGCCGAAAGTAAGCCCGATAAAGCCTCGTCTATCCTGTTTTAGATCAGACATCTTTATCCTTTCAAATTAAGAAATTGACAAGCGTCAATTTTAGCCAAATAAAGATTAAATCAATATGATTATAAGCAGAAATTTAGCTTAACCTTACAAGCTAAATTATATTTTAAGATAATTTTAATGCCTAGCGACGTTTTTGCAGTTTAAAATTTTATAAATTCAAATTCTATTATATTCTATCATGGCGCGGAATTTAAAATTTTAAAATTTTATCATGCGAAATTCGCTATGGCAAGGACATGCAAAATTTTAAAATTTCGACGCCATAAATAAAATTTCATAAAGCGCGAGATTTTAAATTTTAAATTTAAAGATGAGCATAGAATTTATAAAATCAAATTTTAAAATTTCACTGCTCGGTTATGGCAGCGGCGGGGCGAATTTTGTACTGGCGCGCTAGCTGAAATTTTAAAATTCTAGAATTCGTCGCACTTCTGTCGCATGAAAAAATTCCACTAGAAGTAAAATTTAAAACATTAAAACCCCATAGCGGTGCAAATTCTAAATCATTAGAATTTTACGACGTCTTAAAATTTCAAGCATCAAAAAATTCTGTCGCGATGCAAAATTTTAAAATTTAGCGTAATCGCGAGCCGTAAAATTCTATAAAATTCTGCGGGATTTCAAAGCCTAGCCGAAATTTAAAGATAAATTCCATAAATCCCTAAAGCCTCGGTAAACTGCGAAATCTGGGCGAAATTTCAAAATTATTATTCTGAAATTTGGGTCCCGTCTATCTAAAGTCTAGCCGATTTGCCCGAGCGGAAATACGCCGCGATCGCAAGAGCTATCATCGAAGCGATCATCACGTACGCCCAGCTTGGCACTGGAATGCGCTCGCCGCTAGCATATGAGTGCATGCCGCTTAGGTAGAAATTTACACCAAAATAGGTCATTATGACGCTAAAATACGCAAACATCGAGGCTACGGCAAAGGCGAATTGATTGTTGAGCTTTGGCATAAACCTAAAATGCACTACCACCGCGTAGATAAAAATCGTAATGAGCGCCCAGGTCTCCTTCGGATCCCAGCCCCAGTAGCGCCCCCAGCTTTCGTTCGCCCACACGCCCCCTAGGAAGTTGCCCACCGTCAGCAAACAAAGCCCTAGGATCATCGACATTTCGTTGATATGCGTAGCCTCCGTGATATTGCGCGCGATCTCGGGGTTTTTCTTATCGAACAGAAACATCACGAGGGTGAAAATTCCAAGCAGCATGCAAAGGCCTAAAAATCCGTAGCTAGCGGTGATTACCGAGACGTGGATCGTAAGCCAGTGAGATTTTAGAACCGGCTGGAGATTGGTGATCTGTGGATCGATGTCGCTAAGATGCGCCACCATCAGCGTGATGCCCGCCATTATCGAAGTAAGCGCCAGCGAGATGGCGGATTTGCGCGAGAAAAAGATTCCGCTTAGCGACAGCGCCCACGCGATGTAGATGAGCGATTCGTAGGAGTTGCTCCACGGCGCGTGCCCCGAGACGTAACCGCGCAGCGCAAGACCCGTGGTATGCGCGATGAAAGCGACGATATTTACGACGTAAACGAGCTTAAACGCGCCGCCTAAGCGAAGAGCGGGCTTCATCATTCGCAAAAAGATAAAGACCAGAAGCAAAAATCCCGAGATAGTGTAGATCGGAAAGAGGCGAGAAAAAATTTTAGCCTTATTAAATAAAATTTCATATTTTATCGCGCTCTCGCTAGGCATTAAATTTGCGCCGTTTTGTGCCTGGTATTTTTTGACGTAGCTTAGCATCTTTTCTGCGCCGCTCCAATCCCCGCTTTCTTGGGCATAGACCACGGACGAAACGAATATCCCCATCATCTTTTTAACTTCAGTTGATTCGTTTTGATCCAGCGCATCGCCTAGATATAGCGGCGAAAGCCATTCGTTATTTTTAGCGTTCTTAACCGGAATAATTCTAAAATAATCCCCCATAAACGCCGAGTAAAAGACGTTTACGCGCTCATTTACCTTGATGATCTCTTTATCTAGCACGCCGCGATTGCCCAAAGGCTTTCGGTTGATCTCCTCGACCATTTTATCAAGCTTGTAGTAGCTCTCGCCGCCTTTAAATTCAAAAAAATCCATCATGCTAGCGTGGCTTTGCTTCTCATCCATACCTAGAATTTTCTTAAGCTCCGGCTCGCTAACCTTGATAATCGGCGCACGCCTCCAGTAGCTTTGATTTAGCATAAAAGAAAGTGCAACGGCGTTGTGGTTTAAAATTTCGCCATTTGGCGCCTTGTAGTTGTCGGCGCGGTAAATTTTATTTAAAAGCTCCCTAGAAACGGTATCAAAAGGCTCCATTCGCCCATCAAATCCCTGAATTACGAGGCTGGCCAGATCCTCGCTAAATTTAGGATCGAATTTCGGCACGGCCAGCTCGCCTCCCATAGTATAAAAATTATGCGGCGGGATGGAGTCTTGCTCCGCCGCAGATTCTTGCGAAGTGGAGCTTTGATTGGAATTTTCAGCGGCGGAATTCTGCGCGGAATTTTGCGAAGCGGGATCTTGTACGCTAGCCGGGCTTTGCGGCGCAGAATTTTCTGCGGCTGCATTTGAGGCGGAACTTTGCGAAGTAGAATTTTGTGCCGTGGAGTTTTGTTCGGCATTTGCTGTGCTAGGATACAATGCGGCCAAACTCAAAGCCACCGCGCCTACAAATGCTAATGTTGCGCCTTTAGTACCGCGTCGCGATTTTTTGGCGCATTTTGATGCAGAGCTTTCTACGGAGCTTACGGGCACCGAGCTAGACGCGGAATTTTTAGAATTTGCGTCTTTTTCTCGAGCAAGATGCGTATTTTCGCTGATTAAGCGCGAGAGCTTGAAAAAGCGCGAGCCCCGGTTGAAAAAGTTAAAAAACATCCCCACGCAAAGCAAAAAATAGCCGATGTAAGTTGGAGCTTTGCCGGGGTCTTTATTGACCGAAAGCACGGTACCACGCTCATCCGTGTCGTATGAGCTTTGGAAAAATCGGTATCCGCCGTAATCGAGCACGTGATTCATAAAAATATCATAATCAAAGCTCGTATTGCCGTCTTTTAGCGTGATTTCGCTTTTATATCCGGAGGGCGAATTGGTACCTGGATAGCGATCCATCACAAAGTCGCGAAGAGCGATTTTAAAAGGCAGATGAAGCATCTTTGGCGCCAAGGCTACGATGAAATTCTTATCGCCCACTTTGTAGCTAGCGCCATGCGAATCCCTAGGTACGTAGATTTCGCGACTCTGCCCCGCAAAGCTTAGCGTAGCGACGACACCGGGCTCACCCGGTAAATTCGCATCGACCGGGACGAATTTCTCGACCGCGGAGCTAAGCAAGCTAACGGGGGCGAAATTTATTCCGTCGAAGCTGTAAAGCAAGAGATTGCCTAGCGGATTATCCTCGTTTTTCTTAAGCGGCGCAGTGCTCATATCAGCCATTTTAGTGGCGTTTATATCAAGGCTTGAGTTTAGATAAAATTTGCCGTCTTTAGATTTTATGTAGATGAAATTCTTACTTTTAGGCTCGGCGTTAAAAGTGATACTAAGCTCGCCTATCTCCATGCTCTCGCCCGATTGCAAGGAGACGTTTTGGCTGCCAACGTTGTTGGAAAATAATAGCTCCACGCGCGCGGGAGCCTGTCCGGTCGGATCTTGCACCCATTTTAGCTCGCCGTGTTCTACGAGCTCTTTAAATTTTAAATTTGCGATCCTACCCTCTACGTCTAAGTTCAGATCGAAGTTCATCCGTCCTGCGCCGTTTAAAAATTCGCTCTCATCAGCAGATATAAACTCGCCGTCACTGCCTAAAGTAAGAAGTTGAACGACCTCGTCTTTGGTCGTTACGATCGAGCTCTCGCCACCCTCTCTTATATGGATATTGCCCTCAAAGCCGAAATATCTCGTCAAAATCGCTCCAGCAAGCATAAACAAAAAGCTCGCGTGAAAGATTAGTGCAGGCAGCGTGCGAAGCTTAATCATGCGGTAGCGATAGATATTGTAGGTTAAATTTATTCCCAAAAGCACCATCAGCGCGCCAAACCACGCAGTCGAATAAACCATCGCCCAAGCTACTTCCGTGCCGTAAGCGGTCTCTATGAAAGTGGCGATCGCACAGGCTAGCGCCAAAATCAGCAGCATCACTGACGCGCACTCCATACTAAAAAATGTCTTCATTGATTTCCTTTAGATTTACGAGGGTTTTCAAAATCGCGAGATTTTAGCAAAAATTGCTTAATTTTTCATTTTACGACCTGCAAGCGCACACCTACTAGCGTAGCGCGAATATGCGTTAAGATGCTTTGATAAAGCGGTAAAATTCTCGCCTTAGGCACTCGCGCAGGAATTTAACGGCGCGGATAAAATTTTATAAAATGCTGCGGAATTTAGCGAAATTCTATTAAATTTGTGCGTCATCTCATAGCGTAATTTCTAATTTAGAATTCCGCTGCGATAAAATTTTATCTTTGCAAAATTCCTTCTTATTATTTTTTGCCTTGGGTATATGTGAGCTCGCACACGTCGCCCACGGCTTGGTGGCACGGGATTGCCGAGATCGAGTTATTAGGCGAGCCATCAATCACTTTATCCGAATAAACCAAATAGATTAGCGAGCCCTGCACTGCGTCGTAAAGCCTAACTACGTGGGTCTTTTTGAAGATTAACGAGCTGCGTTTTTCAAAAATATCCTCTTTTTTCAGCTCCTCTTTGATGATGATTTTAGGCGCTGTTTGTACGCACGACACAGAGGCTTCGGAGCGGTCTTCCTCCACGCCGATGATCTCTTTGGCACCGCCTTTTTTGGCGTAAGAGACGTAGCAGGTCACTCCATCAACCTTAGGATCTTTAACCGCGATAACTTCGATGCGATCGTCTTTGCCAAAAATTCTAAACGAAGTATTTACGCTACCTACGAGCTCGTAATCGCCCGCGCAAGCAAAAGCCGCTAAAATCGCTGCTAGAATAAATTTTTTCATAATAATCCTTTGGAATTTTAGCGGCGATTTTATCATTTATAATATAAATATTAAGCAAGTTTTTATAAAATACCGCGATTTAAATTTAAAGGAATTTTATGATCGAAGATATCTTTAGAGAATACGATATTCGCGGTATCGTGGGCGAGGAGTTAAACGAGCGCAGCGTAAAGGCGATTGGTTTCGCGCTTGGCAAACATATCGCAAATCTCGGGCTTGAGCGCGTTAGCGTGGGATACGATGCCCGTCTTAGCGCGGATGAGCTTTTCGGCTATTTCGTAAGCGGGCTAAATTTCGCCGGGTTGCGGGTTTATAATATCGGCTTGCTACCGACGCCGGTGGGCTATTTTAGCGTATTTACGCATAAATTTGACGCAAACGTAATGATCACCGGCTCGCACAATCCCAAAAATTACAACGGCTTTAAAATAACAATCGGCACGGATAGCTTCTTCGGCGCGGATTTGAAGCGTCTGGGCGCGCAGGTGCGAGAGCTGATCGGTTCAAATTTTGAAATTCCAACTGACCTAGGCACCGAGAGGTACGACATCTTAAGCGAGTATCTAGCATATTTTGAGAAGGAATTCGCAGCTCTTAAGGGCTTTGCTACGCCTTTTATAATTGACTGCGCAAACGGAGCTGCGGGCGTTACGGTTACTAAAATCATAGAAAGGTTAGGGCTAAACGCTAAAGTTTTATTCCCGCAGCCGGACGGCAATTTCCCAAACCACCACCCAGATCCCAGCGAGGAGAAAAATTTAGTAGATCTTAAAGCCGCGATGAAGCAAGACGGCGTGAGCTTGGGCTTCGGCTTTGACGGGGATGCAGATAGGATCGCCGTGCTTACGCCGCGCCGCAACATCAAAGGCGACGAGCTAGCCTGCTTGCTTGCCTTAAATATGCACCATCCGCGCATCCTAGGCGAAGTCAAATGCTCTCAAGCGATGTACGACACCATCGATAAGATCGGCAAAAGCTTCATGGGTAAAACGGGCCACAGCAATATCAAAAAGGCGATGAAGGAGCTTGGCATCGACCTTGCCGCCGAGGTTAGCGGGCATATTTATTTTAAGGAGCGATATTTCGGCTTTGATGACGGCGTATATGCGATGATACGCGTGCTTGAGCTCGTAGCTAAAGGATATGATTTAGACGCCGAGCTAGACAAGCTGCCGCGGGTTTTTAGCACCGATGAGATTAAATTTAATACGAGCGAGGAGGCAAAATTTAAGATCATCGAGGCTCTTAAAGCTCAAATCCACGCAGGTATCTCGGAGCTGCCGCCCATCCGCGATATTATCGAAATCGACGGCATCAGAGTGAGGTTTGATAACGGCTGGGCACTCGTACGGGCAAGCAACACCACGCCTGTGATCGTAACCCGCTTCGAGGCCTCTAGTCCCGAGTTTCGCGACGAAATGCAGCGCGTATTTTTAGGTAAACTAGAAAATTTAAAGGATCAGAGATGAACGAATCTGAAAAGCAAGAGGTTGAAAAAAATATAAAAGAGCTTTTGGCTGCGAGAGCGGAATTTTTTAAATTCTTAGATGAGCGCGTGCCAAAAATCGCGGGCACCGACGTATTTGATTTCGAGCGTGCAGGCGCGGCGAGCCTGAAGGAAGTTTATGCGAAATTCTACGGCTACGACTACGCTGCGCGCAAGCTACTGCCATATTTATACCGCACTTATGGGCTAGACTTCGATGTCTGAGATCATCTTAGATCGCGCCGCTTATGTGCACAATCTAGCGCAAATCGCCGCCAAAGTAGGTGGAGCGGAACGAGTATTTTTAGTAGCCAAGGATAATTCATACGGCCATGGCTGCAGGCTTTGCTGCGAGGAAGCGGCAAAGCTAGGCTTCGTACGCGCCGTAACGCGAAGTGCTACGGAAGCTGCGCAGATCGCGGATTTATTTGATGAAATTTTAGTGCTCTCGCACATTCCGCGCGGGGACGAGGATGAGCGGTTTTGCTACGCGGTAAATGATCTTGGCTACTTCTCGCGTCTTAAACGAGGGCTTAAAATTTATATCGCTGCAGATACTGCTATGCACAGAAACGGCATCGGTGCGAGCGAGCTAGATGAGGCGCTTAGGCTATGCAAGCAGGGCGGATTTAAGCTTCGTGGCTTTTTCACACACTTTCGCGCAAGCGATGAGCTAAGTGGAGATTTTTTCGCGCAGAGGCAAAATTTTATAGAATTTAAGCGCCTTGCGAGGCAAAAAGCCGCCGCTGCGGGCTTTGAAAATTTAAAATTTCATTCGAGCAACTCCGCAGCTATCGAGCGAAGTGCGGGCTTTGAGGACGAATATGTACGCGTAGGTATGGCGCAGTTCGGCTATCCGCAATTTGACGAGAGCCTAAATTTACGCCCTGTGCTAAAGCTCTATGCCGATCTAATCAGCTCGCGCGTGCTAAAAAAAGGCGAGCGCGTGGGCTACGGCGCGAAATTTGAAGCGCCACGCAATATGAGGATCGGCACCTATGATTTAGGCTATGCCGACGGGCTATTTCGCTACGACGGCGAGGGCGAGCTAGCGCTTGCAAGCGGGCAAAAAATGCTCGGAAAAATGTCGATGGATAGCTTCTGCGCGCAATTCGGCGGAGAACGAGTTTGCGTGCTGGGCGACGCGCGGATTTGGGCAAAACACTTCGGCACGATCGAATATGAAATTTTAGTCAAATTAAATTCCAACATCCCAAGGAGATTTCAATGAAAGAGCTGCAAGGAGAAAATAACGAGCGTATAGGTTACGACGATAAAGGCTTATCCTCGCGAGGCGAGAGCTTTGGCGGAGGAGAGTATCCGCGCCAAAAAGGAGGGCTTCATATCTTAATCAAAGCTCTAATCGTCTTAGTGATTGCGGCGATTGCGTTTGCGATATTTGCAGTGCCTGTTTACAACAAGCTCGTAAGCAAAGATGAAGAAGTTAAGGCTGCGTGGAGCCAGGTGCAAAATCAATATCAGCGCCGCGCCGATTTGATTCCAAATTTTGTAGAAACCGTCAAAGGCTACGCTAGCCATGAAAAAGATACCTTAGAAGGCGTCATAAATGCCCGCGCTAAGGCAACCGCTGTCAATATCAATGCAGAAAGTTTAGCGCAAGATCCGGAAGCGTTTGTGAAATTTAACGGCGCTCAAGGCGAGCTTAGCTCGGCCCTATCGCGCCTAATGCTGGTAGTCGAGCGTTATCCGGATCTTAAGGCAAATCAGAATTTCGCCGACTTGCAAAATCAGCTCGAAGGCACGGAAAACCGCATCGCCGTAGCGCGCAAGGACTACATCGCTTCGGTGCAGGAATACAATAAGCTAATTAGAACCTTTCCTACAAACATCATCGCGCGCATCGTAGGATTAGGCGGCTCTAAACCTAGCTTTAGCGCTGATAGCTCAAGCCAAAAAGCCCCTAGCGTCTCGTTTAAATAACGCTAAGGGAGACAAATGCTAAGCGAGCAGTGCAAGCAAAAAATCCACGAGCTAATCACGAAAGCCGAAGCTGCAAGCGGTGCGCAGATCGTCTGCGTGGTCGCGCGCGAAGCAAGCGAGGACTGCGAAGCTAGCTATGGCGCGGCGGCAGTGACGGCGTTTGCGATCGGCATCGTTCTGTGCTTCTTGCCGCAAATAAGTAAAGCTGAGCTACTGCAGATCGTAGCGCTCAGCTTCATAGCGATTAAAGCTCTGCTAGCTAAATGCCCCACGCTTTTAACTATAATCACGCCTAAATCTCCCAGACTTCGGCTCTCTGGCGAGTTTACAATGCTAAAATTTTACGAGCGCTACGGCAGCGTAAAAGAAGCGATAATGTTTTGCGTCTGCGTCCGAGAGCGCTGCGCTCATATCATCTGCGGCGCGCGAGCGGCGGAGTTTATCTCTAAGGGCGAGTTTGAACGTATCACGACGGAATTTAACCCTAGCACGCAAGGCCTTGAGCCTGCTGTTTTAAAGGCGATGGATGCGCTGTGCAAGCTAGCCATGCGAGTGCCTAAAAATAGCGAAAATAACGATATAGAAGAGACCTTGGTGGAGCTGCGATGAGAGTGGCTTGGAGATTTGCTTTTGCCCTAATGGCGCTATTTATAATCAGCACTGCCGCACCCAGTGAGTATCTGGCCCGCCCAAACGGCACCGCTGTAATCGATGAGGCTGGCATTTTGCGCCCAGCCGCGAGAGAGAGTCTGAATGAAATTTTAACGACTTTCGATAAAAATTCCACAAACCAGATCATGCTCGTAAGCCTAAAATCGCTCGGCGGCTACTCTATCGAGGAAATCGGCGTAGAGCAGGCGCGCGCTCTTGGTATCGGGCAAAAAGGGCGCGACAACGGCGTACTGCTGCTCGTCGCTCCGCACGAGCATAAAGTGCGTATCGAGGTCGGATACGGGCTAGAGGGCGTGCTAACCGATATGCGCGCCAAGCGTATCATCAGCAATAAAATTCTGCCCTATTTTAGGCAGGGAGATTACGAAAGTGGCGTCATTAGCGGGATTTCAGCGATCATTAGCACGATCAAAGGCGGCGATATCAAATTTGATCCCCTTAACGCCAACGCGCAGCAGGATCCGAGCAACAAGGACTTTGCGATCTTTATGGTACTTTTTGCGGTCTTGCTTTTTGCGATACTAAGCCGCCGCGTGACGCGCCACAGTAGAAGCGATGAGGATATAATCTCAAGTGCAGACATCATAAACGAAATCGCGCGCTCATCGCGCATGAGAGGCGGCTCATCCGGGGATTTTGGCAGATTTGGAGGAAATGGCGGTTTTAGCGGAGGCGGCTTCAGTGGGGGCGGCGGAAGCTTCGGCGGAGGCGGTGCTAGCGGAAGCTGGTAGCTGCAGAAATTTCATCAAAATTCCAAATCGTAGAATTTTGTATAAATTTTAAAATCGCGGAATTTCTAAATTCGGCTACTTGCGTAGAAAAACAGCATGAGCGGCTTGTCGTTGCCCTCGATCTTTAGCGTGCGCTCGGAGGGTCAAACTTGGAGGCGAGTGAGGTACCGTCGCTGCTTAGATGGTGCTTCCATCCGTCACAGCCTGCGAGCAGCAGCGCGAACACAGCAGTGGCAACTTTTAAATTTAAAAATTTCATAATCTGAAATCCGTCCTTAAATCTGCTTTTAAAACTGCTAAATTCGTTTTTAAATTTGCGTTTGAAATTTTAAAATTCACGGCGCGATCCCTATTGGAATTTATATCATAATCTGCGTTAGAAATTATGTCGCGATCTGCACTAGGGCGTATGTCGTAGTAAGTCATACTTTGGTTTATGCCGTGACCCTTGACGAGATTTATGTCATAATCCGCGCTAGAATTTATATCGTGGCATATATTTAAATTTAAGTCTCGATCTGCGTTAAAGTTTATGCTTTGGCATGTGCTGCAACAATATGTTTAAGGCGTATGTTGCGATCCGTGTCGTAATCCGCGCTAAAGTCTATGTAACGATTTGCCTCGCAATTTGTACTCGTAGCGTTTTGGTTTTTAAAATTTAGACTTTTAAAATTTTGATTTTTTAAATTTTTACCCACTCCGCTCGGCTTCGCATCGGCGCTTGATATTTCGAGGCAAACGGCTTCGGCGGGACGTGAGTAGCAAAGAGCCACACCTGCTCGCGCGAGCTTTGTGCGGATCCAAAAAGAGCACGGGCGGGCGGTGAAATTTTTAAATTTTAACGTAGCTTTATTTTTCATCATGCGAGCTAAATTTTACGCACCGGAATTCTGCGCGCCCGAATTTTTGGCACCTTGATTTTCGCCACTTAAATTTTTAGCGCCCCGATCTTTGCCGCCTAAATTTTGCGAGGCAGAATTTTGCTCGCTCGCAGTTTCGGCGTTAGAGCTTTGCGAAGCGCTTTGGTTTAAATTGCGATCTGAATTTTCATCCTGAGAGCCTAGATGATGTTTCATCGTGCTTTGATCCAAAAGCTCTATTCGATCGAGCTTGCCGTGTCTTAGGCGTACCACTTTGTCGGCGAATTTGGACGAAAATTCCACATGCGAAATCTCGATAAAATTTTGCCATTAAATTACGAAACGAAATTCTACCTCGCAATTCCGCCACTATTTCTTAGCGATTTTATAGTAGCCGTCTTTAAAAACAACCTTACCCGCACCCACAAGGCGCCTTAAAAGCTGCGCGCTC
>CAURQQ010000029.1:0-28911 GCA_963527265.1 uncultured Campylobacter sp. | reverse complement strand
TTTTGGAATTTTTGGAATTTTTGGAATTTTTGGAATTTTTGGAATTTTTGGAATTCCGCCGCCGCGACTTAAAATTTTGGCAGCGGAATTTAGAAAGCTTTGCTAGCTTTAATAGCCCGCGCAAGGCTAAATTTAAACTTTACGCGGTTAGAATTCATATGCTCACGCGAAGAATTTTACAACTTATAGTTTGCTCGCATTTTTGCCTAGATAATCCGCGACGCCTTTAGGATCTGCTTTCATCCCTGCGTCACCTTTGTGCCAGCCTGCAGGGCAAACCTCGCCGTGCTCGTTCGTAAATAACATCGTATCGACCATTCTTAGCATCTCGTCGATATTTCGGCCTAGCGGTAGGTCGTTAATGACAGCGTGGCGGACTGTGCCGTCTTTGTCAAGTAGGAAGCTGCCGCGAAGCGCTACGGCGTTGCCGAACAGCACGTCGAAGCTGCGCGCGATATCTTTTGTGATATCCGAAACTAGCGGGAACTGCACTTTGCCGATACCACCTGCGTTTACCGGAGTGTTTTTCCACGCAAGATGGGTAAACTCGCTATCGCAGCTAACGCCGATAACTTCTATGCCCTTGGATTTGAAATCTTGATATCTGTGATCGAATGCGATGATCTCGCTCGGGCAGACGAAGGTAAAATCTTTTGGATAAAAGAATACGACCGCGCCTTTTTCGCCGATATTTTTATAGAGGTTGAAATCCTCGACTATTTCGTTGTTGCCTAAAACCGCAGTTGCCGTGAAATCAACGGCTTTATTGGTTACTATCATTTGTTTCTCCTTGTTAATAAAATTTATGATGGCGATTATACATTTTAAAACTTTAGATTTGCTGAAATTTGATGAAATTTTTTATATAATAAAATTTATTTGTTTGATAATATTAAATTTTATCATTTTTTAAATTTAGTATGTTATCATCACGCTTCATTTTTTGATAAAGGAGAAAAAATGGCTGTAAAAATCACCGATATTTGCATTAGTTGCGGCTCATGCATCGACGAGTGCCCGGTAAATGCGATCGTGGACGATAGCGATAACCCAAACGGCGAGGATAGCTACTACGTATATGCTGATAAATGTGTCGAGTGCGTCGGCTATAACGACGAGCCGGCTTGCGCTAGCGCCTGTCCGACCGACGGCTGTATCGTATGGAGCGACATCGTAGCGGGCCAACCTAGCAGGGATAGTATAGGTGCGGATCTACGCAGCGGAGATACCCCGGTATTTGCTTAGCAGATAAAATTCCGCGATCAAGTGCGCGGAATTTTAATTCATTCAATCCTTAAATAAATTTTAACCTATTTTTAGATACAATCCGCCTTTCACTTTAAGGAGATTATATGCAGCAAACGCTTTCTATTATTAAGCCTGATGCCGTTAAAAAGGGCGTTATAGGCAAAATTATCGATCGTTTCGAAAGCCACGGACTAAGAATCGCAGCGGCTAAAAAATTATGCCTAAGCGCCGAAGATGCGGGTAAATTTTATGAAATTCACAAGGATCGCCCTTTTTATAAGGATCTGATTGAGTTTATGACTAGCGGCCCGGTGGTCGTAATGGTGCTAGAAGGCGATGATGCCGTAGCTAAAAATCGCGCGCTAATGGGCGCTACCGATCCGAAAAAAGCGGATAAAGGCACGATCAGGGCGGACTTTGCGGACAGCATCGACGCTAATGCCGTTCACGGCAGCGACAGCCTAGAAAACGCAAAAACCGAGATAGCGTTTTTCTTTGCAAAAAGAGAAATTTGCTAAGAGTGCCGCGTGAAGATCGCTTTTGCTAAAATTTCCGCATCGCCCGTGCCGTTTGAAATTTCGAGGGACGGACTTAAGCTCAGCGGAAATTTAAAACGAAAAGACTCTAAGTTTATCGAGTGCAAGGGCGAAATTAAAGGCAAAATTCCATACATTTGCGACCGCTGCGGCAAAGAATTTGATCTTGACGTAAACGAGAGCGTAAATTTGCTTTTAAGCGAAGGCGTTTTTAACGACGAAAGGCACGAAAGCTTGGACGTTATGGAGTTTTTCGGCGCCGAAGTTGATCTGGATGAAATTTTAAGAAGCGAAACGGAAGCCTTCAAAAGCGACTATTTTTATTGCGAAGAATGCAAGAACTAAATTTATAAAGGAGAAAAAATGGCAGTTCCAAAGCGAAGAGTTAGCAAAACTCGTGCGGCAAAAAGACGCACTCACTACAAAGTGACCCTTCCGATCCCCGTCAAAGATAAAGACGGAAGCTGGAAAATTCCGCATAGAATAAACAAAACTACGGGCGAATATTAATCCGATGATTTCCGTTGCTATAGACGCGATGGGCGGTGATTTCGGCTGCGAGCCGATAATAAACGGAGTCGTAGATGCGCTGCGAGAGTGTAAATTTAATGCGTTTTTGGTAGGCGACGAAGCGCAAATCAAGCCTTTTATTCCACAAGATCAAGGCTTTGAGAAATATATTACTTACGTAGCTGCAAGCGAAGTTTTCGAGATGAAAGAGGGCGCAACCGACGCTCTCAAACGCAAAGAGAGTAGTATTTTTAAGGCAGTCGATTTGGTAAAAAGCGGCACTTGCAAAGCCGTGGTATCCGCAGGACACAGCGGCGCTACGATGAGCCTTGCTACGCTTCGCATAGGAAGGCTCAAAGGCATTTTACGCCCGGCGATTGCTACGCTGATGCCAAATTCCATAGGTGGACGCACGCTTGTGCTGGATGTGGGCGCTTATGTGGATTGTAAGCCTGAGAATTTGTTTCAATTCGCGATTATGGGCGAAGCATACGCCAAGGAGATTATGGGCCTAAACGCACCACGCATCGGCTTATTATCCAACGGCGAGGAGGATAGTAAAGGCAACGAGGTAACAAAAGAAACCTTTCATATGCTTAAGAAGATGCAAAATTTTATTGGTAATGTCGAAGGCAATCAAATTTTTGACGGCTCGGTAGACGTGGTCGTGTGCGACGGATTTATCGGCAACATTATGCTAAAATCCAGCGAAGGCGTCGCGAGCGCTATCGGCAAACTTATCAAAAACGAAACGAAAAAATCTCCGATTGCTATCGCAGGCTCCATCTTGATGAAGCGCGTCTTTAAAATTATCAAAAAAAGTACGGATTATGACGAATACGGCGGTGCGCCGCTTTTAGGCGTCAAAGAATGCGTCATCATAAGCCACGGCAAAAGCACTCCGAAAGCCGTTAAAAACGCGATCTTTCAAGCGCTTAAATTTGCAGATTCTAAAATCAACTCCGCGATAGAAAGCGAAATTTCTTCAAACGAGCAAAAATGAAAAAAGCCTCGATGATCTCGATCGCAGCATACGCGCCGAGCGAAATTTTAACCAATTTCGATCTTGAAAAAATGGTTGAAACGAGCGATGAATGGATCGTTAAGCGCACAGGCATTCATGAGCGCCGCATAGCAAAGGGCGAGACCACTAGCGATTTGGGCATGAAGGCCGCGGTACTTGCGATCGAGCGTAGCGAGTTGCAAAAAAACGAGATCGATGCGATAATCTGCGCCACGATCTCGCCTGATTATTTCTGTATGCCCTCGACCGCGTGCGTCATCGCAAATAAACTGGGCTTAAATTTCGGCATCACGGCGTTTGATATAAATGCCGCCTGTACCGGCTTCATCTATCTTTTAGAGCTTGCAAAATCCCTCATCGAAAGCGGCGCCAAAAAACACGTGTTGATAATCGGCACGGAAAAGTTAAGCTCGATAGTCGATTGGAGCGACCGCGCTACGTGCATACTTTTCGGCGACGGCGCGGGCGCTGCGGTTATCGCGGCACGCGACGATAACGAAATCATCGACATTCATACCGCTAGCGACGGCAGCAAGGGCGATCTTCTCATCACCGCAGCCCCGGGTAGCGTCAATCCGCTCAGCCAAAAAATCATTGACGAAAAGCTAGGCTTCATGCAGATGGCGGGGCGCGAGGTCTTTAAAATAGCGGTGCCGACGCTTAGTAACGATGTCGTGGAGATTTTGGCGAAAAATAAAATTTTGCCCGAGCAGGTCGATCTTTTCATCCCGCATCAGGCAAATTTGCGCATTATCGAGGCAGTAAAGGCGAGACTAGAATTTAGCGACGAACAATGCGTGCTTACGATTGGTAAATACGGCAACACGAGCTCGGCGTCGATCCCGATGGCGATAAATGACGCTTATGAGAGCGGCAGGCTCAAAAACGGCTCGCTTATGCTACTTGATGCGTTCGGCGGCGGCTTTACGTGGGGTAGCGCGCTTTTAAAATTCGGCGGCAAGAGCATAAACTAGCGCTTTTTAAATTTTATTATCTTTGAATTTCGCCATATTTAAGAGTTAAAATTCCAAGCTTATTTACAAAACTAATTTCAAATTTATATTTATTCCGAGTTAGGTCTCAAAATTTTAAAATGAAGCGTTTGCGATAAAAATCATATTATAATATTACGTAGTTTGAGTATTGGTTTTCTGTGCGAGATTATAAAACGACGTTAGTCTGAGGTTGCTGCTTTTTGACGATGGGCTTTTAGAATATAAAAGAAATCAAATATGATAGCCTAAATGGGCGTTACTTTCAGTTGATTCTACACATTAATGGCTTGTGATTAGCTGCAAAGCTCAATAAGTATTTTTACGGGCGGCGTATGTGGGATCTTTTGAGCGACCTACACATAGGCTGTAGAATAAAATTCAAATACCAAAACGCTCACAACAGCAAGCATCAAATTGCCTTAGATTTGGAATTTAGCATAAACGCTAGTAAATTTAATCAAATACCGCAAACGAGGCTATAAAGGATCGCTATGCCATGAGCGAAGAAGCGTCGTATCTCTAAATATCTATATGGTGTAAAGCCTCCAGGTACCTCCCGTTATACAATATACATTATCTCTATATAGATAGCGGCAAGCCGGATGGCGTGCTCATGTCAGCTGCAGACTAAAATGGCCAATGCACTTAGCTTTATTGCGAAAGCTACAGCAGTTTATAGGTTTTGATGGTAGGTCCAGCTTAATGCCATTGCAAGCATTTAAAAATTTTAGCATGAAATATCATCTCACAGTTATGAACGACGGGTATTAAAGCATATAATTAGGGCTATTTTTTATAAATTTTAAGTTCAAATTCCGTTCGGATAAAATTTCGATTTATTTTTCAGAAAGCGATCTGAAATTATTTAAAATTCCTCCGTTAGCTTGGACTATCTAGAGTTTTGCTCATGTGCCCGGTTTAAAATTTTAAATAACGTAAAATCCCAAATTCTCGTGTTTAAGGATAATTTTTCTGATTTCTTTTAATAGGCTGAGCGAGGCTTCGATTTCGACGCGGCGGGTGCTTACGCTCTCGACGTTTGCGCCCACGCTTACATCTTTTGCGAGGGCGTATTTGTAGATGAAATCAAACATTTCCACGCACAGCGCTGTTGAACTTTGCAAGATATCGACGCTGCTTTGTAGCCGCTGCTGTAAAAAAACTGGCACCGAGATGCCAAGCCACTTCATAAACTCAAGCGTCTTTAGGCTGCCGCACGGCGTGAAAGTAAAGATTATCGGCACCTTTTTGCACTCCAAAGCGGCGTAATCGTCGATGAAATCTTTGGCATTTTGCACATTATAAACCGCCTGAGTGATAAAAAATTCGCACCCGTCTGCAGTCTTCTCCGCGATTTTTAGGTGCTCGTCGTGGCTCTTTTCATGGCGCTCGGGTATGCAGATGCCGCCTAGGCAAAGATGCGGTGCCACGAGCCGCTTGATCTCATAGGCGCGGCTTAGATGCAGTTTGCATTCTTCGTTTTTAGAGCTCGCCCCCACGAAAACGCCCAGCCCGCTTGCGGCATGCCTTAGAATTTCGCAAAATTCCGCCTCGTCGTATTTGCCTACCGCGCGATAGATGATCGCTTCTTTATCGGTGTGCAGATACTGAGTGTAATAGCGCGCAGGATCGATCGTATGCACAAAAGGAAAGGTTCGCTCATCTTTTGTGCGCGCGCTTTCATCTTGTAGATCGTAGATGACGATACCGTCGCATTCGCATTCGCCTAGGCGCTGCGACCACGCCGCACCTAGGCGCTCGAGCTCGTCTTGAGAGGACGTGATTTTAGGCGGAACGATGCCATAGAGTAGAATTCCGCTTTTCCCATTTCTAATTTTTTCTTTTAACACTTGTTATTCCTTGATTTTTCGCGCATTTTAGCAAATTTAAATTTAAAAATTTAAATGATATAATGCCGCGCAAATTGCAAATTTAAGGAAGGCAATGAAAACGCTTCAAGAAAATTTAAAGCTTTTTTATCTGGGGCTTGAAAACGGCGAGCCGTTTTTTTATAAAAACAAGGATCTGACGACTCACGCGCTCATCATAGGAATGACGGGCAGCGGCAAAACGGGGCTTGGTATCACGCTGCTAGAGGAAGCCGCGATCGATAATATCCCATCCATCATCATCGACCCGAAGGGCGATCTGACAAATTTAGCTCTTACCTTTCCACAGATGAGGGCTGAGGAATTTGAGCCTTATATCGATGAGGCCGAGGCGCAAAATAAAGGTCTTAGCGTGCGCGAGTACGCCGAACAGACCGCGAATACTTGGCGAGAGGGGATCGAGGGCTCATATCAAGACCTGGCGCGAGTACAGCTTTTGAAAAACAGCGCTGATTTTAGAATTTATACGCCCAAATCAAGCGCAGGCCTTGGAATCAGCCTGTTAAGCGACTTTGAAGCGCCGAAGGGCTTAAACGAAGAGGATCTGAACAACTACGTCGGCGGTATCGCCACTAGCGTGCTGAGTCTTGCAGGGATTTCTAGCGATAATCTCAGCTCGCCGGAATTTTTGCTGATCAGCCAAATTCTGACCTATCATTTTAATAAAGGCGAGGGGGTGAGCGTGGTGGATCTCATCGCGCAGATCGGCAACCCGCCATTCGATAAAATCGGCGTTTTCGACGTTAATACCTTTTTTCCGAGCGATAAGCGAATGGCGCTTGCGATGAAGATTAACGCGCTCATCGCAAGCCCGAGTTTTAAGCTTTGGTGCGAGGGCGAGCGACTAAATATCGCCAAGATGCTCTTTGATGAAAACGGCAGGGCGAGGGCGAATATATTTTCCATCGCGCATCTAAACGACGATGAGAGGATGTTTTTCGTCACGCTGCTTTTGGGCGAGATGATCAAATGGATGCGCACCACTAGCGGCACCAGCTCGCTGCGCGCAGTACTTTATATGGATGAAATTTACGGCTTTTTTCCGCCAAACGGTAATCCGCCGAGCAAAACCCCGATGCTTACGCTGCTAAAGCAGGCTCGCGCTTTCGGTCTTGGCTGCGTATTATCGACGCAAAACCCGGTCGATCTCGATTATAAGGGGCTTAGCAATATCGGTACGTGGTTTATCGGGCGCTTGCAAACCGCGCAAGATAAGGAGCGCGTCATCAGCGGTCTAAGCGGCATCGGCTCAAATCCGATCGACAAAAGCGTGCTTATGGAGAAAATTTCAAACCTCAAAAAGCGAAATTTTTTGGTAAAAAACATCAACGAGGACGTGCTGCGGGTAATCGAGACGCGCTTTGCGCTAAGCTATTTAAAAGGCCCTTTAAGTAACGAGCAAATTTCAAATTTGATGAAAGACAAAAAGGCTGAAATTTCGTCCGGCGCCGCGCAAGGCGTCAAATCCGCCGGTGCCGCCAAGCCCGTAGTTTCTGCTGAAATTTCGCAGCTTTACAGCTACGGCGCGAGCCTTGAGCTAAGCCCGTATCTGTATGCAAGCGCAAAGATGCGATTTTGCGACAAGGGAGTCGATTTTACGCAGCAGCGCACTTTTTTGCTTTCGCTTTCGGACGTAAGCGAAATAGATTGGGGCGAGGCCAGCACGCGAGAAGTTGCAAATTTAAGCGGACAGGAGCAGGCGGGCTCGCTCTACGGCGCGCTCCCTAGCTTCATCGCAGGCGCAAAAAATTTAAACGCTCAGCTTAAAAGCTTTAAAGAGTGGCTCTACCGCAATGAAAAACTCGAGCTTTTTAGCGCGCTTGATCTGCTCTCAAAACCGGGCGAGAGCAGGGAAGAATTTTTCGTGCGCCTAGGCGATAAGGCAAATGAAGCTCTAGAGGCCAAAACCGATGAGATCACGGCTAAATTTGAAAAGGAAAAGGCGCGCCTTGAGGATAAAATTTCGCGCGCTAGCGAAAAGTATGAAAAGGAAAAGGGCGACGTGTTAAGCCGCGGCGTGGATGCGGCGCTAAGCATAGGCGGAGCGATCTTAGGCGCGTTTTTAGGCCGCTCGCGCAGCGCTAGCAATATCTCTAAAGCGATCAGCGGCGCAAAGAGCGCGCATAAAATTTTAAACGAACGAAGCGAAGCCAAAAATGCCGAAAATAGCCTAAGCGCGCTACAAGAGGAGCTGGAAGCGCTTACGCAGAAATTTGAGGCTGAAGTGGACGCGCTAAAACAGAGCCTGGATCTAAAAAATATTAAACTCGAAACGAAAGAAATTTCACCGAAGAAAACCGACATCTACGACGAGAAAATTTCGCTACTTTGGAAGAGTTAAAGGGATTTTATGAAAAAATCGGGAATTTTAGAATTTTTACTTAGCATCGTCGGAGCGCCTAATTTTTGGTGCTACTTTGCTGCGTATCTGATCGCTGCGATCCCCTTTGGGCTTTTGATCGGCAGATACCTAGGCGGCGTGGATATCAAAAGCGAGGGCAGTGGCTCCATAGGCGCTACCAACGTCCTTCGCGTCTTAAAAACTCGCGATCCGCAAAAAGCAAAAAAGCTCGCGATCCTCACGGTCGCTTGCGACGCGCTAAAGGGCGTCCTGCCGATACTGATCGCGCGGGCTTTGGGCTTTGATGAAAACGTGCTATGGAGCATGGCTGTCTTTGCAGTACTTGGGCATTGCTTTAGCCCGTATCTGAAATTTAACGGCGGCAAGGGCATTGCGACGGGAGCCGGCGTGCTTGCTTGCTTTATTCCTATCGAGCTTATCATCGCGCTTGCCGTTTGGTTTATAGTCGGCAAGACGGTTAAAATTTCATCCGTAGCCTCGCTCGCAGCGGCGCTTGCACTAGTTATCGCAAGCTACGTGATCCATCCGCAGATGCCAGCGATCAACACTCATGCGCCGATCTTTCTGATAGTTTTCATCGTATTTTACAAGCACGCTCCGAATATCGCCAGGCTGCTTAAGGGCGAGGAAAAGCGCGTAGTATGATTAAAATTTTAATCGAAAAGCTGGAATTCGGCGCGATAATCGGAACGCTGGATTTTGAGCGCAAGCGCGAGCAGCGCGTGTGGGTGTGGGCGAAGCTCGGGGCGGAGGAATTTATCGATTACGCGCGGGTTTGCGAATATATCAAAGCGGAGTTCCGCGAGAAAAAATTTCGCCTCGTGGAGGATGCACTAAGATACTTCGCGCAGGAGTTTCACTCAAAATTTCGATCGATGGATTATTTTTATATGAAAATTTTAAAACCTGAAATTTTACAAGACGCGAGCGTCGGCGCGGAAATAGAGATAAAATTTTAAAATTTCTTTAAAAAATCTTGAAATTTTGCTTAAAATATG
Source organism: uncultured Campylobacter sp. (assembly GCA_963527265.1). Lineage (GTDB taxonomy): Bacteria > Campylobacterota > Campylobacteria > Campylobacterales > Campylobacteraceae > Campylobacter_B. Next base: position 19,349 of record CAURQQ010000029.1, on the reverse strand, counting down.
TTAAAATCGCCGCAAAATTTTAAGGCAAGGAAATTAAATGAGAATTTTAATAGTCGAGGACGAGGTGACTTTAAACAAGACGATAGCGGAGGGCTTGATGGAGTTCGGCTATCAGACGGATACTTCCGAGAGTTTTAAGGACGCAGAGTATTATATCGGCATTAGAAATTATGATTTGGTGCTAACCGATTGGATGCTAGCTGACGGCAACGGCATCGATCTCATCGCATTAGTTAAGCAAAAATCCGCGCGCACCTCTGTCGTTGTGTTATCTGCAAAAGACGATAAAGAAAGCGAGATCAAAGCACTTCGCGCGGGCGCAGACGATTTTATCAAAAAACCTTTCGATTTTGATGTTTTAGTAGCGCGCCTTGAGGCTAGACTTCGCTTCGGTGGCTCAAATATCATCAAGATCGACGATCTCATCATCGATCCGGATGAGGAAAAAATTACTTACTTGGGTCAAGAGATCGAGCTTAAGGGCAAGCCGTTTGAGGTGCTAACTCACCTGGCGCGCCACAGCGATCAGATCGTAAGCAAAGAGCAGCTGCTAGACGCTATCTGGGAGGAGCCCGAGCTAGTTACGCCAAACGTCATCGAAGTCGCGATCAATCAAATTCGACAGAAAATGGATAAGCCTCTAAATATCTCTACGATCGAGACCGTTCGCAGACGCGGATATAGATTTTGCTTTCCACAAAAAGCCTAAGAGTCCGCTTTGTAATACAATTAGCATCCGCTTCGTTGATGCTAATTGTCATTTTTTCGGTAATGCTCTATAATTATATGAGAATTACCATCTTCGAAACTCCCGTTCAAAATTTAATCCAAAGAGCACAAAAAATCGTAGACGCCTCCGTGCCGCCTGAGAAAATTTCATCTTTTTTACAAGACGCATCGGGTGAATACGAAAGCAAAATCATCGAAAACGAAAGTATCAATAAACCTAAATTTATCGAAAGCTCCGAGGATGGCAGGAGCTATTTACAGCTGTACTATCCCTACGACAAGGATAAAATTTTAAGCATCAAAGCAGACGTGAGCGTCTATGCAAACATCGTAAATCAAATACTCATCGACATCATTTTGGTAAATTTGACGATGATATTTTTGGTGGTGTTTTACGCGATGTTTCTCTCGCGCATGCTGCTGATGCCGATTAAGCTGATTAGCCAAAGGCTTGCTTCGGTGGATGAAAAATTTCTAAAGCCGATCGACGCAGCGGAAATTCCAAGTGAATTTAGTCCGCTTTCAAATAGCATAAACCGCCTACTTGAGCGCATTGAGACCTTCATTTTGTATCAAAAAGAGCTTTTTATCGGCATCGCGCATGAGCTTAAAACTCCGCTTGCGGTGATGAAAACCAAAAACGAAGTTACGCTAATTAAGCCGCGCGAGAGTGAGAAATATATCGAGGCGCTTAAAAACAATAACGACTCGATCGATAGTATGAATAAGATGATCAGCTCCATCCTAGAGATAGGTCGGCAGGAGGGTGCGCAGTTTGAGGCGCCCGAGCAGACCGATATGATCGCCTATCTCAAGGAGCTATGCGTAAATTTCACGATTTTAGCGCGCACGGCGGGTAAGGACTTGACGATGGATCTTAAGCCTGAACAGCTTGAAATTTCAGTGCAGAAAAGTCTCTTTATGCACGTGATTCAAAATTTTATCCAAAATGCCATAAAATTTTCTCCGGACGGCGAAAAGGTGCTAATCGAGAGCGAAATTTCGGACGGAAATTTCATAGTGCGGGTCGCAAACAAAGGCGAGCCGCTTAACGAAGAGATCGACTACTTTGCCCCTTTTAAACGCTACGGAGGCAAACCGGGAGCCGGGCTCGGGCTATTTTTAGCCAAAAATGCTGCTCAAGCAATGGGTGCGCAAGTGGATCTTAAAAACGACAAAGCGCGCTCGCTAATTGTCGCGATTTTCAAACTTCCGCTAAAAAATTTAAGAAATAGCCCGAAATTCCGCTATTTTAAAACAAAATGAAGCTTTTTATGGTATAAACGCCATAAATTTTTTCGTAAGGTAAAATTATATGTCATTGTTGATTACAAAAGAATGCATCAGTTGCGACGCGTGCCGCGAGGAATGCCCTAATGAAGCGATTTTTGAGGATGAGCCGATATACATCATAGATGCCGATCGATGTTGCGAGTGCGTAGATGATTACTCTGAGCCTGCTTGCATAGTGGTCTGCCCGGTCGAGTGTATCATTACCGATCCCGATAATATCGAGACGGCGGACGAGCTGAAATACAAACACGTCCATATGGAAATTTAAATGCCCAAGCGCGTCGCAGTCATAGATCTGGGCTCAAATTCCGCCAGAGCCGTGATTTTCGAGCGCACGAGTAGGCTCGGATTTTTCATTTTGGCCGAGCATAAGATCAAGATCCGCCTAGGCGAGGGCGCTTACGAAAACGGCGGAATTTTAACCACCGAAGCGATGCAAAAATGCCTGCTGGCGTTTAAAAAATTTAAAACCCTCGTATGCAATTACAAGGCTAAGCGCGTGCTTTGCATCGGTACATCCGCGCTTCGCGATGCGCCGAACGGGGCCGAGTTTATAAATCTCGTCCGCAAGCAAACGGGCATTACGATCCGCAAGATAGACGGGCAGATGGAGGCGTATCTGGGTGCCTATGCGGCGCAGAATTTGCTTAGCGACTTTTCCGAGGGCGTTACGCTAGATATCGGCGGCGGCTCGACCGAGCTTGCTTACATAAAAAACGGCAGGATAGAAAATAAAATTTCTTTAAATTTAGGCACGGTGCGGCTAAAGGAGCTGTTTTTCGACCGCGGCGATACAAAGGGGCTGGAGAAATATATAAACAGCGCGATCTCGCAAGTAGGCGCCGAATTTCGCACGCAAAATTTAATCGTAATGGGTGGCTCCGCGCGAGCGCTTTCTGGCGCCGTGATGAGCCTACAAAACCATCCGCTAAAGATCGTGCATAATTTCAGCTACGATTACGAAAAATACGCGCCGTTTTTTGCCAAGCTGATGAGCGCAAAGACGCTTGATCTGGCGAAATTCCCGATCAAAAAGGACCGCTACGACACAATCAGGGAGGGCGCCATCATTTTTGATAAGATCGTAAAGCGCCTAGGGGCGAAAAAGATCATCACCAGCGGCGTGGGAGTGCGAGAGGGGGCGTTTTTAAGCTCGATCTTGCGCGGCGCAAACCTGCCTAGAGGCTTTAATCCGAGCCTAAGGAGCCTTAAAGATCGTTTCGCTTCCGAGCCCAGCGAGGCTCCAAAGTTCGCAAAGAGGCTGTTTTGCGCGCTATCGCCTCTACACGGCTTGGGCGAAAAATATATTAAAATTCTACAAACCGCAGCATCGCTTTGCGAGATCGGGCGGGCGATCGGCTTTTATGCCAAGCACGAAACCAGCGCGGATATGGTGCTCGGCGGGCTGAACTACCGCACGACGCATAAAGAAAAGGCGCTAATAGCCGCGATCATCTCGATGCACGGAAAGCGCGAGCTGGGAGCTACGTTCGCGCCTTTGAGCGCGATTTTGCCCGATGCCGGCAAGCTCGCCTGGCTCAGCTACATTTTGGAGCTTGCGCGCCTTCTAAGCGAAAACGCGCTAAAAAATTTAGAATTTAGCTTTGAAAACTCCACTCTTAAAATCTCCGGCGCGGATAATTTGATAATGCTTAAAGGAAGCCTTAAAAAGCTCTCAAAGCCTGCGATTTTCGCCGTAAATTTCGTTTAAATTTAGCTTTAAATTTAACCGCTTGCCGCGCGTTTGCAGAGCTGCTTTAAATTTTATTTAGCTGCGTTACGCCTCTTTGCGAAAATTTTAATCAAACGTGTGAATACAAATCGGAGCGGTTGCGCGGAATAATTGCGATGAGCGGGTTTGGTTTGTCTTTTGGGTTGAAATTTTAATGCTTGTCGTGAGATTTTCTGGCTATGAGCTTATATGCAAAGTGATTTAAATTCCATGGTTTTTTAAAATTTTATTGTGCGGTTTGTAAAGACTTTGTGGCGTTGTGCGCGGATCTTGCAGCAAAATTTAAATTATGATTCGCATCGTGCGGCGGTATTTTGCGGGCGGGCAAGCGGATTTTAAGATGGGTAAACAGACGGGAGAGTAGGCGAGCGAACTGGATGCAGGCAGACACACGGAGCGCGGCAAAATTTTAAAACATTTGCGCCGCGCGGTATCTTGCAAGCGACAAATCGTTTGATAGCTCTTGCCAATTATCGGTTGTGCGGTTAAATTTTAGATCGCGTAAATTTAAAACGGCGGCGAGAAATCGTGCCCGAGCAAGAATACTCGGCTATCTGCGCAGCACTCCAGAATTTCTTGCAATATCCCAGTGATCCACGCAGCGCTTCAGAATTTAGTGCAGCACCAAGACATTTCATGCAATGCTCCAGTATCCCGCGCAGTGCTTCGGGTGATTCGCAGAAAAGAGCCCCGACAATCCGCGCAGCGTCTCTGGGCGATCTGTGCAAGCGCTCTAGATTTCGTACAGCGCCTCAGGACCGATCCGTAAAAGTACCATGGCGGCTATCCGTGCAGCGTCTAGACCGATCCGCAGAAAGCACCATGACGGCTATCCGCGTAGCGTCTGGAGCGATTTGCAGAAAGTGCCCTGCGCTAGCCCTAAAATCGCCCCAGAGCCTCTTTGACGTGATCCTCCGCCATATCGATATTCCACATCGGCTCAAAGACGAGATCGATCTGTACTTCGCCGACGCCCTCTACGCTCTCGGCACCCGCGCGCACCCATTCCACCATCATCTCATGCAGCGGGCACGACTGAGTCGATAGCGTCATCGTGACTTTGGCGTTGTTCGCCTCATCTACCGCTACGTCGTAGATGAGTCCTAGTGACACGACGTCAAAGCCCACCTCGGGGTCCACCACGACGCGAAGCGCGTCGTAAATTTGCTCCTTCGTTACTTTCATTTTTCCTCTCCGAATTTGATGTAGTTAAAGATATTTACGATGTTGATTAGCACCAAAATTATGCTTGCTGCTTGCAAGATAACCGCAGGCGTTAGCGCTCCAAGGCCCGCGCACGCAAGCGCTAAGACGTTTGGCACGCAGGCTGCGTAGGCGATCTTTTTGATTATCATATCCTCAAGCATAGGGATTTTGCGCTTGCCGACGAAAGGCGAGACGTAGTGGTACCAGATGAGAAAGGGCGCGATTTTATAAAGGTGCGCGACGATGAAGGCGAACAAAAAGCCGTATAACAGCCAAAACGCCGCCGCATCCGCGCGACCCATGAGCCAAAATGCGCCGCTAAATCCCAAAGCTGCGAGCGATATGTAGACGTTTAAATTCCAATAATCGATCGCTTTTCGCACGCGCCTGGCTAGGATGTAGATCGCCTGAGCTACAAAGCTCGCAAGCGCGGCAAATGCGATGAAAATTCCAAAGTCTTTTAGCAAAAACAGCCCCGCGAGCAGATACAACGCCAGCGAAGCTTTTGCCAGCGCGAAACTTAGATCGTGCGCCAGGCTAAACATTGGCAGCAGTACGCACGCAGCGCCTACGATGACGAAAAATACAAAGCCCAGCACGAAGTATATGTGATAGGATAAAATTTCTGAAAAATATACTCCGAAAATCTCCACGCCGCTAAGCGCTAGCACGAGGGTAAAGCCAAGGCTGATCCCTACCGCCAAAAACGCAGCCGAGATCGCAAGCACTACGGCGGGGAAGCTCCATTTGGGCGTGCCGATGAAGCTTAGCGCGTAGCAGATCGTAAAATAAAATAGACTAAGCAGCAAAACGGCGCCGCCTGCGTGCATCAAAGGGATGCTTAAAAGCAGCAATCCCGCGCTTAGCAGAGCCACGCCCGCGCCGTAGGCGAGGAGATTTAAAAACGCAAATTTGACGGTGAAAAATTCCTTTTGGATGATGACGGAGGTGAGCTGATAGAGCGCTCCGATGATTATGCTGATTACAAATCCCAGCAAAAATACGTGAAAAAAGCTCGCCGTCTGCGGCGCCTGGATCGCGCCGAAATCGGCCTTTAAAAAGCTCGCTGCACTTAGCAGCAAAAAGATAAAGCCGCAGATGAAATAGCCGCCTACGATGCGAAACGGCGGCGAAAAGGTCGTGATATTCATCTAAATTTTAAAGCCCTTTAGCCGTGGCACTTCGCGTCGGTGTCAAAGCCCTCATTGACCGCGCCCGGTTTTAGGCTGATGGTGAGCTTGACCGCGTCGCCGTCCAGATCCTCGCGGGCAATGTCAAATTTAGACTCGATCTTCGGGATCAGCCCCATTGGGAATTTATGATTGACCATGACGACTTTTTTGGTTTCGTCTTTTACGAAATTTAGCGCCACCAGCGCATTTACCATCGGCTCGGGCGGAACGCATTTGCGCGAATCAAAGCCGATGTATTCTACGCCGTCTTGCGATTTTTTATAAAATTTCACCGTAGCGCCCGCTGCGTCGAACTCCTGCCAGTCTGTGAAAAAATCCATACCTGATCCTTTTTTTAAAATTTCGCGCGATTATATAGCAAATTTTAAAATTTTGAAATGAGGTAGGTCAAGTCCTATTTGGAATTTGTAAATTTAGCCGAATTTTAATACACTACGCGTTAAAATTCTAAATCCGAGGACCCATTATGCAGACCATCACGATCATCGATACGTTCGGCTTTTTTTTTAGGCTCTACTACGCTATGAGCGGGCTTAAGACCAAAGACGGCAAACCCAGCGGCATGGTGAGCGGATTTGCGAGCTTCATCGCAAATCTTTCGAAGGAATTTAAGAGCGATTATATAATTTTTGCTCTGGATAGCAAGGGCAAGACCTTCCGCTCGGATATCGACCCGAACTACAAAACCAACCGCCAAGCCCCGCCACCCGCGCTTTTGCAGCAGCTGCCCGTCTGCATCGAGATGATCGAAAAGATGGGGCTTTACTCGCTCGGACGCGAGGGCTACGAGGCGGACGATCTCATCGCAAGCGTCGTTAAAAAGTACGGCGCCACGCATAAAATCAATATCGTTACCTCCGACAAGGACCTCTATCAGCTCATCGGCGAAAACGTTAAAATTTACAGCCACGGCAAAAAGATGCTTTACGGCAGAGAGGAGTGCTTGCAGCGCTACGGCGTCTATCCCGAGCAGATCGTGGATTTTTTAGCGATCTGCGGCGACAGCGCCGATAATATCCCGGGCGTGCGGGGCATCGGCGATAAGGGGGCGAAGAAGCTTTTAGACGAATGGGGCTCGCTCGATGGGATCTATTCAAATTTAGACCGCCTGCCGCAAAACAAACAGCGCGAGTATCTGATAGAGGGGAAGCGGAGCGCCTACATAAGCAAGCGCCTGGCTACGCTTTACGATGAGCTGGAAATCCCGCCTTTGGAGGATGCGAAATTTCCACAGCAAAATCCGCTTTTTAAAATCCGCGAAATTTTAAAAGACTACGCTCTAAATAGGCTTCTTTCGGCATTAAGCTTGCAAGAGCAGAACGGACTTGATCTTTGGGGCGAGGGCAAAGGAGCGGGCGCAAAAAGCTCCGTTTTAAGCACGGGCGGGAAGGGTGCGGGCGCAGAGTCGTCTCGCGGCAGCTCTATCTTGGACGCTGCCGTAGGGGGGCTAGACGGGCAAAATTCTATCTCAGGCGGCTCCGCTTGCGGCGGGCAAAATTCCGAGCGCGCTTTTGAAACGCCCTTTGAGCCTGTTTGCATCACCGATGCAGCGGAGCTTGCGAGGCTGTGCGAGAGCGTCAGCGCCGATACCTTGGTGAGCTTCGATACGGAAACCACTAGCGTTGATAGCAAAAGCGCCAAGATCGTGGGCTTTTCGTTTGCATTTAACGAGGAGCGCGCCTACTACGTCCCGCTAGCGCATAGCTATTTGGGCGCTCCTGCTCAAATTTCTTCGGACGCGGCAAAGGTGGCGATCGGCTCGCTGTTTCGCGGCTATGTAGTGGGGCAAAATTTAAAATACGATTTTGAGATCGTGAAAAATAATTTTAACATTGAGCCGCCTGCGCGCTTTGCCGATACGATGGTGCTAGCGTGGCTGCTCGATCCCGCAAACGCCGTGGGGATGGACTCTATCTCGCCGCGCTATCTTGGGTACGAGACCGTGCATTTCGGCGACGTCGTCAAAAAGGGCGAGACCTTCGCCTCCGTGGAGCTGGATGCTGCTACGATCTATGCGAGCGAGGATGCGTGGGTGACGCTGAGGCTGTATTTTAAGCTCAAACAGCTGCTCGAACCTGCGCTTTTTAAGCTCGCGCAGGAGCTTGAGTTTCCGTTCGTGCGGGTGCTTTGGCAGATGCAAAGATGCGGCATCAAGATCGACGCGGAGATGATAAAGCGCCTTATCGCGCGCAACGAAAAGTCCCTGCGAGCGCTCACGGATGAAATTTACGAGCTTTGCGGCGAGCAGTTTAATATAAACTCTCCCGCTCAGCTCGGCGCCGTGCTTTTCGAACGGCTAGGACTTCCTGCCGCAAAGCGCACGAAGACGGGCTACAGCACCGATGAAAGCGTGCTGAAGGATCTTACGGCGCTGCATCCCGCGGTGGGTAAAATTTTAGACTACCGCGAGCTGTTTAAGCTGCAAAGCACCTACTGCGAGCCGCTGCTGCAGCTTGCTCTGGCCGATCCGCAAAACCGCGTCAGATCGAATTTCTTGCAGACCGGCACGGCCACTGGGCGGCTAGCGAGCAAAAATCCGAACCTGCAAAATATCCCCGCGCGCGGCATCTTTGCGAAGGATGTGCGAGACTGCTTCCTAGCAGACGAAGGCTACTCGCTGATCTCGCTTGATTACTCGCAGATCGAGCTGCGCCTGCTAGCGCACTTTTCGCGTGATCCTGCGCTTTTGGCGGCGTTTAGGGCGGATGAGGACATTCACGCGCGCACGGCGATCAGCATTTTCGGCGACGCGCAGCCCGCGCACCGCACGATCGCAAAGAGCATAAATTTCGGCCTCATCTACGGCATGGGCGCGGGCAAGCTAAGCGATAGCCTAGGCATCGCGCGCGCCGAGGCGAAAGGCTATATCGAGCGCTATTTCGCGGCGTTTTCTACGATCAAGGAGTTTTTGCAAAGCATAAAATCAGACGCGAAAGCTGACGGCTACGTAAGCACGCTTTTTGGGCGCAGGCGCTATTTCGACTTCGCAAATGCGCGCAACAACATGGTCTATGCAAGCTACGAGCGCGAGGCGGTAAATACGAAATTTCAAGGCTCCGCCGCCGACATCATCAAAAAGGCGATGGTTGAGATTTCGCCGCTGCTAAATGGCGAGGCGCGGCTGATATTGCAGATCCACGACGAGCTGATCTTCGAGGTGCGGGACGATTTGGCACAGAGCTTTGGCGAGCGCGCGCAGGAGATAATGCAAAGCGCCGCGAGCCTAAACGTGCCGCTTAAGACGAGCCTAAACATCGCCAAGCGCTGGGGCGAGCTCAAGTAACTCCGCTAAATTTAAAGCGCGGCTAAAATTTAAGCGGAATTTAAACGGCGCGCAGAATTTTAAATTTTGAGCAGGGCAGAGCTTAAATTTGTCCAGTTTAAAATTTGGCTCATCAAATTTTAAACCGAGCGATTGCAAATAGCTAGCGTGGTGCGACACAGATCGCCGACGCCTTTAAATTTTTGATTAAATTTAAGCTATCCGCTTGGCAATATCAAACGGCGGTTAGATAGATTTATCCGATTAAATTTAAACGATGTGTTTTAGCAAGAGATCTGGGTAAATCTTGCCGTGCGTATAAATTAAAATTTCATTTCAGCGGCGTAGGAGCGGAATTTTTAAATTTAAATTTTACGAAAAGCCGCGCGCCGTGTAAAATTTAACGAGTAAAAATTCATACAAAATTTAACCCGCGAGAAAATAGACATAGGTTTTGCGAAAAGGAATTTTTAGAAAATGAAATGATCGGCGGGCCTTTTTAAACCGGCGGCTCGTAAAGACCGCGCCCTTATAGCCTCACGAGCGAAGCTATAAGGATTTCGGACTAAATTTTGGTATGAATGCTGTGCGACCGCGCAAATTTTTACAAGCCTGCATAAAAATTCCGCGAGCTTGCGCAGATTCCTCGCCGCCTATTTTTTAGATTTTTCTAGCGCGGCGGTAAGGTCCGCTATGAGATCTTCCGCGTTTTCGATGCCTATGGCTAGGCGCAGTAAATTTTGACTGATGCCGATGCGCTCTTGCAGCTCGCGCGGATAGCTCTCGTGCGTCATCGATGCGGGATGGCAGATCAGGCTCTCTACGCCGCCCAGGCTCACGGCTAGATCGAATAGCTCAAGGCTGCGCGCAAAGGTTTTATAGTCGTATTGCGGCTTAAGCACCAGCGAGATAACCGCTCCGATACCGCTAGCTTGGCGATCTTGTATCTTTTTTTCGCTCTCAGAGTGCGAGCCTGCGAAATTTACCGCCTCTACCGCAGTATTGCTGCGTAAAAATTCTATTATCTTTAGCGTATTTTCGCTCTGGCGGTCGAAGCGCACGCTTAGCGTTTTAAGTCCGCGTATTAGCGAATACGCGTCGGTAGGCGACAGCGTCGCGCCCAGAGTGTTTTTCATAAACTGAATTCTTGCAGCAAGCTCATCGTCGTTCGTCGTAACGATGCCGGCGATTAGATCGGCATGCCCGCCTATGTATTTTGTCGCGCTATAAACTACGACGTCTGCGCCGTGCTCTAGCGGGCGCTGATAATACGGGGTTAAGAAGGTATTATCCATCACCACAAGCGCGCCGTTTTTATGCGCGAGCTCGCTGATGCGCTCAATGTCGGTTACGCGCAAAAGCGGATTTGATGGCGTTTCGATGAATACCATTTTAACGTCGCTTGGAATTTCGCTGATCAAATTCAGATCGTCCACCAAGTCGTAATTGATCCCTTGATTTTTAAAAATCCCGCTTACGTAGCGATAGGTGCCGCCGTAGACATTATTATTTAGCAGCACGCGATCGCCGCTTTTAAGCAGCGAAAATGCAGCGCTCGTAGCCGCCATACCCGAGGCTAGTGCAAAGGCGTATTTGCTGCCTTCGAATTTTGCAAAAAGCTCCTCAAAGGCGTTGCGCGTAGGATTTGCGCCACGCGAATAGGCGTATTTGCCGAAATCATCCAGGCTTTCTTGCACGAAGGTGCTGGCTAGATATATCGGCGGAATCACCGCGTTGTGGGGGTTGGACTTGGCCTCTATGCCCTTTACGATTAGGGTGTCTATTTTCATATTTTCTCCTTGAAATTTAATGGATTTAAAAGCTCATCGCTCCGATAAATTTAGCTATGCGCTCGTCGTTGCTGCCAAAGAATTCCTCTGCGTCGCCGTCGAATGCGATAACTCCGCCGTCTAAGAATAAAATTCTATCTGCGATCTTGCGTGCAAAGCCCATATTGTGTGTGACGATGATAAGCGAGCGATCCTCTGCGGCAAGCTCGGCGATAGTCTTTAGTACCTGCGCCTCAAGCTCGGGATCAAGTGCGCTCGTAGGCTCATCCAGTAGCAAAAACTCAGGCTGCATCGCAAGTGCTCGCGCGATCGCCACGCGCTGGCTCTGACCGCCGGAGAGGCGAGCCGGATACGCGCCAGCTTTATCCGCCATACCGACTTTTTTTAGCAGCGCCATTGCATTTGCCTCGGCAAGCTCGCGTGGCTGCTTTAGCACGTGTACGGGTGCTTCGATGACATTTTGCAAGACGTTGAGGTGCGGAAAGAGATTGAAGCTTTGAAAAACCATGCCCGTATGCGCGCGGAACGGATGATATTCGCTTGTTTTATGCGGAGCATCGAAATTTATCTTAAACTCGCCTAGCTGTAGCTCGCCGCCGCTTGGAATTTCGAGCAGATTTATGCAACGCAGCATCGTGGATTTGCCGGAGCCGGAGCTTCCTAAAATCACTGTCGTTTGCCCGTCGCGAAATTCTAAGCTTAGCCCGTTTAGCACGACGTGATCGCCAAAGTGCTTAGTTAAGTTAGTAAATTTTATCATCACACGAACCTTGAAAATCGTCGCTCTAGCTTGGATTGTAAGAACGTGAGAAGGGTGCAAACTGCTAGATAAAATAGCGCCGCCAGCACGTATAACGTAAGCGGATCGAATGCCCGTGCGGCGATACGTTGAGCGACCATAAACATATCAACCATCGTAATCGAGGCTACGAGCGAAGTGTCTTTAAGCGTAGAGATAAATATATTTGATAGCGGCGGCAGCGATATGCGCGCTGCTTGCGGAGCGATGATGCGGCGCAGAATTTGAGCGTAGCTCATGCCTAGCGAGGTAGCCGCCTCCCATTGCCCTTTTGGCACTGATAGGATCGCAGCTCGCACCGCCTCTGAAGCGTAAGCGCCGATATTGAGGCTAAAGGTAATGATCGCAGCAGCCCAAACATCAAGTGTGATCCCAACGATTGGAAGTCCGAAATAGACGATAAAAAGCTGCACCAAAAGCGGAGTGCCGCGAAAAATCCAAATATAAATTTCGCTTAGCTGCTTTAAAATTTTAAAATTTGCGATGCGTGCGACCGCCGTCAGCACCGCAAGCACGAGCCCGAGCAGAAATGAGATTATCGTAAGCGGGATCGTAACTTGCAGCAGGGCTAGCGCCATCGGCTCTAGCGAGCTGCTAACAAGCTCTAGAATTCTGCTTGTTTCGTTCATTCACTCACATCTTTGCCGAAATATTTAAGCGAAATTTCTTTTAGCTTGCCCTCGGCTTTGAGTTCGTTTAAGGCTTTGCTGATTTGATCTGCGAGCTCTTTATTGCCCTTTTGCACGATTGCAGCGCTATAATCGACGTCTTTTAGCTTTGCGGCGATCTTAATCGGAGCGTCCGGGCGCTGCTTTAAAAAGTCGTAAAATACGGTATTATCGCGCACGACGGTATCTACGCGGCGAGCGATCAGCAGCTCCATACTTTTGGCGAAACTATCGACGGTTACGTTTTGCGCGCCGTATTTTTTAGCGACTTGTGCCCAGTTGCTGGTAGCGGAGTCTGCATTTTTCTTGCCTTTTAAATCCTCGAAGCTTTTAATGTCGTTGTTATCTTTATGCACGATAATAGCTCCGTAGACGACGGTGTAGGGTACAGAATACTCATATTTTTTCTTGCGCTCATCAGTGATGCTTACTTGATTAAACACAGCGTCTGCCTTGCCTGCATCAAATGCTGCAAGCATCGCATCCCAAGGCGCGGTTAGAAATTCTATTTTTAGACCAAGCTTTTCGGCGACTGCGCGCGCGACATCTACGTCGTATCCCACGAGCTCATTTTTGTCGTTATAATACGAAAATGGCGAAAAGGTGCCTTCCGTAGCTACTTTAAGCGTGCCTTCGCGTAGTGTTTTAGAGTTTACGCCGCATATTAAAAGCGCGCACGCAAGCAAAGTTTTTATTAAATTTTTCATAATTCCTCCAAAATTTTATGAGCGAAATTTAAAATGCAAAATTCCGCTCAGCTAAGTTTAAAATTCCACGCTTCAACTAAGCGGTCGTAGAATTTATTCCGTAATGTCTTTGCCAAAATATTTAAGTGAAATTTCTTTCAGCACGCCTTTTTGCTTTAGCGATTTTAGCGCGGAATTTATCTGCGCCGTCAGCTCGTCGTCCTTTTTAAGCAGCACGGCGGAATAGATCGGCTCATTGCCTTGAGCTGCGATTTTTAGCGGGGCGTTTGGGCGCTGCTTCATATAGTCGAAAAATGTGATATTGTCGTTGATCGTAGCGTCTGCGCGACGAGCTATGATGAGCTCCACACCCTTGCTAAATCCGTCTGCTGTAACGATCTCGGCGCCGTAGCTGCGCGCCATGTCAGCCCAGTTACTGGTAGCGGAGTGGACGCTTTTTTTGCCTTTAAGATCCGCAAAACTCTTAATCTCCTCGTTATCAGCTCGTACTACCAGCGCAGCGTAAGCTACGGTATAAGGCTCGCTGAAATTATATTTTTTCTTGCGTTCCTGCGTGATGCTTACTTGATTCATCGCTATGTCCGCTTTGCCTGCGTCAAATGCCGCGAGCATCGCATCCCACGGCGCGGTTAAAAATTCCGCCTTTAGCCCTAGCTCTTTTGCCAGTGCGCGAGCGATATCGACATCAAAGCCGGTAAGATTATTTTTCTCATCATAGAAAGAATACGGCGAGTAAGTCCCCTCCGTGGCTATTACGAGCGTGCCCTCTTTTAGCGTCTTAGCGCTTAGGGTAGCGGTGATCAGCGCTGTTGCGAGCAGGGCTTTAAATATTTTCATTGCATCTCCTTGAAATTTAGCTATCGCTCGCGCTGCGAGCAGATGTGCGATTATATCGTGCGGAATATATAATTTTTATTAAAAATTCTAAATTTTAGTAAGACGTGATACAAAATTTCGCCCGCGCGGCAAAGTTTTAGCGTCATATATTTTTAAAATTTTGACAGAGGTGATTTATAAAATTTTAAGTTTATTAGGTAAAAGTATCGCAGACCAAATTCGGCCTGCGATACAAAATAAGATTTGCAAGTATTTCGAGGTAATTTTTTGAGTTAGAATCTAAAATTTGCGCAAGCTAGACTTCTGCTTGCAGTTGCGAGCGCAAGAGAAGCAAAATTTCTCTCAAAATCGCTCGCAAGACGAGCCTTTTAGAAAAAGACGAGCCGCTAACGAATTTGCCCGTCTCCGCGGACGACGTATTTGTAGGTCGTGAGCTCCCTCACCCCCATCGGCCCTCTGGCGTGCAGCTTTTGCGTGCTGATGCCGATCTCGCCGCCGAACCCAAACTCGCTGCCGTCGCTAAAGCGCGTCGAGGCATTGGCGTAGACGATCGCGCTGCCGACTTCGTTTAAAAACCGCTCGATGTTTGCGTAGTTTTCACTCAAAATTGCGTCCGAATGCCCGCTGGAATGCGCGTTTATAAAGCTGATCGCCTCATACGTATCTCGCACCGCGCGCACGGCTAGCACGAGATCCAAAAACTCGGCGCCAAAGTCGCTCTCGCCTGCAAGTTTGACGTTTTTTGCGCCTCGCAGATCCGACTCGCACGCGTCCAAAAGCTCCGAGCTCACGCGAAACTCGACCTCTGGCATCTCGCGCACAAGCTCCGGTAAAATTTCGCCCGCCACGCGCTCATGCAAAAGCACGCACTCAACGGCGTTACAGACGCTTGGACGCTGGGTTTTGGCGTTTTTGATTATCTTTGCCGCTTCGCTTAAATTTGCGCTCTCATCGACGAAGCTGTGGCACACCCCCGCGCCCGTCATGATGATCGGCACTGTCGCGTTTTGTGCGATAAAATCTTTTAAGCTCTTGCCGCCTCGCGGTATTAAAACGTCGATATACTCGCCCATTTTCGCCATTTGCGCCACTACTTCGCGTTCGGCGCTCTCCACGAGCTGCACCGCGCCGCCCGGTAAGCCAAATTTCGCCCCCGCTTCGTTAAATAAATTTACTAAAAAAATGTTCGAATTTAGCGCGCTAGCACTGCCTCGCAGGATCGCTGCGTTGCCGCTTTTTAGCGCCAGAGCCGCCGCGTCGATACTGACGTTTGGACGGCTCTCGTAGATGATACCCAGCACACCCAGTGGCACTCGGATGCGGCTGATTTGCATGCCGTTTGGATGGCTCCAGCCGCCTAGATTTTCGCCCACGACCTCTGCAAATCCCGCCACTTCGCGCACGCCCTGCGCCATCGCCTCGATACGAGCGTCGGTTAGCCTTAGGCGGTCCAGCAACGCCGCACTCAAGCTCGATTTCTCGCCGTTTGTAAGGTCTTTGGCGTTTGTCGCTTTTATCGCATCCTTTTGCGCGAGCAGCTCGTCCGCCACGGCGTTTAAAATTTCAAATTTAGCCTTGCTACCAAGTCTCAAAAGCTCGCCGCAAGCGGCCTTCGCACGCTTACATATATCTAAAATTTCATTCATTTTTACTCCTTAATCATATTTATATTTTAAGTTTACCATATGGTTTAAATTTGATATATTTTTAAATGCATCATTTAGGTTAAACCCCAGTCGTAATAGCAAAATTTCAATATTTACAGTTATTGATTTTGCTTTTGTTTTTGGCGGATTATTGTGAAAGATATCATTGCGTGCCTTACGAATCATAGAAAATACATTTAAAAGACTATTTTTTGTGCCGTATTCTGGCAACTTTTGCCCCTTGTATTCGCACACGCTTGCAAAAATATCTCTGAAATCGCTCCAATTCGAGCCTATGACGTTTTGCAAATCACCTAGCGTAAATAAATCAAGCACCTCAAAGCTATTCATTTGCTCTGTTAGATTAACCTTTTTGGTCTGCGCTATGTGGGCAGCTTGTTTTATTAGCTTCGCATTTTTTCCGTATAAAAACCAGTCGTCGGCGTTAGAATTTGAACTATAAATTTCAGATAGTACTAGTGCAACTTTAGAACGCAATGCTGTTTCAAAAATATGGATGATTAAAAACATTTCGTGGTGCGATTTTATGCGTTTATTATAGATTGAAATGACTAAATCAAAGATGTCAACATTATTTTTGGCATATTTTTTAATAATGACGGCAGCTTCTTTACAAGCACCCAACAAATATTTATTGTGAAGCAGTGCAATAGAATTTTTAAGTTTACCGAAGCCCGGCATTTTCGTTGCATCACAGTCTAAGTTTTCACATAGTTTTTTACAGATTACACTTTCAAGATACATTTAATCATCTTTTGTTATAATAGTACCAATTTGGAGGTCTCATCGCTATGAATTAAGCGAGTATCCGAAAGGAAAGACACTCCAAATTCTATATTTTCATTCAAAATTTCACTCATTGTGTTTCCTTGACTTATAAAAAATCGCAAGCTACGCGGGCTAGTCTAGCAAAGAATATCGCCACTGCCGTATTTGTGGCAGTATTGTAAAGTATGCTTTTATTCATTTTCTCAAAGATTGCTCCCTATGCTGTAAATTTACTATCAGCCAAACTCATGCCATAAATCCCTTCTTTAGCTATTTCTCGGCATTATGCCCAACCTTCTCGTTCCAAATTCGCACATGGCGTTTTACGTAATCCGCCGGCTCATATCCGCGCAGCCCAAGAACGTCTAGTTTGCCGTTTTTATCGGCGCCCGGTTCGTCAAATTTTGCCGTCCAAGCCGCGCCCGTCAAAAGTAGCGCAAAAAATATAATCTTTTTCATCTTCGCCCTCTGTTTAAAATTTAAACGCGCGAACACGGCTAAAATTTCATTGCAGCGCGATATTATCCGCGTGGATCGCGTCATCGTCGCTTTTGTAGCCTAAAGCATGCTCTATCTCATCGCTTTTTGCGCCCGCTATGCGCGCAAGCTCGCAGCTTGAATAGTTGCTAATGCCGTGCGCCAGCAGCTTGCCGTCAGTCGCGCAGACGTTTACGATCTCGCCGCGCTCAAACTCACCGCGCACCTCGGCAATCCCGACCGCAAGCAGGCTTTTGCCCGATTTTATCGCCTCTGCCGCCCCCGCGTCGATAATCACCGCGCCTTTGCTGATCGCGCCGTATGCGAGCCAGTATTTGCGCGAACTAAGCCGCGCCGCGCCCGCGCTAAAGAGGGTGCCGACCTCGTCGCCCGCCGCTATTTTAAGCAAAATTCCGTCCGTACGCCCGTTTGCGATGATCAGACTCGTGCCGATCTGATTTGCCATTTGCGCCGCCGCGATCTTGGTCGCCATGCCGCCCGTGCCGAATTTACTGCCCTCGTCGCCTGCCATTTTGACGACGCGCTCGTCGATTTTTTCAATAAAGTTTAAAAGTTTTGCGTCCGCGTGCTCGCTCGGATTTTTGTCGTACAGCCCGTCGATATCGCTTAAAATCACGAGCAGATCAGCATCGATTAGCCCCGCTACTAGCGCGCTTAGTGTGTCGTTATCGCCCACTTTCAGTTCATCTGCTACGACGGGATCGTTTTCGTTTATGATCGGTACGATGCCGCGCGAGAGTAGCTCCGCGCAGACGTTTCGCACGCTAAGATAGCGCGCCCTGTTGCTAAAATCGTCTCGGCTTAACAGCAGCTGCGCGATAATGCGGTCATGCGCCCAAAACAGCCGCTCGTAAAGATGCATCAGCGCGACCTGCCCGACCGCCGCCAGAGCCTGCTTGCGGCTTAAAATTTTGGGTCTTTGCGCGATACCTAGCAGCCCCATGCCCGCGCCCACGGCGCCCGAGCTTACCAAAGCCACGCAAAAACCCGCATCTTTTAGCTTGCAAATTTGCGCGACTAGACTTTTGATGAGTCGCTCATTTAGCGAACCGTCCGCATTGGTAAGCGTTGAGGTACCGATTTTTACGACGATACGTTTTGCGCCGCCCAGAAGCTCTTTTCTACCCATTTTCCGCTCCGAAATTTTTGAAAATTATATCGAAAACGGCTTATTTTAAATTTTATGTTTTGAGTTGTGCGCGGCGCACTTTTGGCTAAAATTTCTAAAACAGCTCTCTTTTTTTTCTAAGTATTATATTTGTGGTGCCTGCGCGCAGGTTTAAATTTAATTTGGCGTTGTCGCGCTGCGAGTTTTAAATTTTGGCGGAGTAAATTTTATAGATTTGACTTTAAATTTAAAAGTATCGCAAGCCGAATTCTCGAATTTAATCTTAAATTTGACCTGCGATACGAAATAAGATTTGCAAGTATTTCGAGGCGATTTTTGGGGTTGCGCGGCTAAAATTTTGCGCAGGCTAGACAAAATAGTCTGCCAAGCAAAATTTTAGCAAGCTCCGCAAAAAGCGTCCGAAAGACGCCGTAAATTAGCCTATATTCTCGCCGGCTATCATACCAAACGTTAAGCAGTCAGCTATCGCCACGCTACCTAAACGGCTAGCTCCGTGTACGCCGCCCGTGATCTCGCCTGCGGCAAACAATCTTGGGATAGGCATCTCTGTTTGTAGAGAGATAACCTGAGCTTTGGTATTGATGTCGATACCGCCCATGGTGTGGTGGAGTTTTGGCGTACCGCGCATAGCGTAGAAAGGCGGTTTAGAGATATCTACGCCGTTTGTAGTGGTTTTATCCATAGGTTTGCCAAAGTCTTCGTCCTTGCCTGATTTAACGAAGCTGTTATATCTCTCGACTGTCTTTTTTAGCTCTGCAGCAGGGATTTTATAAGCTGCAGCTAGCTCGTCTAGAGTTTCAAATTTCTTTAGTACGCCAGATTCCAGCGGTTTGGTGTAGTGCTCAGGTATGACCATATTTTTTACACCATCGCTATCACAGAAGTTGATAGGATAGATATCTGCTTTTGCGTCGATTACTTTAAACATAGCTTGAGAGCGGGTGCGGCGGTCCGCTAGCTCGTTCATATAGCGTTTGCCGGTTCTTGGATCGACTGAGATACCGTAGCGGAAGCTCCCGTTTACGTTAAACATAGAGCCTACGCCAAAGCCTTTTTCGTCAGGGCATGCCC
>CAURQQ010000028.1:0-28925 GCA_963527265.1 uncultured Campylobacter sp. | reverse complement strand
ATCAATGCCGCCGCCCACCAATCAAGCAAGAAAACTATCGGCACCGCCAGCAAATATCTCGCCGTCCTGTGAAATTTATACCTTTGCTCCGCATCCATCGGTCTTAAGTCCCTTAAATTTTTTAACAAAATTCATATTAGAGAATTTAGCGCATCTCTATATCTCTACATCCCAAATAATATTCTTCCAGCGGATAATTTATATTACCGCAGTTATCAAATTTAAACCCTTTTCCAATACCGACTACGGCATTTTTTCTCTCTTTATAGTATTTCTTCACGATAATAAAATTTCCTCTCTCTCTCGTATCGCACAGATACTCCGAATGGTTAAATTGCATATAATTGCCGTTAAATATAGCGAATTTATCAAGGAGCAAAGTGCCAGTAACATCATTCTCGCTACCATCTATTCCAACTATCGGTCTATCAAATCCAACGCTCATATCGTTCAAATTTATTTTTAGATATTTCTTTGGATCGGTTTTTTTAGCCTTTAGCTCTTTCATCAGTATCTCCTCCGTCGTTTTTCCCTCTTGATAATATTTTTCTAATACTTCAAAACAATTCGATAAGTTTATATTTTCTAGTTCATAGTACGCAACTTCGTATCTACTATGCCAAAAACTACCGTAGGTTTTAAATTTGTAATCGTCAATCATCCAATCTAGTTTTATATCATAATCTAAATACGCTCCTGCTACTCTTTTATACAGCTCCTCTTTGGGTAAAATTCTATCCTCTTTTAGGCAGTATCCTTGCTTGTATTTGTTGTAATCGGGGAGGGAAACTACGGCGAAGCCTCGTGAAGTGGAAAAATCTGGCACGATGCGGATAAATATGGCGCAGAGTATTATTATAAGAAGCAGCGTGCCCGCTAGGGCTTTAAATTTAATAGACCTGTAGAATTTCATATCAGTCCTTTTCTATCCATCCATTCGTTAGAGGCTAATTCTTTTGGACCAGGAGGAGTTTTCTTTCCCCATAAATAATAACTCAATATATCGGCTCCGTAATTACCCTCTAATTCTAATCTAAAAACAGTTTCTTTTTTGCCCATCTCTTATCCTTTTTCGGTTAAATTCGTTAAGATAAAGCTTCGACTAACTTTATCCGCCGTGAATCCACATATCCAGCTCCTGTTCCGCCGGAGCTTTGATATCAAAATTTATATTTCCACAATTATCGTATGAGAATTTACGCCGCAAATGCTTCATATGAGTATAAGCTAAGACTTTGTTAAAGTTTTCTAAGTTCTCATATTCGTTTTTTATTCGCATTAAATTTTCTTTGCTTTTGATTTTTGTTAAATCTTCTTTATTGTTAAGCTCGATATACCAACTTATATAACCAGGTCTGGCATAATTCACAAAAAATTTATTCTCTTTTATTAAAAATGATTTTTCTAAAAACATTTTTCCACCATGAAGCGGATTTTTCTCTTCCGATAAGATAATAGGCTGTCTAAAGCCCAAAATTTCATCCTTATACACAAAATATTTTGATAGATTGGAGATATCTATTTGCGTCTTGTCTTTTATCTCATAATCAAAACTCTTTCTATCGGTATTTTCAACCAAAAAATCAAACCAGTTTTCTTCATTAAAATCGCCGATTAGATAGAGCTTGGAGATGTGCGCCGTATAAAAACTATGGCCGAAAATTTTTATATCGTGCTCATCGATAATGGTATTTCGCAGAACCTCATAGTCGTGATATCTTTTAAAATAATTTATAGCGGCATTTTGAAGCAATTCTTCGTTGCTTAAAGCTCTATTCTCTTTAAGGCAGTATCCTTGCTTGTATTTGTTGTAGTCGAAAGTAGAAACTATCGCGAAGCCTCGTGAAGTGGAAAAATCTGGGATTATACGGATAAATGCGGCGCAGAGTATCGCCGCTAGAAGTAGCGCTGCGACTAGGATTTTGATTTTAAGTTTGCGAAATTTCATAATGGGTCCTTTAAATGTCGCCAGTGAAGCAAACGCACACCTCGCCGCCGCGTAAAATTTATAGCTTTGCTCCGCGTTCATCGCCCTGAGCTTTTTAAATTTGAGATAAATTTACGCGATGCTAAAAGTTTTTCTACCCACGCCAAACCCCTTTGTATCGCTAAATTTCATATCTCGCGCTAGCCAATTTTAAATCGCCGTAATATTTAAATTTTGGTTTTCGCGGCACTCAAATTTTACTCGGCGCGGCGCCAAAAATTTCAGATAAGCTCTAAAGCCGCGCCTTGGTTTTATGCCGGCAAAATTTAATCGCGCCGTAAAAAGTCGGTCTGGCGCGTAAAATTCAGCGGCGCGGCGAAAGGGGAGCCTGTCTCATAAAACGGTGTCGCATAAAATTTAGCCGCACCGCAAAAGCTACTCCGCTTTGCAAAATTTAACCGCGCCGCGCCAAAGCTCGTTATTTCTTCGGTTTGCTTAGCTCGTAGCCGAAGTGGATCTTTTTGCTCTCGCCCGGCTTTAGCTCAAAGTCCCAGCTAAGTAGTCCGTCCTTGCCGAGGCTGCTCTGCTCGGGCGAGTTTTTCAGCGCGACCTTTACGTCTTCGTGCGTCGAAACGGGCGCTCGCTCTTGCAAAACCACGTTCCACGCGCGCTTGGAGCTATTTTTGATCTCGTAATCCCAGGCCATGGAATTTTTGCTTTCGCCGCCGAAAAAGGAGTTTTTCGTGAAGTTGTTCGCCTGCTCTTTTTTAACTTCGATCAGGCTGTTTTTACCCAGATATGCCGTAGCTTCGGAGTTTGCGGCAAAGCCTAGATGCACGAGCCCGATCTGCACGCCGTCGAGCTTTATTAGCGTTTCGCTCTCCTCTATGCTTCTTTCGGGGATAAATTTAGCCCGCACATAGGCCGCCTCGCTGCCGTAGCCGTCGATGAGCAGATCAAATTTCGCATCTAGGCTCTGTTTATCGAAGCTGAACTCGCCCGCCTCGCCCGCTTTGAGGCTCACGCCGCTAATTTTCCACACCTTTGAGAGCGAGCTTTCGATATTCGAGCCCGTCCTTGCATACGACGATCTAGCCTCCGCCGCAGGCGCTCTCTGCATATCCGCCACCTCTAGCATCACATCCTTTTTATAAGCCGTTGCGAGCTCGGGTTCTACAGGCTCGCCCTCATACCACGGGTAAAACGGCTGCGGCGCGGTCTGCGAGGAGTACTCGTAAGGATACAGCGCGATCGTTAAATTCGCTAGCTCGGCGTTTAGCGGATTTTGCACCGAGAGCTTTTGCGCGACCTCGATTTTGCCGCTAGTAAGATCTGCGGAGAGCTCGTTGTGCGTGTAGGCGCTTACGTCAACGGGGTAGCTTATTTTTACGAAGCTCGGATCGCAGCCAAAGTTCGCGTTTAAGCGACGCTCGTTCTTGATCCGGTATTTTGAAATTTTCTCTTTGAGCTTTCCGATTTGCTCGTCCGTCTTTGAAATTTCGCCCGCTACAAGCAAGACTTCGTCGTAAATTTTTTGAGAATCCGCCTTTAAGCTCGCCAAGCTTCTATCTTTTAAGCTCGCAAAATCGCTTAAAAAGCGCTGCTGCGCCTTAAGCGCGACCAGGCGGTCGCTTAGCTCGCGCAGGCTCTTTTCGTCCGCCTCTTTTTTGGCGAATTCCGCGTTTTTCACGGGCTCGATCTCTCCCAAAGACAATTCGCGCACTTCGCAAGAGCCCGCAATCTCGATGCTGCGGATGTCCAAGTACTCCGGCACGTTCACGCTAAAGCTTGATTTTTGCGCGCCGAAGTTTTGGTACAAGAAGGCGGAGTTCGCGTAGATCTCAAGGCTATTTTCCTGCGCGCTTAAATTTACGGCAAGCGCCGCAGCTACGCTTAAAAGAACTATTTTTTTCATTTTCGCTCCTTAAAAATTTTACGTAATTGTAACGATAAATTTTGATTTTTATGCTTAAAATTTAGAGCGAATTTTAAAATTCCGGCCCCGCCGCCCGCTTTGAAATTTTAAAATTTAGCCGCCGTAAAAACTCTGCCGCAGAGGCTAAAATTTTACCGCCGCTGGCGCCCATTAAGTCCTCTCGCTCGCGCAGCCGAAGCGATAAAATTTTAAAATTTCGAAGCTTCTATTTTAAGGACGAGCCGTACCCCTTCGCGAAGTAAAACCGATAAATTTTAAAATTTTGCGCAGTAAAATTTCTGTAACTTTAGGCGAGCGAAGCAATGCGAAGGAAGCGCGGGGCGCTTTCTAGCCTTCGCGAGAAATAGTGAAGCTCCCCGTCGCAGCGGCGGCTTAGCCATCGCGCGAAGTTAAACCGATAAAAATGCAGGCGCTAGCCTGCCGTAACTTTAGCGGGGCGTGGGGCAGAGCCCCGCTCGCAGGCTCGGACCTTGTTCGAGCCGAGAAGTTGAACCGATAAATTTTAAAATTTTGCGCAGTAAAATTTCTGTAACTTTAGGTGGGTCGAGGGAGCGAAGCTCCCCGTCGCAAGGACGAGCTGTGCTCGTCCGCGAAGTTAAGATCAAAACGGATACGTCAAGCAGCAGACGCGACCGACCTTTTCGTTGTAGCTGACGTCGAGCTTCAGATCGTATAGCTTGCTTAAAATTTCGCTTTTTATGATCTGCTCAGCCTTGCCGTATGCGACCTCGCCGCCGCCTTTTACGAGCGCGACGTATCCGCCTAAAAGCAGTGCGAAGTCGGGATTGTGCGTGGCTAAAACGACGGTGTAGCCGTTTTTGAGAAGCTCTTTTGTAGCGCGGAGGAATTTGTATTGGTTGGCAAAATCCAGCGCCGAGGTAGGCTCGTCGAAGATCACGATCTTAGGCTCGCTGCAAAGGGCGCGCGCGATGGACGCCATCTGCCTCTGGCCGCCGCTTAGGCGCGTGATGATCTTGTCTTTTATGTGCCAAATTTCAAGCATTTTCATGTAGCGCTGCGCGAGTTTATAGTCGTTTTGGCTCGGCTGCGAAAAGATCCCGATATGCGCCGTGCGCCCCATCAGGACGTATTCGAAGACGCTGTAGTCGTACTCGCAGACCTCGCTTTGCGAGACATAGCCGATGATCTCGGCGCGCTCTTTGGCGTTAAGGCTCGCCATATCCTTGCCGCCAATAAAAATTTTACCGCGCAGGGGCTCAAGCGTGCCGCTGATTAAATTTAAAAGCGTCGATTTGCCCGCGCCGTTTTGCCCCAAAATCGTCAGCATCGCGCCCGCTTCGAGGTTGAAATTCACGTCGCGCAGCGTCAGAGGGGCGGATTTTACGTAGCCGAAGTCTAAGCTCTCGATCCTAACCATTTAGTTTCCTTTTGTTTTTAAGCAGGATGAATATAAAAAATAGCGTGCCGATAAAGCCCGTAAGCACCCCTAACGGGATCTCGCTTTGATTTATACTGCGCGCTACGTCGTCTACGATGAGCACGAAGATCGCGCTTAAAAATATGCTCGCGGGGATCGCCTTGGTGTTGCTCACGCCCACGATCATGCGCGTTAGATGCGGCATCAAAAGCCCAACCCACGCGACTATGCCGCTGATACACACGCTACTTGCGGTTAGCAGCGTCGCGCAGACGATGATGATGCCCCGCTCTAGCACGACGTTTACGCCGAGCTTCGCCGCGGTCGCATCGCCCATGGATAGGACGTTTATACGGTAGCTCATCAACACCAAGACCACGATACAAACCCCCATCACCGGCACTATCATCGTTAGCACGGAGGGATCGACCTTCGCGAGGCTTCCTAGCTGCCAATACACAATGTCTGCAAGCTTCGTCTCGGGATCTGCCATAAATTTTAAAAATCCGATCAGTGCGCCCATCAGACCGCTTACGATGATGCCCGCAAGCACGAGCATTATGGTGGCGCTTGAACGCAGCGCTCGCGTGATCAGAAGCGTAATACAAACCGCGGCAAGCCCGAAAACAAAAGCGAAAAGCTGGATCAAAAGGATGTTTAGATCAAGCAGGATCGCGATCGCCGCGCCCACGCAAGCTCCGGCGCTGACGCCTAAAAGATCGGGCGAGACGAGCTGGTTTTTAAAGACGCCTTGATACGCCGTGCCGCTGATGCCCAGCGCCGCACCCACGAGCACTGCTGCGATGATGCGCGGCAGGCGCACATCCATAACGACGTTGTGGACGTTTTGCGCTACTTCGCCGCCGCTAAGCGCTTTTAAAACCTCGGTGATGCTTAGACCGAAGCGCCCTATACAAAGCGATATCGCGACCGCTGCAATCGTCGCCAGTATCAGTAGCACGAGCATAAATTTAAAATTTTTCATACCTTCCCTTGCTTTAAATTTTATCTTTTGTCTTGAATTTAACCTTTGAAATTTCGCCTCGTTGAAACACGCTTAAAATTCCGCTTTCCGGCTCGTAGGCGAAAGGCTTGCGGTAAAATTCTTTCGTGATAGCTCCAAGATCAATATTTCAGAAAAGATCCTGATGAAAATTTTAGCCGCCTGCAAGATTTGTAGTGACGTCCTCGCGCCCGTGCGGTTTCGTCCGAAAATGTTTGCAGGCGCAGCATAGATGCGCTTTTGCCGCACCGCCTCAAGCTGCCAAACGCAGGGCTTGACGGCAGCGCCTCCGCCTCGCACGATGTCTTCTACCGATAATGACTTAGAGACTGCAGCGGCTTTGATTTATACATCTAAATCCTTAAATAGATGTGGCATTTTAGCATATATCATATTAAATTTTTATGATTTCGGCTTTCATATACGTGAGCGAATCTAATGGCGTGCAGCTCCGTGTAATAAGACTTTCAGCAAAATTTAACTTGCGGATTTCAGATGAACGTCTACGAAATTTACGCCAAGATGGAATTTTAAAATTTCATCCGTTCGCGAAAGATAGACTTAAGCTCGATGGCGGAATTTTGCCCGGCTAAATTTCGTCTATTTAGCAGCAGACATAGCGCGCGGCGAAATTTTATACAAAATCTGAAGATTTGATTTAAAATTTCACGAACGGATGCTGCGCGAAAATTTTATCTTTATTTGACCTCGGTTTTGCTAGCCACTTAGTTGTAGAATTTTACTGCTCGTTTAGCTGTGGGATTTTATTTGCCCGCAAGAGGTTAAATTTTACCAAGGAATTTCGCATCGCTTAAAATACGATGCGAAATGAATCCGTCCGTTGCTACTGCCAGCCTAGGGATTTGCGTTTTAAGCGCATGTCGCTTACCATTTTTAGCGCAAGCGCGACCGGATCGGTATCTACGTGCATCACAGAGCCAAGCGCACGCCTGGTGCCCTCTTTGAAAAAGTGTATGACGTTTGCGGAGCCGTGGATTTGATACTCGACGCAGTGATACGAGTCGATACCCATCAGGCGGAATCCGAGCGAGGCATCGACGCCCTTTTCGTTCGCCCACTCGGGAGAGGTGAAGGCAAGCGGCAGCTCGTAGAGATTTTTGCCTAGCACCCCTGCGATACCTGCGAAAATTCCGCTGGAGCGGGTATTGTCGATACACTCACCCACGTGCCATACCGGCGGAAGCTCGTCTTTTTCTAAAAACGCCCGCAGCGACGCGCCTGCTTTTTTATACGCGCTTTTTTGGCAAAAGCCCAGCTTCATTAGCGGGAACGACGCGCAGCCGTTGGTTAGGATTAGGACGTTATTTTCGATTAGGGTTTGTGCGACATCTATGATAGCGCGCTCATAAGGCACTTTAGGATTGGTGCAGCCGACCATATTTACGATGCCTAAAATTTCACCGCTTTTTAGCGCGTGCGCTAACGGCTCCATGCCGCCGTAGTGCTTATGGACGAATTCTACCGAAAAGCCCACTTC
Source organism: uncultured Campylobacter sp. (assembly GCA_963527265.1). GTDB lineage: Bacteria > Campylobacterota > Campylobacteria > Campylobacterales > Campylobacteraceae > Campylobacter_B. The sequence goes on along the minus strand of CAURQQ010000028.1, from coordinate 21,183 downwards.
GGCCTCGACTTCATACGGCGGGATATATACCGGCAGTCCCTTGCGCTTTTCGTGAGATTGCAATGCGCGGTCTAGAATTTTACGCGCTAAATTCCTAGTATCGGCGATATTACTATGGTGATGATCGTAGCCTATATGCTCGGCTCCGGGAAGTCTAGCTGATGAGCTTGTGGTAACGACCTTGGTCTGGAAGCAGTTAGCCACGTCCATGATCGCAGGATAGACATCTTGGACATCGGCGACCCACAGATCAAGCGCGCCCGTACCTATGACGAGTTCGGCAGTTACGGCGTTTGAGAGCGGCACGACGCCCCAGTTACGATACATCGCCGATAGTCCAGAACAGCACACGCCGTAAAATGCGATCCCCTGCGCGCCTATTGCGCGAGCCTTGTCTTGGTACTCCTTAGAATTTCCAATCTCCACTATTAGACTTACTAATGTCGGCAGATGTCCGTGCACGGCGATATTGACCCAGCCTTTTTTGAGTGCGCCCATATTGCTTTTGGAAGTTACGCGATCTCCTACGCCAAATAGCGAATCCGTAGCGATATTCGCAGCTACGACGCCAGTGAATGTAAAAGCAAGCCCACAGCGCAAAAGATGCTGCATCACGCTGCGCCAGTCTCCGTCCGTGCCTACACCCGTTCGGTGATACGCCTCAAAGACTTCGTTATATGCACTAATCGGCAAGATATCCAGCTTGCGCCATACCTCTTGACGCTCCTTGGGTGCGAGCGCGGTGATGGTTTTATACTCGCCGCTGCTTTGCGAAAGATCTGTTAAAAGCGTATCGGCAAGCTCAATCGCTACCTCTTTTAACTCTCTGCCTTCAGTTGGAATCCCAAAGGCTTTGGCGGTATTTATGATTTTGTATTCGCCTATGATTGGCAGATCTAGCTTGCCTTGCGCCGCCCATTTTAGCGACAGCAGAAGCTCTCTGGCGTGCGCGCCGTGTTGAGCTACGCCCGCAGCTACTTGACGCAGTAGGTTGCGCGATACGATGAGATCGGCGTCTGCACCGCAAGTGCCGCGATCGGCCTTTTTAGTAATTTTGCAAGGTCCCATATTGCAGATCTTACAGCATACTCCGCTAAGCCCATAGCTACACATCGGCATCTGTTTATCGAAACGATCAAACGCCGTATCTACGCCGATCTGCTCCATCCTAAGCATCATTTCGCGCACGGCGGGATCAGGGGTTTTCTCAAGTACTTCTTGCTTTGAGGGGAAGGTCTTTTTGTATTCAAGCACCGCCTTCATATAATCCGCCGTAAATTCCGCCTCGTGAAAATGCTCGAAAAGATTGCCCTGCGCGTCTTTATGTGTGTGCGGGCTAGCCTCTGCGGGCACTAAAACTTTTGGGATGCCGTGCTCGTCAAATCCGATAATCGCGCGATGAGAGTGGGGCTTGTGATCATGGCAATGTTTGTCGTGCTCGTGCGAGCTGATGGTGGAATTCTCGTCGTACTTATGCGAAGACGCCGCAGAATTTGCGCCGTATTCGTGCAAATAAGCTGCGAGGTTCTCTTCTTGATCGTGCGAGTGGGTCGCAAGATCTTCGTCGTGTAGGTGTGAGTGGGTTGCGGAGCTATCGCTATGCTCGTGCAAACAAGAGAAGTGGTCTTTGCTGCTTGGGCTCTTCGCAGGATTTGAGATGGAATTTGTCAAAGAATTGGCCATGGAATTTATTGTAGAGCCTATCGCGGAATTTTGAGCGTTGCTTGCGCTTTGAGCGCTTGAGTGCGCTGCAAAGTTCGTGCTTGAAGCAGAGCTTGCGCTATCATCGTAACTCGGTGCGGAATTTTTGGCTTCGCAGTCGCACTCGTCGCAGGAATTCTCGCCCGTGGCGCGATTTTTAGAAATTTTGTCGCGAGTAAGCGAGGCGGAAGTCGTAGAATTTGCGGTGGAATTTTGAGCGCTATTTGCGCTGTTATCAAAAACGGACGCAGCGGAGCTTTTGAGCGCCTCTGCGGCGGAATTTTCTCCCGTATTCGCAGCAGAATTTTCATCCGTCGCAGCCTTCTTGTGTGAGCCTTTTTGTTTTGCGATTTTGTCGTTTGCCATGACGTCTCCTTAAAATTTATTTTAAAAATAAGCGAGAATGTAGAGCTCAATAAATATACTGAAAAACTACACTATTTAATTCTTATAGATAAAATTTAACGTGATTGTATTTTTTAATTGCTTTAAATTCCCTTAATAGCGCACTAAAATAAAAGATAAATTTTTATGAATAAAATATACTAAAATAGCTGGATTTAAATTTTGCCAAGCGGCTCGATCATCTTAGATAATCGATCAGCTTGGCGGAGATTTCTCGAAACTGCAAAATTTTATGCCCCTTTTTCTCGCGCATGAAGTCCTGCGCGTCGCGCAATCTCGCAAACGTGATAAGATCGTCGCCTCTGGCGCTTTGCAGCACGCTGCCGAATACATAAAACGCGTCCTGTGCCTGCAAAATTTCGCCGCTTGCGTAATCGGTGACGTAAAGTTCCGCACCGCCGAAATTCGCATCAGTGGAATTTGCCTCGCCTAAATTGCCGCTAGCTGGATTTTTGCTCTCAGAATTCGCTCCAGCGGAAGCTCCGCTAAAATTTGCGCCCGAGCTCTCGTCTTCAAAAAAATATGCAAACATCGCCTTGGGCGAAGCAAACGCGAGCGCGCTGTCGTCTTTGAGCCTTGCATAGGCGCGAAATTCAGGGTGCGCGCTAGTATCGATGCCGTATTTGGCGCAGGTGAGATTTACGTCTTTAAGCCACGCGATCTCGCGCACGCTTTTAGAATTCTGCGCCACGCCGGAGCCCGTATTATCAGGCACGCCTAAATTCTGTGCCGAGCCAGAGCTCTGAGCCGCGGAATTTTGCATCTCAGCTGCGCCGCAAAGCGCTATAAATGCCGCCAAAATGAGTGGAAATTTCACGCTAAATCCTTCGATCTAAAGATAAAATAGCCCAAGACGAGGCTTGCCGCGCCCAGCGCAATCGGATAGAGCAGCGAAAAGGCGATGAAAAGCCCGCGCCCGAAGTGATCTAGGATAAAATACGCCGTCGTGCCGATGACCGCAAGATCGGGATCAAACAGGCTGATGGCGGCGATGCGGAAGTCCTCCATCGGGTTTGCTAGGGCGATCGCAAAGATCAGATTTTCGTTCACTCCCGTTTTTGCGAGCAGTCCGATCAGCACGAGATCCAAAAACGCAAGGCAGAAAAGCCAGACGAAAAACGCGAGCCCAAGCCCCATCTCTTGGCTTTTTGAAACGGCGCAGATCAAAAACGCGATCCCTAAAAATGCCGCACACAAGCTAAAAAGCAGCCCCGTATAAAGCAGGCAGATCGCCCATGGAATGCCCGTGCCTTTGATCGCGCCCCAAACGATCGCCAAAAGTAGCGACAAAAATATCGGCACGAACACCCCAAATAGCCGTCCTAGCGCCTTGCCGTAGTAATACTGCGCCTGCGAGATCGGGAAGCTTAGCAGGTATTCTAAGATGTTTAGGTCGCGATCGGCTAGGATCGCCTTGCTGGTGGTGACGAGCACGAATACGGGCAGTATGATGATGCAGATCTGAATAAACAGCAGCAGCAGTCGCGAAAGCCCGCTAAAACCGAGCACGCGCGAGTCGGTCACCCCCGTGATGAAAAACGCCGCCACGAGCCCGCTAAAGATCAGCAGATAGAGCAAAAACCAGCGCGATCGGAAGGATTCTTTGATATCCAAAGCAGCGATGGTGAGTAAATTTTTCATTTCTTTCCTTTAATTTTCTAAAATAAAGCGATCTTGGGCTTTATACTTGGACTCCGCGCTTAAGCGGACGTGCGCCTTGTCTTAAACGCGCCACCCGTCTTTAAATTTAGATTTCTTGCGCGGCTTAAATACGCCGCTCGTCTTTAAATTTTAGCCTCGTTTTGCGGCGCGGATTTCGCGGCCTTAAATTTTGCCCGTCTGGCGTTTAAACAGGCGGCGAAATTTTATCCGCCGCCTGCGACTGCAGATCCGCGCCTACAGCTCGCGCATAAATTTTAAATTTACGGCTTGCTTGCGGCGCTTGCAAACAGCGCGTCGTTCGCAGCCCGCTATCCGTCATCCGCCGTAGTTTTAAAATTAGCCGTTTTGCGAGACCTCTTAAATTTCAGCTTCGTAAAATTTTAAAGTCGGGCGCGCCTCACAGCATAAAATTTTAAAATTCTAAAAATCTCGAAGCGGCGAGATTCTGCACCGGATAAATTTTAAATTTACGGCGAAATTTTAAATTAGCGCGCCCGCGTAAATTTTAATTCGGTAGAGCGAATTTTGCGCCGCGCGTTAAATTTAGTCGCGTTGCGATATGAAATTTTGCGGTCGTTTTCTAGACCCATCTCTGCCTCGCGCCCGCCCGCGACCGCGGACCGCGCATAAATTTTAAATTTACGGCTCCGGCTCGCAGTGCGCTTAAACATCGCGTCGTTCAGTATCGCCTATTATCCGTCATTCACGACGCTGCGAAGTAAAATTTTATCTCATCCATGGCAGCACGGGAGGCACGCTGAAATTTCACGCTTTAAATTTAGCGCAAAACATGGGCCGCTTAAAATTTCGCCTTGGCTAAAACATCCTTAATGTGCGTGCCCCGAATGCATATCGTGCGCCGTGCCGTTACTTTCGTGCATCTGCCCCATATCGTGCGGCGAGCCTTGAGAGTGCGCCGTGCTACCCGCATCGCCGCCCATGCCATGATCTGAGCCGTGAGTATGCCCCATACTGCTCATGCTGTGCTCTGCGGAGTGAGGGTCCTTCATGCCGCCCATATCGCCATGACCGTGCATGCTTCCCATATTGCCGTGCGCATCGCGACCCATATTGCCCATTCCTATGCCGTGCGAGCCGCCGCCTGCTTTAAGCGCCGCGACTACTTGATCGAAGCTGAAGTCTTGCTTGCCCTCTTGCTTGTTTTTAAACGCGCCCCAGCCAAACGACATAGGAGTTTTGAAGCCCTTGTAAAAATATGCGCTTCTTGCGTCGATAAACTCGCCGTTGCCGCTAGCGTCGTTGATATAAATTTTGGCGTCCTTCAGCCAATTTAACTTGTCGTTGGTAACCATAAAATCCACCAAGCAACCGATGTCGTCAAAGTAGTGATTTTTGCCGTTCACGCGCACATCGACGCTGAAGCGGTTGTCGCTGATCGCCATCTGGCAGTGCTCGCACACGTCCCTGTCGTAGTGGACGTTGCCGTAGTCTTTCTCGTCGCCGCAGCCTAAAAACGTAAGCGCCGCAAGTGCGCAAAGTAAAAATTTAAACATTTTTATCATCTACGATCCTCCCTAGATCCATACAAATCATTCTTTTTACCAGCCCTTCAACCTCGTCTAGCCTATGCGAGATAAAGATCAAGCTTCTGTCTTTTGCATACTTACGCAAAAGCGTCTTAAAATGCTCGCGCGCGCTCGGATCGAGATTGGCTGTCGGCTCGTCGAAAATCATCGCCTTGCTAGCCCTGCCGAAGGCTAGCGCGATTAAGAATTTCTGCTTCATACCGCCGGATAGCTTATGAAATGGCTTGTTTAAATTTGAACTCAGATCAAGCTCCATTTCGTCGCAAAATTTTACGATGTCTGCTCTGCTTGCGTCAGCCGTACGCTCGGCGAAGTAGATGAGCTCATTTAGGCTTAGCTTAAGCGGCGGCGGGGTTTGCGGCACGAAGCTGATACCGCGTAGAGCACGGCTGCGCTGCTTAAACGAATCAAATCCGTCGATAGTGACGCTGCCGCTTGTGGGTATGTATTCGCCTAGAATCGTCCGCATCAGCGAGCTTTTGCCCGCGCCGTTTTGCCCGACGAAAAGCACCTGCTCGCCGTCCGCGATATTTAGATCGATATCTTTTAAAACGAATTGATCTGCGAATTTCTTGCTTACGTTTTTAATCTCTATCATAGGCTTCCTTAGATCATATCTTTTAGCTTATTGCCGATACTCAGTGCGTCTTGGTGACACACGTCGATACAGCGTCCGCACAGCGTGCAGTCGATCCCTTTTAGCATAAATTTGCTCTTATCGCCTAGGTTTTCGGATGCCTTTTTTTTTGTGATGTCTAACACGTGCGAGACAAAGCAGACATCTTGGCAAACGCCGCAGTGATCGCACCTACTCTTATCCCAAGTAATCTTGCTTAGGCTTGCTTTTGCCGCAAGCGAGTAGGTGCTGCCTAGCGGGCAGAGGTGTGTGCACCACACCCGCCTGCTAAAAAATACTTCGAGAAAAAACACAAAAACGATCCAAAGCCCCGCCAGCGAAAAGCCGTAGATGATGAAGCGCGATAAAATTCCAACTACGTTAAAAATTTCAAAAACGAGCAGATCAGTAATCGCGCTTAGCAGCAAAAACACCGCCCAGATCGCATATCGCATACCGCGAGGCAGGGTGCGCTCCTTGATGATGTGCTTGGTAATTAGCGTATTATGCAGCTTCTCGCCGATCTCGCTAAGCGCTCCGTAGGGGCAGATCCACGAGCAAAACGCCTTGCCGCCCGCGATGAAATAAAACAGCAAGATCGTGCCCGAGCCGATGAGCAAATTTATCGGCAGATCCTTGTGCGCGGCGATCACCTCAAGAGTCGCGAAAGGATCTGCTAGGTGAAAGCCAAGTATCCGCGAGCCGCTGATGTCGCCTTCTAAAATTTGAATATCCGCGCGAAAGGAAAGCACGAAAAGCAGATGCACCAAAAATACCGTGGCGTAGCGCAGAGCCCGAATGCTGGGGCGCCATTTGCCGCTTTTATTTCTAAGCGCGAAGGTTGAGAAAAAGCTCGTATTTTTGATCGTGCATCGCGAATTATATTTATCCAAGGACTACTCTTTAAATTTTGAAATTTCATCCGCGAGCTTATCTAGGCTCTCGTCGCTTACGTTGGTTAAAAGCCCGCTCATTAGGCTGTTTTTGATCTTGCCTGCCTTATAATCTTTGAGGCTTGCTAAAATTTGATCCTTGCTCTTGCCTCCGATCGGCGGAGCGATCTTACCGCGTCCATCATCGCCGTGGCAAGGCGCGCAGCTTACCAGATAGGAGCTACTAACCTTGAAATCGCGCTCTTTGACGCTCTGCTGCAAAATTTTAATATTTTTTACGTCTTTATCATCGATAAGATCGACGCTTTTGCTCTGCGGTGCAGGCTTTGTTTGCGCCTGCGGCTTGACTTCTTGCTGCGGCGCGCTAGAATCATCCGAACTAGCCATAAAGATCATCAGCGCGATCAGCGCTACGCCCAAAATCAAAGCTAAAATTTTGCCCGGTTTCATTTCTGCTCCTTAAATTGTCGGTTGAACTCGTAAATTTCTTTCGCCATCGTCTCTATCTGCTGCTCGCTCATACCGTTTACGAGCTGCACCATAAGTGGGTTGGGCTTTTCTTTAAATTTATACTTTTTAATCATATCCACGATCTGCGCGTCGGTTTTATCCAGAAGCGACGGGCCTATGATGCCGTTGGCGTAGTCGTCGTGGCACGCCGAACAGCGCAGGATAAAATCGTGCCCAAGGCGCTTTTTCATTAGGTCGAAATTTAGCTTTTCATATTGATTTTTGATGCTCGAATACGCCACGATATTTTTGGTCGTTTCGTTCACATCGCCGTTGAGGTTAAAATTTACATTTCGCTCACCGTAAAAATCGTAGCTTACGAACTTATCGTCCTTCTTGGGCGCTTCGCCGCTTTTAACGCTTATGCGAGACTTGGCAGTATGATTTTGTTCCACGCTCTGCGGCGTAGAATTTGAACTTACAGAATTTTGCGAGACAGAATTTTGCCCCGCGGAGCTTTTCGCGGCGGAGCTTGAACTGCCGTCATCTCCGCAGCCGCATAGCAAAAGCGCCGCAGCTAGCGAGCAGAGGTAGAACTTAATAGAGTTTTTCATTGTTTTCCTTCATAGATTGATTTGTAATCCGCCCGCGGGATTATCTCGATGATACGCGCCGGGCAGAGCTCTGCGCACGCGCCACAGCCGACGCAAGCGCTGCGGATCTGCGGAGCGAAATGCTTGCCTGCTTCTATCATCGCTATGGCATCAAGCGGCTGCGGGTAAGGGCATAGCGACGCACATAGATCGCAGGGCTTGCCCTCTTTTGCCGCCAGCGCTGAGTTTAGCTCGCGCTCCTGTTCGGTCTTGGCGGGCTTTAAGCGTAGATCGTCCGGTTTTAAAACCTGCCCGCGATACGCCAAACAGGCGTTTAAATTTTTAATCACGGCGATACCCATTTTGACCTTTTTAGGCTCGTTCGTCTCGTGGCTGAGCGCTCCGCTTGGACAGGCGAGTACGCAAGGAAGCGCGCCGCAAAGATAGCAGCCCCGCTCTTTGGCGTCGATGACCGGGGTGCCGATGTCAAAAAGATGCGTAATATCAAGCAGATAGATGCTGTGATAGGGGCAGACCTGCACGCATTGACCGCACTTGATACAGCTAGAGCGAAAACCTCGTTCCGCTAGCGCTCCGGGCGGGCGCAGATATAAAGAGGCGGAATCCTCGCTAGAATTTTGTTTTATAGAATTCGGCGCGGAATTTTGTCCTGTGGAATTTACGGAATTTTGCTCGTTTAAATTCTGCGCTCCGCCGCCCGCGAAATTTGCAGAATTTTCATCTGCAAACAAGCTCGCTGCCCCGAGTGTCCCGAGCGCTCCGCCGAGTAGTTTTATCGCTTCGCGTCTATTCTTTGTCATTGCCTCATCCTGGGTTTTGGATCTTTTAGCAGTAGCTCAGGCTCTGAAAACGGAGCGAGCTTGGAGATGAAATTTAAAAGCGCGATCCCGCTGGAGCCGTAAAAAAACCGCACGCTCGGTTTATGCGCCCAAAGTCTGTCGGCATAAGCATATGAGCTGTAGCTAACGTCGCCGTAGCCGTCGCCATCGCGATCAAATCCGTCGTAATCGTCAAAATAGTTGCCACTCCATTCGTTTTGCAAGAGCTTGGATTGGGGCGTATCGTTTAGCACGATCTCCATATTTCCTTTAAATTTATTGTTTTTAAATACGCTTTTTAGCTGCGTGGCGTGGAATTGCACGCCGATGCTGTTGTATTCGATATCGTTGTTTTCAAAAACGTTAAGTGAGCCCGGCTGATAGGGGGATTGATCTAGATAAAATCCGCGGGCGTTGTAGATAACTTTATTGTCGGTGATTGTAAAATTTGAGCTATCCTTCATGCCGATGCCTACGCCGTAAGCGCCGTCTGCGTTGCGCACGACGTTACGTCTGGCGATATTATCGCTTGAAAACATAAAAAATAATCCCACGGTGTTGCCGTCGTAGTAGTTATCCTCCACGACGTTATGCCCGGAGTTCATAAAGTGCAATGAATAACGGCAGCTGTGGCCTTTATTGCCTGCGACGAGATTGCCGTTTGAGAAGTAAAAAACGGTGTCGCGGACGTTGTGGACGTCGTTATTTAAAATTTTATTGGCATTGGAATACCAAAGCTTGATGCCGTCGCCTTTAAAACTCGTGCGGTAGGTATTGCTTGAAATTTCGTTGCCCTCGATCGTTACGTCGTTTGCCTTGCTTAGCACAATGCCGTAGAGCACGTCTTTGATGAGATTATTTTTTATGATTACGCTGTTTACGTCGCTTACGTTGATGCCCGCATCCTCGCTAAGATGCTCGAAGCCTCCGTTTTGAATTGTTAAATTCTTGATTGTAACATGCGGAGAGCGGACGCGGATCACCGTTGCGTTGCGATCGCCTATGATCACGGCGGAGCGGTCTAGTCCATCGATAGTAAGGGGTTTATCGATTAAAATATTGCCGTGGTACTCGCCCGCGGCTAGTTCGATAATATCGCCCGCTTTTGCGCTATCGATCGCGTCTTGAAGCTCGCCCGCGCCTAAGCTTAGCGCGAGCGAGAATGCTAGAAGCAAAAGCCTCATCTATGCTCTCGTAGAAATTTTTTCTTGGAAAATAGCGCTAGAGCCGATAGTAGCGATAGAGCTAACATCAGCCAAAAGCCAAGAGCAGGATATGAATGGGTAGTAAAATGCGCTACGCTGCCGTCGCCAAATGCTGTAGGCATAAAAGGCTTTATTTTAAACGCGCCCCAGTCTTGCAGGTTATGCCCGAACCAATACAGCCAACCCACGTAGCAGCCGATGAAGATAAGCGGCGCAATGATCGGCAGGATCATAAGCAGAGTCTGCCCCTTGCCGTCGTAGTATAAAAACGCAAGCATGCCGATCGTCGCGATTATGAGATAATACGGCGATAGCGAGTGCTCGAGCGTGCCGCCGCGCCAGACGGGATACATGCCGATATAGTGATTTAGGGTATTCATCTCGCCGACATCGCCGCTAAAGCCGTCAACGTGGACGTAAAGTGGAATTCCATCGGGGAAGGCCTCTTTCGGATAGTTCGGCGCTTCGAGCGAAATTTTCCACACCGGTATGCTAGGTACGCCCACTTCAAATTTATGCTCCAGCATCGCGCCTAGATCATTTTTAACATCACTAGGAATTAGGTGATTTTTATACGATGCTTTTGTATAAAAATTCCATATCGGTGCGGAGTATGCGGGCAGCTGCGAGACGCTGCTAACCTGCCCCGATACGATTTTGCCTTGGACTTTGAAAAATCCGAGCGTAGGGATGGTAAAAGCGACCGTCATAATAAGCAGCGCTAAAATCGCGTAAATTTTATATTTTGGCATTTCATCTCCTTTAAATTCTCCCCCTTGCGGGGGAGAGTGGGGCTAGTTAAGGCCCGCGTTCTCATCGACCCATTTTAGGTATTCGATGATGTCTTTGATCTCTTCGTCTTTCATATGCTGATTTGGCATGCGAAGGTTGAAGTAATTTATCATTGCCTTAATGTAGTCGTCTTCGTAGAATTTAGCAGGGTCTTTAATGAAATCGGCTACCCATTTCTCGCCGTTTTCATGGCGAAGTAGGACGCCCGTTAGATCAGGACCCGAGCTTACTTGACCGATGACGTGGCAGCCGTTGCAGCCTCCGCGCAGGTAAGCCTTTTCGCCGTTAGACGCAGCCTCGCTCATAGGAGTGGAGAGCTCGCGGATCAGGTTATTTTTAGCGCGAAGTCCGACATCTGCGGTTTTTACTAAATACTGCCAAACTTGACCTTCCCAAAGTATCGCGCCGTTCATATCGCCGGCTTTTACCGCGGCGTCTGCCTTGGCTTTAGTTTCAGGAATTTTGCCGTATTGATCCAGCGCGTCATCGACTAAAGCCTTGACCTTAGGATATTTCTCGTAGTTTTTCTCTTTTAAGAATTTAACGACTGATTGAATAACGTCGTCGGTGGCTTTATTCGTAGCTACTACCTTGTCGTATTCGGCTTTTAGGGCTTCTGGGCTAAGAGCTTTTAGCATAGAAGCTTTAGCTGAAGTGTATTTTTTATTCGGATCTTTTACATATAGATATCCAAACATCTCAAGGTGCAACGCAGAGCAGAATTCTGTGCAGTAGAAAGGAAATACGCCCTCTTTATCTGCGATGAAATTTACGCTCGCAGTCTTGCCCGGCTCAAGTGACATATGCAAATCGTAATCATCAACTGTAAAGCCGTGAGTTTCGTCCTCAGCACGCTCTAAATTTGTCATATAGATCGTTACGTTATCGTCCTTATTAACCTCGATGTGCTCAGGATTAATATGGCTGCGGATCGCTGTAGCATAGACTTTTACGTTTTTGCCGTCGCGCTCGATGCGCTCCTGACCTGCTAGCGTCATAGCAGGGTGTTGCTTGCCGGTACGAGAGTTCGTTCCCATAGTATAGGTAGGTTTCGTATGAAGCTTACTGGCTGCGATAGAAACTACGTCGTGCGGCTCGCCAAGACCGATAGGAAGATCGTAGAGCATCTCCATTTTAGGCCCTGTAATGTCGATGAGCTGGTGGTTTTGCGGATGAAGCGGTCCGATAGGATTAAATCTATCGATCGAAAGCTTATCCAGCGCGATTACGTATTTGCCGACAGGCTTAGAGGATTTGCCCTCCATAGAATCAAGGTGTCCGATATTGTAGTGGACGTTGATCCTATCCAAAACCTTTAGCGTCTTGTAGTTCCATTTTACGATCTGGCTATCGACGTAAAGCGATGTATAGATTACGCCATCTTGTGAATCGAAGGTGTTATGCAAAGGTCCAAGACCAAGCTCTGCTTGTCCGTGAAGCGTCTTTTGCATATCTAGGATCGGAATTCCGTATGGATCCTTGCCTGCGTATTCTTTTTTATCAATTAGCTCTTTGATCTTTTTAAAATCATAAACGCTAGCGTGAGTATCTAGTTTACCGCCGATAATGATATAGCGACCATCAGGGCTAACATCGACGCCGTGAGGGGATTTGGCTTCAGGGATCAAAAATAGCGCTCCCGCTTTTACGGCGGCGTCTATCGTAACGATTCTGTGTCCGTTTACGACCTTATAGTTTTTGCTGTCTTGAGCCAGCTTTTCTAGAATTTGCCAGTTGTAAACGTGCAGGTAGTCGGTATCGTTGCGGCTCATACCGGCTTCCATCGGAGGCAGACCCTTTTCGATGCCGCCCGTGTACATTTCGGAGTTAAAGCTGTTGGTAAACGCCCAGCCAAAGCTCTCGCCCTTACCTGCGTCACTTAGATCTTGCATATATGGAGGAAGCTCTAGCGAGAAGGATTTATTTACGTCGATTTTGCCTTTATCGTAGTCAAATTTCCATAGCGTTACCGCACCGCGATAAACCGCCTGATACTCTTCGATCGGGTGCCAGTCATTATCGAAAGGGGCTGCGTATTGGCTGGTTTCGATGACGTATTCGGTATTAGGCGTTACGAAAGAGCCGCCGTGATCGCTTTTGATTACGGGATTTACGACTATTTGAGTGGTTTCGAAATCGGATAAATTTATAACCGCGATTCTTGGGTTTGCCTTATCGTTAATAAAGAGATAATCGCCTACGTATTCGCCGTTTTTTTCGCTGAAATTTGGGTGGTGAGTATCGCCCCAGTTGATCTCTTTGCCGTTAATGGAGCCCGATCTTAAGACCGCCTTGCTCTCCTCGTCAAAGCCGTATCCCTGCCAAGGCTCCGGGGTAAATACGCCGATATATTTGTAGATCCTCATTGACGGCACGCCGTAAACGATCACCTGTCCGCTTTGACCGCCGGAAGAGAAGACCATATAATCGTCCTTCCTGCCAGTCGGCTGATAGGTCTTAGCCGCCGCCAAAACGTCTTTTTCGCTTAAATTTCGTTCTTTCATCACGCGCTCTAAGTCGCTATCTGCGGCACACAGGGCGCTTGCGGCGAACAAAACCGAGCCTAAAAGCACGGGTTTGAAACTTTTTAACATACTAATCCTTTCTTAGAATTTTAAAATTTTACCTGATTTGCTGACTACGAGGATCGCTTCCCCGTCTGCGTACATCGCTAAAAATTCGCTTTTTAAATCCACAACCTCCTTTAATCCTGCTTTTTGATTTTCGTAAATTTTATCTTTAGTAGCGATAAACTGCGTGCCGCGGGCGCATACGATGGATTTGATCCAAGAGCCCACGCTTTTGCGCTCGCCGCTTTTTAAATTTATAAAATTCCCCTCTATATCGCCTGTAAACAGCGTCCCGTCGCAGTCTGCAAGCGCAGTGGCGATAGAGTCGCTTAAATTTTTATCGCCAGCTTCGGCTGAAATTTCGCTTCGAGTTTTAAGCCCCTCGTCTTGAAATTTTGCGCCTTTAAATTCTGGGCCTTGAAATTCCGCGCTCTTTGCGCCGCTAGCTTTTATTTCGTTTGGCTCGGAGGCTTGCGCGCTTTTCGCATTATTAAATTCCGCATCTTTAAATTTCACGCCACCAAGCTCTCCCTGCGCGGCGCGATTAGGCGCTGTATCGATGCCGCTAAATTTAGTCGCGACAATATCTGCGCTAAAACAGGCTACGCCATTCCAGCTTGCGACGCAAAGTCCGTTAGCGCCCAGGCTAACGGCATTGATCCTGCCGTAATGAAACGAAATTCCGCGCAGCCCATCTGGGGCGGAATTTCTATTTAAAGATTGCCCGTTTGCGGTGGAATTCTCACCTGGGGCGTAGCCGCCATCCGCGCTGTTATTAGGGTCTTCGTCTAATCTTATTAGTTGATTCTTATCCACTACCGCGTAAATCGCGTCTTTTGCGGCATAGATCGCATCTATTTGGGCTGTGCCGCTACGCCCCGTCTTAAGCGCGCCTAAAAACTTTAATCTGTCGTTTAGTACCGCGATTTCGGCTCCGCCCCAAGCTAGATAAATTTTGCCGTTTTTAAAATTTAGAGCTGTGATTTCGTTATCGCTGTATTTTTGCACGAACTCCACATCCCATTTAGCAGTATCAAACATCCTAAGATCGCCGCCACTGCCGCATAAAAGCAGTCGGTGCGAGCTTGCGTCGAATGCGCCCAGACGCAGCGTGGCATTTAGATCAAAGCTGCCGGCTGCTGCTATCTGCGATAAACAAATCAAAAAGGCAATACAAAATTTTTTAAAATTCATCTTAATCTACTCTTTGCGAAATGATACTCCCCCAAGGCTTAAAAATCGGTTTAAAGCTTGAGCTATAATGAAATTCTAAGATTTCTTAAAAGTTACGAAATTCTACGATATAAAAATAGCTCTAAGTAAAATTTTATTTTTCGCATTTCGCTATATAAATTCCGCTTTAAAATTATAATTTCAGTAAATTTTTATTTTGATAGATTTTTAAAATTCGCAACGCTCCTTTAATTTTGTTTAAATAAAAAGTTAGTATAATCGCCAAAGTTTGTTTTAAATTTTACTGAAGGAGAAACTATGGAGTTTCTGACAAGTTTGTCTGAAAGCACTCAATTCTTTTTGCAGCTCATTATAGTCTTGGGCTGTTTATTTTATGGTGCTAAAAAAGGCGGTATGGCGCTGGGAATTCTAGGCGGTATAGGCTTGGTGATCTTAGTGTTTGGATTTAAATTAGAGCCGGGTAAGCCGGCAGTGGACGTTATTTTAACTATCCTCGCAGTTGTCGTAGCAAGTGCAACGCTACAGGCTACGGGAGGCCTTGATGTAATGCTTCAAATAGCGGAGAAATTGCTTCGTAAGCATCCAAAGATGGTTTGTATCATCGCTCCAACTGTTGCGTGGACGCTTACGATTTTGTGCGGAACGGGACACACCGTCTATACGCTGCTTCCAATCATCTATGACGTAGCTATTAAAAATGGAATTCGCCCTGAGCGTCCAATGGCTGCTTCTACGATCTCCTCGCAGCTTGCTATCATCGCTAGCCCCGTTTCGGTTGCGGGCGTTTCGATGGTCGCGATCTTACTAGGTCAAGGCGTGCATATCGAGGGCTTTAGCAGCTATTTAGATCTACTTAAGCTAACTATCCCTTCTACTTTCATCGGTATGCTTGCGATCGGAACGTGGTCGATTTTTAGAGGTAAAGATCTGGATAAAGATCCGGAATTCCAAGAAAAGATCAAAGATCCAGAGCAGAAAAAATATATCTACGGCGAAAGCACGACCTTGTTAGGTCAAAAGCTTCCTAGGATTAAGTGGATCTGCATGTGGATATTCTTAGCCACTATTGCGCTAGTTGCGGTTTTAGGTTACGAAAAAAGCTTACGCCCTGCGTGGACTAAAAATGTTCCGGGCAAATCCGTAGAGATCATCGTCGATAAAAAAACGGTCAAAAATATCACGATCAAAGATGGTCAGGTTATCTCCATGGTAGACGGCGGTAAGGTCGTCTCAAACGTCAAAGAGTCTAAGGCTAAGGATGCGACGAAATTTAATAGCGTCGAAATTTACGACAAAGATAAAAAGCTTACCCAAAGCATCGTCGCTCAAGACGGAAATGTAGTAATTACGACAGGTGATAAGAGCGAGAGCATCGCAAACGCAAGCATTGTCGTAAAAGATACGATGAAAAAGACCACAAATTTAAACATGGTCTTAACCATTCAAATTTTCATGCTTCTTGCAGCATCTATCATGATGATCGCCTCCGGCATAAAAGCGGGCAATATCGCTAAAAACGAAATTTTTCATAGCGGTATGATTGCACTCGTGGCGATTTATGGAATTTCATGGATGGCAGAGACTATGTTTACTGCTCATATCGAAATGCTTAAGGCATCCCTTGGCGAGGTCGTTAAGGCCTATCCATGGACCTATATCATCGTCTCTTTGCTCATCAGTAAATTTTTAAATTCCCAAGCTGCGGCTATCGCAACCTTCGTTCCACTCGCCGTCACTATCGGCATTGATCCGGGTCTAATCATCGCATTTGCACCGGCTTGCTACGGATACTATATCCTGCCTACCTATCCGAGCGATCTTGCGGCGATCCAGTTCGACCGCTCGGGCACCACGCATATCGGAAAATTCGTCATCAACCATAGCTTCATTTTCCCTGGCTTGATCGGCGTTCTTACTGCTTGCGGTGTGGGCTTTGTGCTTGCGCATCTTTACGGCTATTTATAATAGTTATGCTCGCGGGCAGACGGCTCGCGAGCTTTAAATTTCAAACCTCAGCGGCTTTTTAAAATTTTATAAAATTTTGAAATTTTAAATGCTCTAAATTTTTAAATTCCAAAGCTTTCTAAATTCCGTTCATAACCCGCTCTAGGCTAATTCGTTTTAAATAAAATTTACGTTATAATCCCGCCAAATTCCACACAGGAGGCAGATATGCAAATCCCTATCGCATACGGCAAAGATGATCATCTAAACTTAGAGATAAACGAGAAAAATTTGCTCGGCGTTTTTGATCCAAACCCCGTGGATAAATTTGATGAAACGGCGCTCATCGCAAAGGCTCTGGCAAATCCGATAAATCAAAAAAGCTTTGACGAGTTTATCGCGGGCGATAAAAAGATCGTCATCATCGTAAACGACGGCACGCGCCCGACGCCGACGGCAAAAATTTTAAAGCAAATTTACCCGAAAATCCGCGAGAAAAATAAAATTTTCATCATCGCCACCGGCTGCCATAGAGAGGGCACGCAGGAAGAATACGAGATGATATTCGGCAAAGAAATTTACGCCGAGCTTAACGCCAAAGGCGAAGTTCACGATCACGACTCCAAGCACGATGAGATGGTGTTTTTAGGCGAGAGCAAAAACGGCACGCAGATGTATCTAAACAAAATCGTGGCCGAAGCTAAAAAGGTGATCGTCATAGGCTCGGTCGAGCCGCACTATTTTGCGGGTTACACCGGCGGCAGAAAGGCATTTTTGCCGGGCACCGCGTCTTATGAGAGCATCACGCAAAATCACAAGCTCGCCCTAAGCTCCGACGCGCAAGCTCTGCGCCTAGAGGGCAACCCCGTGCACGAGGATATGATCGATGCGATGAAAGTTCTTGCGCATATCGACGTTTTTTCGATCCAGACGGTGCTTGACAGCGAGCACGGTGTGTATTACGCAAGCGCGGGAGACCTCAACGACAGCTTTTACGACTGCGTGAAAAAGGCCGACGAGGTCTTTTGCGTAAATATCCCGCGCAAGGCAGATATCGTGATCTCGGTCGCGCCCTATCCGATGGACGTCGATCTCTATCAAGCGCAAAAAGCCCTAGATAACGGCAAACTAGCGCTCGCGCAGGACGGAATTTTAATAATGGTCGCAAAGTGCCGCACCGGCATCGGACCAAAGCCGTTTTTTGATCTGATGGCATCCGCGGATACGCCTAAAAAGGTGCTAGAAAAGATCAGCGCGGGCTTTAAGCTCGGCTATCACAAGGCCGCTAAAATGGCCGAAATCTCGCTCTGGGCGCAGACTTGGGCGGTGAGTGACCTCAGCGACGATGAGATGCGCGCCGTGCATCTAAAACCGTATCACGACATCCAAAAGGCCGTGGACGACGCGCTTGCGCAAAAGGGCGCGGACGCTAAAATCATCATCCTGCCATTTGGCTCGATGACGGTGCCTAAGGCGTAAGTTTGGCTAAAATTTTATATTACGACGCGAGCTGCGGCATCAGCGGCGATATGAACTTGGCCGCGCTGGTGGAGCTCGGCGTGGATTTTGACTATCTTTGCGCCGAGCTAGAGAAGTTAAATTTGGCCGGCGAATTTCGTCTGGAGCGCAAAAACGTGCTAAAAAACGGCATCGCCGCGACAAAAATCGACGTAGTGCCGCTAAAATCGCAACCCCACGCCAGAAGTTACGCGGGTATCAGGCAAATTTTAGAGAGTTCAAATTTAAGCCAGAGCTGCAAACAAAGAGCGGGCGCGATATTTCGCACCATTGCGCAGGCCGAGGCTAAAGTCCACGGCACGCAGATAGATCGGGTGCATTTTCACGAGATTGGCGCGATCGATAGCATCGCGGACGTCGCGGGTGCGGCGATCTGTCTTGAATATCTTCTTGAAAAACTCGGCGTCTCGCGCGTCGTAAGCTCCAAAATCGAACTTGGCGGCGGCGTAGCGATCTGCGACCACGGCGCGCTTAGCGTGCCTGCGCCCGCCGTTTGCGAAATTTTAAAAAGCGTGCCCGTAAGCCTCGGGCGCGCAAATTTTGAGATGACTACGCCCACGGGAGCGGCGATTTTAAAGGCTTACGCGGACGAGTTTACGGACGGCGCGAGCTTTAGTATCGAAAAGATCGGCTACGGCGCTGGCAGCAAAGACGCCGCGGGCTTTGCAAACGTGCTTCGCGCGATGATCTGCGAGGCGGATGAAAATTTAAACGACAAAAGCGGCGAGCCAAATTTAGTCGCGCGCTCGGGCTACGGCGAGGTTTGCAAGCAAATTCTGATCTCCACCAACATCGACGATATGGACGCCGAGAGCTTTGCCTTTGCATGCGAAATTTTGCGCGAAAACGGCGCGCTAGACGTATTTAGCAGATCGATTTTTATGAAAAAAGGGCGCATGGGCTTTGAGCTAAACGCGCTGTGCCGCAAGCAGGACGCGCAAAATTTAAAGGATCTGATTTTTACGCACACGACGGCGATCGGCGTCCGCGAGATAGAGGTTGCTAAAACCGAGCTAAAGCGCGAGTTTGTGCGGGTGCAGACGAAATTCGGCGAGATAGGGCTTAAAATTTCAGGCACCTGCCAAACGCAGAAGGCAAAACCAGAATTTGAGGACTGCAAGGCCGCGGCGCTCGCGCACGGCACGACGATCGAGCGGGTGCGAAAAGAGGCGCTAGAAATCTATGACGAAACTAGAAAAACTAAAGGCTGATCTGCGCGGGCTTGGCGAACTCGCGGTCGCATTTAGCGGCGGCGCGGACAGCTCGCTGCTGCTGCGCGCGGCGCACGACGCGCTGGGTGAGCGCGCGATCGGCATAACGATCAGATCGCCCTACATGTCCTCGCGCGAGATCGCCGAAGCAGTAGAATTTGCCCGCGCTTACGGCATCCGCCACGAAATTTTAGAGCTCGGCGTCGCAGAAGAGATCAAAGACAATCCCGAAAACCGCTGCTATCTGTGCAAAAAGGCCGTGTTTTCGCGGCTGATCGAGCGCGCCCGTGAGCTTGGCTTTAGCCGCGTCGCAGACGGCACGAACCGAGACGATCTGGGCGAACACCGCCCGGGGCTAAAAGCCAAAGAGGAGCTAGGCGTGCTCTCGCCGCTGATAAATTTAACCAAATCAGATATCCGCGAGCTATCGCGCGAGCTGGGCTTACCCACCGCCGAAAAGCCCAGCTACGCGTGCTTGCTAACGCGCCTGCCGCACGGACGCGGGATCGATCATGGCGAGCTAAATTTGATCGAAGCGGCGGAAAATCTACTTATCGCAAGCGGCTACGCAAACGTCCGCGCGCGGTGCGACCGCAAAAATATAAAGCTACAAATGCCCTTTGCTAGCATGCGGGACTTTCTAAACGACGCGAAATTTAAAAGCGTCGTTAGGCAGCTTGTGAGGCTTGGCGCTGCGGAGGTGACGCTCGATCTAAAGGGGCTTAGAGAGGATGTTTTGCATGAGAGAGGATGAAATTTTAGAACTTTTCACTGGGATAAAAAGCGGTCGCATGAGCGAGCAAGAGGCGCTAAAATACCTAAAAAACTACCCATACGAGGACGTGGGTTGCGCTAAGATAGACACTCAGCGCGCTTTGCGAAACGGCGCGGGCGAAGTGATCTACGGCGAGGGCAAGACGGATGATGAAATTTTACGCATCGCTGGTGCGATCGGCGCGAGGCGGCAAAATATCCTGATCACGCGCACGAACGAGCGGGTTTTTAAGCGGGTGCGCGAGGCGCTGCCTCAGGCGGAGTTTAACGCTCGCGGCCGCGTCATCAGCGTCAAATTTAAAGAGCCCGAGCTCACGCAAAGCTACATCGCGATAGTATCTGCCGGCACCGCCGACGGCGCGGTCGTGGAGGAGGCGTACGAGACGGCGCGATTTCTAGGCAACGACGCGCGTAAATTTAGCGACGCGGGCGTGGCTGGGCTGCATAGGCTCATCGCAAATTTAGAGCAGATACGCGGCGCAAAGGTCGCCATCGCGGTAGCCGGCATGGAGGGCGCGCTAGCTAGCGTACTGGCAGGGCTTGTTAGCGTGCCGGTGATCGCGGTGCCCACCAGCGTGGGATACGGCGCGAGCTTCGGCGGGCTGGCGGCGCTGCTAGCGATGCTAAACAGCTGCGCAAACGGCGTCAGCGTCGTAAATATCGACAACGGCTTCGGCGCCGCGTATAACGCGAGCCTGATAAATCATCTCTAAATTTACGCCGCGCGGGTCAAATTTAACGGCTAAATTTAAAAGGAAAGCGTTGCGAGAGGAAAATTTAAGCGAGCAAAAACCCAACGAGCCGAAATACTTTCAAAAGCGTGCGCAAAATACTCAAACAAGACAAAGCGCGAGAACAAGGCTAGCGTTTTTAGCCGCGGCGGTCCTGATTTTAGCGGCTGAAATTTACATCGCGATCTGCGTAAAGGGAGGCTTCGTACGCCACTACGCGGGCGACGTTTTGGCCGTCATCTTGCTTTATGCGCTTGCGAGGGCTGCTTTTAGCGAGCCGCCTTTAAATTTGCCGCTTAAAATTTTCGCGTTTGCGGCGGCTTTGGAGCTCGCGCAGTATTTTGGCGCGGTGCAAATTTTAGGCATAGAAAATAAAATTTTAAAAGTAATGATCGGCGGGACGTTTGATTTTACCGACCTGCTCTGCTACGCTGCGGGCTGCGTCCTGACGGGCGCCGCCGAAAAATTTGAAAGTAAAAACCGGCAAAGGAGAAGCGATGGATAAACAAAAAGCCGTGCAAAAGATGACCGAGGTCAT
>CAURQQ010000027.1:0-30887 GCA_963527265.1 uncultured Campylobacter sp. | reverse complement strand
TAACAAGATACTACAAAAATCTTGCGAAAAAGCCGCCCGCTGAGGTGATTTTAAAAATTTACGCAAGAATATGAATTGGCGCGATGAAATTTTAAAATTTCATCGTTGCACTCGCCGCCATATTCGCCGTAAGGGCGCGTTAAATTATCCGAATGCTTTAAATTTCGTAAAATTTCAGCTTTGCAAAGATAGAATTACAAATTTTTTTTAAAGGATTCAGAATGAAAAACTCCCTCTTGTTTGCCTGCGCGGCGCTGATTATATGCGGCTGCTCTAACTCGGAGCATCCAGAGCCCGGCGTTTCGCATTGCAGCGAGCCTAAAATGGACGAGGCGTCGCATCAGATGATCCAAATTTGCGGCGAAAGCGAGGATCCGCAAATCGAAAATATGTAGTGCAACGAAAACGGGCTTTGCTTCGGCACCGCAAAAATCAGGTAGCCGAAGCGTCTTGCGGGTGCCAGCGCTAAATTTAACTATTTTAAAGCCAAGATCGAGCGCCCGCAAGCGGTCTAGGCCGCGCTTTAAAATATTTAGCCAGCAATTTAAATTTAGCCCCGCTTCAAGCGCTAATGCATTTTATCTATCTTATTTTAGCTGCGCCCGCCGATTGATCGAGCTGCTCTTGGCGCGATGAAATTTTAAAATTTCATCGCCAAACATGGCGCGGAATTAGGATTTAAAAGTAAGCGCGGCTCAAATTTCATAAGTTTAAAATTTTAAAGCGACATGCGATTTAAAATTTTACGCTTCTTGAATGCTAGCGGTGCGAAATTTCGCGCAAGCTCAAAATCCGCGCCAGGCAATTTTGTGCCGCTGCAAAATTTCTAGATCGCAACTCCGCTCGGTAGAATTTTTGGCGGTGCAGATGGGGGCGTAAAATCTACACTATCTAATCCTGCACGGATCACATCCGCCCAAATTCCTATGCCATACGCCGAGACTCATAATCTAATCTCGCTACAAGATCGCTTGCAAAATGGCGCGGCATCCTTAGTCGTATAGCGCAACGCAGCCTTGCTCACTGCGTGGTCGAGATCCACAGCTGTAGTGCAAAATGGCGCAGAATTATTTACCGTGCGGTAGGAGTTCTCAGAGCAAAAAAGGCGCGGTATCCTCTACCGACGGTGCAAGTTTATAATCTAACTCGCGCCTCAGAATTCCGCCTCAAACTCATTGCTTAAAATTTCGTCTCAAAAAAATCGCATATGAGAAATTCCGCCTTATCTTTACGGCTTAAAATTTCGTACGGATCGCACCGAGCGAAATCTCGCCACTGCGCGACGTAATTTTAAAATTTCAGCGGTGAGCTCGTAGCGATATTAAATTATGCTTCATTATTACGACTTAAATTCTATCACAAGCCCGCAGATTTAAAATTTTACTTCAAACGACGCCGTGAAATTTCTACCCTCCCTAGATACATATCTCTCGGTACCTAAGCCGCTCGCACTTAGCGGCGACGCTATATCTTTACCGATAGAAATTTCGCGCACAGGGCGCCTGCCACAGCGCATAGAAAATAAAGCGCGCCTCTTGCATAATCGCCGCTTCTATAAATTTTAAGCGACCGCAAAATTTTAAAATTTAAAAGCAGCCTGCGATTAAGCCGATTTTTATAAATTTGGATTTACTTTGTAGCGACGCAATCTGGCGAGTAAGGCGCAACTATAAGTTACGCAGCTAGCTTTACGCGAGCTGCTTAAACATTTCGATCTGTTCCTTTGTAAGCTCGATCAAATCATCGTTTGCGTATTTAAGCGATGTCTCCAGACTTGCGATGAGCTCCTTACGGACGAAGCTCACGCTAAAAAGCGTCGCCCAAAATCGCGCTCCGCTGCCCGTGCTCGGATCCTCCAAGACCGCCCTAATCGCAGCTACCGCAGCAGCATCGTCCGCTGCACCTAGCACCTCGTCCACGAGCGGATATTCACCTGCGCCGTCACCCTCGTTTAGCGAGCGCAAAAGCGGCTCAAGCGCCTCGTCGCAGGGATTATCACGCAAAAACTCCCGTACCGCGCGAAACTCTGCCACAAGCTGATCCGAAAGCTGCGCAGGCATCGGCTGATGAAGTCTCAAAAAGTCTAATGCCGTTTGCTTGTCCATAAAATTCCTTTTAAATGATATGCGCGATTGTAGCTAATTTTGAATTGCAAAGAGATAAATTTACTCTAATTTATCAGCTACTTCCGTCATAAATTCTCAATGATCTTAAATAATTTAGACAGTGGTTTTGTAGTGGCTTTTAGGGGCGATTTTCGATGGGCTTTGCGGATTACGAAATAAAATTCTGAAATTTTATCCAAATAAAAAAGCCCCCGCGAAGTGCAGGGGCTTACAAGCTCGATCTGTTTAGTCTGGCAGAATTTAGCAGACTAAGAGGGATTATTCCTCGATCTTGCCGGTTTTGATGCGGCGCTCGTAGATTTCGCGCATCTCTCTAATGTCGTTTTTGACCTCGAATACGCCGTGCCAATGCGAATAATCAGGTCCGCCCATTAGCGCGCCTTGGCGCATTCTGCGACCCTCGTGATGCCACGAAGTGTAATAAATACGCTGGAACGCATCCGCCCAAGGATCGTCTTTTAGAAGTTTCTTTTCCTTAAGCTCTTTTAGCATCTTAGTCGCTTCGTCGTTGTAAACGTTATATAGAAGTACCTGCTTATCGCCCGCCTCAAAGAAATTATTCGTGTGGGTACTTGCATGGCACTCTTTGCAGACTTGCTTCATCTCGGCACGCGCTGCCTCAGGACCGTTGAGGTTACCCGCCAAAGGATTACCAATGTTTAACTTGCCGGTATTTAAAAACTCGCTTACCGCGGTCTCATTACCGCCGGTGCGTAGATTGCTCTTAGGCAGCCACAAATTCCACTTCAAGCGTTGAGATACATTGTGAGTGGAGTTTAGATCGCCCACACCGCCGCTAATATGGCAGGTCGCGCATGTAGGGGCGCGGTAGTCAGGAACTGCCCAAGTACCAGGAGCGCTGTCAAATTTCCACTCATTGCCTTCAGCGTTAAATACGTGTCCGTGCATTGAGTTATTGTAAATTTCGATATCCGGATGATCAGGTCCTAAGTGGCAAGATGCGCAAGCAGCAGGCTTACGAGCTTCAGCAATCGAAAATTTATGACCCGAGTGGCATGATTTGCATCCGCCTACGCTACCGTCCGGATAAACCGTACCGATGCCGTAAACGGGCCAGGTCTCTTTGGTAGGCTTGTTATGCTCATCCATTTTAATGACGCTACCGTGGCATTGAGAGCAACCGGTAATATCAGGCGCATGTTTAAGATCAGGGATATCACGTCCTTCGTAGTGATACATTAGATCAACTATTCCTTTGTTAGCTTGCATCTGCATAGCACCTCTTGCGTGACCGCTGTTCTCAAACTCTTTAACCTCGTTGCTGTGGCATTTAGCACAGGTTTTAGGGCTAACTAGCACCGAAATATGATTATCTGTGTCTTTCGGATGCGGCTCTTTAGCTGCCATAGGGCTATCTGCTGGCTGTTAGTGGCAGTCGGTACAGCTAACGCCTACGTGAGCGTGGCGGCTCATCTTCCAATCCGCAACGACGCCCGGAGTTTTTTCGGCATGGCACTCGACACAGCGTCTAGCTAGCGGCGTAAGCTGCCTATTTACCTTTAAATTCTTCGTAAGACTAACGTTTACGGAATTGCTTACGTTCGCGTCCGACGCGGACATATTCGCATGCTGCGCGGGCATTTCTGCGAATGCAAACGATGCGATACAGGCTATTAAAATAGCGACTTTTTTTAGCATTGCTTCTCCTTTACTTGGTTTTGTTATTTTCTCGGTTGTATTTATCCCAATATTTGGTGATCTCTATACCCATATTTTTGTGGCCAACGTTTTCGTGGCACTGCACGCAGGTTTTGCCGGTAGTGCCTGCGAAATAATCCCTATGCGCGAGCCAAGCTTTATTTACTTGATTATTCTGCTCTTTTAAATTTCGATGGCAACTTAGACAGCCGCTTTCATAAACGAAATGATTTCGCTCCTTGCGTTTTTCTTGCCAGTCGATCTTATCGGCATCGGTAAAGACCGTCTTGTAGACATCATTTGCGGAGGTTAGAGCCTTGGTCCAAAGATACATAAAGGTATTTTCGTGAGAGACATGACAGGCGACGCAATCAGCCTTGAAGCCTTGCGGGTTATTGCCGCCGTGAACGTCGTTGTGAAAGGCGTTTGCCATCGGCTGCATCGTATGACAGGATACGCAGAATTTATCAGTGCCCGTAAGGTGAACCATCTCCGCAATCCCAAGAGAAAGTATCATTCCTATAAGCACACAAGCGCCCACGAGTAGCACAAGAGTTTTCTTTTTCATAGGTTTCCTTGATTTTAAAATTTCTTCGCAAAATTTTTAGTATTTGATAATTCGAAAAGCGGTATTTTATTATAAAAAGATTAAAAGCCGCTTATTTTCTAGCCTTTTGTTAAAATTTATTAAATGAAGATAAAATTTTAAACTAAGTTTTTAGTTTAACGGAATATAATCCATTAAAATTTCAATATAAGGAGAGATCATGAAAACGATCCAAGCGGCTGAGATTACAAAAGTGGTCAGCGAGCTTTGCAAAAAAGCCTGTTATCACGTCACGCCAGATATGCGCGCGGCATTTGAAAAAGCGCGCGAGAACGAGACTTCGCCTATCGGCAAAGATATCTTAGGC
Organism: uncultured Campylobacter sp.; assembly: GCA_963527265.1. GTDB lineage: Bacteria > Campylobacterota > Campylobacteria > Campylobacterales > Campylobacteraceae > Campylobacter_B. The sequence goes on along the minus strand of CAURQQ010000027.1, from coordinate 26,188 downwards.
AAGCTCTTGCAAAATGCCGATTTGGCGGCAAAAGAGGTCGCGCCGATCTGCCAAGATACCGGTATGACGGTGGTTTTTGTCGAACTCGGTCAGGATGTGCATATCGAGGGCGGATATCTGGAGGACGCTATCAACGCAGGCGTCGCGGACGGCTACGTAGGCGGCTATCTGCGTAAATCCGTGGTCGCAGAGCCACTTTTTGAGCGTAAAAATACCACAAATAATACCCCTGCAGTCATTAATACCCGCATCGTCCCCGGCGACAAACTTAAGATTAAAGTAGCCCCAAAGGGCTTTGGCAGCGAAAACAAATCGGTGTTAAAAATGCTCGTACCGGCAGACGGCATCGAGGGGGTAAAAAAGGTATTTTTAGAGGCGGTCAAATACGCTGGTCCTAACGCTTGCCCTCCTATGGTCGTAGGCGTCGGTATCGGCGGCACGATGGATAAGGCGGCGCTTTTAGCCAAACAAGCCGCGGTTCGTTCAATCGACAGCAGAAATCCTGACGAGCGCTACGCCAAGCTAGAGGATGAGTTATTGGAAATGGCGCGCGCTACGGGCGTCGGTCCGCAGGGTCTGGGCGGCATAAATACCGCCGTTAAGGTAAATGTAGAGTGGTATCCGACCCACATAGCGGGACTTCCGGTCGCCGTTAATATCAACTGCCACGCGGCTCGCCATGCCGACGCTGAACTATAAGGAGGAAATTATGTCAGAAGTTAAAAGAATTACCGCACCTTTTGATAAAAGCGTAGTAAAAAGCCTAAAGGCGGGCGATAACGTCCTAATCAGCGGCACCATCATCGCAGCTCGCGACGCCGCGCACAAGGCTCTAACCGAAACCCTCGCTCGCGGCGAGAAGCTACCCGTAAACTTAGCCGGCGAGACTATATATTACCTGGGACCAACCCCTGCCAAACCGGGTCAGGCAATCGGTGCTGCAGGGCCTACGACTAGCGGACGCATGGATAAATACACTCCGACGATGATAAACGAAGTGGGCATAAACGGCATGATCGGCAAGGGCTACCGCAGCGACGCCGTCGTAGAGGCGATGAAAAAATCTGGCTGCGTCTATATGGTCGCTATCGGCGGAGCGGGCGCGCTGATTAGCCAAAGTATCAAAAAATATGAAGTATTAGCCTATCCAGAGCTCGGCCCCGAGGCGGTCGCGCGACTTACGGTCGAGGATTTCCCAGCTATCGTAGCGATAGATAGCGAGGGCAATAACTTCTACGAAGTCGGACAGGCGCCTTATAGAAAAATTTAAATTTTGCTAGCGGCGTCCGCGCGGCGCTTTTTGCGGTGCGAGCGTTCGTAAATTTATCGGCGTTCGCTCGGGCACCCTAAATTTCGCAGCATAATCTGCGGCGTTTGTTTCGCGAAATTTTACGACTCGGCGCAGTGAAATTTTATAGCGAATTTAAAGCGCGCTCGTAAAATTTTATCTCCATTCGCGGCACGGAATTTTAAAATTTCGCGCTACTTAAATTTCTACAGAAATTCCGTCTTTGTTTCATTTAAACAATCCGCCGCTAAAATTTAATCGTAAATTTACTCAAGCCGAAATTTTAAAATTTCGTCGCCGTTCGTAAGCGAATTTAAAGCCCGCAAGCGTCATAATCCATCTCAAATTTAAAAGGAGCAAAATGAGCGCGAGCGAGCTGGAGCAGATCAGACTGGGGCTTTTGCATAAGGCGAAAAGAAATACGATCTTCGCGGCGGCGTGCATGCTCGGCTACGGCGCATTTTCGGTATGCAAACTGCGCGACGGAGGAAGCATAGAGGATTTGGCGTTTTTTATCGGATTATTCGCAGTTGTTATTATCATGGTCATTTTGTTCGATCAAACCCCCATAAAAGCTACGATGATCCAAGCCGCGGGTCTTTTTATAATTTGCCTATTTCTAGATGATTTACAAAATCGCCCCACGACTTCCAAATATATCTTACTCGCGATTATAACTTTAATCTTGGCCGCTTCTGGCTTATTCGTATTATTTAGAATCTTTAAACGAGATTATTCGGTAAAATTTCGGCGCGCTTTTAAAGAGCACTATCTAATGCCTTATTTCAAGGCGTTCGGCTACCGATATGAAATTTCAGGCGATATCGATCCTGCTAAACTTAAGCTCTCCGGGCTCTTTTTTCGACTAGACAGATACTTATACGGCAACGACAGGGTCTCGGGCGTTTATGACGGCGTGAAGTTCGCATTTTGCGACGTGAGTTTATTTAATAGATTTTCGGAAAGTGAAATCCTCGGCATCTTTTTCTACGCGGAATTTAACAAACGCATAAGCGCCAAAACCCTGATCTTTCCCGCTTGCGCCGGCGCGCCGAACACCCTCGGGCTAAAAAAGATCGATATGGACGATGCGGAGTTTAACGCCGCCTTCGCCGTGTATTGCGAGGACGCGGCGGGCGCGATGTATATTTTAACGCCCGCCTTTATGCGGAGGCTCTTGCGCTTCGCAGACGCCGTGGCCGCGCCCGTTAGCCTTAGCTTCGCAGATAGCAAAATTTATATTTTCGTAAATACGGGGCGCGATAATTTCGAGCCAGACATAGACGAAAGTGTGCTACGCCACGACCCTGCCGCGTTAATCAAGCGCGAGCTTTCGCATTTTTTAGCGATCGTAAAAAACCTAAAACTAAACGAAAGAATTTGGGGCTAGCGGATGGGGCTCGCCGCAGCTTTGCGTGTCACAGCCTCGCGCACTATAACTTCACACGCCGTGCTGCGGCTTCACATGCTACAGCTCTGCGCGCCTTGAAATTTGAAATTTTAAAATTTTGCTTTTGGGTTTTGCGCTTTGGAATTTCACGCGCTTTAAAATTCCGTGCATTTTGAAATTTAAAATTTTAATCCACGCCGAGGAATTCTGCACCGTAAAATTTGAAATTCTGAAATTAAAATCCGCACCTTGAAATTCTACGCTGTAAAATTTAGAATTTTAAAATTCCGCGGCCGAAATCTTACACGCCTGAAATTTGAAATTTTGTCGCGCTTTTAAATTTACAGCCCCAAAGCCTTAAAATTTAACGCACCTGCCAAGCAAGCATCACGGTACCCATCAAAGCCCCTGCGCGCTAGAGGGCGCGACTAACTCCTCTATAATTTTACCGGGTTCGCAATGAGTTATTTTGCTCTCTATCGTAAATTTTTCGCCGTCAAATTTAAAGTATCGGTATTCATCGACGAGCTCGCCGTCAGGGTATTTGTCGCTAGATTTTACCTTAAGAGCGCCCAACGTGCCATTTTCAAAGGTCAAAAACGTTCTTTTAGCGTATTTATTCTTTATCTCGTCGCTGCCATCTAAATATGAGAAAAAATCATATTCTATGCCGAAGCGAGCGGAGTCATGCGGCGGTGGCACCAAAGAGCTCATCTTAGAGCAGTCGCAATCTCCGCCGCATGAGCGGACGCAATGAAATATATTCGCCAGTTTTATACCCGATTCGCTTGTTTCTACCGCCCAAAGCTCATCGCTTGTGAGTTTGCTAGAACCCTTTGATGCTCCGTAAATGAGATATAGATTTTCTTTAACTTTAAAAACTTTTATCACTCGCTCGCCACCCCATGCGGTACCGACTGCCCAATCGCCGCAGGCGCAATCCCGCCTACCGCCAAGGACGCATTCTTGCATCTGCTGCGCATCCTTGTCTGCAAAATCCATAATGAAATTTCGCCCGCCGCTTACGTATTGATACGCTACGTAGTTCGCGCCCATCGTGCCGCCGGTGCTGATATCTACCGAATACGCCCGAAACTTGCCGTCCTGCGAGATCGCCATATTTGGCGCGAACCTCAAGGATTTTAAAATTTGCAGAGCGCTCTCGCCCGCGCTTTGCAAAAACTCCATAAACGCAGCCCTTAACCTAACGATGTTCTCGCAGGGCGTCCCATCTGGGTGATGCCTGGCTTCGCCGATTTCTTTCAGCGCCGCGTCTAAATTTTCGGTTAAAATTTCTAGGTTTTGATCCTTTTGGGCGCTGTTTGCGCCTCCCGCCAAAGCGGGCGCCGCCTCAGCGAACATAAAATTTAATAAGCACAAAAACGAGATTAAAATTTTCAAGCCGCGTCCTTTAAATCTTTGATTTTCGCTAGATTATAGCGCAAATTTACGCCACGCGAGATTTGGATTTAGAATTTGCGCCTTGAAATTTAAAATCCAAATCCGCTCGCTGAGGAATTCTATGGAATTGCGAAATTTGAAATTCCTTGAAGTTGCAAAATCCCGCGAGGTTGTCGCTTGAAATTTGCCTTTCAAAGCATAAGGCTAAGTAGCAGCAAAAATCCGATGAAGCTTAGGGCGTTGCCGAAGTCGCCGCCGATGTGATCGCCGAGCCGCGTCAGCACGAGCGCGCCGCCTAGACGCAGACCTATTTGTAGCGCCACGCTCGCGATAAAATCTACTACGCGCCGAAGTCCGCTGCGCGTATCGCCTAGCTTCATGCTGCGGCTTTGATTCCAAAGCCCGCTTACGCGGTAGTCTTTGTAGAGAGCGCGGAGAATATCGCCGTTTTGCAGCTCGAAGCTCTGCGAGGCGTCCTTTGCCTTGACGGATACCGCGACTTCGGCGGAGCAGGCGGAGTTTATAGAATTTGCTGCGTTAGTAGAATTTGCAGAGCTTGTGGAATTCGCTGATTTCACAAAATTCTTGATGCTCGCAGAATTTGTGGAATTTTCTGCGTCTAAATTCTTAAATTTCATGCAATTTTCGCCGTCTGCAAGCTCCGCTAAATTTTGATCCGCGCATAGCGCGTCAGAGACGATACGCCGCTTGCTGTCGCCCGATAAATATAGCCCGTCCAGCGCGAAGCCATAGTAATAAACATCGCCGCTTCGCAGCACGCGCACGCCGCTAACATAGCCCTCCGCTTCGCCGCTTCGCTTGGGCTCTTTGGAGTGCGGAAGCGCTGCGAATATGCGTCCGAACTTTGCGGCGCGCCAGTCTCTTCGCATAAACCTAAAGCTGCAATATGCAAAAGGCGCGAGGACGGGTAGGGCTATAGTCACCGCAGGATCGCTCTTTTCAAAAATAAAGATTATGCAGTAGATGCTCATCGCGGCTAGCACTACGCCGAAGGCTGCGAATATCGCGGCAAGTGCCGTGCTACCGGCGTCCTTCCAGCGCTGCGCGCCTAGGCTTAGATTAACGAAATCTAGCGGAAGGACGGAAGCGGCGGAGTTTACCGAAGCGTCGCCACGGCTCTCGCGAGTAGAATTTAAAGAGAGGGAGCCGCTTAAATCTTTGCAATTTAAATTCGAAGCATAAAACTTCGTATCGGCGCTCGCCTGCTCGTGAAAGCCTTCGCGGATCAGGCTCAAAGCGGCGGAATTTATACCGCTGCGATCTTTGCCCACTAAATCAGATACCGCAGAATTTTGGCGCGCACCTGCCGTGGTGTCACTATGTGCGTCGCAGTCTGAATTTGCGGCAGTGGAATTTTTGCTATTTGGAGTTTCGCAGCTAGGGCGCGGCACGGAGTTTTCGCCGCTTAAGTCGGAGCCGTTTAAAGCGCTTCTGCTGGAATTTAAGCCCCTCAAAGCCTCGCGGGCGGAATTTGAGCTCGAAGCCTCATATATCACCGCCAGCTCGTCACCCTCGCGTATCGGCAGATAAAGTCCGTCGCGCCTTAAGTCCAAATTTCCCGCAAAGCGCAAACCCTCCAGCGTAAAGCTAAATTTCGCCGTATCTGCAGCCGCGGGCTCAAGCTTTAAATCCCTGGCCGTGCCGCGAGCAAGCTTGATACGTCGGGGCGAAAGAAATTTAGCAAATCCCATGCGCGCCTTTCAGATCTCGCAAAATTCCTCCGATCATTTCGCGGCGGATTTTTTGCGGATCTGGATATTGATGAGCTCAACAAGCAGTGAAAACGCCATCGAGAAGTAGATGTAGCCCTTAGGTATGTGAAAGCCCAGCCCGTCGGCGATCAGCGAGACGCCCACTAGGATCAAAAACGCAAGTGCTAAAATTTTGATCGTCGGATTTGCGTCCACGAAGCGCGCGATCGCGCCGCTAGCGAGCATCATCACGCCCACGGCGATGATCACTGCGAGGATCATCACGGGCAGGTGCTGCGCCATGCCCACGGCGGTGATGACGCTATCGAGCGAAAAGATGATGTCCAAAACGGCGATCTGCACGAGCGTGCCGCCGAAGCTCGCCTTGCCGCTGCTAGCGCTGCGCTCGTGTGCCTCACCCGTGGCGCTGGAGTGGATCTCGAGCGTGGATTTGACGAGCAGAAACAATCCACCGCCTATCAGCACGAGGTCGCGTCCGCTAAAATCGCGCGCGAGTACGCTAAATAGCGGCTTGGTTAGCCCCATGATCCAGCTTAGGCTAAGAAGTAGCAGTATGCGCGTAAACATCGCAAGCGCAAGCCCCATTATGCGGGCGCGCCCGCGCTGCGCCTCGGGCAAGCGGCCGCATAAAATCGCGATAAAGATGATATTGTCGATGCCAAGCACGATCTCAAGCCCCGTGAGCGTCGCCAGGCTGATCCATGCCTCAGGTGAGGTGATCCATTCAAACATCGGTTTCCTTTGGGTGAAATTTAAGTCGCGATGATAGCGAAAGTTTGGTTAAAATTTCTAAATTTTACCGCCTTCGTGCGCGAAACTGCGCGCAGATTTAGGCGATGCTATGCGGACGGTTTATCTTGGAATTTTACCGCAAGACTATTTTGCTAAAAGGCGCAAAGCGCCGCATGCGCGGTAGAATTGCGGCGCGCGGAATTTAGTGGATTGAGAGAGCGAAATTTTTGCGGCGAAATTTTAAAATTTAAGCTCTAAATTTACCCGTTTTTAAGCAGGGGGGGGGTAGCATTATTTTCTAAAAAATTCACCTCAAGGAGTTAAAGATGAAATATGTGCTAAGCGCCGTGCTGGCGGCGTTTATTTTAACAGGATGCGGCGATGACGAAGTAGAGCTCGTGAAAAACTACACTTTGCCCGATTTTAAGTCTATGAGTATCGGCACGGCGATCGAAGGCTCGAAAATCTGCAAAAGTGTTACGTGGAGCAAAGAGGAAAACGGCGGATTAAAGACGGTTAGGATGGTCTGCGACGTGGATATGGAGCGCATGAAAGTAAAGATAGTGCAAGATAAAACCGAGAGCCTTAAATCTTATAAACAAAGAGCATTGGATACATCTTTAAATAATGCTATGATTTATTACAAAAGTAAGGTCTATGATGAGCAAGGCCTGCTTAAGCTAGCAAAAGAACACTGCAAACTCAATGAGGTAAAATTCCAAGAAGCATTTAAAACTAAAGGCAAAATAGAATTCGACGATGAAGACAAGATAGTTGATTGTGACGATAAATTAAAAGGGGAATTCCAAAAAGAATATAGCGTTGATTATATTATAGAATATCTTAAGAGGGCTGTCTATTACTCGCAGCTAACAGTAGAGCAATATGATGCAGTTTTTGGACGCAAAAAAGTAGAGTATCCATCAAAAGCTGTTATTGAGCTAAATTTTATCGTGAATGCCGATAAAAGCATAAGTTTGTCGGATAAATTTATGGTGACCGAAGATGTTGCCGATGATATTATTAAAACAAGTTCGTTCACTGGTAAAAGGGTAGCAGAAGACGCCTTAGTAATTTTCTACGAAAGAAAGTAAGCGCCTCGTCTCGCGGCTAAATTTGATGAAATTTTAAAATTTAGCCGCCTTTTTTTATATCAAAATTTGATTCAAAATTTTACGTGGATTTTAAATTTAAAGTGCAATGCCTTCTCGTCGCCAAGGTCAAATTTAAATTTTAGCTTTATTGCGGCGCGCAGACTAAATTTTTGCTGCGCGGAATTTTAAATTTTATTCAGCATACTGCGCGGTGCGGATAAGCGAGCGAGTCGAGCTTGCGGTTTTAGATAAAATTTCGACCTTGTACGGGCTCTTGCGAGATATGAAAGTGCGGTTAAAATCCCGCAAGCAGCGCAAGAGTAGGCTATAGCCGCGGGCGGGGGGGCGGGAGGTACGGTTGAAATTCCGACGAGTTAGCCAAAAAGCGTATTCCGTCCGCCAAAACTAGCGATTATCGTATCGGCTGAAATCAGCGTGCTTTGCATTCAAATATGAGTTTCGGCGCCGTTTGCCTACGGAATATCGGTCGAAATCAGTGTACTTCGTCTTTGGATATTTAGTTTTGCACCGTCTAAAATATCAATCGAAATCGGCGGTTTTCCCTCGCTGATCAAGCAAGCTTGCTGCCGCGTTAATCAAACAGTGAGAGTTGCAGCGATTTGATCTTGTAGCTTGCGCGGTGAAAAGGCGTGAGCCCGTACCGCTCGATCGCCGCGATGTGCGCGCGCGAACCATAGCCTTTGTTTTGCGCAAAGCCGTATTGCGGGTAGCGCCGCGCGAGCTCGTTCATCGTGCGGTCGCGCGTGACTTTGGCGAGGATGCTCGCCGCGCTTACTTCGGCGATTTGCGCGTCGGCTTTTACGAGCGTCTGAAGCCCGTGTACGCCGAAGCTTGCGTTGCCGTCGTAGATGATCTGTCCGCTAAAACCCATAAAATACGCAAGAATCTGCTCAAGCGCCGATCTTAGACACGAGCTTAGGCCCGCCTCATCGACCTGCGCGCTTGAAATTTCGATGATTTTGTAGCGCGAGTTTTCGATGATCTGGGCGTAAAGCTCTTCGCGCCGCTTCTCGCTTAGCTTTTTGCTATCGGCAAGCCCCGCGATTTCGCGCTGCAAGACGCAGCCTGCCACGCAAAGCGGTCCCGCAAGACAGCCGCGCCCTGCCTCGTCGATACCGCAAATCTGCCCGCTCACTGCGCGTCCTTTCGCACGACGGGCACGGCCCCACTTAGCAGGTCGTGTAAGTTCAGCCTGTCTTTGCGAAAAAAGCAGATCAAAAGCCCGATGATGCTAAAGCCCGCGAATACGAAGCATCCAAAGCGAGCTAGCGCCCTAAAAAAGCTTACTTTGCGTCCGCTGCGAACGTCGATGAGGTAAAGCCCCGCGAGCTTGTAGCCGGGCGTCTGGGCGCTGCGGGCGTAAAATACCGCGCAAATCGCGCCGTAAGCAAGCCAGATAAGCGCGATCGCGGCTTGGTTGCGCCACAGAGCTTCCTTTGAACCCAAGATGAGATAGGTAACGCCGTAGAATAGGGGCATCGCGATGATGAAAAGATCGACGATGAAGGCCTTTACGCGCAGAAAAATCGGTGAAATTTTAGCTTTTTGCTTTGCCATTTTGATCCGTTTTGGATTAAATTTTAAAATTCCGTCGCGCTAAATTTAGAGCCGAGAGGATAAAATTTAATCTCGTTGCGGTTTGTTAGCAGCAAATCGGCGCCTAGTTTCCGCGACTGCCGGGCTTGATCGCCTTGCTTCCGGTAGCACAAAGCGGGCAGGTTGCGGGCTCGTAAATTTCAAACTCGAAATTGCCTAGCGCAAAAAACGGCTTATCCGCGGGTAGCTTGGCGCCAGCCTTAGCACTGCTGCCCGCTAAATTTGCGACCTTGCAAAATCCGCGATTGGCAAGCGCGGCAAAGCCCACGATCTCGCCACCGAGGTTTTCGATGAGCCTTGCGCTCTCAAGAGCAGAGCCGCCCGTCGTGATGATATCGTCGCAGACGATAAATCTCTCGCCCTTATGCACTTCAAAGCCGCGACGTAGGCTCATTACGCGCTCGACTCGCTCGGTAAAGATGAAGCGCTTTTTCGCCGCGCGAGCTAGCTCGTAGCCCGCTAAAATTCCGCCAAGCGCGGGCGAGCAGATGCTATCAAACCCCACGCCCGCTTTTTCGATGATAGCGGCGAGCTCGTCTGCGAGCTGTCCCGCGAGCTGCGGGTTTTCTAGTACTTTGGCGCTTTGCAGATAGAATTCCGAGTGGTTGCCGCTTGAAAGCAGAAAATGACCCCGCAGATATGCGCCGCAGTCGCGATAGATTTTTTCTATATTCACAGCTCAGACCTTCAAAAGCTCGGCTTCTTTGGCCTTAACTGCGTCGTCAATCTTGGCGGAGTAAGAGTCGGTGATCTTTTGCACCTCGTCGTAGCCCTTTTTGGCGTCATCTTCGGAGATCGCTTTGTCTTTTTCGAGCTTTTTGATTTCGTCGTTAGCGTCTTTTCGGACGTTGCGAATGCCGATTTTTGCTTTTTCGCCCATCGCTTTGGCCTTTTTTGCGTTTTCTTGTCGTTGCTCGATCGTCATCGGCGGGAAAAATAGCTTCACGCTCTCGCCGTCGTTAGTAGGGTTTACGCCGATATTCGCCGCTGCGATCGCGCTTTCGATCGCCTTTAGCATCGGTTTCTCCCACGGCGTGATCGAAATCGTTACCGCATCGGTCGAAAGGACGGTCGCGACCTGATTCAGCGGAGTTTGCGAGCCGTAATAATCCACGAAAATATGATCCAGGATCGCCACGCTCACTTTACCGGTACGTAGCGTCGTAAAGTCCTTTTTCAAAGCCTCGATAGCTCGATCGCCGTTTGCTCTTTGCTCTTTGTAGATAGCTTCTAGCATTCAAATCCTTTAAATAAAATTTGCGAAATTATAGCGTTAAAAAAATAAGAATAGCATTTAAAAGCGCGGATTTTGCGCTTTTAAATTTTAAAATTTAGAGTTTATTTGGTTGTGTTTTGATCTGCGGAAGCAGCGCTGGCATTGGTATCGCTTGATGCTTGCGACCGAGCAGGCGCGCTAGCTGCGGCGGTACCGGTAGCAGGAGCTGCGGGCGCTTCGATTTTCGTATCCGTCGCATTGGTCTCGCCGCTAATTATGGAATTTGACTCGGTGCTTGCAGGAGTGAAATTAGGCTTTATGCCAGAAGTAGGGATAGACGGCACGCCAGGGACAGCGTTTGGCACGGATTTAGTAGCATTCGCTTCGATCTTTACGCGATCGACGACAGAAGATTTAGCATCTTGCTGATAGAAATATGCGAGCACAAGTGTATTTATCACGAATAAAATTCCCATCGCGGCGGTAAATTTAGCTAAAAATCCCGCCGGACCCTTCGCCCCAAATAAGCTTTCGTTGCTTCCGCTGTATGCGCCAAGCCCGATAGAAGAGCTCTTTTGCAGCAGGACGGATATCGTAATTATCACGGCGAAGACGACTTGTAAAACCAAAAATAACGTAGTCACTATAAAAACCTTTTGAAAAAATTGAATTTGCGATTATAATAAAAGATTTATAAATTTTAAGTTAAGAGTGCACCGCGCGAAGCGGTGCGTAAAATTTAGTCTCTGCTTGCGCCGAAAATTCTTAGCAGCGAAAGAAAGAGGTTGTAGATATTTAGATACATATCTACGGCAGCCATTATCGGTGAAGTGTAGGTGCCGTTTATAATATTTTTAGTATCGTAGATGATATACATCGAAAAGATTAAAGCCGAAAAAGCTGAAATTGCTATATCAAGCACGGTGCTTTTGAAAAAGAAGTAGTTCAAAAGGCTTAGCACGATAATAGCCACAAGCGATACCAATAGCGGTTTGCCCCAAGAGTCGAAATTTGTCTTTGTATTCATCGCATAAACGGTAAGAGCACCGAAAGTAATCGCCGTAGCTACAAACGCATGCGTTACCACGTCTCCGGCACCCGCTGCGATATACATACCGATCAATTTACCTAGAGTAAGACCGGTAATAAAAGTAAATGCAAAAAGCAAAACCAGCGCGATCGTGTTGGCGCCGCGATTTACGGCTGCTTGCATACCAAAAATTAGCCCCATTAAAAGCACTAGATATAAAAATGGATGAATAGCCAAGCTCACGCCGAAGCTCATCGCCACAAAAGCCCCTGCCGCTGCAGCTATCATCGAAGCGGTTAGAAGCGCGTAGGTTTGTTTAATGGTCTGAGAGATTCGTCCTTGTTCCAGTGATGCGTCCGATAGTTCATAGCCGTCCGCGTAATTTCGTCTGTCGTATAGACTCATATTTTTCTCCTTCTTTTGATTTATGAGCGGGGAGTTTAGCGAAAATTTGGTAAATATATAATTAAAAATTCCCAGAATTCTATCTATTTATGAAAGTAATATATAATTCCCGACTTTTTTAAGGAGAAAGTATGCCCAGCCAGTTAATAAATGGAGCTATTAAATTTATGGAAGAAAATTTTGCCGAGCATGCCGAGCTTTTCGGAAGTCTGGCAAATCATCAAAAGCCCCACACGCTTTTTATCGGCTGCTCCGACTCGCGCGTGGTACCAAGCCTAATTACTTCGACGCTTCCAGGAGAGCTTTTCGTCGTGCGAAATATCGCAAACGTCGTTCCTCCATACCGCATTAGCGAGGAATTTTTAGCGACTACTTCGGCGATTGAATACGCGCTATATTCGCTAAAAATCAAAAATATCATCGTTTGTGGGCACAGCAACTGCGGAGGCTGCGCGGCGCTGTTTTATGACGCAAAAAAACTTGAAAAAATTCCAAACGTAAGGCGCTGGCTAAATTTAATGCAGCCCGTAAAAGACGAGGTCGAAAAGCTAAAAGACCTCGGCACCGACAAGCGCGAGTGGATCACCGAGAGATTAAATATTATAAATTCCATGCAAAATTTACTTAGCTTTCCTGGCATCAAAGACGCCTACAAAAACGGCGAGATTAAAATTTACGGCTGGCACTACGTCATCGAAACGGGCGAGCTATTCAACTACGACGACAAAGGCGCGCATTTTACGCTATTAAATAAGGGAATGGATTATGAAAAAATCTATAATCAGCTTTTTAACGATTAGTCTTTTTAGCACCACTTTAGCATTTGCAGATCTCAACACGACCGGCGAGGGAAGCTTTGTAGAGACGAATTCTTCTACTCCAGAGGCAAATCTTACTTTAGAAAATAACAAAACCGAGATCAAAAAGGAAGTCACTAAAATTTTATCCAAATCCCTCGGTGCGGAAGATGGCAATAAAACTGAAGTAATAAATATGATCGCAGAAAAGGTCGCCAAAACGGAGACTTCACAGAAAAAAACTCCTAATGGAGAGACGCTTATCTCTGTAATCAAAGAGATTAAAAAGCTAAATTTGCAGCGCAGTTCCCTGCTTAACGGCGGCGACGCCAACGCGAGCAAAAACGAGCTGGACGCCATCGATCGCAATAAAGCCAAGCTCTTTGATCGCCTACCTTTCGCGATTACACAGCAGGATATGGATATCGAAAGCATAATGTCGTATGCGCAAAATAAAAAGAACATCCAAACTACGCTAAAAAAATACGCCAAAAAGCAGAGCTCTCCCGAATACGTAAATGCAAGCGCGGATTTAGAAAAGATGGAAATGGCAGAGATCTTTTATACCTCACTTATGAAAATTGAGGATATGTTTGTAAACGGCGCAAGCAGAAGCGCGCTTGAAAGCGAGCTAAGTAGCACGCTACTAAATATCCAAACTAGGGATTTTAGCAAACTTAATGATTTGAAAAATAATCTAAGCAGTCAAGAGCAGATAGACGCCTTAGAGTCTAAAATCAACGATTTGAAAAACGACAAACAAACCTACGACGAGGTGCTTACGTATCTATCGCGAAATAGCGATCTGCTCGCAAGCAGCGTGGTTTTTACGAGCTTAAATTTTAAATCGGTGATTGATTATATCAACGATAAAATTCCGTTTAAGCTCAGCCACGTAAATTTCGGCAAGCTCATTCTAATCACGCTGATTACGCTGTTTTTCTACTCGCTTCGCAGACTACTTGCCAACATCATCTATTTCGTATTTAAATTCTTTAATAAAAGCTTTTCGCTGGATAGCGAAACTCTAAAAACGCAAGTAGTAGGCATCATCAAGCGTCCGATGGGTATTTTGCTGATCGCTTATTCGGTCGATATCTGTCTTAGTATCTTTTATTATCCGGCGCCGGTGCCGATAAAATTTGCAAATTTATTCTCGATCGTTTACGTGGTGCTTTGGGCATGGCTCATCATCGAGATCATCGATGGTTACGGTATTGTCGTGCTTGGAAACATCACAAAAAAAGGCGTCAGAAAAGATATCATAAATCTAGTCGTTAAAATTCTATACGTCATCGTAATCATCATCGCCGTGCTTTTGGTACTAAAGCGTCTGGGCTTTGACATCTCGGCGCTTATGGCATCGCTTGGAATCGGCGGACTTGCAATCGCATTTGCGACTAAGGACATCATCGCAAATTTCTTCTCATCCGTGATGCTATTATTTGATAACTCGTTCTCGCAAGGAGATTGGGTTGTATTAGGCGACATAGAGGGAAACGTCGTAGAAACGGGCTTTAGAAAGACGACGATTAGAACCTTTGACAACGCTCTTGTTTTTGTGCCGAATTCCAACATAATGGCGCAAAATATCAAAAACTGGAGCCGTAGGAAGGTAGGACGGAATTTAAAGCTTACCGTGGGCGTCGAATACGGCGCGAGCACGGCTCAACTTCGAAAGTGCGTAAACGATATCAAAGAGATGCTAAAATCTCACCCGGGCATCGCTCAATCTGCCGATACAGCGCTAAATTCTAAAGATTTTCGTATGCGCTATAGACAGAACATGGTTTCTATCGACGATTTAGCAGGCTATAAAAGCACTATGTTTGTAGCGCTAGATAGCTTTGGCGATTCGTCTATTAATATTTTAGTTTACTGCTTCACAAAAACCGTAATATGGGCAAATTTCATCCAAACCAAAGAAGATGTTTTATTTAAAATAATGGAGATCGTGGAGCAAAACGGACTATCGTTTGCCTTCCCATCGCAGAGCGTTTATATCGAAAACATCCCGGAAATAGCAAGCGAATGCGTAAAATCAAAAGTAAATTCCAACGACAAAGGAGAGCAAAATGGCTGATTTCGATGACTTCGAAGACGAAGAGTTCGATGAAGACGAATACGAGGACGATGATTTAATCGGAGGCGACGAGAGTTACAACTACAACTACGACGAGGATGATTACAGCTACGAAGACGACGACGGTTTTAACGATTATAGCGATTTGGACAGCGAGGATTATTAGTGTTTAGATCCAGGGCGCTGCCTTTTGATCCGCGCACGAATAAAATCGCGAGCCTACAGAGTTTGAAATTTCATCACGGCGGGCTTTACGAGGACTATGTCTCCGCCCTAAATCGAGACATTGCGGATACGCCGATACAAAACGCGGATCTTTTTACGATCATCACGCAGTCGTTCAGGGAGGCGCGCGGCGAGGAGTGCGAGTTTTCGCAAATTTCAAAGCTCTATCAAATTTGCCTAGGTTTTAGCCGTATTTTTAACAACGCCTCTGAAATTTACAACCACGATTTTTACTTTGACTGTATCGCGCAGCCAAGTGAGCCTAGCGGCGAGCTTGCGGACGCTTTAACGCAGGCTTTCGGCGGGATAGAAAATTTTAAAAGCGAGTTTTTAAAGCGCGCGCTGGGGCTTTTCGGTAGCGGCTGGTGCTGGCTCGCGTGCGACGAGCGCAGCACGAATTTAGAAATCATCACGACGCAAAATGCGGACACACCGATCGTTCGTGGTAAAATTCCGCTTTTAGCCTGCGATCTTTGGGAGCACGCCTATTGTGCCGATCATCAAAATGCGCGCAAGTTCTACGTGGAGAGCTTCTTGCATTTTGCCGACTTCGGCTTTGCAAGCGACGCCTACTTCCAGGCGAAAAAGCAAGGACTTGACTCCGTAAAGCTCTACATCAGCGAGCTTCACCCCGCTGCCTCCTCGCGCTGCGATTGCGGCTGCTGCGGGTAGATTTGGGCTTTTACCGCGCAGCCTTTAGTGCTGTGAAATTTCTAGGCTTGCTATCTCGTCGTGTGCTAAATTTATAAGCATTTTCACCTTTCGGCGCCGTATTTTATCCTACAAATACTGCGTCGCGTAGCCCCAGGGTTGCTGTGAATATTTCTAGCTCGCTATCTCGCCACATGCTAAATTTGCGTAAATTTTGATTTTTAGTCCATTTGGTACCTGCGTATTGAAATTTAACGCTACGAGCGAGCATCTTGCAAAATTTTAAAGTTGCAAATAAGCCCATGAAATTTTCATACCGAAATAAGCAGCGCATTCTTTGCTTCCGTAATTATATAGGGAGACGCTCTCTGCCTCCCTGCCTTGTTCACCCATGCCCTATTCGTAAAATTTTGTTTAGTAAAGCGGGTGGTAAATTTTAAAATATCAGCTAGATTAAATTTGCTGCATTAAAGGCAGGGCGCGGCGGGTTTGAAATTTACGCCCGAATAGCACGGCTTGCGAACCGCGGGCTAAATTTAGCGAAAATCTATCGTCGAATTTATCCTTTCGGCGGTTAAAATTTTAGCGCCGTTTCAGCTTGAAATTCCGCTTTAAATTTTAAAATTTGTGTCGCGCCAAAGTTAGCTCGGTCATGCCGAAAAAACGAGCCGCATCGAAAGCAAAGTTATGCCACGCCGGACGCACCCGCATACTACGTGCGCCAAAATATGGCACGGAATTTTAACCGCATCAGCTCAAATCACGTGGCGAGCTGCGCTGCACGAGACCTCGTTAATTAAAGCGCCGAGCCGTATTCGCGCGCCGCATAAAGCCGCTCGGCATAGAATTTTACTCGTTTAAACGCAGCACGTCGCTCTCAAATACAAAGTCGCACCATTTAAAGACAGCACTTGACGGCGCGGTATATGTGTCGAAAACCAAAAGCGCAAGGCTCACTCGCTTAAAATTCAAAGACATACTCAATAAAATTTAAAACCGCGCTAGCCCGAAAGGTAAAGCTAAATTTATTTAAGACGGAAGTCGCGCTTCAAAATGCAAAATCCCGCTCACTTTTAAAGCACGAAGCCGTGAGCGCTGAAAACGCGAAGCTGCGCTCAATCAAAACGCGAAGCCGTGTCTACTCAAAATTTTAAACCTTTTTAAAATTCCAAACCCGCTTAAAATTTTAAAATTTAGCCCGCTTTACTCTCTTGCTAGCCCGTTTTTATCGGATTTGTCGCTGATTAGCTTGCCGCTTTCATCGTATTTTTTGGCGCGCACGAGCCTACCGCGCTCAAACTCGCCCTCAGCTTCGAGCTTGCCGCCTGCGTAGTAGTGCTTCGCCGTGCCCGTCTCCAGGCCATCATTGAACGTCACTCTAGCCTTGAGCGCGCCGTTTTCATGGTATGTTTCGTATAGCCCGTGTTTGCGCCCGTCTCTGAACATCACCTTCGCCGCAAGCGCACCGTTTGCGTAGTATTGCTTACTCGTGCCCGTTTGCCTACCGCGCTCAAACTCGTATTCGCCCTGCAGCGCGCCGCTTGCGTAGTATTCGCGCACGGCGCCGTCGCATTCGCCGTCTTTGAAATTTTCGACTACGCGCGTCTTGCCGTCCTCGTAAAATAACTTCCAAACGCCCTGTTTGCGGTCATCCTTGTATGCGCCCGTCTGCTTTAGTGCGCCATTAGCGTGATACCATCTCTCTACGCCCTGTCTCTTACCCCCTTTATAGCTTCGCTCCCCGCGCACTTTGCCGCTTTTGTAATAATCTACGTCCTTGCCGTTTCGCAGCCCGCCCTTATACGGATGGCGCGCGCTTACTTCGCCGCTTTCGTAGTAGTCGGTGAAAACGCCCTCGCGCCTATCCGCTTTATACGCGCCCTGCTGCTTTAGCTTGCCGCTTCCTTGATAATACAGCTTGTAAAAACCCTCGCGCTTGCCGGCTTTGTATTCGCTCTGCGACTTCAGCTCGCCGCCGTCCGCGTAGTAGCTCTTCGCGACGCCGTCGTACAGGCCGTTTTTTAGCGGATATTCGTTTGAGGGCTTATCTCTGCCGTCAAAGTAATCGCGCTGAAGCACCGCAGTGCCGTCCTTTACGTCGATCTCTCTGATAAGCGTAGGCGGCAGCGGCTTTGCTCTGGGGTAGACGACGCCCATAAAATTTACGTCGTAGAGATCCTTGGCGCTATAATGCAGCACCTTGAGCGTCCCGTTATAGGGCTTGTCCGCTACGAAATACAGGCCGTTTTTTAAGCTCGGCTCGGGCTTCATTACGATTTTTGGCTCCAGAGCTTGCGTGCCTAGCGCCAAAAACGGAAGTAAAAAAATGAATTTTAATTTTTGAGTTAAACCTGATAAATTTAGCGGAATCCCCATATTTTTTACTTCCTTGTTTTAAAGCTTACTTCGATTATTCTCATTTTAATATAGATATGGTTATTTAAAGCCTCTTGAATTATGAATAATTTATTTCACATCGCGAGATGACATTATCAAATTAAGCACTTCAAATAAATATTCAGAAAAGCAATTCGTTTGAAAATTTATAGGAACTTTTTCATTGTTATTACTGCCAAAATAAGTTATACCGGTCGTTGACAAAATTCCTATTTGTATAAATTTATTAATTGCTATATATTCACAATCGTCATCTGTTATTAATGGGCTATTTGGTTTATTTTTAATTAGATCATAAAAATATATAAAATCTAAATCACTTAGAGAATTTATATTGGCAAGTAGTGCATGTTCGTAATAATCAAGCTTACCATTTTGTAATAACTTACCATATAATTTTGCTAATATTTTTGCGTGTAAGTCATAAGTTGATAATCTAGCCTTTTCCAATAAATCAAAAAGAATATTGATATTATCGCTACTTATATTCTCATAAAATTTACTATTCTTTTCATCGTTTAATTCTTTCTCTTCATGAACAAAATCGTTTAATCTAATTTTAAATCTTTCATATATAAACCTATGTACAAAATGTGAAGCTAATTCGACCTTTGATTTATATAAGGTAGATACTGCGGCAATAATAAGAGCAGAACCATTTTTTTTAGCCAAATCAACAACTTTACCCATGTTATATGATAAATTACTCATACTAATTCCTCGTTTATCAATAGATATCACAATTATACCTTATAAACCATTAGATGTATCTTCCAACCATATACTAAATTTTATGTAAAGACTATTTACAATCAAATTTTATAGACGTTAAATTTAACCATCCTTTAGCGCTTCGGTTACTACCCTCCACTCGCGTACGAGCCTTTCAAAGCTAAAATTTGCATTCGCTGGGCTAGTCGAGGGTAGCTTCACGGGCTCTTTGCCGGTTGCGTTTAAAATTTGAGTTTTTAGGTATTTTTCACAAATTTCATGCGCCTTGCCGCCGTTTGCGAATACCTGCGCGATGCGCGCTCTGCTAAAGATCGGCTTTAAATTTGCAGGCACGACGGCGGTCATTTTGGCGTCGCTCGAACCCTTTATCTCGCAGCAGATCGCAGCGTCGTAGATGGCGATGCCGCGGGCGAGTAGGAATTTTATCTTTTCCTCCGTGCCCGTAGGCGGCGCGTTTAAAATTTGCGCCAGCACGCGCCAGAAGCGATTTTGCGGATTTGCGTAGTAAAAGCCCAGCTTGCGAGAAATGACGGAGGGAAAGGAGCCGAGGATTAAAATTTTAGAATTTTCATCGAAAATCGGCTTAAAAGGGTGAGTTTGGCTCATTTTAGGCCTGCTTTGCATTTGCCGAAAACGCCCGCCAGAGCGCCATAAAATTTATCTTTCATTTTTGCTTGATCTCCCGCAAATACCCGAATTTCGCTCGCGAAGCAGCTTGGGGCTGAAATTGCGCGGTAGCAAAAATTTGGCGCACTCGCTGTATAGCGGCGCGCAATAAAAATTTTGATCAGCCTACCGCGGCGCGCGATTTGGGTCTAAATTTCAACTTTTTAAATCCCCGAAGTAGAGCTTTCGCAGCCAAATTTGGCGCCTTGCGACGGCAAAATTTTAACCCTCGCGGCAGTTAAATTCCGTCTACCCTCGCAATCGCCTCCGAACCGCTGCGCGCTAAATTTTAGGTACCGAGATCACGCGCACGAGCTCGCCTTTTTTGAGCTCTTTAACCTCTAGCGGCGCGACGAGCAAGACGCTATCGTCGTCTAAATTGTTCAAAATCGCGCTAGAGCCCTGCTTTTTGCTTTGCAGACTAACAAAAAGCTGCCCGTCTTTGTTTTGCAAGAGCGCAGGCATAAACTCCAGCCACGGCGTCTTTTTTACGTAGTCGTGATCTAAGATCGCGCTAAATTCCGTGTTTTCGCGTACGCCGAAGGATTTTTGCAAAAATACGCGCAGAAACAAAATGCACGTAATAAGCGCCGAGAGCGGGAAGCCGGGGAATGCAAAGATATATTTTTCGCCGGTTTTGGCTACGCGCACATGGCGGCCCGGTTTGATCGCTGCGCCCTTTACGATTAGCTCAAATTTTGATTGTAGCGTGCTTTGCACGAAGTCGTAGTCCCCGACGCTCACTCCGCCGCTGGTTAGAAGTATGTCGGCGCTCTGTAAAGCCGATAAGATCGCGCCTTCTAGCTCTTTTTCGTCATCGCGTACTAGAGGCATTATCATCGCTTCGCAGCCTAGCTGCGTTACTAAATTTGCAAGCGCGATGTGGTTGGAGCTGTAAATTTGAGCGTCGTTTTCGAGCTTTTCGCCCAGATCCTTAATTTCGCTACCGGTGGCAAGGATCGCTATTTTGGGGCGGACGAATACGCTTATGTGAAATAGACCAAGCTCCGCTAGCAGCGCGATCTGCGAAAAGCCAAGCTTCGTGCCGCTTCTAAGTAAAAGCTCGCCCTCGCGGTAGCTCTCGCCCGCCGCGCGCACGGCAAAGCCTACGGGAACGGACTTAGTGACGACGATTTCGCTGCCTTGCACCTGCACGTTTTCGATCGGCAAAAGCGTGTCGCTGCCCTCGCACATTAGCCCGCCGGTGAAGGTTTTGACGCACTCGCCCGCCTTTGCCGCGGCGCTAGGCATCTTCCCTGCAGGTGTCGTGCCGACGATCTTAAATTTCGCCCCCTCGCTTAGATCCGCGCCCTTTAGCGCGTAGCCGTCCATCGCGGCGGTTGGGCGGCGCGGAGTGCTAAAAGGCGCCGCGACGTCGCTTGCCAAAATACGCCCCAGCGCCTGCGTGATCGCGACCTTCTCGATGCGCGAGGACTTTTGCACCGTGCTTGCGAAGCGCTCCATCGCGCTTTCAAATTTTTCAAATTCCATCATTTGCCTCCTACGATTTTATAAATTTGATTTTCATTTATCAATTTAGAGTTAAATTTCACAACGAGTTCGCCATCGGTCTCGTAAATTTCAATAATACCCTTGACACCCTGTAGTACGGAAAAATCGCCGCCTTTAGGAAAGTATAAATTCTTAAAAAGTTTTGGATCGCTCAGCCTAGAAAGTAGCACAAGCCAGATCACACCCAAAACCGCGACGCCAATGCCTAGCGCTTCGATGCCAATTTTGCCAAAAAGTGTACCGCCACATAGCCCACCCAAAAAACTGCCAAAAAATCCGAACGAATTAAAAATTCCAAGCGCGGCGCCTTTTTGAGCGACTTTGGCAAATTTGGACGCAAGGCTTTGCATAATGGGCTCATGCGCGTTAAATCCCACGAAAAAGAGCATCACGCCCACCACGAAAGCGCTCGTCCCGCTAGCAAACGCAAAAATCAAATACGAAGCGATGAAAAAGCAAATGCCAATGAGTAGAATTTGCTTAGCTAGCGCGCGCTTTTCGCCTAAAGCACCGCTCGCGCCCATCGCAGTAAAGCCGAAGACTGCGCCTAGAGCATAAATTTTAGTCAAATCACTTTTGGAAAGTCCGAATTTTTGCACGAGCAAAATTGGAATTAGAAAAAACGCTGCCGTCATGAAAGCCTTTTGAAAAAAATTCGTTAAATTCATAAGCATTAAATTTTTATCGCTCAAAAGTGAGCCGAGCGGGACCTTTTGGCGCAGGGAGCGGATATGCGGTTCGGTAGGTACGACGAAAAAAAGCAGCACCAAACATAAAAGCGTAAGCGCTGAACTTAGATGAAATAGGCTGGCAAGTCCAAATTTGGCGCTTAAAAGCGGACTTAAAATCATTGCGACACCAAAGCTCATGCCTATCATCGCGCCCATTACCGCCATCGCCTTGCCGCGCTCTTCCTCCCGCGTAAAATCGCTAATTAGTGCGGTAGCTACGGCTCCTACAGCACCGCAGCCTTGCAAAAAGCGCCCAAAAATCATCGTATAAATGCTCTCACTCGCCGCGCAAACGCAAGCGCCCACGATAAAAAGCGCCAGTCCTATCGCAAGAGTTTTTTTACGTCCGATCTTATCGCTTAACACTCCAAATGGCGTTTGCAAAATCACTTGCATAATCGCATAAATTCCAAAAAGTAGCCCCACTAGGCTTTCGTTTGCGCCGTGTAAGCTCAATGCATACAGGCTAAGCACGGGCAGCAAAATAAATAATCCAAAAAACCTCGTAGCAATGATAAAACTAAGCGGAAGGACGCTTTTTAGCATAATCTTAGACCTCAAATAATATGAAATTTGTGCCGATTATAGCCAAAAATCGTAATGAATTCTTTGATTTTGGGTAAAATGGCGCATTAAATTTAAGGAGAGCGGATGAAAATTTTACTTGCGACGAGCAACGCGGATAAAGTAAAAGAGATAAAAGAATTCTTCGCAGAATATGAAATTTACGCGCTTGGCGAGGTGCTGGATCCTTTTGAGATCGACGAGTGCGGCGCAAGCTTCAAACAAAACGCGCTTATCAAAGTTCGCGCAGTGCATGAGGCGCTAAAAAGTAAAAATTTACAGAGCGAATTTTTTGTGCTAAGCGATGATAGCGGTATCTGTGTGGACGCGCTGGGCGGGGCTCCGGGGATATTTTCGGCGCGCTTTAGTGGAGCGGGTGCAACGGATGCGAGCAATCGCGAGAAATTAGCAAGGAAGCTGAGGGCTTTAAGCTTAGATTCGTCGCTCGCGCATTACACGGCGGCGATCGCGCTAAAATGCGATCTGGGCGAGTTTTGCACGCATGGTTTTATGCACGGCACGGCGATAACGCAGCAGCGCGGGCAAAACGGATTCGGATATGATTTTATGTTTATTCCGCGCGGATTTGACCGCACGATCGGAGAGCTGCCCGCTGAGGTGAAATTTAAAATTTCGCACCGCACAAAGGGGCTAGCGCTGATGCAAATTTTATTAAAAAATTTAGAAAAACAGATGAGGCTTGCTAAATTTCATTAAATTTAAGACCGCAAAAAGCGGAATTTAAGAAAAAATATATATAATACGCTTTTCATTCAATCCACAAAAATCTTCGGAGCGTAGCGCAGGCTGGTAGCGCATCTGGTTTGGGACCAGAGGGTCGAAGGTTCGAATCCTTTCGCTCCGACCATTGTGGTGAGTTTAGCTCAGTAGGTTAGAGCATCAGATTGTGGTCCTGAGGGTCGTGGGTTCGATTCCCACAACTCACCCCACTTTATGCGCTCGTAGCTCAATTGGATAGAGCAACAGACTTCGGATCTGTAGGTTGAAGGTTCGACTCCTTTCGAGCGTACCACTGATTTGATATTTTGCGCTCATAGCTCAGTTGGATAGAGCAACGGCCTTCTAAGCCGTAGGCCAGAGGTTCGAATCCTCTTGGGCGTACCATATTAAGCTCATATTAAGAGCTTTTTGGCTAATATGCGCTTTCTTTTTTGCGGATGTGGTGAAATTGGCAGACACACCAGACTTAGGATCTGGCGCCTCACGGCATGAAGGTTCAAGTCCTTTCATCCGCACCATCCATTCTACGCGTTCCGGATTAGCTCAGCGGTAGAGTAGGCGGCTGTTAACCGCTTGGTCGCTGGTTCGAATCCAGCATCCGGAGCCATATATACTCAAAAATTCCTTTAGACCCCTGATTTTATCGATGTTTAAAGAGCTTTAAGTTTTCTTGGCTTTATAAAAATTTGTTTCAGAAATTTTTTAATATTCTAATTTCTCGTTATGCTTTCTAAGCAATCTAGAATACCTTATTATAAAATTTAAAATTCTCATTTTGTAAATAAATTTGATAAAATTTAGCCATTTCTTGATTATAATCAATTTTTTTGCCTAAATAAAATCTTAAAATTACCAACTAAATTTTTTTACAAAGGATTTCTATGAGCGACAATCTAGAGATGTTCTGTCATCAGTGCCAAATGAGCGCGCCCGAGGGCTGCGGCGCCAAGGGCCAAGACCGCGGCACCTGCGGCAAAACCTCGACGCTGGCGTTACTTCAAGACACTATGGTTTTCGGACTTAAAGGCCTTAGCGCCTACCGCCACCACGCGCACGAGCTCGGCGCCGATACTAGCGCGGTCGATACCGTTATGGCGGACACGCTGTATTTTACGCTGACGAACTCAAATTTTAACTTTGACGAGCATATCTCGCAGCTGATGGCCGTCGGAAGCGCGGGCGTGCAGATGATGGATATCTTAAGCGAGGCGCATACCGCAAAATTCGGCGTACCGACCCCGGTTAAAGTTAGCCAAAACAAAGTCGAGGGCAAGGCTATTTTGGTTAGCGGTCACAACCTGCATGCGCTTGAAGCGCTGCTAAAGGCGACCGAGGGCAAGGGCATCAATATCTATACCCACTCCGAGATGCTTCCTGCGCACGGTTATCCGGAGCTTCGCAAGTATCCGCACCTAAAGGGCAACGTCGGCAAGGCGTGGTTCGATCAGACCAAGCTTTTTAACGAATTTAAGGGCGCTATTTTGATGACTACTAACTGCATCGTGCCGCTTCGCTCATCCTGTAGCTACGCAGACAGGCTGTTTGGCTACTCTATCGCGGGCACAGACGGGATCAAGCATATCCAAAACGACGATTTTACGCCGCTCATCGAGTGCGCGCTTGCATGCGGCGACGTGAGTATGGACAGCGACGAGAGCTTGGTAACGGGCGGACACTACAAGACGATTTTAAGCCTCGCGCCGCAAATTTTAGATGCGATCAAATCTGGCAAAATCCGCCGCTTTTTCGTCATCGCGGGCTGCGACGCGCCGGGCAAGGGACGAGAGTATTACCGCGAGCTAGCGCTTAGCCTGCCGAAGGACTGCGTGATTTTGACCTCCAGCTGCGGCAAATTCCGCTTCAACGACGTGGATTTCGGAAACGTGCCAGACACCGAGCTTCCGCGCTATATCGATCTAGGTCAGTGCAACGACAGCAACGGCGCGGTCAAGATCGCCCTAGCGCTTAGCGAGGCTACGGGCATCGCGGTAAACGACCTGCCGGTCTCGATCGTGCTGATGTGGATGGAGCAAAAGGCGGTCATCATCCTGCTTGCGCTGTTTAGCCTAGGCGTTAAGAATATCAACGTAGGCCCTACGGTGCCTGAGTTTTTCAACGACGAAATTTTGGGCTTCTTGGTGCAAAATTTCGGCCTTCGCTTAATCAGCGGCGACGCGCAGGCGGATCTGAAATACTTCCTGGGCGAATAAATTTTATAGCGAGGCAAATCGGGTAAATTTAAAATTCGGCAAAGCTCCGTTTTAAATTTACCCTTTATACGCCGCTTTTAGCAAAGCTAGCCGATCCGCTCCGCGGCTATTTTACGCAACGCTCATATTTAAATTTTACGACTATGCCGTCCTTCTTAATTTAAATTTTAAAATTCCATAATCTCACTAAATGCTTCGCAGAAGTTAATCAAACGGCTTTAAATTTATGCTGTTAAATTTCAAAATACTCACGATTAGGCAAGCGGTGACTAGTGATATATTGTGAAAACTACGCCTAGCAAAAGCACTCACTTTAGCTTTGCCACATAATTAAGGTCGTGCGGCATCGCGTAGAAGCCTTTGCGCCGCAGACTCTTTAGGTCGGAACGATTTTAGTGATTCGGACGCTTCACATAAATGATTTACGATATCTCCTACTTTTTCATCCGTCGTACCAAGACGCGCCCAGTCGCCGAGTCTGCAGGCTTTTTCGTAATAGAGTGCCGCTTCCTGCATTTCCTCTATACCGATTTGATACTCTGCATACAATCCGCAAGCCACCCATTCTCCACCTATGCCATCGCATCCCTTTTTATAAAGCTGCGCGGCTTGCGCCATATCTTGTTTGGTGCCCTTTCCCTCTTGATACATCATACCAAGCTGCAAGCAACTTGCTTTATGCTTGCCTGCGCAAGCTTTGCCAAGAAATTCTGCAGCCTTGCCTAGATCAATCTCAGGCGTCAGATTATCTGATCGCTCGGCTTCTTTCAGATACGATGCGGCAGCAGAGACACAGGAGTCAGTGCGTCCTGCTTCGCAGACGATTTCATCTATTTTAGTTCCCAAACCGCCGAACGCCGCATAGCCCAACAGCACTAAAGCTAAAATCATCTTTTTCATTACAACTCCTCATATAAATTTAAAATCACCTCAGCGGGCGGCTTTTTCGCAAGATTTTTGTAGTATCTTGTTA
>CAURQQ010000026.1:0-32067 GCA_963527265.1 uncultured Campylobacter sp. | reverse complement strand
AAATAATCGATATATACAAACGATGAGCCAGTGATAAAGGCATAGGCGGCTACATAGAAAAACGTCACGCTAAGAGTGTAGCGCATAAATTTGGCGTCTTGCAATAATCTTAGATAGTTTCTAAAAGACGATGCGATTGGCTTTGTGGAGCGCTTTTGCGGCGGCAAGGTCTCTGGCAGAGAAAAAATCATCGCAAACATAACCGCGCTAGCTAGCGCCATCAGCCAAAATATCCCGTGCCAAGAGCCGAACTCCAGTATCGCGCCGCCCAATAAGGGACCCGCTATCGGCGCTATCGCCATGATGATAACTAGCGTAGAGAGCATCTGTGCGGCCTGCGAGTTACCGAAAAGATCGCTAATCATCGCCCTGCTTAGCATCGGTCCTACGCATGCGCCCAAAGCCTGAAACACGCGCCAGAAAAGGGCGCAGCATAGTGCCTGACATCGCGCATCCTACTGATCCGATCGCAAAGAGCGCCATACCGATGAAAAGCGGGATTTTACGCCAGGTTCTATCGCTGATAGGCCCCCAGACGAGCTGCGCGATAGCAAAGCCGATCAAAAAGCCCGTTATCGTGAGCTCCGAGTCGCCGTGCAGCTGCCGCTCCATCGTAGGCATAGCGGGCAGATATACGTCCGTGGATAGCGATGTACACGCCATAAGCGCGCTTAGCACGACTAAAAAAGATAGTGAAGTTTTTGAAGAGTTCAAATTTTTCCTTTTGTTATTATTTGAGTGGGCGCAGAGTTTGCGCGACTAGATTTAAATTTGCCCAAATTTACCGCGTAAATTTTGTGTAATTATAGCTAAAATTTAAATGCCTTTCAGTACAGAAGCTTGGAGTAAATTTAATGTAAAATTTTTGGCATAAATTTAAATACAAGCGGGGTAAAAATTCTACTTAGTTTTGCTTGGGGTTTTTCAAGAAACCTTAATCAAGGTAGACTAAATTTTGCGACAAACTATGTAACCGAACAAATTTAAATACAAGATTATAAGGTACAGTATTTTTCGCTTAAGCAATACTCCCTCATTTTTTCATAAAAAATTTCTCATTTTTAACCTTACTTCGTAAACACAAAGCAGCAAGGCAATATTGCTAAATTTTCTTACAAAATTTGAGTTTTTAAATATTTTTTAAAAAAATATTTTGATAGAATAGAGCAGAAAACATAAGGATTGCACATGAAAGTAAATATAGCTCAGGCCATTAAGAGAATCAAGAAAAGTCCAGATTTTTTTAGACCGCTTTACGAAAGCATTATAAACTCAATACAGGCTGACGCCGATATTATAAAAATAAAATTTCAGCTAGAAGAGCATGGCGGCGAAGGATCCATTTATAATATCGTCAGCTATAGTATCGAAGATAATGGGCATGGGTTCACCGACGAAGATGCGGACGCCTTTTTAACATTGTATACTGAAAGAAATGCCGACAAGGGAGCTCTTGGTAGCGGAAGAATATTATGTTTAAAAGTATTTGACGATATATTCATAACAAGTCAAACTAAAAACAACGGGCAAGAACTCGGGAAAGAAACAAAAATAAATTTTAACGTTAATTTTAATTATAATTCAATAGATGAACTTACTAGAGAAGAAAAAAGTAGCGATAAAAGTTATACTATAACAGAGTACAAAAATTTAAAACAGGCTTATCAAAACAAAGAATTTAACTTAGACCAAATAAAAGAAAATATTTTTACAGAACTGCTTCCGTTATTTATAGAGTACAGCACGAATGATAAAAATTTGACTATTTTTATAGATGATCAGGAGTGGATAAACAAAAAGCTCATAAGCAGCAAGATGCTATCCTATAATTTTAAAGAAAAAGTATTTAGCGTTTCTTCTAACGATAGTAGTATAACAAAGGTTTTTAAGCTTTATTACAGAATAGAAAATGATGATGCAAGAAAAAATATGCAATTTTATGCAGCCGCCTATAGAAAAATTAAAGATTTCCCGAATGATACTAAAGTTAGTGATGATTTACCGGGCAGACCTTCTATTATTTTTTGTTTGACTTCTGATTATTTTAAAGAAATAGTTGACGACTCCAGAGAAGATTTTATAGTTTTTTTTAATCAAAATAATCCAACAGAAGAAGCGCCTATTACTATGCCGTCTATAAATTTGAAATTACGAGAGACAATTAGAGCTATAATTGTAGATAAATTTCCTAATATAATGGATAATTTTAATTTAAAAAAAGAAGAAGTTATTAATCAAAATCCTTATTTGGCTAGGTATGTAAAAGATATGGATGATTTTACTAAAAGTATAGATGATATAAAAAAAGATGCTGAAAAATTATTTGAAAATTCATCCAAAAAAGTTAAAGAGGAAGTTAAAAAATTTTCTGAAAATATTTTAAAAACAAGAAATTTTCAAAAAGATAAATATATAGAAATAACAAAAGATTTTACAGAAACTGGGCAAGAGCAACTGGCACACTACTTTGCCTATCGTCAGGTGATTATAGAGATGCTTAAGAATATTTATCAAACAAATACAAGCAAAGATTCAGAGAAACTTTTTTCTGAGGGCGACATACATGACCTAATAATGCCTAGGAAAACAAGTAATTACAATAATATGGAAAATATTGCACAAAATAATTTTTGGTTATTCGATGATAAATTTATGACTTTTAACTTTGCCGCAAGCGACAATACTATGGAAAAAATTAGAGAAGAATTAGCTGCGGATTTAGGAGAAGTACCACAAGGGTATGAACTAGATAGACCAGATTTGCTTATTTTATATTCAGACGATGAAGCATCAATTGACTCAAAAGATGTGGTAATTATAGAATTAAAAAGGATAGGCTTAAATGAATATGACAGAAGCAAGGCCTTGGATCAATTGGCAACATATGCTGATGTTTTTAGAAAAATTATGGTCAATCAAATAAAAGACGTTTTTGTATATTCGTTTTTTGAATTTGATACAAAATTTGAAGATTTATTACGAAGAAGAGGCTACCAACCTAATATACTAAGCGGCGGGGAACATAGATTACATTATTACTATTCATATATTCCCTGGGTCCAAGCCTATATAAACGTATTATCTTTTGATAGTGTTGTTTTTACAGCAGATAAGAGGAATAGACTCTTCCTGGACATATTAACTGGAAATATAAGAAATTCGTAAAAAGGTTGTTTATTGAACTATATAGGTGCCAAGACTAAACTCCTGCCGTTCATCGAAGAAATAATATTAGAAAATATAGATGACAACTGTAGGATATTTTGCGATATATTCTCTGGAACAGGTGTGGTTGGTTTAAATTTTAAGAAATTAGGTTTTAAGATAATAGCCAATGATTTACAATATTATTCATATGTTTTAAATAGACATTTTATAGGAAATCATAAAAAGCCAGAGTTCAAAGAATTAGTAAAATTTTTAAAAATAAGAGATAAAAATAATATTCTAAAAGAAGTATTTCGTTTTTTTAATACTTTACAACCGGTTCATGGCTTTATTGCAGAAAATTATTCACCAGCTGGCAAGGATGGCAGAATGTACTTTACAGAACAAAATGCGAAAAAGTGTGATGCAATAAGAACCAAAATAGAGTTTTTTAAAAAAAACAAAGTAATCACAATTGATGAATATTTTTTTCTTATCTCATCCTTATTAGAAAGTATAGATAAGTATTCTAATTCGGTTTCAGTATATGGAGCATATTTAAAAAAATTTAAAAAGGCAGCTTTATTAGAATTTTATTTTAGGCCAAGCAAGCTATATATTAACCACCAAGAACACGAAATATATAATCAAGATGCAAACGATTTAATAAAAAGAATTAGCACAGACGTGCTCTATCTAGACCCTCCGTATAATCGCAGACAATACTATACAAATTATCATATACTAGAAACAATTGCCAAATATGATAATCCAGTGATTTATGGAAAAACTGGATTGCGACTAGAAAATGACAAAAGATCAAAATATTGTCTTGTAAATACAGCATATAATGAATTTAAAAATTTGATTGAAAATGCTAATTCAAAATATATATTTATGAGCTACAATAACGAAGGAATAATACCTATACAAGCAATAAGGGGAGTTTTTGAAAAAAAAGGAAAGCTAAAAGAATTTACTATTTCTTATTCTAGGTATAAATCCGACTCCAAAAGAAAATATTCATCTAATAAAACAGTAGAGTATCTATTTTGCTGTACTTGCAATACATACTGCATCTAGTATCATTAAAAATTTTTCACAAAATTAGAGTTTATGGCTAAATTTTACCTTGCGAATGAGGCGGGCTGTATGTCCCGTCGCAGTGAAGCAAGGTAAAATTTAACAAAGTATAGCGGAAAAAGACAAGCCTAAATTTAGACTTCATACCTCTCGCCCGGTTTCATTTCTATCATCTCCCACGGCAAACCCTGCTTATTTAGCTCGTCCATGAAAGGCTTGGCGTCGAAATTTTCCATATTAAAGACACCTTTGCCGCTCCAGATGCCTTTTGCGACCATCATCGAGCCGATCATCGCAGGCACGCCCGTCGTGTAGCTCACGGCCTGTGCGCCCGTCTCGGCGTAGCAAGCCTCGTGGTCGCAGACGTTATAGATGTAGACTTGGCGCTCTTTGCCGTCCTTGAGTCCGCGGATCACGCAGCCGATGTTGGTTTTACCCTTCGTTCTAGGGCCTAGCGACGCAGGATCAGGTAGCAAGGTTTTTAGAAACTGTATCGGTACGATTTTTACGCCGTTATGCTCGACCTCGTCGATGCGTAGCATACCGACGTTTTCTAGGCACTTCATGTGAGTTAGGTAGCTCTGTCCGAACGTCATGAAAAAGCGAATTCGCTTTAACCCTTTGATGTTTTTTACTAAGCTTTCTAGCTCCTCGTGGTAGAGCAGGTAGCTATCTTTGACGCCTACTTTCGGATAGTCCCATTTGAACATGATCTGCATCGGCTCAGTCTCTTTCCACTCACCGCGCTCCCAGTAGCGGCCCTTTGCGCTCACTTCACGCAGGTTGATTTCGGGGTTAAAATTCGTCGCAAACGGATAGCCGTGATCGCCCGCGTTGCAGTCTAGGATATCGATCTCGCCGATCTCGTCAAAGAGATTTTGCTGCGCGTAGGCGCAAAATACGTTCGTCACGCCCGGATCAAAGCCGCTTCCCAGCAGCGCCATCGTGTTTGCGGCTTTAAACTCGCCGTCCTTCGCCCACTGCAGCTTGTATTCAAATTTTGCGGTGTCTGGATGCTCGTAGTTTGCGGTGTCGATGTATGGGATGCCGGCGCGAGAGCACGCGTCCATGAGAGTTAGGTCCTGATACGGCAGCGCCACATTTAAAAGCAAATCGGCGCCCGTTTTTTTGATGAGCGCGACTACGGCGCCCGTATCGTCCGCGTCGATCTGGGCGGTGCCAATTTGCACGCCTAGGCGGTCTTTGATAAATTTGGCGATCGCGTCGCATTTGCTTTTTGTGCGGCTTGCAAGGGTGATCTTGCTAAAAACGTCCGCGTTCATCGCGCATTTTACGGTCGCGACTTGGCTCACGCCGCCCGCGCCTATGATTAAGATATTTGACATTTGGGCTCCTTTAAATTTTAAATTTTGCTGCAATTTTAGCAAATTTAAGATGAATTTTAAGAAGCTAGGTGTAATTAATCATAGAGTTTGGTTATGGCTGGCACGGCGCACAAGCCAGCTCCAACAAGAGCGCCGAAAGCGGCACGCGCTAAAATTTACGCAGATAGCGGCATGCCGATTGACGGCGGCACGAGATTAAATTTACCACATTAAATTTACCGCTTTGTATCGCGCGATAAAATTTTAAGCCTTAAAGAGCTAGTTTAAATTTAACATTCCACGGCGAGGCGTGTAGAATTTAAAATTTAAAGTCCCTCGCTTCGCCATAAAATTTATCGCGCTTATTTTCTCGGCGCACGGCAAAACCGCATACCGCGGCTAAATTTAGCGCTTTAGCGAACAGCGGTTTAAAAAGTAGTAAGCGGGACAAAATCCCGTGACGCCTACAATAAAGGGCACGAGTCCGACCAGCCCCCACCAGCTGTTAAACAACGGCTTTTGCGATCATTATCTCTAGTCCGATCAGCGCTCTTATTATCCTAGTTTTTTACTTAGCATTGCGTTTTCACTTCTTTGTTTTTACATTTTACACGTATTAATGCTTAAAATTTTTAAAGTAAGCAATGGCAGCAAACCGCCACCTAGCGTATCATCTTTGAGCTCGCCTTCCTATATACGCGCCTTGGTTAAATTCGGCTTCGTTTAATTATCTTTTCTTTTGCATAAAAGTGCGATTCTACAAAATTTATGCAAGCTCAATTTAAAATTTTGACGAATGTAAAGCAAGGAGAACTCAAACGCTGGCGGTAATGCGGCGAAATTTACATGTAGCTTTAAATTTGGAATTACGATAAATTTAACCGAGCGGAATTTTATCGTTGCAGAAAGTTTGTCTAAATTTAAACTCGCCATGTGTTTTGAGCGTCTAAATTTACGTGCTGTGACAAAGAAGCGTAGTACGCGATTTACGGATCAAGGCGACACCGATCTTACGCCGTAGCGTTAAAATCAGATTTCGTAGCGATAAATTTTGCCGAAATTTTCATCCAGAGTGTAGCTAAACTCGCCGCCTGCATAATAGATTGTCTCGCCACCCTCCAGCTCGAAGCGCTGATACACGCGCAGCACGACCTCGTTTTCGCTGATGCCTTGGACATGGATAAAAATATCGCTCTTTCTGCCCGCAGTCATCGCCATTTGGTAGAGCTGATTAAATAGCGCGTATTCTGGATCTTTCTCGGCGTCCTCTTGGGATAAAAAGCCCTCCAGCACGCCCAGCATCTCCGCGCGAAATTCCGTCCTGGCGCGCGCATAGGAGTTTTGGATATTTTCGATCTGGTTGGTATCGAGTAAATTTAAAAGCGAATGTTTGCCCACGTAAAGCGTCGCGCTCGATGTGATTTTGCCGTCCTTGTCGGTCACCAGTCGCAGAGCTTTCTCTACGCGCCACAAGGCCTCTTTTAGTTCGAGCCCGCTTTCAATTTCAATTTTCATCATAGATCCTTTATCAAGAATGCGGAATTTTAGCGTGAAATTTTAAATTTTAAAGACAAACTTCGCGATCAGATACGCCATATATAGCATCAAAACTCCCACGAGCGCGTCGATTATACGCCATGCTCTGCTGCTTGCAAAAAGCCTCGAAAGCGCCCCTGAGCCATATCCTAAG
Organism: uncultured Campylobacter sp.; assembly: GCA_963527265.1. GTDB lineage: Bacteria > Campylobacterota > Campylobacteria > Campylobacterales > Campylobacteraceae > Campylobacter_B. The sequence goes on along the minus strand of CAURQQ010000026.1, from coordinate 24,822 downwards.
CCGAAAAACCACGCAAATGATACAAACATAACTCCCACGTAAAACCACGGCTTTTGCGGATCCGCAATCGTAGCGCCGAGCGAGCCCACGACCACGACGGTATCTAAATACACGTGCGGATTTAGAAGCGTCACCGCAAGAGCTTTGGCTACGACGGGCGCCAGCGGGCTATTTGCAGAGTTTTGAATCTTGGCAAAATGCGAACCCTTATAAGCGCTAAAAAACGAGCTTAGCGCGTAGCAGAGCAGAAATATGACCCCGCCTATGCCTAAAATTTGGGTAAAAAGCGAGCCTTGCTTAAGAGCGCCGCCGATTAAAAATATCCCTACGGCCGTAAATACGGCATCGCTTAGCGCACAGACCGTGCAAACCGCCGCGACGTGGTTTTTCGCAAGACCTTGGGAGATGACGAAGATATTTTGCGCGCCGATCGCGACGATGAGTGAGAGCATCAGCGCAGCTCCTTGCAAGAAAATTCCGATCGGCAAAGAGTTCAAAGCCGCGCCTCTACTTGTTTTTACTTTCGCAGGCGGAGTTTCGCATCGCGGTATCGACGGCATCATAGCTAGCCGCTGCCGCACTTTCAGGCGCAACGTCAGGCTCATTATCGCCCGCGAGAATTTTAGGCGCGGAATTCTCGGCGCCTATGAAATTTTCGCCTGCGACGGCGCTATTTGAGGAGGCGGCATCATTCGGCGCGACGGGGCTTTGTTCGTTTAAATTTGAAGCGCCCTTCAAATTCTGCGCGCCGTTTGAATCAGCGGCGCCATTAGAATTTTGCGCGGCGAAATCCTGCGCGGCGCAGGAATTCTGTGCGTCTGAATTTTCACCTAAATTTTGTGCGTCGCAGAAACTTTGCGCATCGGAATTTTGCGAAGCGGAATTTTCATCGCGGAGGTTTTTAGCTTTAAAATTTTTACCGCTACTCGCGCTTTTTTTAGAGCCCTTAGCGCTTTTGCGAGTCTTTGGGGCAGCTTGCTCTTCCTCAGGGCTTTGCGAAAGACCCGCTTTTTCGCGCAAAATTTTACTCAGCTCGTAGATCGAGATTTCAAACGAGCCCGGCAGCGTGGCCTCTGTGTCGCTGTAAAATCGCAAAAAGTTAAAGCGGTCCTGCGCCTGCGGTATTTTTTTGAATACAAAATTTAAAAGCTCCGTTTTGTTTCTGCCCGCGACGAAGGTTTTTGTGCCTAAATTTGCGATATCTTTGTATTCAAAGCTCTCGGAATTTGCCCCGCGCACGATCGTAAAAGCATCCTCGCCGATCTGCAAATAATTTTTCGCACCTAGTCTGAGCGCGCAAAAAAACGCGCAAAATGCCGCCACTACGGAAGCGAAAAGCGCCGCACCGCCAAAGCCCGCGTGGTAGCAATATCCGCTAGCAAGCGCCAAAATCGTCGATCCCGCCAGCGTCATCGCTACGGGCTTTTTATTCTCTTTTACTATCATCTTCCCTGCTTAATCATCTGTCTTATATATTCGTAAATTTTAAAATTTAGCGCATCCATTACCGAGTCTTTAGAGCCCGGATTTTTGATGCTTTGGTAGTTGAGGTTCGTTACGTAGTCCTTCCACGCACCCTTGTTTTTAACGCTTATGTAGAGGCTAATCTGCGAGTCGTAGAAGTAGTCTCTGTAATAATCGTCGTCGTCCCAAGGATCATAACCAAACGGCATCCCCCAGCCCATGCCCACGCCCGTATATCTATAATACCTGCCAAAGCCCATACCGAAGCTAAATCTCGGATTATCCCACGATCTGCGCGAAAAATCCGCCTTGCGAAAGTAGTTGAGATTGCCGCCGATTTGGACGTTCGCCGCGCTTTTATTTACGACCTTAAATCCGTCCGCGCGCAGATGCTGGATCACTACTTGGGTTAAATTTGAATCCGTCGTAGAGGTATTGGTGAAATTTACGCTTATGAGTTTATCTTGCGGAAATTCCATAATGTGAAGCGGCTCGGAAGTGCGCACGATACCGCTATTTACGGGAACGTTTTTAGAGCAGCCCGTAAAAATCAAAAACGCCGAAATGACCAAAAAAAGTGAAATTTTATTTTTCAAGACAGATCCTTTCGCTTAAGATTTCAAATCCTAAATTTGAGTGATTGTAGCATAAATTTAAAATTTTAATGTCAGCAAAAAGCGATTTTTTGAAATAATCTAACGATCGATACGCGGGAGCAGAGATTTTCAATAAAATTTCGCGCCGAGCGACCGCTAAATTTAAAGCCGTCGCTCGGTTGAAATTTCTGCGAAAAGAGGCGGAATTTTAAACCGGAGCGTTAAAATTCCATAATCTTATAGGCTCACGCCGCGCGTAAGTACGCGCTTGCGATAAACCTCCGAAACTCTGCTCGCGTCGCCCACGATTAGAGCGTTTGTGCAGCATATTGCCGCACATATCGGAACCTTGCCCTCCGCGATACGGTTTTGGCCGTATTTATGTAGCTCCTCGTGCGAAAACGTAGGCTCCGGCCCGCCCGCGCACATAGTGCATTTATCCATCGCACCCTTGATACCAAAAGCTCCTTCTCTAGGGAATTGCGGAGCGCCGAACGGACACGCATAGAGGCAGTATCCGCAGCCGATACATTTATCCTTGTCGTGTAAAACGACGCCGTCGGTTCTGATATAGAAGCATTGAACCGGGCAAACCTGCGCGCAAGGCGCATCGGTGCAGTGTTGGCAAGCGATAGAGCTTGAAACCTCCTGCCCCTCTATGCCTTCGTTTAAAGTGATAACCTTGCGCCTATTAATCTGCACGGGAACCTCGTGAGCCGAGCTGCAGGCTACCTGGCAACCATAGCAAGCGATGCAACGCTCGACATCGACGTAAAATTTTAATCTTGCCGGCATTTTATCTCCTTATGCTCTTTCTAGTCTGCAAAGACCGGCGTTAAATTCCGAAATTTGCGTATTTATGTCAAAGCCATAGTTCGTAATCGTATTTGAGCTCTCGCCTCTGATATATGGCTTAGTACCCTCAGGATAGCGCTCGCTTAGATCCTCGCCTTGGAAAATTCCCGCGAAGTTATACGGCATAACAATACGATCAGGCGTTACCGCGTGCGAATAGATGCACTTGACTTTGATCTTCGTGCCTTGCGGCGAATGAATCCACATCATCTCGCCATCTTTGATACCTTTATCAGCGGCAAGCTTCGGATTTACGTGCGCAAACATCTCCGGAGTAATCGCCGAAAGATACTTGCTCGTTCGCTCAATCATACCTGCACCGCTTAAATTTACGAGCCTTAGCGAGCTTACGATAGTAGGGAAGTCCTTGCTCCAATCCTGCTTTTTCTGCTCGGAGATAAATCTCGTAAAGACGCGGAAATTTCGTTTTTGATCCGCAAAGGTCGGATATTTCTCCACCAAATCCCATCTAGGCGAGTGGATCGGTTCGCGATGCTTTGGAATTTGATCCGCAAACTGCCAAACCTTCGCTCTTGCTCTTGCATTTCCGCAAGGACAAATTCCAAACTCGCGACATTTTTTAGCGATAATGCCACTATAATCTGTGCTCCACGTAGGTCCCATCTTGACTTTTTCATCCTCGCTTAGCGTAATGCCCAAAACCTGTTCGATATTTGCTTTCGTAATCTCTGCGTGTCCGCCTGAAATTTTTGATCCCGGAAGTGTAATGCTCTCGTCGGCTAGCTGCGAAACGCCGTCGTGTTCTAAGCCGAAGCGGTTTCTAAATCCCATACCGCCGTCGGCATAAGGCTTAGTTACATCGTAAAGAATCGGCGTGCCCGGGTGTTGCGTATCCCAGCAAGGCCATGGAAGCCCGTAGTATTCGCCCTCGACCTCGCCGCCTATGCCGCGCAAAGTATCGGGATCAAATAGATGCCAGTTTTTCTGCTGTCTACGAAATCTAGCTGCGGTACGACCATTATTGCCAATGCTTTGAGTATTGCGTGCGATCTCATCAGTAGCGTCGTCAGGCCAAACAAAATCGTCTTTAACCTGCTTAAGCTCGCCATCAACGATGCCCATCTTCATGCCGCGAACATATTCGTCGTAAAAGCCGAATTTTTTCGCGAATAAAAACATTACTTCTTGATCCTCTTTGCTCTCAAATAGAGGCTTAACGATCTGAGTTCTCCACTGACCGCTGCGGTTTGTAGCGCTTAGATGACCTTCGCTTTCAAACTGCGTAGCTACCGGCAAAACATAAATTCCATCCGGTCTATCGTTTAGGATCGCCACTTCGTTTAAAAATGGCTCGGCGACTACCAGCATATCGATCTTACCTAATGCTTCTTGAGTCTCGCGAACATGAGCCATAGAAGTAATTCCTGTGCCTTGCACCCAAAGAACGCGGACATTGCCACTACTTAAAACCGGCTCGTTTTTCAAAACACCTTGCCACCATTTAGATAGTGAAAAGCCCTTTTCGTTGCGCCAGTTTATCACATCTTGCTCGATGCTCGGATCGTAGTGAAAATACTCGGTAAAATTCGTGCCAGGCACTTTTTCACCCTGCTTTTCGTGCGGCTGCTTAGTAGAGACGGCAAATCTTTTAATAAACTGCTCGTAATCTACGCCCCAGCCCTTGCAGAAGTGCTTCCAAGCGTTATCGGCTAGCCCGTAATACGCAGGTAAGCTATCAGAGAGATTGCACATATCGGTAGCGCCTTGAACATTATCGTGACCTCTAAGGATGTTGCAGCCGCCGCCTGGCTTGCCCATATTGCCTAGTATGAGCTGCAAAAGAGCCAAAATTCTAGTATTCGAGCTACCGATCGAGTGCTGCGTAATGCCTAGAGCCCAGCATAAAGTAGCGGGCTTTGTGGTAGCAAACATCCTAGTAAATTCTATCAGCTCCTCTTCCTTGCAGCCGGTGACATTGGCTACCTCTTTAGGATCCCACTTCTCAGCTTCCGCCTTGATCTCATCTACAGCGTAGGTTCTGGTTTTTATTAGTTCTTTGTCCTCCCAGCCGTTTTTGAAGATTAGATGTAGCATTCCGTACACAAACGCTATATCGGTTCCCGGACGAATTCTAATATACATATCGGCCTTAGCCGCAGTTCTAGTAAAATTTGGATCAACTACAACGATTTTCGCGCCGTTTCTATCGCGAGCTTGAAGAGCATGCTTCATAGCCCCTACGGGATTTGCAACCGCAGAATTCGCACCTATAAAAAGGATCATTTTAGAATTTTTCGCCATATCGCCTACGTGATTTGTCATAGCTCCATAACCCCAAGTATTCGCCACACCGGCGACTGTTGCGCTATGTCAAATTCTGGCTACGTGGTCGTTGCTGTTTGTACCCCAAAAGGCTGCAAATTTTCTAAAATAATATGCCTGCTCGTTGCAAAATTTAGCCGAACCCAGAAATACTACACTATCTGGGCCGTCCTCTTTGCGGACCTGAAGCATTTTATCGCCGATTTCGTTAACCGCTTGTTCCCAACTGATGCGCTCCCACTTGCCACCAACCTTTTTGAGCGGATATTTAAGACGCATTTTAGATTTGGTTAGATCGATTTGATCGATTCCCTTACAGCAGTGACTGCCCTGCGAGATCGGGTGATCTACTGCCATATCTTGGCGAATCCAGGTATTGGTGCTCTCATCCACTTGAGCCTCGATACCGCAGCCTACGGAACAGATCGAACATATCGTTCGCTTCATAACGGAACCTGGAAATGGGTTTTTGATCTCTTGCTCAGTAGCGGCTCTTAGCGTATTATTTTCGCCAAACGCAGCTACGCTGCTCGCTCCTAAAACGGCGAGTTTCAAAAACGATCTCCTTCCGATCGCATTCTCACTCATGAAAATTCTCCTAGTAAGCTACTTTATAGTATTTTTTCCACGCTTCACTCTCCCAGTAAAGCACCTCTTTTTTCGGTGATTTGCCACGAACGGTATCGCCGTAATCCTGCTCATTTTTTGCTAGAGCCTGAGACGCGGCAACGCCCACGGCACCTACTGCGCCGATTTTTAGAGATTTTTTAAGAAAATCTCTGCGTTTGTTCTCCATGGTTTTCCTTTGTGAAGAAATCGCTTTAAATCTTTTATTGTAGTAACGCCTGTTACAGGATTTAAGTCTAATGAATTATAACGAAAAGGCAGTGAGATGGAAATTAAATTTTAAGTTACTTTTTAAATTTTATTTAAAATTCAAAATATAAAGTTCTAACTAAAAAACTACTCGCAAAACTCAAGCTTGCAAGTTTAAAATTTAACCGAAATTCTGCTTTCGCGTTAAGATTTCCGTTAAAAATTTTATTTATCAATCCAGATCAAAAATATCTTCCGGATTGGTAAATTTATTTTGATAGCCGCCTTTTTTGATCGCTTCTTTAACGACGCTACGATCTTTCTTTTGCGGAGCAGCTATAGCTAAAAGCGAGCGTTCTAGCGCAAAAAAGCTTCTCATTAATGCGCCTAATGATTTGAAAAAATCCGCCCGCACATGACCGCACAAAAGCTCGCTAAACTCATCCACAAAGCTATTGGTGACATTCGTAAAAAGCTCTAACGCTAGCGCTTCGCCGTCTTGCGCGCCGATAAAATTTTTAGCGCATTGCGAGTTCGCAGCATTTTTGCCATCCTGCGAATCTACAGAATTTTTTCCGTCTTGCACCGTCAAGCTCGCGCTATTCGTAAAATTTTGCTCGTTTGCCACGGAATTTTGTCCGTTTAAAACCGCGCTATGTTTTGTAGCCGCGTCGCGAAGTAGAGTTGAATGCAGGTAAAAAATAAATCCCACATAGTCCTCGCACTCTTTGCAAAGCTCCATATTGCGGCGAAATTTACTCTTTTTTAGCACGTCGATTACCGCGACACGCATACGCCCATCGTCGCGTCCCTCGTCGTAGAAGCTCGCACTCATCGGCACGTTGGCGTATGAAAAATCAAAAAGCACGGAATTTTGCTCGCTTTTAAACACCGCAAAGTCGAATTTCTCCAAATTTTGAAACTCCGCCTCATCGCTAGGCACGATGGGCGAGCTACGTAAAAACTCCAGTTGCTCCTTCCAGCGCTTAAATTTTGCATCCGTTTCATAGAAAAAAAACGGAATTGCAAAAAATTCGTAGTAGTAGCTTCTTGCTTGAAGTAGATTCGCATCCATTACATTGCCCCTTTTCTAGCATCTTCTATCTGCTTTTTTATCATTATTTTCGCCTTGCAATCGCCGCAGCAAAAAAGAGTCTTCATCTTTTCAGGCTCGTTTGCAAAATGCGCGCCCATCATCTCGGCGATCTTCATCACGGCTTTGCTCGTCGCAAATTCCTTACCGCACTCGATGCACTTAAAAAGCTCGTCTTTAGCTAGCATTTTATAATTAAAAAATCCCGGCTCAAGCTCCACGCCGCAAGGCTGAAGCTCGATCGTATCCTTTTCGGCGCAGCTTAGCACGCAGTAGTTGCACGTCGTGCAAAGCGAAGCGTTGAGCTTAATCGAATTGTCGCTGTTGTCGGCATACAGCGCGCCGGTATTACAGGCGCCCACGCAGCTAAGGCATAGCGTACAACTTGCTTCGTTTATGCTTACTTTGCCAAATTTTAGCAACTCTCCGCTTTTTACGGCACCAAAGCTGCCCTCGCCGACCATCGCGCTTACGCGTTTTAAGAAAATTTCTTTCTTGCTAAGACCCTGCTCGTTTATCGAAAGCCCCCACGGCTGCGCGCTTTGTGCAAGCCCTAACGCCTCTTGTAGCTCGGTTAAATTTCGCGCTAAAAATACCGCGTCCTTGCCATAGATCGCGCGCGAAATTCTATTGATAAGCTCCACCGCTTCGCGCGTGCCCTCGCCCACGTCTGCGCCGTAAACGATCACACTCGAGCCGCTTTCCTGCATAGCGCTTAGCAAATTTACCTCATCTATTTGCTTGCTTCCGAAAATTCCAAACGGAAGCACCCCGCACGGAAGCTGCGCTGCGGGTGCGGACGAAATTTCGCTCTCCGCGATGAGAAGCGGAATTTTGCCTGCATAGAGCTTTGCGATCTCGCCAAATACGCTTTGGGGCAGCTTGGCAAATTTCAGCGCGCCGCTAGGGCAGACGCTCACGCACGCGCCGCAACCGATGCAGTCGATGTGCGAAAACACAAGCTCACGCTTTTCGTCGTTTTTCAAAATCGCAACGGTGGGGCAAGCCTCCACGCATGGCGCTCGCAGCTCATTCCGCCTACCTTGATACTGGCAGATCGTAGGATCGAAGATCGTGGAATTCTTATAATGATAAACCGGGCTTTTGGAATTTAAAATTTTTAAAATTTCATCATCTTTTAGCCCCGAAATCTCGTAGCAGCCGCTTTGTCGCAATTGATAGGGCGCTGCGCCGCTAATCAAGAAAAAATCAGCCTCGGTCTCAACCTCATCCCGCTCGCTTAAAATCGTAACCGCAAGATCACCAATCTCGCCGTAAACGAACTTTATCTCGGTTCTGCTTAACGCGATCACCTTAAATCCGTGCTGCCTAAGTAGCCCCACAAGATCCTCTCGCGGCTCATCACAGGCGAGAATTACGTTTTTGCCGACGGGCTTTTGATAGTCGCTATCTAGCGCGCCGTCGAAGGCGATATCCTTGGCGCGATACAAAATATCTACGTTTTTAGCGATTTGCAGCGGCTCATCTGCGGAATTTTCTATATAAAAATTTATCTCGGACGCATAAATTTGCGCTTTTAGTTTCGGCGAATTAGCGACGATAAATTCCTCGTTTTTCGCCCCCTCTTCATCGCCGCAAATTTCGATATCGTCGCTTAAGACGACATCCTTTAGCCCCGCGGCGTAAAATCCATGTTCTTTCATAATCTATCCTAAATTGATAATTAGGCGGGTTTTACTCTTATTTTCTAAACAGCTTTTAAATTCTGCACTTAAAGTAAATCGAATTTAAATTAATAATTTTATAGATAAAGCAAAATCAAAGCTTTAAATGATAAAATCGCCTAAATTTTAAGGCATCGGGGTCGCAATGCAACGAATCAAACTACCAAAAATCGACAAAATCGCAAACGCGCGGGAGTTTCAAAACTGCCTCCGCCCGCAAATCATCAAAATCGCGCAAGAACTCATCCGGCAGGAGCGTGAAAAGGCGCTGCAAGGAGGCGCGGTCGCAAGCGAAAGCGAGATCATCGCGCGCGTCAAATCGCGCTACGAAAAATTTCAAAGCTTAAGCCTTAAGCCGCTCATTAACGCAACCGGTGTCGTGCTACACACAAACCTCGGCCGCAGCGTCATCAGCGCCGAAATTTTAGCCCGCGCGCAAAAGATCATCACCTCGTATTCAAATTTAGAATACGACCTATCCGAGGGTGCGCGCGGCAACAGATACGACTACATAGCGCTTTTGTGCAGCGAGCTCTTCGGCGCGCAGGACGCGCTCGTGGTCAATAACAACGCCTCGGCAGTCTTTTTGGTGCTAAATACCTTCGCGCGCGGACGCGAAGTCGTAGTAAGCCGCGGCGAGCTAGTCGAGATCGGAGGGAGCTTTCGGGTAAGCGAAGTGATGGCAAACTCGGGCGCAAAGCTTGTGGAGATCGGCACTACGAACAAAACCAAGCCGGACGATTACGAAGAAGCGATCAATGAAAATACGGCGATCTTGATGAAGGTGCACCGCTCAAATTTTAAAATTTCGGGCTTCAGCTCGAGCGTAAGCGCTGCGGAGGTTGCGGCTTTGGCACAAAAAGCTACGCGCAAAAAAGAGGAATTTTTAGCGCTTAGAGCGGCAAGCTTTAAAAATTTAGAAAATCTTTGCGGCGGCTCGTCGGATGCGACTGGCGAAATTTTAAATTCCACGCCGAATGGTTTAAACTTAGCGGATAGTTCCGCGAATGTTCTAAATTTAAATAGCGGCGAGCCGTCCGAAAAGAGCGAGCGTTTTCATGGAGACAGTGCGGGCGACAAGAGCGAAATTTCTAAAATTTACCCCGCAAAATTTAGCATGAAAAAAGAGGAAAGCTTTAACGAGATCATCGATTACTACGATCTTGGAAGCGGTTACGCGAGCGAACTGGGATTTGGGCTAGGCAAAAGCGAGCCCTCTATTTTTGAGCTTTTAAAAAGTGGCGTGCGGCTTCTTAGCTTTAGCGGCGACAAGCTTTTCGGCTCCGTGCAGTGCGGCATCATCTTAGGGGATCGCGAGCTCATCGCGCGCCTGCGCAAAAACCAGCTACTGCGAATGCTGCGAGTGGATAAAATCACGCTAAGCCTGCTTGCCGAGACGATCAAGGCGTATATAAATAAAGAATTCCACCTCATCACGACGATAGATCAGATCCATCTGAGCCTGGACGAGCTGCGTGAGCGAGCGGAGCTAGTGCAATCTCGCATCGGCGTAAAATCGCAGATCGTGCCTACTACCACCTTCGTAGGCGGCGGCACGATGCCCGGCGCCTCCTATCCTAGCGTCGCGCTTGCGATACTTGACGGCGCAGATCCGCAGAGCACGCAGGCAAAATTTCGCGCTGCTGGCATAATCGGGCGGATCGAGGATGATAAATTTTTGCTCGATTTCAGATCGATTTTAAAAAGCGACTTGCAAGATTTAATAAAAAAGATCGGAGAAATTTATGAATAGCGTAATCATCGGCACCGCAGGCCATATCGATCACGGAAAGACCGCGTTAATCAAGGCGCTAAACGGCTTTGAAGGAGACCGAATGCCGAGCGAAAAAGAACGTGGCATCACGATCGATCTTAGCTTTTCGCATCTGCGCTCGGGGGATACCAACGTCGCTTTCATCGACGTTCCTGGGCATGAAAATCTAGTAAAGACGATGATTAGCGGCGCGTATGCCTTCGACGCTGCGATGCTGGTAGTCGCCGCTGACGACGGACTGATGCCGCAAAGCCGCGAGCATATTCAAATTTTATCGCTGCTCGGGGTAAAAAGCGTGATCCTGTGTATCAGCAAGTGCGATCTAGCTGACGACGCGCGCAGATCCGAGGTCGCGGCACAGTGCAGGGAATACATCTGCAAATTTAAAAATTTGCAAATTTTAAACACCTTTTTTATCAGTATCAAAGATCCCGCAAGCATCGCCGAGCTGAAAAACTATCTCTTTAATATCAAGCCTGCGCAGCGTCAAGGAGGCGGCGTGGTGCACTACTACATCGACCGCGTCTTTTCGCTTAAGGGGCTCGGCACCATCGTAACGGGCAGCCTCATTAACGGCGCGATTTCAAAGGGCGAGAAGCTTTACAACTGCGATCTAGGTAAAGCTTTTAACGTCAAAAGTGTGCAGATACACGACGAGGATACTCCGCTGGCGCAGGCTCCAAACCGCGTCGCACTGAGTTTAGATGCCAAAACGAGCGAGCTTGAGAAGGGGCAAATCCTAAGCAAAAAGGGCTTTTTCCGCGGCTTTAATGAAGCCGACTGCACCTTTAGCGGCGAAATTTCACACAACCAAGACGTGCTGTTTTGCGTCGGAAGCAAGCAAAGCGCGGCAAAAGCGCTCATTTTAAAAGAACTTGAAAGCGGCGAGAAGCTCGTGAGCTTTAAATTTGACAAAACGATGTTTTTGAAATTTGACGAGCCCTTCGTCTGCTTGTCAAACTCGCGCGTAATCGGCGGCGGGCGCGTGCTAAACGCCGTAGTCGAACCGCTAAAAAAGCAGAGCAAAGCCGTGCTTTTAACCGCGCTTTTGAAGCGAAATTTCACCGAAGCGTTTAAAATTTTAAGCGGTTTTCACAAGCATGGATTCGGGCTATTTTCGGCGTATCAGCGCTTCGGAATGGAGTATGACGAAGCGGCAAAGATCGCGCGCGGCATAGAGGGGACATATTTTGACGAAGCAAATTTATGCGTTTACGATCTAAGCGCGATCGAGGACGTAAAAAGCCTCATAAAATTTATCGTCTCAAAAAACGACTACGCGATCTTTTCGCCCGCCTCGATCGCTCTAAAGCTCTCGTGGGCTAGCGAAGAGCTCGCCGCGCGCGCGCTTAGCGAGCTTGAGCGGGGCGGCATCGTCTCCAAAAAGGGCGGAGTTTACGTAAAATCGGGAGTGGATTTTGACGCGCTCAAACAGAGCCTGGAAAGTAAAATTTTTGATCTCATCAAAAAGGGCGGCATAGCGCCTCTCGCGCCGTATAACGTCTATGACGAGCTGGAGATCGACCGCAGTAGCGGCGATGACGCGCTAAAGAAGCTGACCTACGCCAAAAAGGTCGTCCGTCTCGCGCACAATCTCTTCGTCGAAGCCGAAAATTTAGCCCTGGCGATCAAGCGCCTTTACGCGATCATCGAAAAAGAGGGCTTCGTAAACGTCACGAACGCTAAAGAGGAGCTGGGACTTAGCAGAAAATTCGTCATCTGCTATCTAGAATACCTTGATAAGATGGGAAATATCACGACGACCGACAATAAACGCTATTTGAAAAAGTAAAAATTTAAAATTTTGCACTACAATGCGCGGAATTTTTTGCAAAGGAAAAAAATGAAAAAAGCTATTTTAACTTCAGTTGCGCTCGCAGCGAGCCTAAACGCGGCTTTAAGCGACAGCGAAATTCTATCCATCTACGGCGGCGCGCCTCAAGGCATCGAAATAAAGGTCGCCGAGCGCATCCCACTTAGCGAGCCAAAGGGCGTTGAAGCGGTAGTTTTAAAGATTTCTCAAGGCAATATGTCGCAAGAAGAGATCATTTTCACCCAAGGCGATCTGATCTTTACCGATATCATCGATCCTAAAAAACGCGTAGTCTATAAGGAGCAGATCAAACAAGACCGCATCGCAGGACAGCTAAGTAAGGTCTTCAAAGCAGAGAGTAAAGACAATATTATCAAGCTAGGAAACGATCCTAAAAAGCCTACGATTTTGATGCTAACAGACGCTTTGTGCCCATTCTGCCGCAAAGAGATGGCAAGGATTGAAGATACGCTAAAAAATAATAATGTCGATATCGTCATGACCTCCGTTCACGGCGATGACGGCCACGCAAAATCCGCGCTCATCTACAAAGAGATCAAAAATGCTAAAACCGACGAGCAAAAGATAGCGGTTTTTAAAAAATATTACGCTGAAGATAACAAAGCAGGCGCCAAAGACGTAAGCGCTGCTGAGCTAAACGCTGCAAAAGCCCTAGCTGCCAAATACTTCGGTGCGGGGGTAAACTCGGTGCCTTACATCATCGAACTAGACAAGCTAAAATAATCTCTCTTAAATTTTGCGGAGCGATCCGCAAAATTTCGCTTCTTTTACCCAGTTTCGGTAGCTTCCAATCAATCTAAATTTTGCCTCGAAAATTTGAATGCTCCCTTGGAATTCTTAAAATTCCGCTACTTTTAAAAAATTCTGTAGTTGCGCCGCGCATAGAATTTTAAAATCCCTTACAGATAAAACGCGATCCACAAAGTTTTAAACGGGCAAAATTTAGAATTTTAAAAAATCCTCAGCATCCGCGCAAAATTCCGCGGCAGCGATTCTATCTCATCGCTTCGCATCCAAAACGGCGCAAAAATGGTCTTATCTGGAATTTCAAAGTAGAAATTATGCGAGTAAAAATCTTACGACCAAAATTTTAAAATTTCGCGGCAAAGCCCCGTTAAAATTTAGCCGCAAATTTCATAAAATTTTTGTGTTGCGGCAAAGAGGAATCTATAATCGTGCTTCAAGCTGCCTATCTTGGACTACTCCGATTAAAATCAAAACTCCACGTCAAAAGCGGCTCTTGCCAGGCTATTTTTGCTCTCACTTAGCTCGTACGATGCGCTGAGTCCGACGCTTTGAAGGATCTTATATTTCAGTCCGATCGCGCCGTTAAACACGCCGCTAGAATAATCAAGTCCCTCGACGTCGTATCTGTCCGAATACTTTCTGCTCGCATGATACGAATCGCCACTAAATCGATGTTCGTACTCCGCATTTGCGAATATCTGCAGATCGCCAAAAGCTTTGATCGCGTAAATTCCCGCGGTGCCGTTCGGCGCAGTTTTTGAAGCGGAGCTAAATTTAAGCCTAGAGATCGCATCCTCGTTTACCCTAATCACTCCAAGCCCCAAATACGGCTTAATATAGCCGTTTTCAAATAAAAATTTATACCCTGCTCTCGTGCTGAAATCCCAAATTTGAGACTTGTATTTCGCGCCGTGGATAGCGCCAAATCCGTTGTTGGTTTCAAATTTATGATCGTTTGTCGAATAGGTTAAATTTACCGCCAAATCCACGTTCTCGCTAAAATCGTATCTGCCCGCCAGACCGAGCTCGTAGGATTTGATGTTTTCTTTCACGCCGTCGAATTTACCCTCGTACCAAGCGTCCGATTTTTGATACCCAAAGATCACGCCCAGCGTAAGATCATCCACTCTCTTGGAGGCTCCGAGTAAAATTCCGTCGCTCTTGTGATCGTATTTGACGCCGCCCGAGCGGTCTTTGTAATCCCCGCCGTAGTTTCCAATCGCGCTTACGTTTACGTTAAACTCCTGCCCGTCAGTGTCGGTTAAATTTTTATAAGCGGAATTTCGTGCAAGCTTGGTAAGATCCAGATCGACCTTCGAGCGCGGCATCTCGATGCCTATGCGGTTTCCACCTCTTGCGACCTGCGAAAACAGGCTGCCGTTTTTAGGCGTGAAGTTGTTGATCGCTAGCATCAGCGCTTCAAAATAGGTAGGCAGATCGTCGTATCCGCTAGGATAGGCATTCGTATCGGAGGTGATGAATAGATTTGCCGCGTTGCGCTCGCGAGATAGCCTTATGATATCGTCGTATTGATCTGGTCTTGCGTTGTATATCACGTGCAAAATTTTAGAGGAATTTGCTGGGTCTTTTTCAAACTCCGAGGTTCTAGGGTGGTAGTGGTTTATATACTCATCCGCGCTCACCTCTTGCAGCATCCAAACGTCCGCATAGGGAGCTATGGCGTCGCGCACGCCCCAGCCGTTATTTGCCAAAACGAGCATTCCCGGATATTTAGTCTTGATATAATTGTAGATACTCTTCATATAGGCGATAGTTGCGGGATTGTTTTCGGTATTAACCTCGTCGATGAAGTATCCTGCGATATTTTCCCTGCCATAGAAATTTACGAAATTATCAATATCGGCATAGACTAAATTTAGATTTCTAGTAGAATTTTTGGTATATGTATAGCCTAAATTTGATATGCCCGCCGCGATATTTCGCTTCATCTGAACTGCGTCTTCTTCTCTTCTGACCAGATATTGCGTAGTCTGATCGCCCGGTATCGCCGCCTCGTAAGAGCCGAAAGCCACATAAGGAACCAGCGCGCCGCCTATATTGGTAATGCCGTTCCAAAACTCGGCATTTACGCCGCTATTGCCCGTCCAGCGAAATGCAGGCATCATAACGCGCTGATTATTAAGCCTGTCCGAATAGGAGCCCTTTTTGGCAAAGCCCCTTGCGTACTCGAGCTTGATACGAAATGAGTTTTCATACTCGTCGCTCGCGGAGCTATCGCTAGCTGCGTCGCGTCTGCTTAATTTCGCGCCCAAGCTATCCACAGCGCTCATTACGTCGGAACGGGAAGTGTTGTTGGAAGGTGATTTTTGCGCGTTTGTATAGCTCCAGGAATTCTGCTCGCTCGCATAGCCGAACCCTGCTGCACCGACAAGCGCAAGAGATACGATTTTTTTCAAAGACTTTAGCATTCTGCACCGCCTCAAATAAAATTACCCAAATTCTTAAATTTCGACAAATTTGCAGACGCGCTTTAAAAGCTTTGTCGAAATTTAAAAATTTGACCGCCTTAAAGACGGCCAAATTTTAAAGCTTATTTTAATGCCGCTTTTGCCTTCTTTGCGACGGTTGCGAAAGCTTCAGAGTCGTTCATAGCCATATTTGCTAAAATTTTTCTATCAAGCTCGATGCCCGCTTTTCTAAGTCCGTTTATAAATTTAGAATAGCTGATGTCGTTTAGCCTACAAGCTGCATTGATGCGCACTATCCAAAGTCTGCGAAAATCGCGTTTTTTCGCGCGTCTGTCACGGAAGGCGTAAACGAGGCTTCTCTCCAGCTGCTCTTTGGCCTTTCTGAAATGTTTGCGTCTTGCGCTATAAAATCCTCGCGCAAGCTTTAGCACCTTGTTGTGACGGCGGCGTCTAACGATGCCCGTTTTTACTCTTGCCATATTAATCCTTTCTTAATCGGCGTCCCTTTTGGGATCTTGCCCTAAAATCCATAAATTTAGGGGAGTTTGAATGACTTTCGTCAAAAACTAACTTCGCACTATTTGCAAAGCATTTTTTTAACCGCAGATACGTTCGTAGAATCGACGTATTGGGCCTCGCGCAAATTCCTCTTGCGTTTTTGAGACATCTTCGTCAAAATGTGGCTGCGAAACGCCGAGCCTCTTTTGATCTTGTTTTTGCCCGCTTTAAAACGCTTGACGGCACCGCGCACGCTTTTCATCTTTGGCATGGTCGTCCTTTTTTTAAAGTGAACGGAAAGTATATAATAAAGTTTCTTTGAAAAATTTGAATTTAAGGAATTTTATAGCTTAAATTAACGCAAGATAAATTTAAAGTTAAATTTTGCCGCTCGATTAAGATTCGGTTTGACTTGATCAAAAAAAATTTATACAAATTTAAAGGGCTAAATTTAGAGATAAACTTAGCCCGCATTAAATTTTAAAACTACGCTATTTAGTTTAAATTTA
Source organism: uncultured Campylobacter sp. (assembly GCA_963527265.1). GTDB lineage: Bacteria > Campylobacterota > Campylobacteria > Campylobacterales > Campylobacteraceae > Campylobacter_B. The sequence continues at coordinate 8,239 of CAURQQ010000026.1, read as the reverse complement.
CGCGCTGTACCGCGGAGAAAAACAGCGCGTAAATTTTAAAATTTTGCCGCACACGGCGCAAAATACCACTAAATTTACGCTACGCCTTTTTCGGCGTGATCAGCATATTCACGTAGCGACCCTCCAGCGCAGGCGCTTTATCGCGATCGGCCACTTCTACGAAAAATTCATCCCAAATTTTATTGAGCAAATTTACGCCGATTTCCGGGCTTGACATCTCGCGCCCTTTTAAAAATACGCGAAGTTTGACGTGTTTGCCGCTACTAAGGAATTCTTTCGCGTGTTTTACTTTGTAATTAATGTCGTTTTGAGCGATTTTGGCGGACAGCTTGATCTCTTTGACCTCGATGATTTTTTGCTTTTTTTTCGCCTCTTTGAGCTTTTTTTCCTGCTGATAGCGAAATTTGCTGTAGTTCATGACCTTGCAAACGGGCGGCTTTGCATCGGGCGCTATCAAAACCAGATCCACGCCCTCTCGCTCGGCGATTTGCAGCGCCTGCGCCTTTGAAATTATACCGTAAACCTCGCCGTTGTCGCCTATGCACCTGACTTCGCTAGCCGGAATGTCCTCGTTTAGAAAAACCTCTTTTTCTCTGCTCAAAAATTCACCTCGTTTAATTTAGCTTTTACGAAATTTAAAAACTCATCCAGCCCTAAATTTCGCTGTTGGCGCGCCCTGCGATCGCGCAAGGCCACGCTGCGAGCCGAAACTTCATTATCGCCTAGGACGATGATGAGCGGCACCTTCTGCTTTTCAGCCGTTCTGATTCGTTTATTTAGCGTCTCGTTTTTATCTAAAATTTCGCCGTCAATGTCCGCTTCGCGCAGCAAATTTAAAATTTCTTTCGCGTAGCTTGCGTGCGCCTCGCCGATCGGCACGATCGATACCTGCGTAGGACAGATCCAAAACGGAAGCTCGCCCGCGGTGTGCTCGAGCAAAATCCCCACGAAACGCTCGAAGCTTCCCAAAATCGCGCGATGCAGCATCACGGGCTGCTTTTTTTCATTATTTTCGTCGATGTAGCCAAGCTCGAAGCGCGCAGGTAGGTTAAAATCGACCTGCACCGTGCCGCACTGCCATTTTCGACCGAGCGCGTCGGTGATTTTGATGTCGATCTTAGGTCCGTAAAATGCGCCGCCGCCCTCGTCTAAGCCGTACTTTAAGCCCTTCTCGTCAAGCGCTTCTTTTAAGGCCTTCGTCGCGATATCCCAAACCTCGTCGTCGCCGACCGCCTTTTGCGGTTTGGTCGAAATTTCAAGCTCATATTCAAAACCGAAAGCCTTCATCAAGAGTTCAACGAAATCCAAAATTTCATAGACGTTTTCTTTGATCTGGCTCGGCATCACAAACAGATGCGCGTCGTCCTGCGTGAACTCGCGCACGCGGAAAAGTCCGTGCAAGACGCCGCTTTTTTCGTGGCGGTGCACGACGCCGTACTCGCAAAATTTAAGCGGCAGATCGCGATATGAGCGGATTTCGCTTTGATAAACCTTGATATGACCGACGCAGTTCATCGGCTTGATGCCGTATTCTTGCTCCTCGATCGTCGTAAAATACATATTTTCTTTGTAATTGCTGTAGTGTCCGCTGATCTTCCACGCATCGGATTTTAAAATTTCAGGGCCGCGCACCGGCTCGTAGCCGCGCTTGCGAAGCTGCCTATAAAGGCGCTCCTCGAGCTTTATACGCATCCTCGTGCCGGCAGGAAGCCAGATCGGAAGTCCCGCGCCGATCTGCTCGTCGAAGGTGAAAAATTTCATCTCGGCTCCGAGCTTTCGGTGATCGCGCTTCTTGGCTTCTTCGAGCATCGTAAGGTGTTTTTTAAGGCTATCTTTATCGGCAAATACGACGCCGTAGATGCGAGTTAGCATCTCGCGCTTCTCGTCGCCGCCGAGATACGCCCCCGCGATGCGCGTGAGGGCGAAATTTTTCAAAAATTTCGTATTTTGCACGTGCGGGCCACGGCAGATATCCTCAAACTCGCCCTGCGCGTATAGGCTAACCGGGCCATCCGGGATGCGCTTTAAAACTTCCTGCTTAAGATCGTCGTTTGCATATTTTTTCGCGACCGCCTCTTTGGTGGAGGCTATCTTTTTAATCTCTAAATTTGCCTCGGCAAGCGCGCGCATCTTTTTTTCGATCGCCCCCAAATCCTCTTCGCCGAGCTTCTCGCCGCCATTTTTGCTAACGCGCATATCGTAGTAAAACCCATCCTCGATCGCGGGTCCCACGAAAAATTTAGCACTCGGATAAAGCTCGCGCACCGCCTGCGCCAAAAGGTGCGCACAGGAGTGGCGCAGAATTTTAAGCGCGTCCTCGGAGTTATCGAAATATATCGGCTGCGCCTCGCTTGTGTGCTCGCCGATACTTTGAGTATCGTAAATTTCACCGTTAAGTTTATATGCGATAATATCGCTCATTGGCTTGTTTCCTTTTTTACCGAATTGTCTTTCTTACACTGAAAGAACGAGAGCTAATTTTAGCTAATCAATCCTTAACGATAAATTTAAAAAATATTAAAATTAAAATTTTTGATTCTTTTCTCGCAATAAAAAATACACAGCGTTCGCACAAAGAGCACAAATCGCCATCACACTTGCGAGCAAAAACGGCTTATTCGCTCCCACTGCACCCACGATAAACGAAATAGCCCCGGCGATAGCAAATTGCGCAGTCCCCAGTACCGCCGAAGCTGCGCCAGAGTTGCCGTCCTTATACAGCGCCATCGCAAGCGTCGTGGCGTTAGGCGCGACAAAGCCGAGCGATGAAAGCAATACGAAAAGCGAAGCCTCAAAGCAGATGAAGGGAAGGCCAAGCATAGCGCATGCGAGCAAAATCAGGCTCATCACGAGCATCACTATTAGACCGAAATTTAATAAAGCGGCGGGTTCGCGATTTTGCACGAGTTTGGCATTTAGTGCCGAAACAAGGGTCATTCCAAGAGCGTTGATGCCAAATATTACGCCGAAGGCATGCTCGCCCAGCCCATAATAGCCCAAAAATATGAAGCTAGAGCCCGTGATATAAGCGAAAAGCGCGCTCATCGCAACTGCAAATCCTAGCGTATAGCGCATAAATTCTTTATTTCGCAAGATTATGCCGTATTCGCCAAGCACGCCTTTTACGCTAAGTGTAACGGTTTCGTCTATCTGCGCGCTCTCGTCAAGTCCAAAAAATATAAATGCAAAAAGCAAAATTCCAAGCGCGAACAAAATCGCAAAAATCGCTTGCCACGAGAAAAAATCTAGCACAAATCCACCTAGAGTTGGTGCTAGCATTGGCGCTAGCGAGCCCACGACCATCATCAGCGCAAACATCGCTGCAGCCTCGTGCAGCTCGAATTTGTCGTTAATTACGGCTCGCGCAAGTACCACTCCCGCGCACCCGCCCAAAGCTTGCAAAAACCTAAAAAATATAAACGCATAAACGCTATCAAAGCTTACGCAGGCAAGCGACGCACATATGAAAAGCAAAATGCCCGCGTATAGCGGCTTTTTACGACCAAATTTATCGCTTAGCGGCCCATAAACGAGCTGTCCTAGCGCAAATGCGATGAAAAAGCTCGCAACCGATAGCTGAGTGTAAAACTCGCTCGTGGAAAAGCTTGCCTTTACCTTTTCCAGCGCAGGCAGATACATATCGGTAGACAAGGGCGCCAGAGCGGACATATAGGCGAGTATAATCACCAGCTTAAATTTAGCAAATTTACTTTGTTTGACCATCGTTTTCCTTTATTATTTTTAGGCAGAGCTCAAACGTGCGCACGAGCGCGTTTAGATCCTTAAATTTTTGCGGCAAGAGCCTAGCGATAAAATATATCGGACGCAACGTACGCACCGTAGCCCACGCACTTTGCACTACGCCCTGCTCGCCGTTTAAGTCGTAGGCGCGAATGCCAGAGCGCACTAAGCCTTCGCTTAGCCCTTCGCGACAAAGATCATAGACAAACAGCAAAAAATCTCGAATTTTGGCTTTTCGCAGATCATCGCGCTCGCTGCGATTTTCAAAATCTATAAATTTCATCTCGCCATTTTTTACTAAGACATCGCGCAGCGCGGGTCTGCCGTGTATAAAGCCGCGCGAATGCAGCTGTGCTAACGCCGCAGCATAGCCCTCAATGAGCACCACACAAGACGCCTCATTCGAGCTTTTTAGCACCTCGTCCACCGGCGTGCCGCCATCTTTGAGTACGAAAAAGCTCTCGTCTCGCAGCACCGGCTGCGGCACAGGCGCGCCAGCTGCGTACAGACTCTCGTATTTTAGCGCTTCGTAATCGAAAGCGGCTTTCGGATTTGCTTTGAATATTTTCGTAAGCAATCCGCCGCGAATGCGCAACTCCGGTTGCTTGAGCCAGTATTTCTCACCCTCGAAACTAAAGCTCGTGACGCGCTTGCCAGGATGATTTTTTAGAATTTCATTTACGTATTCTTTAAAATTTTGCATTCGATAAATTTAGCGAATTTTTTTTAGAAAAAGCTAAATTTGCGAGTTTTATTTCATTAAGTTTCATCTGTCCGCATAAAATTTATTGCGTAAATTTGGTGGAGCTAAATTTTAAAATTCCATCAAGTAGAATTTATTGCAATCTTGGAATTTTACAGCACAGGAAGCAGCAAAAGTGCATAATTTTAAAATTTAGCAGTTAGATAAAATTTCAGAATTTTACAAAAACTAAAATTTGCGTAAAAGATTTTAAAACTAGAAGTGGCGACCCCTACGAGATTCGAACTCGTTTTACCGCCGTGAAAGGGCGATGTCCTAACCGTTAGACGAAGGGGCCACTTAATCTGGTATTAAGATTAAAGGCGGTATTCTACTCAAGACGCACTTAAACCCAACTTAAATTAAGGATTATTTATGAAATGCTCTTTTCTGGCGCCGCTTGCACTTTCGTTTCTACTCGCAGGCTGCGCTACCACCGCGCTCAAGCCCGCTTCTACGCAAGCTGTAAATTTCACCGTCATTTCGCCGCTTACTCGCACCAGCGACGCGGGCTTTATGCGCAAATTTAAGAACCAAACCGAGGTTCAAATCTACGCAAGCGGCATCAGCGTGCTGAGCCTGGTTTTAAAAGGCGATAAAATTTGCATGAACGGCGCGTGCGACGATGAGCTCGTTTTCAATAAAAAATTCTTCGGCGCCGAGCACTACCGCGGACTTCTGAGCGAGATCCTAGACGGCAAGCCGATCTTTGGCGGCAGCGACGTAGGCGAGCGCCGTTGCCTCGCGCAAAGCCTGCAAGATGGCTCTATCGATTATAAGGTTTGCCGCGACAAGGACGGCGGCGGAAGATCCATAAGCTTCGCCGACGCAAAACGCGGCGTAAAGATCAAAATCCGCGAGTTGCAGTAAAATCTCGTGCGATCAATGTTTGTGGCGCGTGAGATGCAATTCCGCGGGTGGCGCGAACAAATTGCGAACGAGTAAAATTTCGCGCGGCGGGTGTTTATAAACGCGTGGGAATACTGCTCTCTAGCAGCCGCCCAAAACACAGCGCGAGCGGTCAAAATTCCACTACTCGGCGGGGTAGCCGCTCAAGCTTTGCAAACGGCGCGGTTTTATTGACGCTCTGCGCCGGCTCTTCGCGGCGAAATTTGCCAAGCAGCGCGTATTTGCGAAAGAAAAAACGCGCATTTAAATTTAAAAAATCCGCGCAGCTCGGGTTTATGAAATTTTGCCGCACGCGGCGTAAAATAAAATTTAGGAGGTAGAATGAAGCGGATCGGAGCGCACGTAAGCGCTAGCGGCGGGGTTTCTAACGCACCGTTAAACGCCGCAAAGATCGGGGCGGACGCGTTTGCGATGTTCGTCAAAAATCAGCGCAGATGGGACGCGCCGCCGCTTAGCGCGGAGGAGACCATCGCGTTTAAGGACGCGTTGAAGCAAAGCGGCATCAGCGCGGAGCATGTCCTGGTACACGACAGCTATCTCATAAATTTGGGCCATCCGCGCGAGGCGGAGCGCGAGAAGTCCCTAAACGCCTTCGTGGACGAGATCCGCCGCTGCGAGGCGCTCGGGCTTAAGCTTTTGAACTTTCATCCGGGCTCGCATCTAAATGAAATTTCAGCTCAAGTGTGCCTGGATAATATCGCAGGATCGCTAAATTTCGCCATCGCAAACACCGCAGGCGTCAAGCTCGTGCTCGAAAACACCGCCGGGCAGGGCTCCAATCTCGGCTATGATTTCGCTCAGCTTGCTTACGTGATCGATAAAATTTCAAACAAAGATCGCATCGGCGTCTGCATCGATACCTGTCACGCGTTCGCCGCAGGATACGACCTGCGCAGCCCGCAGGCCTACGAGCGCACGATGAGCGAGTTTGACCGCGCGATCGGCTATAAATTTTTAAGCGGTATGCACTTAAACGACACGAAAAACGAGCTTGGCGTGCGTAAGGATCGGCACGAGAGCCTCGGGTGCGGATTTTTGGGGTTTGCGGCGTTTGAAAACATCATGAACGACCCCAACATCGACGAGATCCCGCTGATTTTAGAAACGATCGACGATAGTCTCTGGGCGGAGGAGATTGCGCTTTTGCGCAGTATGCAAGGACGCCGCAAAGCCTAATCGGACGCCTTTTGCGCCACGTAGAATTTATCTCATTTCGCTTCAAAGTGGCGTGGAGTGATAAGAGCCTTATGCCGTGCTAATTTAACATCGTGAGATTTATCGCTTAAATTTTAACAAGCAAAATAGCGAGGATTGCTCGTTAAGAATGCCGCGGCAAAAAAGTCGCGAAATTCTGCAACAAAAAACACATCGTCATAGCAAAAAAACAAAATTTTTATAGAAAAACGCAGCGCCCCGGCAGAAATGAAAAATTTTACGCTGCGTAATTAAAATTTCAAGCAAGATTTTTAAAGCGATGCGGTGGCAAATTTTAAAATTCTATCGCTACGATATTTCAAGGCTCAGTGCCAAATTCGAAGCTCTAGGAATTTTAAAATTCTAAATTCCACATCAAAAAATTGGCGCTGAGCTTTATATTTGAGACTGCGTAAATTCCAATCTTGCAATTCCACTTTCGCCCAATCTATGCGAAGGCGCAAGCGCATAAGGCTACGTAATTCTAACTTAAAATTCTGCTGCGTATCAATCCACGCTTTTGGCAAGCATTTGCTTATGACAAATCTGCTTCTTTATTTTAGCACTTTGCTCGCGCCAAAATCTATGCAGGATCCGTGTAAATTTACGCTAAATTCTGCCGCATATCGCCCGATTAATTTAAAATTTTATCGTCGCTTTAAATTTACTTGCGTTTTAAATTTAGACGCCTTTATATGCAGCCGAATTTTGAGCCGCAGCCGACGCGTATCGTACCAGCCGCAGCTCGGCGCGCTATTTTAGTAGCTCATACATATCGCAGGATTTTTGCCAAGTATTGAAAAGTCCGGCAGACGGATCATCTTTGCCTAGATCGCAAGCTTTTTTATAATATTGTGCCGCTTTTTTGTATCGTTCATAGCAAGCTGACTATAAATGGCAAATCTATAGCAAAAGTCTAACCTACCCAAGGCATTTTCGCTACCCAAAGAATTTCCTAAATCGCAACTCTTTCTGTAATAAATCGCCGCCTTTTCCATATCATCTGTGCCATATATATCAACGGCTAAACTCATGCAGCCCATATAATATCCGCCGTCGCAAGCTTTTTCAAAATAAATTTTTGCTTTTTCTATATCTTTATCTTTTTCTAAAAATCCTTTTCCTATATATTGGCTTCCCAAAAACCAGCAACTATATGTATCTCCTTTATCGCAAGTTTCTTTAAGCATTTTAACTCCTTTGTCGGGATTGTCGTTCTTAATAATATGTAATGCTCCCGCTTGAGTGCAAGACTTCATATTACCGTTATTGCACTCTTTTTCTAGCGTCTCAAGCTCGGACGCTCCGAACGCGAAGCAAGTGGCGAGCGCCAACGCAAATAGCGATTTTTTCATTTAGTATCCTTTCCGGGTAAAATTTGGCTAATTCTACCCCCCCCCCCCCCCCTAAAAAATTGATTAAATTTGCCGCTAATTTTAAAAAGGCGGCGAGAATTTAACGGCCACGGATCCACCAAGCTCGCTCAAAATTTAAATTTTACCTGGATTGAGCTATAATCCATTTTTCGAAATTTAACTTTGGATAAAGATTTGAAAATAGCGTTTTTTGACTCGGGTATCGGCGGACTAAGCGTGCTAGCCGAGGCTCTGCGGCGGTTTAGCGGGGCGGAGTTTTTGTATTTTGCCGACGAGG
>CAURQQ010000025.1:0-32500 GCA_963527265.1 uncultured Campylobacter sp. | reverse complement strand
AGCCACTCTAGCCCGCCGCGCCTCTCCATCACGACCTCTTCGTCGAGCCCTGCGCAGTCTGAGCCGTGTACGCGAGCATTGACGCACGCCCAGTGGTAGCGGTAGATGAGATCGAGCGCCTGCAAAATTTCATCCGTGCCCCGCAGCTTCACGCGCGCCGAAAAATCGCCGCCGCTAAAGGTATCCATCACAAAGGCGCAGTCGCAGATCTCGCTTGGGAAGCTTAGCTCCTCCACGAGCCCCATGGCCCACATCAGCGCCCACAGCGACTCGTATTTCCAGCCCATATTTATGGCCTCGTCGCGGCTTGCCTCGCCCTGCGTGACGCGGCGCTCCATGCGCGTGAGCTTGTCTATGCAGCCGTAGCGGTTCGTAAGAAAGCCCTGCGCGCCCTGCTTACCCTCATCCGCAAGCTTGCCCTCGTCTCTGATCGAGCAGGCGCACATTATCGCCGCGTAAGAACAGATCGCGCGGGCGATAACCTCGTCCTTTTCGCGCGGGGTGACCTCGTCCGTCTCGTACCGCAGCGGCAGATGATCTATATACGGCACGCCCTGAGATTTTAAAATTTCGATGCTTATATCCTTGCGCTCTTGCGCGCTCTTGCCGATCTTTGCGGCGTTTGCGCTATTTTTGCCGCCTTTTTTGAAAAAATCTGAAAACGCCATGAACTCTCCTTAAAATTTTAAACGTATTTTAAAACAATCGCGCAAAATTTCAGCTTACGGCGACGGGACGGATTTTTTAAATTTAAACTCAAACCCAAGCTTTGCAATCGGACGTAAATTCCGCGCCTCGTCTTGCTAATTTATACGGCGCCGCGCAGGCTCGTCCGTGCCCGTAACGAGCCGATCAAGAGGATCGTTCGTGCTGCAAGGAAGCGGCCGAATTATGGTAAAATTCGCTAAATTTAATGCAGGAGCGACGAATGGGACGGCAGATAAATTTTTAAAATCGCAAAAAACGCACTAAGAACACATTCGCTCGCTAAAATCTATCCAAAATTTTAAGGCGAAAAGTGCCGCAAAGGAGAAAAAATGCAAATCTACGACATTAACGTAACTACAGGCAGAGGCGAGCAAAAATCTATGGGCGAGTACCGCGGCAAGGTGTTGCTCATCGCAAATACGGCCAGTAAATGCGGCTTTACGAACCAATACGAGGAGCTTGAGGCGCTAAATCAGGAGTTTAAAGACAAGGAGCTTTGCGTGTTGGGCTTTCCTAGCGATAATTTCGCTCATCAAGAACCTGATGACGATGAGACGATAGAGCAAAATTGCAAGCTAAATTTTAGCGTAACGTTTGAGCTATTTAAAAAAGGCGATGTGTGCGGCGAGAGAGCGATAGAGCTGTTTAAATTTCTAACTTCAAAACAGGGATTTAAAGGCTTTGATGCCGCTCATCCGTTAAGCGCAAAACTTGAAGAATCGCTAAAAAGCAACTTCCCTGAAATTTTAGAAGGCGACGGCGTGAAATGGAATTTTACGAAATTCGTAGTGGATAGAAACGGCGAAGTCGTAGCGAGATTTGAGCCGACGGCTAGCTTTGAACAGATAAAAGCGTGCGTGAAAAAGATACTAGGCTAAACGGCTGCTCGCAGACGCTTGAGTAAAGCGCGGCGAACCTGAAATATAAAATCAAATTTAAGGAGAGAAAATGCAACTACTCGAAGCTATGAAAAAGCGTCGAAGCGTGCGCGAATTTAACGCCGAAGTCCCGTCAAAAGAGGAAATCCAGGCGATTTTGGAGGCAGCGTATCTGGCGCCCGCTCTTTTTACCACTAAGGACGCTCACATAAGCGTTATTACAGACAAAGATCTTTGATGCGGCGGCCGTTAAGAAATTCGGCAAAATGCTTGAAAACATGGGGATGAAAACCAAAACTACGCTTTACGGCGCGCCCGTTCTTATCTTGCTTTCGGGTAAACTCGCGACGGAACTGCCGAAGGAATGCGAAGGTGCCAAGCTTAAAAACCTACACCGCGGGATTTACTGGGCGATGGGTTCTGTGATGCAAAATATGCAACTTCGCGCAACCTCGCTTGAGCTTGCTTCGTGCCCGATAAATACAGTCGTCGTTACGCTTTTTGACGAGCCTGTTCTCGCAGCTCGTGCGGGCATCCCCGAGGGATACTCGCCGCTTTGCTCGCTTGCGATCGGTAAAAGCGACGCTAAATGCGAGGAGCGTAAGCCTAGCTGCGATCATTACGGGGTTAGCTATATTTAATTTGCTTGTGCCCTGCCGTTTAAATTTGCGCCTGCAATGAAGCCTAATGTGGCGTCTGAGTGGATACGTTCATAGTGGCTAAACGCTTAAATTTGCAGGCGTTTTAAATTTATAGCCCTTTGCGAGCCGTCTGCGGCAAGCGGTACAAACTAGCGGCGGCGAGTGCGGCTTTGAGATCGTGCGGCTTACGATGCGGCGGAGCGATTTTTTGCTTGCATGGACGCGCCCTTGCGCGACCGATCGCCTTTTCTTGCATAACCAAGCCGTTTAGGCGGGAAAAAGATTAAATTTTAAAAGCGCGCGTGATCCAAGCGGCGCTTTTTTGCGTAAGCGCCGCCTTTGCTCACGCTAGCGATGCCGCCCGTTTACGGCGTCGTAATATTCGGCAGTTTGTCGTTGTTCAGATCAAATTTCAAAATTTTACCGTCCGCGCAACGCTTCGCGTAAAAATAATCTTTGTAAAAATAAGCGCCGCAGCTAAGCCCGCGACCGATCGCTTCGTCGTTTCCCAGTTTATCTTTGATCGCGGAGAAAATTTTCCCAAGTAGCTGCGCCCGGATTTTTTGCGACGAGCCGCAGCGTGATCATCTCTATAGCTTCTTGCGTCTCTGCTCGCCCGTACCTTCTATGATGCTTCGATACATATCGTCGTAAAATACCTTTGCAGGCAATTCGAGCTCTTGCGGCGATTCCAGCGAAATAAAAAATTTTAAGCTTTGCCTTAGATCGGTTAAGTTTCGGAGGTCATTTGAACCTGCTTTGGCGGCACCATAAGCGCCGCCGATTTCTTTTTGCAAATATACCGTCCCGCTGCAGCCGGCGAGGATGTCTGCGATATATGGAATAAAATCGCCGAGCGGCATAAGAAGGCGGACGCGGGGCATTTTATCTGCGTTTTAAATTTACTCTTTATGGCTTCAGGGGTCGCGCGCCGCTTTAAAGATGCTTATATTTTGATCGCGCGTCCGCATAAGCAAAGCGCGCTTTGCTGCGTAAATTTAAAAGCGGCGCCCGAATTTAGCCGAGCGCCGCTTTTAAAATTTAGCCGATTCGCGCATTTAACCGAGCGGTGCCGTCTGGCGCACCTCTAGGTTAAATTTGAGCGGGCGCGATCAATACTTAAACGAGCTGCCCGGCTCGATCAACTCGACCTTTTTGTTGTAGTTCATCTTTAGCACCGCAGCAGGTCCGAGCACGGTCGCCTTATCGCCTTCAAGCCAAAACGCCGTACCTTCCGGCATCGCGTACACCGTCGATTTTTGATTAGCGATCAAAAATTCCTCCAGCCTCTCCTCTCTGCTTTCGCCGTTGTGTCCCGCAGGCTTGCCCGAGATGAAGTGCGGATTGATCTGGTACGGGAAGATGTTAAAGGTATTAAACGACTCAGGCTCGATGATCGGCATATCGTTCGTCGTCATCATCGTAGCGCCCGCGACGTTCGAGCCCGCGCTCCAGCCGATATACGGCGTGCCGTCCTCGACCATTTTGCTAATCAGAGCGATGAGCTCGTTTTCGTACATATCGTGCACGAGCTTGAAGGTGTTGCCGCCGCCTACGAATATGCAATCCGCGCTCGCGACTTCCTTCGCGGCGTTTTTAGCGTGATGGACGCCGACGATGTTTAAATTTAGGCTCGCAAGCGCCTCTTTGACGCGCTTTTCATATTCGTCGTAGCTCCTACGTAGGCTCGCGTAAGGGATGAAAACGATCTTTTTGCCCGCGAGGTTGTTCTCCTGCGCAAATTTACCGATCCACGACACCGCGTGCGATAGATACTTCGTGTCTTTGTAGCCCGAGCTTGAGAGCAGCAGCGCTCTTTGCTTGCTATGATCGCGCTTTGAGAGCTTAAACGCCTTTTCGCTCGCAGCTAGTTCGCTCGTACCGAGCATCGCAGCGCCCGCCGCCAAAGCGGCTACCTTTAGTAGGTCTCGTCTTTGATTTTGCATCTTTTCTCCTTTAAATCAAAGTTGATATCTGTTTTGAAATTATATTCCTTTACATATAAAGAGGGGCTGAATATACGGTTTAAATTTTACTCGCCCGAAGCCTCGGCAAGGTAAAATTTTAAAACTACTAAATTTTGAAATTAGGCGAGGTACCGCGTCGTAAAATTTTAAAAGCGCGGCTAAATTTAATGAAATTTACGCTTCGGCTTTCGGGGTATATGAGCCCGTATTGAAAAAATAGCATACCCCAAAAACTATTCCGCAAATCGGCGCTACGATTAAGGCGTACAAAAATATATGAGCTGCGGCGCCTTCCAATATCCCGGTAAAAATCAAGGTCGGATATAAAAGCAAAACTATACTGGCAAAATTTTCTATCGTAAAGACCAACAAACTATCTCCTTGATCCTTGATAAAAAGGTTGCTGTATCGCTTAGTCTTAGTGTATCTTAAAAAACAGATCGTCGCGCATATAGGCAAAACTATTATCGCGACATCACGAATATCTCTAAAAATTTTAGACGACGATTCTATACCGATATTCGAAAAAAGCAAATCAAGAAAAAACATTAGCATTAGCGAGAAATAGATGGTTGTAGCCGCCGACGAATAATACCCTATAATCACGCGTCTGATAAATCTATGCATATCGTATCGCTTCTTTAAATTTTCAGGGATAGCGGCAAATTTCTCGCCCAGCTCTTTTGTATCTGCTTGAAATTTCTCGTCCACAGCTCGCTCCTTTTATAAAGTGCTAAATTTTAGAAATTATATCGAATTTAGCGCTACAAAGCGGCTAAATTTAGGTCTGAATTTAAACGCGAAAAAGTATAATCGCGCCATGGTTTTGACGCAAAATTTAATCTATGAAATTTTACCCTTCTGGGGGAGATCCCCGCGGGCAGGGTCGCTAGCTACGGACAGATCGCGCGCCTGATCGGGCTGCCCGCTTGCTCGCGGCTCGTGGGGCGCGTGCTCTCGCAAGCAGAGCTCTACGGCGACTACCCGTGCCACCGCGTCGTAAACCACGCGGGCGCTTTGGCGGCGAGCTTTGCGGCTCAGCGCGAACTGCTAGAGGCCGAAGGCGTGGAATTTAGAGGCGAGCGCGTCCGTATGAAAAAGCACCGCTGGGAGTGCTAGGTATAGAATTTTAATCGCCCTATAAGCGGCCCGGCATAGAATTTACGGATCGTTTGAAGCGCGAAATTTCAAATCATTTGCGATAAAATTTTCGAATTGTCCGCGGCGAGAAATTTTAAATTTATAAAGCGGCGGCGAGGCGGGATAGAAGCGAGGCGCTACCGACCGCCAAGAGCCTGCGAGCTTAATTTGCTTGTAGATGCGGCGCAAATCATCATACGGAAAAGATAGAATTTTTATCTTTTTTGCGCGGCGGCTTAAATGCTGCACTAAGCGGCTCCTCGGCAATCAGCCCGCCGCGGTTTTACGAAGCAGGCGCGACGCCGCCTATTAGTTTTTTCACTGCAGGCTTTCGCGCCCGTTTCGGCGCTGCTTGTAGATTTTGGTTATCGCAAATTTTGTAGCGGCTGATCTGTCCGTCCTCGGCGCGTTAAAATTTTAAATCGATGCGGCTTCTGCGGGAGGCGGAGAAAAAGGGGGCGAAATTTTAAAATTTACTCAATCCGCTCTTTGAGCGCACCGGTGCGGGACGTTTTGCGGTGCGCCGATTTGAGTTTCGCACGGGGCTCCGTTTCGGCGGCGTAGCTAGGCTTATTTAGCGATACGGCTCGCAACGCTTATCGTCCTTTTGGCGGCAGGCTCCATCTTGCACAGCTTTGCTATCCGGCTAGCTTTTTGGGCCTTGGGCGCGCTACCAGCCGCTTAAATTGCATTCTTACGGCGCGGTGCTATTTGGGGGCGTGAAAAGCCTTCGCATATCGACGCCCCCTGGCCGCAGCAGCTTTATTTTCCTATCGATGCCGCTCGCGTAGCCCGTGAGGCTGCCGTGCGTGCCTACGACGCGGTGGCAAGGGATGATGATTGAGATTTCGTTGTGTCCTACGGCGCCGCCCACGGCTTGCGCGGACATCTTCGCTAGCCCGCGTGCCGCGGCGATCTCGCGCGCGATCTGCCCGTAGGTCGTGGTCTGTCCGTAAGGAATTTTAAGCAAAATTTCCCACACGGCGCGCCTAAACGCCGAGCCCACGGGATTTAGAGCGGGCGTAAAACCCGGCTCGCGTCCGCCAAAATACAGATCGAGCCAGCGCTTGGTTTGATCGAAAACGGCTAGGTTTTTCTCCTCAAATTACCCGCTTTGCTCGTTTACGCAGAATTTTCCGCTCGCGCCTTGCGCCGAAAGATTGGTCGCGCGAGGTTTTTCGCCCGTGTCTTTAACTGCAAAATCGCGCGTGAAGAATTTTTCGCTCGCTATAAGTGTATGCGCGCAGAATTTGCCGTCCGCACCATTCGCCGCTTTTGCTGCAATATCGCTCTTTTCACTCTTTTTCAACGCCGCAAAATCGCGCTGTGTTTCGCTCGCGGCGCGCTGCTCTTTTGTGAGCAGATCGGACGCGATGCGCTTTTTATCCGCGCCGCTTTTCGTTTCTAGCGCACGACCTTTCTCGTAGTAGCCCTCTCTCGCAGCGGCATCTGTTTTTGCCGCAATATCGCGCATGCAGAATTTGCTGTCCGCGCTGCTTACCGCAAGAGCGTGCGCGTAGTATTTCTCGTCCTCGAACCATAGCCCGCAAAGTCCCGCCCCATCGCCCGCGAGCGTGATTTTGCCAAGCGGCGAGTCGTAATATGCGATAAATTTCATCGTTGCTCCTATTTTACGCTTTTGCGATTAAATTTAGGCGCCGCAAGCAGCGCTTAAATTTCCCAAATTTCTAAAATTTGCGGACAGATTTTAGCTACGCTTTGCTTAAACTCCGCCTTTTGCGCGCTACTCGGGTCGCTAACGGCTTCAAATTTGCAAAAAAGCTCCGCGATCTTTAGCCAGCCTTCAAGATTTAGATCGAATTTTTTCAAATTTGCCTCGGACAAAAACTCCAAATCATGGTCGTAAAACGCGATCTTGCCGCTAGAGCTTAGTAGCCAAAGATCGCCGGTGCCGCCCTCTGCAAATATACAAAACTCGCGCAACAGCCCGCTATTGCCCTCAAAAGGAAATTTTGCCGCGTCGTTGCAGCGCGCGATCTCATGCTCTTTCAGTACTCTAAAATCGCCCGCAATCTCCCTGCCGAGGTATCCGCCTAGGATATTTTTTAGCTCGTTTTTGTTCAAAATTTAACCCCTCCGCTTTAGTTTCGCTTTTTGACGTAAAATATAAAAAAGCCGACCATCGCTGCGAAAATCGCGCACATCACAAGCGTCACGATGAGCGTGCCGTGCTGTGAGCCGCTTAAAAATAGCCCCGTCGTGTTCATCCCAAAAAAGCTCGTGATGAAATTTAGCGGCAAAAGCAGCGACGAGATGATCGTGAGAATGTAGATGTTGCGGCTGATCTTGTCGTTTTTGAGGCCCTGGATGAACTGATAGATATCCTCGATCCTGACGGCGTATTCGCTCATCACGCCCTTGAAAACGCCCGCTTCGTAGGCGTAGTTTTTCAGCCGCTTTTTGAGGATTGCTTGCTCGTTTGCGCAGATGAGCAGCGCCTCGTAAAAATGCGAAATTTTGTTTTGAAATTTGCGGATTTCATATTTTAGGATCGAGTGCCTTTTCATAAATTTTGAAAAATCGCCGCGACGCGTGTAGATTTTTTCGTAATTCTCAAGCTCCGCGGAGTGCTCTAAAATTTTATCGCGATACTGCGCGAGGATCTTTTTGACGACTGCGAAAAACTCCGCCTCGCTGCTAAGCCGCACCTCGGCGGCACCCTCTTGCAAATAGATTGCGCCCGCGTCGAAAATAAAGCGGTAGTTTTGCTCGCGCGGCGCGTCCGTCACAAAGTACACATACTCGCGATCCTCGGCGTAGTAATAGCCCGAAACGCTGCGCTTTTCGGTAATCGGGTTCAATGAAGTCTCCTTATTCAATGGTTTTAAATTTACGGAATTTCAGAATTTCGCTCAAATTTAAGGAATTTTGAAATTCTGCTGGCTATAAGAATTCCGAAATTTCGCCACTAATAGGAATTCTAAAATTCCGCCGTCGTTTAAATTTTATCGTATTTGGAATTTCAAAACTCTTTTGCGCTTGGAATTTTAAAATTTTAAGCACGAAAGAATTTTATTATTGGTGGAATTTATGCGACGCAGTCGCAATTTAAATTTAACGCGGACGCAGTCCGCCCCGCTAGCGTCGCGCGGGTGGGGGTTGGTAAGGGGGCGGGCGCACCTCGCAACTCTGAGCGCCGCCCCCTTACAAGAACATCACGCATAAAACATGCAGACATCAAGATATACATAAAATTTTATCATTAAATCCACGGCTTGCAGAATTTATACCGTGATTTTTATTTCTCTTGGGGCGGGAAGGGGGCTTGAATTGCGAGGTCGCTCCCCTTCCCGCCCCAAACCCCACCTAACCCCCGACGACGCTTTATAAGGGGCGAGCTTTCAGCTCGCGTTAAATTCTTTTTATTGCGGCTCACGCCGCATAAAATTTTAGTGTAAAAGTCAAGCTACAAATAATTCTACGTCTAAATCGTTCGTGTTCGCGGCTGAAGCGAAAAGGCCTTTGGGTCTAAAGTCTAAAGCGAGACGACCTTTGAGCCAAAACCACCTTCTGCTGGCGTGCCGTCGCGAAAGCCCTTGACGCTCGGGTGTGATTTTAAAAACTCCTTTACCGCGAATGCGAGCTTGCCCGTGCCGATGCCGTGCTTTACGATGATCTCATCAAAGCCCATCACGAGGCTTTGGCTGATGAATTTATCAAGCCTGCTGATCGCTTCCTCGGCGCGCAAGCCGTGCAGATCGAGCACGAGCGACGCAGAGGAGGGCTTTTGCACCTTGATGCTGATATTTTTTACGGGCGCGGGCGCCGCACCGCTGCGCTTTAGCTCGCTAA
Organism: uncultured Campylobacter sp.; assembly: GCA_963527265.1. Classification (GTDB taxonomy): domain Bacteria; phylum Campylobacterota; class Campylobacteria; order Campylobacterales; family Campylobacteraceae; genus Campylobacter_B. The sequence goes on along the minus strand of CAURQQ010000025.1, from coordinate 23,353 downwards.
GCGGCACACGCAGCCTGATGCCGTCGCTTAGCATCAGCGCCTGGGTTTTACTGAGCGATAAAATTTCGCCCTTGATCTTGCCGTATTTTACGCGATCGCCCACCTTAAAGCTTTGCGGCTCAGGCGTGCTGAGTTCGGGCTGCTGCACGGCCCGTGCGAGCTCGTTTGCGCGGTTTATGGCGCGCTGCTTTTCGCGCACGTCGCTTAGGCTTACGCTACGTTTGGCCTCCGAAATTGCGCGGTAGTATTCGTTTTGCAGCCTTGAAAGCTCGGCTCTCAGCTCGCTTTGCGCGCGCTCGCGCTGATCTTTTAGCGCTTCGCTTAGCGCGTCTAATTTCTTCTCTTTTTGCTGCGTTTGAGCTAGTTTTTGTTTTAGCTCAAGCTCTAAATTTATCGCTTTTGAGATCGCTTCGTTCAGGTTTTCTTTGTTTTCGCCGTAGTTTTTGCGCGCCGCGGCGATCAAATTTTGCGCTATGCCGTAGCGCAGCGCGGTTTCAAAGGCGTAGGATTTGCCGATCGTGCCCTTTAAAAACTCATATTTCGGCACGCTGTTTTTCTCGTCGTAAAGCGCCGCTAGCAGCTCCACGCGCGGATCTTTCGCCAGCAGCATCGCTAGGCGCTTGTGATGCGTGGTGATGATCATCTTCACGTCGCCGCTTATCAGCTGCTCGATCATCGCGCCGTATAGGCTCGCAGCCTCCTCAAAATCGGTACCCAGCTCGATCTCATCGACGCCGATTAGAATTTCTTTGCGCCCGAACAGCTTGCTAAAGGCAACCATCCTGCCCGCAAAGGTCGAGATGTCGTTTTTGGAGTTTTGCGGATCCTCCATTATGAGCTCGAACTCCTTAAAGGTGCCGATGCGGCTGAGACTTGCGCGAATAGGCATCGGAAGGAGGTATTTGGCTAACAGAGCCGCGCTTAGAATGCTTTTTAAAAGCATCGATTTTCCGCCCGCATTCACGCCGGTGATGAGCAAAATTTTGCCGCAAAACTCCACGCTCACGCGCTTTGGATTTTTAAGCGCGGGGTGGGCGAAGCTGTCTAATACGATGTCGCGCGAAGGCTCAGGCAGGATGAACTCATAATCGCTCGCTCTTGCCATTGCCGCGCGCGCAATCAGCGCGTCGATCTGATCGAAGGCAGCGTTTATAAATTTCAGAAATGCTAAGTTTTTATTAAAAACCGCGCTTATCTGCTTGCAGTGCTCGAAAACGATCTGCTCTTTTTTATCCAAAATCGCGCTTTGAGCGGACTTCAGAGCCGCGATCGCATCGGGCAGCACGTAAAAATAACCTCCGCTTGAGCGCGCTACGACGCTGCCTTTTAGCACGTGATTAAAGCCGCCGCGCACCAGCAGAGCCTCGGTGTCGCTTATGTAGTGGATCTGCGTGTCGGCGAGATAGGGCGAAAGGGCTTTGGAATAGATCAGCCTTTTTAGCGTCTGCTCGATCTCGTCACGCTTTATCTTAAACGCCTCGTTCAGCGCGCCGAAGCGCTCGTCTATCGCGTCGCGAAAGCCGCCCTGATCGTCGAAATAATCCTTTAGTTGCGCGATTGGCTGCGGGATCTCGATCTTTGCAAGCCAAGCGGCGAGTTTGCCCTCAAAAGGCTGCTTTTTGAGGTACAAAAAATATCGAACGATCTTGCTAAACTCGTAAATTTCGCTGATATGAAGCACGCCGTGCTTTGAGATGCGCATCAGCGCGTCGTCTAGGTTTGCGACGCTCTCGCACTGCGCCAGATCAAATTTCGTAAGCTCTGAAATTTTTTCAAAATTTAGCTTGCTATCGCCGCTTAAAAACAGCGGCTTTTCGCGCGCCAAAAAGCTTTTAAATTTGGCTAGATACTCGCCCAGATCGAGGCGCGTAAAGAGTTCGTCACTGATCATAAACACACTCTTTGATCTTGTAGGTTTTGCCTTTGAACTCCGCGCCTGCGCTCTTTTTGGCGATGAAAGCGCCCAGCGAAAAGGAGTAGGTGAAGCTCTCTCGCGTCACGATCTGCGCGGAGCTTTGTTCTTTGTCTGTAGCGAAATTTTGCGTAGCTTTAGAATTTTGAGCGGAGCCTTGCATGGAATTTTGCTCGGCTATGTTAAAATTCTGCGCGGAGCCTTGAGGATTAGAGGTTTGCGTGCCGCCTTGGCTCGCTAAATTTTGCGGCGCGAGGCTCTGCGTATCGTTCTGCTGCGTAGAATTTTGCGAAGTAGGGCTTTGTGCGGAATTTTGTCTGCCGGAGACGGCGCCGTCTATTTGCGCGGCTGAAGCCTGCTCGTTCGTTTGAACGGCGGAGCTTTGTGTGGCGGAAGCGACCTTGTCCTGCGCGTTTAAATTTGCTTCGTCCTCTTGCGCGCCCAAATTTTTCGCATCCGCGCCGCGCGTTTCAGAAGCGAAATTTATCGCGCCGCCGCATCTTAATCTGGCGCCTGCGTTAAATTTAAACACCATCTCCTTCTCAAGCTTGGCGGATCGCTCGCTCGCGCTTTCGTAAAGATACGCTCCCGCGCACAGCAGCACGATCAGCGCCGTGGCGATGATTTTAGCCCTTTTGCTTAAAATTTCGTCCCGCACGAAAAAGATCGCCGCGATAAATAAAAATGCGAAAATAAATATTAAAAATCTCAAATTCTATCCTTGCCCGCCCGCAGCGGAGTTTGGCTCGTAAATTCGGTGAGAGTTTTCAAGCTTAAAATTCTCCGCGCAGCTGATAGGTGATGTCGCCCGCGCCGAAACCGATCACGAGCCCGTCGTTTATGATGTGGCGGACGCCGAAAATATCGCTAAATTCTATCTTCTCGCCGTTTCTAAAGACCCGCTCGGTAAATAGCGCTCCCAGCCCCTTAAATTCCTCTTTCAGATCGATGCCGTTGCTAGGCTCGCCCGCGGCGTAAACGGGCAGTACCACTAACTCCTCCACGCCCGCAAAGCACTCCTTAAAGGCGTTTAAATTCGCCTTAAGCCTGCTGAAGCGGTGCGGCTGAAAGATCGCCGTGATCTTGCTAAGACCTAGCAGGCTAGCGTATTCGCGCGCGCTTTGCAGCGTCGCTCTGATCTCGGTGGGATGGTGGCCGTAGTCGTCTATGAGCACGAAGTTTGGGGTGGCGCACAGGATGTCGAAGCGCTTTTTGATCCCTTTGTAATTTAGTAAATTTTTGCGGATCTGCTCTAGCCCCGTCTCGCACGCCGCGGCTAGGATCGCTAGCGACGCATCGATCGCGATGTGCCTTCCGAGCCCGTAAACCTCGAAGCGTCCGAGCTCTTTAAGATTAAAGCTCATAAACGGCTGATGATCGCGCAGCAGCACCTTCAGATCCGTTATGTCGCGCGACGGGAAAAGCTTGATGCAGCCGAGCTTGATGGAGCTTAAAAACTCATCCTCGGCGTTTATCACGCGGATCTTGGCGCGCTCCAAAAAGCCGCGATACGCCGCGTGAAATTTATCCAAATCGTTGTCGTAATGATCCATATGCTCGGGCTCTGCGTTGGTAACGACTGCGACGTAGGGGTTGGAATTTAAAAAGCTAGAATCGCTCTCGTCGGCTTCGAAGATGATGTTTTCGCTATTTTCGTACTTCATATTCGAGCCGAACTGCTTGGAGATCGCGCCGATGATAACCGAGCCGTTTATCAGCGCCGAGGTTATCGCGCTCGTGGTGCTTTTGCCGTGCGCGCCGGCGACCGCGAAGACGCGCTTGTCTTTTAGCACGAAGGGCAGGGCTTCCTTGCGCGAGAGGCAGACGATCCCCTTTTTACGCGCGGCTTGCAGTTCGACGTTGTCCTCTTTGATCGCGGCGGAGTAGATGACAATCTCCTGATCTTTGATCGCCGAAGCGTCGTGCGGAGTGATGATCTCCATGCCGCTAGCTCTTAACTTGTAGGTCGTCTCGCTCTCTTTGATATCCGAGCCTGAGATGATAAAATTTTTCTCGTGTAAAAATCTCGCTAATGCGGAGATGCCTATGCCGCCGATGCCGATAAAATGAACCTTTTTCACCTTTGTCCTTAAATATTATAATAGATAATTATGTTTAAATTTTTAAATCCCGCCCCGGCGAAATTTAAAAATTTAAACCATTCCCGCACCTTGAAATTCGCCTTTAAATTTTACGAGCTCGCAGCGTCGTGTAACCCCGTCTCGCTACTTCCAAATCCGCTTTTAAAATTTGAGCACCCGAAATTTGTCGTTTTGAATTTCGTCTTTTAAAATTTGAGCGTTCGAAATTCCGCTTTGAAACAGGGACGCTTAAAATTTTACGGCCCAAACTCGCCGTTAAAACCTCTCGGCGAGCGGGGCGCCGCCGTGCCTGCCGCATCGTATCGCGCACCGAAGCCGCGTAAATTTTAATAAATTTCATCGCGTTCATCGCGCGCCTACTATTTAAATTTAACGCCTCAAATTTTCGTCGCTTAGGCTCCGCGGCAAAACTTATTCGCCGTTTTATGCTTTAAATTTAGCCTATAAATTTATCCGCATAAATTTAAAATTTCGTCGAAATTTTAAATATCGGTGCGCCCGTTGATCGCCTTTATTAGCGAGAGCATATCGACGTTATCTAGGCTCACGCCCGTAGGCACGCCTTGGGCAAGCTTAGTAAATTTCAAACCCAGATCCGCGAGCTTGTCCTCGACGTAGAGCATGATGCCGTCGGAGTTGATGCCCGGCGTCAGCGCAAATATCAGCTCGCGCGTGCCGTTTCGGCTCACCATCTCGCGCAGCGCCGCGATTTTATCTTCGTCAGCGGCGTCTAGCACGAAGTAGCGACCGTTGTAAATTTTATTACTCTCTAAAATAAAGATATCTTTTGGATTTTCGACGATGCAAATTTTATCGCTTTCGCGCTCGTCGTCGGCGCAGTATTCGCAGATCTCGCCCTCGCATACCGCTCCGCAGATGCGGCATCTGTGCAGTCCGCGCACCGCCTCTTCGATATTGTGCGCTAAATTTAGCCCCAGAAAAGAGTTTTGCACGCTTACGTAGTAGGCAAAGCGCAGGGCGGATTTTTTGCCCACGCCGGGAAGCTTTTCAAAGCTCGCGACGAGCTCTTCGAACCTGTCTCCGCCGCTCATATAGCGCCCTTCGGCGAAAAGACGATCGAGAAGTAGTGTGTGCCGTCGCTGTAATTGTACTCGAAGCGGAATTTGTGTAGCTCGCAAATTTTATCGATGATGTAAAGCCCAAGCCCCATGCCAGTGGCTTTCTCGTCTTTATTTCTGATAAAGGCTTGCTTATAGTGCTCGAATGATTTTGCAAGCGCTGCGCCGCGGTTGGCGACGCTTACTTTGTTTTCGTCGCAGATGATGCGGACTTTTTTATCGCTGGAGTATTTTAGGGCGTTATCGATTAAATTTTTAATCGCCAGCGCAAATAGCCCGAAATCCACGTTTATCACCGCATCGCACTCGATATCCGTGCTAATGAGCTCATCCCAGTTATCGAGCATCGACATATCTTTGACCTGCTCTAAAATGAGGCTGAAATGATAATCCTGATAATTTAGCGAGTAGCTTTTTGAGAGCAGTTGCTCGATCTTGGCAAACTCGTTGATTAAAATTTCAAGCCGCTCAAAGACATTGACGAGCCGCTCTTTTTGCGTTTCGTCATCGAGCATCTCCGTAATGAGCCTGCCCTTGCCGATCGGGGTTTTAAGCTCATGCATGATGGTGCGTAAAAACAGCTGGCGCGAGCGGATCAGCTCTTGAATTTTAGCAATCGCGTTGTTAAATTCCTGCGCGACCTGCCCGATCTCATCCTCGCTATGCGTGGCGGCTAAATTTACGTCCAAGTTGCCCTGGGCGAATTTTTTGATATTTTTGCTTAGCTTTTTTAGCGGCGTAAAACTTCGCACGATCGATAAATAAAGCGAGATCAAAACCGCCATCGTAAGCAAAAACCCGACCCAAAGCGGATCGTTTAAATTCTTCGTGCCGAGGCTTTCGAAAACCACGACGAAAGAGTTGTTTTTTATATTTAAAAACAGCGAATTATTATACTCGACCGAGCTAAACTCGCCAATAGAGGTGTCTTGGACGAAAAAAATTTTACCACTCGTGATGATGTTTTGGATGATATTTTTGTCTTTTACAAGCTCCAAGCCATAGCTGGAGAAGTAGCGCTCAATATCGCTGGGAGGGGCATTACGCCTGTATAGCTCAAGTAGATTATTGACCGCGTTTATTTGATTAGCCTGCATGCTGCCTAGGGCTCTATTCATCTGCATCCGTGCGAACGTGATAAAAAGCACGCAGACTAAGATGATCGCGATTACAAAAAAAACCGAAATTTTAGTGATTAAGGAGTGCTTCATCCTATAAGCTTGTAGCCGATACCGCGAACCGAAAAGATATGCTTAGGCGCTTTGGAGCTGTCGCCGATTTTGGTGCGTAGGCGTCCGATGATGACGTCTAGGCTCTTTGAATCCTTATCTTTTAGACTCTTGCAATGGTATACGAGCTGCTCGCGGGATACCGAAAAGCTATGCTGCTTGATTAGGTATTCTAAAATTTCATACTCCGCAGGCGTTAGCACGAGCGACTCCTCGCCGAAGTAAATTTCATGGCGCTTATCATCGATACGAAATACGCTATCGGTGGCGGTTTCTTCCTTCTCGCTAGCTTTTTTATAGCGGCGAATTAAGCTCATGATGCGCGCGTGCATCTCTTTTGGATCATAAGGCTTGGGTAGATAATCGTCCGCACCGATCTGAAGACCCACGACGCGATCGCTCACGTCGCTTCTAGCCGAGCTGATGATGATCGGGATGTCGTATTTCTCGCGGATCTCTTTGCAGACTTCAAGTCCGTCCATCCCCGGAAGCGTAAGATCCAAAATCAGCAGATCGTAGTTTTTGATCCCAGCGCTAATGCCCAGATACGGGTCTTCGAAGTTTGTAACTTGGATGTTAAATTTAGCCAGATATTCGGTTAGAAGCTGTGCGAACTCGCTGTCGTCTTCTATCATCAATACATTTATCATTTTTTATCCTTTGCATCGTTGATTTGAAATTTTAAATATTGCATTATACATAAAAATAGTTAAGTCTTAACTTGCGTTTTATTAAATTTGGATAAAATTGCCCCTTTTGTATAGTTCAAGGAGAATTTCGTGGAAGAAGATTATTATGAAATTTTAGGCGTGGCGCGCGATGCGGACGCCGAGACGATAAAAAAGGCGTTCCGAAAGCTCGCTTTGGAATTCCATCCCGACCGCAACCAAGGCGACAAGGAGTCGGAGGAGAAATTTAAAAAGATCAATGAAGCGTATCAAATTTTAAGCGACGATCAAAAGCGCAGGATGTATGATCGCTACGGCAAAGAGGGCATCAGCGGCGCATACGGCGGCGCGGGCGGTGGAGGATTTGATTTTAGCTCCATTTTCGGCGATTTTTTTGAGCAGGCATTCGGCGGCGGCGCTCGCTCGACTCGTCCTAGCGATCCATACGGCATAGATACCGAGCTAGCCGTAACGCTGGAATTTAAAGAGGCTTTGGAAGGCGTTCACAAGGAGATAAAATACAAGATCAAAAAGCCGTGCCCTACTTGCGACGCCACCGGCTCGAAGGATAAAAAAAGACATACTTGCTCCGCTTGCGGCGGCACGGGGCGCGTCGCGGTCAGACGCGGATATATGAGCTTCATCCAAAGCTGTTCCGAATGCGGCGGCACGGGCGAGATCGTAAAAGACAGATGCAAGGATTGCAGCGGCAGGGGATTTACCGAAGAGGACGTGAGCCTTAAATTTGACATCCCCGCAGGCATAGACGACGGACAGCGCGTGCGCCTAAGCGGCAAGGGCAACGTCTCTAAAACCGGCGAAATCGGGGATCTGTACGTGATAGTGCGCGTGAAGGAGGACAGCCACTTCCTGCGCGACGGAGATGATCTGTATATCGAGGTGCCGGTGTTTTTCACGCAGGCGATCTTGGGCGAGAGCATCGAGGTGCCGACGCCGCGCGGCAAGGCGGAGCTGAAGCTCAAAGTAGGCACCAAGGACAAGCAGCGCTTCACGATCTACAGCGAGGGCGCGCCGAATATCCGCACCAAGAAAAACGGCGATCTGATCGTGCAGGTAAACGTCCAAACTCCTAAAAAACTCAGTGAGAAGCAAGAGGCGCTTTTGCGCGAACTTCAAGAAAGCTTCGGCAGCAAGGGCGGAGACGACGAGGGGATACTAGATAAGATCAAGAATTTTTTCAAGTAAACTGCTTTGATTTGCCTTGCGCGGCGATTGTTTAAGCTCTAGTTTAGCGGGCTGCGGAATTTTAAATTTAGCCGCTGCCTGCCGCTTGTTTGGCCGCTCGCTAGGCGTCGTTCATTTGATCGCAGTTCGCTTGATCTTCGCCTGCTGCCGTTCAGCAGGATGTCTATCGCTTGGCCGCCGTTTGCTAAACGCCGTCCGTTTGATCGCGGCAAATACCGCGCGGTATTCCTATACGACGGTCGTTAGCGGATAAAATTTTATCGGTGTCCGCGGCGACCTTTGAGCGTCACGGCGCTGCAAAACGACGGCAGAGCCGCGGCTTGCGCGCCGTAAAATGATAATTCAGAGCGATTCGCACGCCGCAAAAATAAAGTATGCGCACTGCAAGCGACTACAAATTCAAAAAGGACGAAAATGGATCGTAAAAACGAACCTGCGAATTTCAGATCCGCAGACGATGAGATGTTTGCGTTTTTATCGAGCTTGGGCAATCGCTGGCAGGTGAGTGAGGGCGGAGCGCGCTTTATAGAGGAAAATTTTACCTTCATCGGCTCCAAGCCTGTCTTGCTGGGTTTGAAAGATTACGCGACCGCGGACTGCCTAAGCTTTGCCGGTGCCAGAAGCTTCATAGACGCAAACCCCGCGGTAAAAGCGAGGATTTTAGGCGGCGAAATCTGCTATCTGGGCGATAGCTTAACGAGCGCCGAGGTTAAATTTGCGCCCGAATATTTTTACGATTTTTTAAAATTTATAATGGAGCAGATCCCCGAACACCACTATTTTTTCAGCCTTACCGCGCGCTGGCTCCTGCTGGTTGCGATGGAGAAATACGTGGAATTTGCGGCTTTAGATTAGCGTTTTGGCCCGCGAAAATTTGCGAAATTTCGCCGCCTGTGCCGCGCAAGTTGGGGAAAGCTGCGGCCTGCTACGGCGTGGAGCGAAAGAGGAGTGAAAGATCGGTTGAAATTTATCGACTGCAAAGATCGTGCCGCAGCGGCGTGAAATTTAAACGGGCGCTCCGTTCGCGAACTAGCCCTTGCCTAGCTTGATGCGCGCCCTAAAATCGGGCATTATCTGCGCGATGAGCGCGTAAAAATCCGCTCCGTGGTTTGCATGGATGAGGTGCGCGAGCTCGTGCAGCACGACGTATTCGACGAAGCGCTGATCCCGCTCTATCAGGCTTAGCGAGAAGTTGAGATAGCCCTTTGCGTGGTTGCAGCTGCCCCAGCGCGTCTGCATTTTGCGCATCCGCACCCGCGCGATCTTGCGGCCTATCCGCGGAGAAAATTTCGCGATATAGCGCAGATAAAGCTCAAGCGCAAAGGCCTTTTTAAACGCCGCAAACTCGCCCTCGCTCTCGCAAAAGATCGTGCTTCCCGATACGAAAATTTTATCTTTAAATTTAGAGCTTTGGATAAAATTTTTGATCGTAAAATCGGGCTCGTCGCGCTCCGCCGCTTGCGCGCTTTGTGCTACATTTTGCGGCGCGTTTTCGCTCGCGGATTTTGAAATTCTTTCGCTCATGAGCGAAATTCCTTCGCTCGCGGCAGAGCTAAATTTTGAAATTTCTTCGCCCGCGACAGGTTTAAATTTTGAAATTTCATCCCCTGCGGCAGGGTCAAATTTTAAAATTTCACCGCTTGCGGCGGAGTTAAATTTACCTGCGTCGTCGCTTTGTGGAGCGCACCCGTCCGAGTGAAATTTAAAAATCTCGCCGCAGGATTGCTCGAAAACATTTTGCGCCGCCGTATTTATAAACCCGCCGCTTTGTCGCACTTCTCTCTGTTGCGCGAGCCCCTGCGCCGCATCGCCAGGTAGGTCAAATTTTAAATTATCGCTCGCTGTGCCATTTTGCGAGGCGCACTCGCCCGAGTGAAATTTTAAAATTTCACTTCCCGCACCGCCGTCTGCACCGTCGTCACCGATACCGCCCGCACCGCTATTTGCGCTGCCGCTCACATCGCCGCTAACGCCTATGCCCGCGCCGCTTTGTAAATGAGCCGAATTTACGCCCCCCGCGCTGCCATCGCCTAAACTTTCATTCGCGCCGCAGTTTGCGTCGAGCTCAGCCTCGCCGCTAAATTTCAGCTTGTAAATTTTGCCTAAAATTCTAACCTGATCGCTCGCTAGTAGCTTGCTTCGCAGTCGCGCCAGCGTTTGGCGGATCCAGCTTTCGTGCTTTAGGATGAAGTCTTTCGCTTGCGCCGCGGTGTAGGAGCGCGGCACGCTGACGCTGATCTCGCAGTCCTTGCTAATGCGGATACGCGCATATTTCATCCGTTTAAAACGCAGACTGATCGGCAAGCCTAGCAAATTTAGACTAACTTTTTGCTCTGCCATTTTTTACTTATCCATCGCGCCGTATTCGCGCTGCCGCGCAACCACTCGTCGCAGAAAAACCCGATCCAAACGCCCAAAATTCCATACCCCAGATGGATGCCCAAAAGCCAGCCCACGGGGATCGAGACGCCCCACATAAAGATCACGCCCATCGCAAAGGGAAACCTCGCATCGCCGCTTGCGCGCAGGGCGTTTACGAACACGATATTAAGCGTCCGCCCGAACTCAAGCCCCAGCGTGAGGTAAAAAAGCGGCCGCATGACCTGCTTGTGCACCTCGCTGAGGCTCAGTAGCTCCATGATCTGCTCGCGCGCTAAAAACACGATCGCGACGAAAAGCGCTGTCACCCCGAGCCCGAAGCGCAGCGCGGTAAAAGTGTGCCGGTACGCCTCCTGCGGCTTAGCAGCGCCTACGAGGCGACCTACGATCACTTCGTTTGCCATACTGATCGCGCTTCCGCCGAAGAAGATGAATGATGAAATTTGAAAATAGATCGTCTGCACGGTAAGGCTCGCCTCGCCCATGCTCGCGACGAAGGCGAAGGCGACTAGATACTGCACGATCCACAGCATGTTTTCGCCAGCGCTCGGAAGCCCTACGGATAGAATTTTACGCAGCGTGGCGAGCTTGATCTTTAAAAACATCGTGAGGTAAAATTTTATCTTTAGCACCTTCGTGATGATAAGAAAGAATAAAAATACGCCGATCATGCGCCCCGCGATCGTGCTCACGCCGATACCCTCAAGCCCGTAGTACGGCAGTCCGAACGGCCTAAATAGCACGATGTAGTTGCCCGCTAGCGTTACTAAATTCATCACCACGGAGACCGCGATGATGAAATTTGCGTATCCGTAAACACGCACGATGGCGCTAAGCACGATCGCGACGGCGTCTATCGCAAAGACGATGCTGATGACCTTAAGATAGATCGCGCTTTCGCTCAAAAGCTCGGCGGGCACCTGCAGCGCGTGCAGCAAAAACGGCGCGCAGCTAAAGACGAAAACGCCGCTACAAAGCCCCACAAGTGCGTTAAATGCGATGCTCGTGTGGATCGCGCGCATCGCTAGGACTTTGTTTTTCGCCCCGAGCGCCTGCGCTACGAGTACCGAGCAGCCTACGGCCAGAAAGCCGAAAACGGTGATGAAGAGCAAAAATATCTCGTTGCCCGCTCCCAGCGCGCCTACTAGCGAGACGTCCACGCGCGAGATCATGTAGGTGTTGATAAACGTGGTCACGAGGCGCAAAAACATATCGATGTAGATTGCGAGCGAGAGCCTTAGTAGCGAGATTTCTTTCATATTTTGCCTTTATTTGCGGGAAATTGTAGCCGAAAATTCTTTTAGGTTTGCTTTTACGCAGGGGGCGAGTGGAGTTGCTTTTGCATGCTGCGCGGTATACGTAAAATTAGAATTTACGGCACCCGGCGCGAATATGCGGTGATTTAGCGCAGACGAGCGGTTGATTTCTTTGGCGCTGCGACGGCGGCGAATGGGTGGTTTTAATAAACGGAGCGCGGAATTTTAAACGCAGATGTTTTTAAACGAGCGTCAAGCTATCTCAATAGATTTTGCTTAAATATCGCTAGGATAACGATCGTATCGTTAGGTTCATCTATTAGATATGGGATTACGAAACCCTTGAATATGAAATCTCTAATTCTATCATCGTCAAAGCTTTTTGATTTACGAAATTTATACGGCATAAAGCCAAGCTCGCCTGCTCGCGCAAAAAGCTCGTTTTTAAAATTTTCTGCCGCATCCTCTGAGCGCTCCGCGATAAATTCTACGATCTTACTAAGCTGCGCGCGAAATCTTTTAGACTGGATTATTTTCAATTTTTCCAGCCCTTGCCTAGCTCCTCAAAGCCGCTTAGATCGCCGTTTACGTATGATTTTAAATCTGCATCCATTCCGTTTTTTATTTCGTCGTAACTTTCGCCGGATTTAAACTCCGACAGAATCGTTTCTAAATTTTTCTCGCCGCTTAGAGTGATCTGCGCGGAGGGATCGATTTTTAAAAAAAGCTTCTTAAAAGTTTCGAGAGTATCGCGATCGACGCCGCTTTGGATCTGCATAGTGATCATTTTGGCTCCTTAAATTTTAGCGATTATAGCAGCTCATAGCTAAATTTAAAATTCCAACCGTTTTAGAGCTAAAGCTCGATAAAATTTTAAAATTTATGCCCGCTAGATCGAATTTCGCTTCCTCATATGAACCATGAAGTGCTCCGACGCGTCCTTAAAGCCGCACTTTTGTAGGAATTCTCCGGCGCCCTCAGCCTTGTGCAGAGGGGTAACGACAAAGGTGGTGGTGTGCGCAAAGCGTTTATTAAAGGCATTCACAAGCGCCGTGCCGATACCGCGCCTTTGATAATCCTTATGAACTATCACGCAGTAAAGATAGCTCGTAGCGAAGTTGTCGCGGTCGCAAAACGCCTCCAGCACCCCCACGGTCTTGCCCTGCGTCTTGGCGATCGCCACGTAATTATAGGTGCGCCACACTCTGTATGTCTCGTGCGGCGACACGGAGGCTGCGTTTTGCTCCGTATCCCAGCCGATCGAAATCATTATCTCATCCAGATCGCTAGGCTTAAAATCGGCGGAATTTTCTAAAATTTCAAACTCCATCTTCGCTCCTTAATTGAAATAGCTTTTCAAATCGCAAGTATATCGCCGTAGCTTTAAAACGGCATTAAATATCAATTAGCGGCTCTTTCGGCGAGGTTTAAATTTTAAAATTTAAAGGCGAGGCAAGGCGCGGTGCGTAAATTTAAACCCAAATTTAAAATTCTAACCATTTACCGCAATTTGATATAAACTCGGCAAAATTTTCCCAAGGATCCCCGATGCAAACGCTTGATTTTCACGTCCATCTGCTAAGCAAGGAGGTGCGCTTCGATCGCCCTTACGACAGGCTCGCGCTGCGCCTTTTCGGCAGGCGCTTCGGCATAGACGTATCGCGCGCGATCAAAGAGCCCTATGAAGCCTATGTGGACGCTCTGCTAGGCGGGCTTAGAGCTTCGAAATACGTTAAAAAGGCAGTGCTTTTCGGCGTGGATGCTAAATTTAGCGACGCGGGCGAGCTAATCCATCGCGATAAGACCGTCTGCGCGGACAACGACAGCGTGTTTGAAATTTATCAAAAAAACCCTGATCTCATCGTGCCGTTTTTTAGTATCAATCCAAAAAGGGCGGACGCGCTAGATGAGATCGATCGCTGCTTTGAGCTAGGATTTAAGGGGGCGAAATTTTTACAAAACTATTGGGATCTGGATACGAGGCTGCCTCGCTATGTGCCGTATTTTGAAAAGCTCGCCAAGCTCGGCTTGCCGTTAGTGATCCACGTCGGCAACGAAAGCTCGGTGCCGAGCTCGCGCCGCTACGAGGCGCTAGAGATGATCTACGCGCCGCTTGAACTGGGCGTCACGACGGTGTGCGCGCACATGGCGATTAACTACGAGTATTCGCATATTTTTCGTGCGCTCTCGCGCCGCCCGCGAAATTTCGGACACGATTATTTCGCGCTTCTGGCGCTTCTGCGCACGCACAAAAACCTCTACGCCGACGTTTCCGCGCTTATGACACCGGTGCGCGCCAAGGCTCTGCCGCATCTGGCTAGCCAAACGGACGTGCACTCGCGCCTGCTTTACGCTTCGGACTTTCCGGTGCCGTATTCTGCGATATACAACACCTACGATCTGCGCCTGTCGCAGCGTATCGCGCTGCATAAAGAGCCCAACCCTTTCGATCGCAACGCGCGCGGACTGCTCGCGTATTTCGGCGAGGATAGCGAGCTGTGGAGCAACTACAAAAAAATTCTGCCCTTTGCGTAGACGGTGAAATTTAGGAAGCGGGCGTGAATTTTATAAAATATTTTTTCTCGGAAATTTTTAGGTTATTTAAACTCGTTATAAGCGCTGCGCTTGTGCTAACTGCAGGGTTTTTAATCTACAAATTTTTCTTTGCTGAGTCGGATTTGGCGGAAAATTACGAGCAAAATCGCGCTCAAATTTTAGCCCTGCGCGATTTTGCGCGCGAGATAAAGCCCGAGGGAGTTTCTTTTGACATTCGTTTTGACGGCGACGGGGTCTCAAGCATGATAGCCGTGAATAAAGACAAAAACCAAAATGCGAGTTTTTATAGTATAGACGAAAAGACGAACGAGCGCGCTGTTTTAAAAATCCTAGGCTGGGATTTTGGGACTTTTAACGAACTTAAAGCCAAAGCAAAAAGCGCAAATGCCCAGGGCGTAAGCATCTGGGAGGGCGAGGGCAAAACCACTATTTATTACAAAGACGGGTTTGTCTCGGAATTTTATGAGATTTTCGAGGGTCCTGCGAGCGAGGCGGTGAAAAAAGACTATGAGATCGGCTGCGACGATAGATTTTCCGCAGACGGCGTGGTGATGGCGCGCGACGGAGGCGCTACTACGGGCTTTATATGCGTGGATCGTGATGGCTACGGCATTAAACGCAGATAATTTTTGCAGCGGCTTCGTATGAAATTTTAGCGGGAATTTTGCGTAAAATTTTTGTAGGAATTTTTGCCGTTGTTGTAGAAATTTTACTAGGATTTTTTGCTGTTATTGCGGATATTTTAGGACCATTAAGAATATTTTGCAGCGCCTGTTTTGTCGCGCCTGCCGCTTAACAGCCGCTCCGCTAAATTTTAAAATTTAAACCTAGCGGCGAGAATTGTAGTATCAAAGCACTCTTTGGCGCAGTGTAAATCTTGAAATTTCAGCGGTTTAAATTTAGCTAGCAGTTACACTAAATGAAACGGCGGGGTCATACACGGCGCGCGCTGCTATTTAAATTTAGCTCGCAGGCGTGCTAAATCCTAGCCGCGACATGATTTGCTTTAAATTTTACAATGACGGCTCGCTTTAAATTTCAAACCACTGGTGTAATCTTCAAAAATTTAGTGGCGCCTGTCTGAAATCCGCATTGCGCCACGCCGCCCAGCCGCATCGACGCTGCGTCGTATGATTTACACTCAAAGCCATTAAAATACCAACGACACGCTGTGTCATTCGCGCCGAATTGCGCTGCACTATTTTTGCCACACCGCTTGCGCTATAAAATTTAACGCGGGTTTGTTTTAAATTTCATTTCATCGCACAAAAAACCGCTGGCGAGAAATTCTAACGGTGGCTCGCTTAAATTTACGCTTCGTGCCGCTTCTCGGCTCGTTTATTTCAATCTCTCGCCGCTCCTGTTCTGCCACGCCGTGAAATTTTAAAATTTACTCGAATTTTAGGAATTTACGAGGCTTAAAAGCGCCTTTGAAATTCTTGTGATCTCATCTTGCATATGCCCGCCCGGATTTTGCTCAAACACGGCGTCTGCACCCGTACTGCGGCATTTCGCGATAAAATTTTGCGTAGTCTCGCCGCAGAGTGCTCCGCGCGGATTTTTCGGGTTCATTTCGGCCTCACTCAAGGATGCGTAGACGTGCGCCAGCCCCCTTTGCGGCGAGTGCGCGGCGACGAAAACATCAAAGCCGCTGAACCAAAACGACGCCGAGACGCAGGCGATCTTTTGAAATTTATCACTCGCAAACGCCGCATACGCGCTAAAAAGCCCCGCCAGCGAGTATCCCGCGCACGCTCGCCACGCAGGCTTTCCTGCGCCGAATACGTGCCGCTCGATACGCGGGATCAGCTCGTCCGTAAATTTTTCTAAGTGCTCCGCGCCGCCGCCTGCGAAAGAGTGCATGCCTTTAAACGGCGATTTTGCCGCCCACGGGCTAAGCTTATCGCCCCACTGCGTCTCGCTTAGATAGATCGCCGCAAGCACGAAATCCGCGCCGCTTTGTCGCGAGACGAGCTCGTAAATTTCGCCCACACTGGCCGCGCCAAACTCCAAGGCGTGCAGGTAGATGATCGGCACGGACACGACTTCTTCGGCAGAGGGCAGCGCAGGCACGGAGGTTCGTGCGGACGCAGCCGTTGCGTCGGAGGAGTGGAGTGAGGTCTTCTGTGTGAGCATTGCGGGTACCGTATTCTGCATCGATGACTCGGGCAAAATCGAGTCGGTAGCCGCCGTAAATTCTGGTCTATTATCTAGCACTGATGACGCAGCGGGTTGAATGGCTTGTGTCTTAGGCGCGGCAAGAGAGGAACGTGAAACGGGCGCGATGGGCATAACGAGTGGTGTATTCGGTACTGCAGACGCGGGAGGCTCAGATGAAGTAGCCTGCGCAGACAGACCGAACGAAATGGCAGGTGGATCATCCTGCGCGAATATGAGAGGCGTACCAAGCTCGAATGAAACAATCTGAGCGGATGCGAAGGTGTCGGGCAGGGTATCCGGCGTGGATCTGAGAGGCTGCGCACGCGTGGCTGACGCGAGAGGTGGCGCATGCGGGGTGAAAATTTCTACGCGCAAGCCTCTAAATTCCAAACTTTGCATCACTAAACCTTTAAAAGTTATTAAAATTTAATAGAATTTTGTGTAAAATCACCGAATTTAACACTAGAGGAACTTAAAATTGGCTTTGATCGAGCTTATCGATGTTACGAAAAAATTCGGCTCTCACGTCGTTTTAGACGGCGTAAATTTCGCACTGGACGCTAACGAGCGCGTCGCCGTGATCGGCAAAAACGGCGGCGGCAAATCCACGCTGATGAAGATAATTGCAGGCCTGTGCGAGACCGACGAGGGGCGCGTGATCACTCAAAACGGGCTAAACATCCAGATGCTCGCTCAAACGCCAAAATTTGACGAAAATCTCTCGGTCAAAGACGCGCTGCGAAGGGAGCTAGCTGAAATTTACGCCGCCCTTAGCGAATACGACGCGATCTCGAGCGAAATCGCTGCGCAACCCGAAAACAAGGAACTTTTAGCGCGTCAAGACGAGCTGATTAAATTTATCGAGGCCAAGGACGGCTGGCAGATCGATAATAAGATCGAGCAGGTGCTGCAAAATTTCGGGCTTAAAATTTACGAAAACCGCTCCGTCTGCACGCTTAGCGGCGGCGAAATTCGTCGCGTAGCGCTGGGTGCGCTGGTGCTTAAAAAGCCCGACGTGCTGCTGCTGGACGAGCCCACGAACCACCTCGACGTCTATATGGTGAAATTTCTAGAAGATATGCTGCTTAGCTCGAAGCAGACGATCGTTTTTATCAGCCACGATCGCTATTTCATCGACCGCTTGGCGACGCGCAGTATCGAGCTCGAAGAGGGTAAAATTTCAAATTTCGACGGCGGATACGAGAACTATCTGAGGCGCAAGCAGGAGATGCTTGCTTCGCTCGAAAAGTCCCACGAAACGCTGCTTAAACAGCTGCGCGCCGAGGAGGAGTGGCTGCACCGCGGCGTAAAGGCGCGTCTTAAACGCAACGAAGGGCGCAAGGCGCGTATCATGCAGATGAGGCAGGATGCGAAGAAAAACCCGGGCGCGATCCGTCGCGTACGGCTCGAGCTGGAGCGCGCGAGTAGGAGCTTTAACGGCACGGGCGGTGACAATCGTAAAAAGATGCTTTTTGAATGCACGAATATCGGTAAAATTTTAAACGGCAAGGTGCTTTTCAAGGGCTTTTCGGCGCGGGTTTTGCAGGGCGAGCGTATCGGTATCGTAGGCGCTAACGGCGCGGGCAAAAGTACTCTGCTTAAAATTCTACTCGGCCGCAGTAAGATCGATGCGGGCGAGATCAAACGCGGCGAGATAAGGATCGGCTACTTCGATCAGACCCGCAGCGGCATCGCAGACGATAAAAGCATAATCGAAATTTTCTGTCCCAACGGCGGCGATCACATAAGCGTCCGCGGCAGCTACATGCACGTCTATGGGTATTTGAAAAATTTCTTGTTTCCGAAGGAGTTTTTAGATAAGCCCGTGGGCGTGCTTAGCGGCGGTGAAAAGAACCGCCTGGCGCTTGCGAAGCTCTTTACCGAGCAGTACGATTGCCTGATCTTGGACGAGCCGACGAACGATCTTGATATCGCGACGATCAATATTTTAGAGGATTATCTGCTAAGCTTCGAAGGTGCGGTAATCATCGTAAGCCACGATCGCTATTTTATCGATAAGATCACGAATAAGCTTTGGGTTTTCGAAAAAAACGGCGTTATCGATCAAATTCAAATGCAATATTCGCAGTATCTGGAGTTTGAAGACGAGATGGCGGAGATTGACCAGATCGAGGCCGACGCGGGCGCGAGCGCGGAGGAAGGCAGCCGCGAAAACAAAAAGGAAAAAACGAGCGCCGCGAAGCTTAGCTATAAACAGAATAAAATTTTAGAAGAGTACCCGGCTAAAATAGAGGCTATCGAGGCACGGATTAAGGAGCTAAATCACGCGCTTTCGACGCCTGAAATTTATCAAAAGCTCGGTATGCAGGGGCTTTTTGAAGAGCTTGAAGAAAAAAGAGGAACGTTAAACAGTATGGAAAATGAATATTACGAAGTGCTTTCGCTTGCCGAGAGCCTAAAGTAGGCGCGATGGTTTGGTTTTTGATCTTTTTATACGCGCTTTACACGATTTATAAAATTTCGCTCGATCTGCTTGAGCTAAGCTTCATCCGCGCTAAGCTAAAAGAGCCTGCGGTGGTGCTTAGCGAGGAGGATTATCGCAAGGCTGGCGAGGTCGGCGCGGTAAATTTAAAATTTAATATATTTTCGCACTGCTTTTCGTTTGCGGTGGCGCTTATTTGGATATTTGCGGGCGCGGGCGCGTTACAGCGCGCGATATATGATCTAGCAGGCGATGGGATTTTGGCGGGGAGCTGCTTTGTAACAGCGTTTTTAATCATCGGCGGCGCGGCGGCGCTTCCGCTTGAAATTTACAAAACCTTCGTCAAAGACAGACGCCTAGGCTTTTCCACGATAACGCCCGCCGTTTTCGTAAAAGACACGCTAAAATCGCTCGCGCTCACGCTGGTTTTCGGCTTTGCGGTAGCCTCTGCGCTCGTTTTTTGCGTAAATAGCCTGGGCGCGCACTGGTGGGTCTGGGGCTTTTTGCTAAGCTTCGGCGTGATTTTACTGATAAATTTAATTTATCCGACCGTTATCGCGCCGCTGTTTAATAAGATGCAGCCGCTAGAGCACGGCGAGCTAAAAGAGCGCATAGAGGGGCTTTTACAGCGCTGCGGCTTTAAAAGTAGCGGCGTTTTTACGATTGACGCAAGTAAGCGTGACAAGCGCCTAAACGCCTATTTCGGCGGCTTCGGCGCGACGAAAAAGGTCGTGCTTTTCGACACGCTCATAGAGAAGCTGAGCGAGGATGAAATTCTAGCCGTTTTAGGGCACGAGCTCGGGCATTTCAAACACGGCGATGTTTTGAAAAATTTAGCGCTTAGCTTCGTGCTTTTGGGCGCGACGTTTGCGGTATTCGGAAACCTCCCCGCAGGCGTATTCGGCGCGCTAGGGCTTAGCGAGGACGGCGGCGCGACGCTGGTTTTTATGATTTTGTTTGCGCCGATTTTGCATGCGTTTTTTGAGCCGGTGATTTCCAAGCTTAGCCGCATGCATGAATTTAGCGCGGACCGGCATGGTGCCAGCATGCAGGATAAAAAGAGCATGATCGGCGCGCTAAAGAAGCTAGGCAGCGAAAACAAGGCGTTTCCGCTCGCTCATAAAATTTACGCCGCGGTGTATCATTCGCACCCGAGCCTGTATGAGCGCATAAGAGAGCTTGATGAGGATCGCTGAGGCGCTAAGATGGGGCTTGGGGCAGTGCGGCTCAAAATATGTCGCGCGCGAAATTTTAAAGCTTTGCGAGCGACTTAGTGACGAACAGCTCGTGCTAAGATGCTCGGAAGAGCTCGCGCATGAAGCGGAATTTCGCGCTAAGATCATTGAATTTAAAGATGGCCGCCCGCTTGAATATATCACGCAAAGCTGTGAGTTTATGGGCTTTAAATTTTACGTCGACGAGCGGGTGCTGATACCGCGCTGCGAGACCGAAATTTTAGTAAAAAAGGCGCTTACTTTGGCGCAGAGCTTGGGCGAGCCGCGCATTTGCGAGATCGGTACGGGCAGCGGCATAATCGCTATCTGCTTAAAAAAACTCCTTCCTTCTTGCCGCATCGCGGCTAGCGACATCAGCGAGGATGCGCTTGAGGTGGCGCGCGCAAACGCCGCAAGCTTAGGCACGGACGTCGAGTTCGTACACTGCGCCTACGCGGATGAGATCGCGGGCGAGTTTGATCTCATCGTCTCAAATCCGCCCTACATCGCAAACTCCTACGCATTGGATGCGCGCGTGCTGCAAGAGCCGAAACAGGCGCTGTTTGGCGGCGAGAGGGGGGATGAAATTTTAAAACGCATCGTGCTGATCGCCGCACGGCGCGCAAAATTTCTAGCCTGCGAGATGGGCTACGATCAAAAGCAGAGCTTGTCGGCGTTTTTGCGCGAGCAGGGTTTTAGAGCGGAATTTTACAAAGATTTGGCGCAGTTTGATCGCGGATTCGTCGCGCGAAATTTAAACAGATCGTAGGCGCGCCGTGCAAAGCTCGCAACTACGCAGACTGCTTTATTACAAAGCGTTCGGTTACCGCTACGTAGGCGCCGAAATTTTAAGCGGCGGCGCGCGATTTTTTAAGGCGCTGGACGCGCTGCGATCCGCTACCGCCGAGTGCAATCTCTGCGAGCTTGCTAAAACGCGCACGAGCTCTAGCGAGCAAAATTTTAAAAATTTCAAAACTATCAAAAATTTTAAAACTCCTGCGAGCGTAAAACTTATGATCGTAGCTCTTGCGCCTGGCTCTAACGAGGGTGTTAGCGGCGGTTTGGAAGCTGAAGTAGCAGCGGCGCTAGATCAAATTTGCCCACCGGAAGAAATTTATTTTAGCTTTTTGATAAGGTGCGCGGTGCCGCAAAATAGGCGCGTAAGCTCGGAAATAATTTTAAAATGCGCGCCGTATCTGACTGATGAGATCAAAATTTTAAAACCCAAAGTCGTGCTCTGCCTAGGGGAGCTATGCTGTAAAATCGTGCTGCGAAACGGCGATCTAGCGGGCATGGACGCGCTGCACGGCTCGGTCTTTAACGAGGGCGGCATCAGCTTCGTGCCGAGCTACGATCCCGCATTCATCGCGCAAAATCCGAGCAAGGCGGAGCTTTTCAAAGAGGATCTGCAAAAGATAAAAGGGCTGCTGTGAGGCGCATTTTGGCGCTCGTTTTGCGCACCGTTTTAATTTTGCGCGCAGCTTTTTGCGCGGGCGCCGCGATTTTCATTGCGACGAGCGAGCAGACGGGGCGAATTTAGCCTGCTTAAATTTTACGGACTAGCGGGATTTTAGCGGAGTAAAACACAGACTCGATCTGCGCGGGTTTAAATTTAAGAGCGATAAAATTTCATAAAGCGGCGGAGCGGAGCAAGGTAAAATTTAACGCCATTGCAAAATTCCGATATTTTAAATTTTGCTTTCTATCTCGGGTGTGTGAGGGGCTTACGTCGCGGCGTAGCGTTAAAATTTAAACCTCAATGCCGAGCGAAATTTTATGTCGTAAAATTTTATCTCGCCCGCAAATTTTATTTCGCCCAAGAGCTCTGCGCATTCTTAGATTTTATGCCGAAAAGCCGGTCTGCGCTATGTTTGCGCCGCACGACTAGGTAAATTTGAACCCGCGAAATAATTTATCTTAAAGATTTGAAAAATTCTAAAATTTCGGCGCTAAATTTGATCGGCCTGCCGTCTTTTACGAAGGCGATTTTTACGTCCTGTGCGTATAAAAGCTCACTGAAATCGACGTTTTTAATATCTTTGATCTTGTAAATTTCTTGCCGCAAAAGGGCACTGGCGTTTTTGAGCGCGGCTAGGCTCGTGCGAATTTCAAGCGTGTCGCCGAGGCGCGCGGGACGGAGAAATTTAGCGCAAAGCTCGCTAACTACGAAGTGTGCGTCTGCGCGCGCGAAGTCCACTCCTGCCTGCATAAGCGCCTCGCTGCGCGCCCGCTCGCAAAATTTTATGTAGTTGGCGTGATACACGATGCCCTGTGCGTCGGTATCTTCGTAGTAAATTTTAATCTGCATCGGCTGCGCTTTGCTCCGGTGCTGCCTTTTTCGCGGCAAGGGTGGGGAGGATTTTTGCGAAAAACAGCACCGTTTGAAATACAATGATGAGTTTCATGCACCACTCGCTAGCCGCGTGGATTTGGGCAAATTCCTGCGTCATCGTCGCTTCTGCGCCGATCTTTTGGGCATTTATGACGTAGTCAGTAAAGTAAAGCACGAAAAGTAGGGCAAGTATGATATTTACAAGCGTCAGCATCAGGGTCGAAAGGCGCAAGCGAAAGGATTGCGATTTGTTGTTGTTGAAATTTATCATCTCAAAAACGAGGCAGATGATCGAGACTGCGATGAGGATGCCGCCGTATTTTACGAAGATCTCGCTCATTAGCTTGCCGCTTTGGAAGTGCGATAGCACGCCCTCTCCGATAATCTGCTGCGGGAAAAACACCACGGGTGCGACGAGTGCGCCGAGCGAGAGCTCAATGCCGATAAGGGCTGCGATGATGAAGATATAGATAGAAAAAATTGCGCGCATAAAGGTCCTTTTAAATTTTAAATCGGACGTGATTATAGCGAAATCTTATAATCGTGCGCTTAAGCGTTTTGTAGGCGGGTTTTTGGGCGAATGGGTGCGGTCGGCGGTCGTAAAATATGATGAAATTTTGAATTTTTGAATGCGGTCGCCTGTGAAATTCATAAATTTTTTATTGGAGAGCAGAGAAGAAATTTTGTATTAAAACGCACTGCGGCTAAAATTTCATTATGAAATTTAAAATTTTCCAAATCGTTTTTTAAAATTTCTAATGCCTATTCAGCCCCCTTTAAGCATCGCTCTTGTATAATCACAATTCTGTTTCGCACC
>CAURQQ010000024.1:0-32508 GCA_963527265.1 uncultured Campylobacter sp. | reverse complement strand
GATAATGGCACATACCGATGATGAGCGCGGTGTCGGTATTTGGGCGCACGATGATATCTTCGCTGCCGAAGTAGCGCGCGGTGTCGTTTCTCATCACGTTTACGCTATAAGTTTTGATGCCCGATTTTTTAAGCTCTTGCATGCCGATATAGCCGTCGTGCGTAGGCGGAATGGATGAAATTTGATTGGTTACCGCAGGATCAGTCGCCCAAAATACGACGTTTTTAGCGTTTTTGACGATCGCTTTCCACGTAGTAGGCGCGTCGTAAACGGCGCTTGAGCCCAGCACGTGAGGCATGATGACGAGACCCGCGCCGGTCGAATAATCGCCGCTTTCCTCTACGTAGCCGCCTAAAATTTTAAGCATTCGGTGCGCTACGGTGCGCCCCCAGCCGATCTTACCGCTACCGCCCCACCAGTAGCACTCGCCGTAGATCGCCTCGGCGCCGTATTTGTCGAAATTTTCTTTCAAAGCCTTCGCCGCTAGATCAAGCGCTATGTCCCAGCTAACGCGCACGAACTCCTCTTTGCCGCGCAGTTCGCTCTTTGCCGCGCCTTTTGCCTTTAGATAGCTTTTGCGTACCATCGGATAGAGCACGCGGTTTTCGTTTTGGATATTATCGGGCAAGCTGTAATTCATTGTGTTTGGAAATTTATCGCCCTCAAATTCGCTTACCGAAACAATCTGCGACGAGTTTAAATTTAGCCAAAAGGGGCCGAATCTGTTTGCGCCGAATACCTTTTTGTTATCGAAAATCGTCTGAGAAACCCCCTCGATCCTGCTAGCGCTTGCCGCGCTTGCGCCTAAAATCCCTGCCTTTAAAAAGTCTCGCCTTTTCATCTGATCTCCTTTATCATTCAGGTTTTTTTGCGTTGTGTTGTAGGTATTTTATAATCAAATTTAGCTCGTCGCCCTCGAGCGCTACGTAGTTTGCATTGATCATCTCTTGTAAATTTGCAGGCCACTGATTTGCCGTGAAGCTCTTTGGCTCATGCAGGCGGTGACACGCTGAGCAGATCTGCTCGTAGTTCGTCTTTGCCTCCGCATAAAGCGCCTTAGCGTCCTTAGCTACGGCATCCGAGCCAACCTCGTAAATCCCCTCCGCCTCATACCAGATCTCGCCGTAATCGTCCTCGAGCTTTTTGCCCTTTTTAAAATTTGCTTCGGCTTCGTTCGTAAAAATCGTGTAAATTTCAGCTTCTTTCATATTTTTTTGTATTTGAAGCTGATAGTTTTCGCTCACGACGCCTTTAATTTTAATCTTGGCAACGCCGCCATCGCTGGATATTACCTCGATCGGCGTTAAAATTTCAGCCTCGCCGATTGCTTTGCCGTCTTGCGAGATCGTAGCGGTTTTAGAGATTACCTCGCCGCCAAAAAGCGAACACGCACAGATAAATGAGATAAAAATTTTCCTCATAAAGTATCCTTTCTAGGTTGTCTTTAACGCGAATTATAAATCAAAGATAAATTTAAATTTGTCGCGATTGCGACGAATTTATCCTTTTTATGTAAAATTTACGTGAAATTTTATGCAAAGAGCTGCTATGATAGATAGACTAAATAACGATTACAGCGAGAAATTCGACTTTTTAAGTAGGGAGCGGATTGCTAAATTTAGGCGCGAAAGCTACGCTCGCGGCGACGTGATCTACGCGCAGAAATTTAAATTTATCATTTTGCTGCGCGGCAGGGCGAAGCTAAACTGCTACGAAAACGGCAAGGAATTTATCTTTAGCTTCGTAAAAAGCGGCGCCTACGTCTGCTTGGATAAAAACACGAGCCTTGAAATTTTAAGCGACTGCGAGACGCTGCAGATCAATATCTCGGAGCTTTTCGAGCTGCTTGGAGACGAGTTTGCAAGCTCGATCATAAACGCGCTTATCAAAAACATCTACTCGCAACGGATTTTAATTAAAGAGATCGTCTTTGCGAAAATCCAGACGCGGATTTTAAATTTTCTAAATCGCATCGCAAACGCAGATAAGATCGTGGAGCTTCCCTTTAATATAATGACGCTTGCAAGCCTGCTCGGCGCGCCTCGCCAAAACGTCTCTCAGGCGATTACGAAGCTGGTAAATGACAAAAAAATAGTGAAATTAAAGGGCAATAGAATTAAAATTTTGTAGTTTGAATCTGTGCAGGGGATCTAAATTTAAACATAAAAGGCTGTTTTGAGCAAAACCGCCTAGTAAAAAGGGCTAAAACCAAAATGGAATTAGCCCTAAATTTAGCTTATTTGCAAAGCTTATGTGTGCTACAAAGCTGCGTTTAAAAAATCGAGCCTCTGTTTGCGGGTCGCAACGGATCGTCTCCAAAGCGGTTGCCTCCGTTAGTGCCTTGCTGGATAAAAAATACGATCAATACTATCGAGCCTATTATCGGGACAAAAATTAACAGATAAAACCAGCCGCTTCTATCGGTATCGTGCAGACGCCTTACCGCCACGGCGATAGAAGGTAAAAGTATTGCCAATAAAAAGATTGAGTTAATGAAACCGATCATTCTACCGGAACTCATAACGGCATAGGTGCCTAAAAAGCCGTCCAATACTAACGTTACGATTCCTAAAAGTGCCGCAAATAATGCAAACCACCAGTACTCTGAACGTGGCGCACGCCCCTCAAAATTGCAATAATTCTCTTTGAGACAAGTGCGAATAGACTCCATAAAAGTCATCTCAAACTCCTTTTTAAAAAATAAGATAAATTATATAATAATGGCACTTAAATTTGTCCTTTATATTGATTAAATTTTATAAAATCTACTATTTTAATTTTCATATCTCAAAAACGTTTCGCCGTTACGCAAAGAGCGTCAAATTTTAAAATTGAAATTTTATACGTTAAGCTTAAAGCTTATTAAACTCCGATATTTAGGGCAATGTAGACCTGAATTTTTATCTTTTACTGCTATAATTCTCTCATAAATTTAAATCTTAAGATTAAAAAGTATTCTTAAGAATTTTATAAGACGGAGGAGATCTTGAATAGATTGATTTTAAAGATTTACGCGTGGCAAAATACCGCTACGCCGTGGTTTTGGCTCTTTGTGATAAGCGCAGGGTATCTTGCGGCATCGTATTTTTTCTTTCAGCGCTACCTTTTTATGTCGCCTACGCAGACGAGCGTTCTCGTGCGTCTGGGCTTTGCCATAGTGGGCGTGGGCGCGCTTATAGGCTTGCTATTGCCGTTTGGCTTCATAGCAAGGCTCGTTGCCTACGCGCTCGGCTTTGCGGGCGCGATATACGGGTTTACGCAAAGCTCCGCGCCGCACCCCGCCGTAGATACCGCAAATTGCCTCACCGCACCCGCATTTCCTTTTGCGGCGCCGCTTGATAGCCTGCTGCCGGAGCTATTTCGCCTCGCAAGCTGTACGGGCACCCCGTCCTTCCCCGCAGGCACCGCGCTTAGCGAAGTGCAGAGCTTTTTTGGCGGATTTTTCGGCGAGGGATTTTATCTGGTGCCGAACATTAAATTTGCAGACGCGGCGCAGTGCGCGCAGGTAGCGTTTGCGGTATTCGCGGCGATTTTAGCCGTGATGTTTGCGGGCTTTTTATACGGAAGATTTACGAGAAGTTTTTAAAATTTTAAGAAAGGATAAGTATGAAGTTTTTAAATTCTATTGCAGCTGCGGCGGCTCTTACAGCTGCGATCGCAAGCTACGCTGGCGCCGAGGTTAAGGCGGGCGAGACGCTTTACGGCACGGTGCTAAAGCAGGTAAGCGTAAGCGGCGATTTGTCGCACAAGGACGGTAGGCTACTGCCTACGAATGCCATAGAGGTTTTGGAGGTTAAGGACGGAGTAGTGAAATTTTCGCTTACCGGCTATCAAAATCCAAAGGCGCCCAACGTTATTTATTTCACGCCTAAAGCGCGCATAATCGCGGTGGCGTTTTCGAAGCAGGCTAAATTTCAAAGCGAGAGTTTGGGCGAAGAGGACGGCTTTAATAAAGTTAAAATAACCGCCTACACCGACGAGGGCGCGCTAAGCGGCGACGTGGATAAAATTTTCGCCGAAGCCAAAGAAAAATTCGAAGCCTCGTGTAGCGTCTGTCACGCTCTGCATCAGCCCGCCGATTATGAAGCCAACAGATGGCCGGGCTACATCAAATCGATGCTTTCGCGCACGCCTATTAGCAAGGATGAGAGCTGGACGGTGGTGCAGTATCTGCAAAAGCACTCCAAGGACGTAAATTTAAAGGATATGAAATGAAAAGACGAAATTTTTTAAAGCTCGGAGCGACGCTCTCGGCGCTTCCGCTCATCCCAAGCTCGATGCTCGCGGCGGATAAGCTTACCGCGCTTAAGAAAAACGGCGAAATTTTAACCGCGGCGCGGTGGGGAATTTTAAAAGCGAGCGTCAAAAACGGCAAGATCGTAAAGTCTGCGCCGTGGAAGATCACCTCTAAAATTCCAAATACGCTTCAAAATACGATGGCGGATCTCGTTTATAACACGCGCATCAAAGCGCCGATGGTGCGAAAATCCTATCTCGCCGATCCCGATAATCCAAAACCCGAGCTTCGCGGACTTGACGAATGGGTCGAGGTAAAATATGAAGACGCGATCAAACTCGTCGCGCGCGAGCTTAAAAAGACGCGCGAGCAAAAGGGCACAGACTCGGTATTTGCGGGCAGCTACGGCTGGCAGAGTACGGGCAACGTGCATGTCTCAAGGACGCTGCTTCATAGATTTATGAACTTAACCGGCGGCTTTACGGGCGTCACGGGCGATTACTCTACGGGCGCGGCTCAGGTCATCATGCCGCACGTAACGGGTTCAAATCAGGTCTATGAGCAGCAAACCTCGTGGCCCGTGGTGCTTGAAAACTCCAAAGTAGTGGTCTTTTGGGGGCTCAATCCGATCTCTACGCTTCGCGTGGCATGGACGAGCTCTGACGAGCAGGGATTTAAGTATTTCGAGCAGCTAAAAAACAGCGACAAAGAGATCATCATCATCGATCCGATCAAAACCGTAAGCGGCAAGTATTTCGAGGGTAAGGCGCGATGGATCGCCCCTCGCCCGAACACCGACGTAGCGATGATGCTAGGCATGGCGCAGCACCTCTACTCGCAGGGCAAGTACGATAAGGAATTTTTACAAAACTACACCGTGGGCTTTGAAAAATTCGTGCCGTACCTCACAGGGCAGAGCGACGGCGTGGCTAAGACGCCCGAGTGGGCTAGTGAAATTTGCGGCATTAGCGCGGACATGATCAAAGAGCTTGCGATAAAATTTTACGAAAACCGCACGATGATAATGGCGGGTTGGGGTATCCAGCGCGCTCATCACGGCGAGCAGGCGCACTGGATGATCGTGACTTTGTGCGCGATGCTAGGGCAGATCGGACTTGCCGGAGGCGGCTTCGGCTTTAGCTACCACTACGCTAACGGCGGCGCGCCTACCTGCGCGGGCGGCGTGATCGGTGGAATGAACGCGGCTAGCGTCGGCGTCGTTAAGGACGGCAAATTTTTAGGGCTTGCGCAGGATCAGAAGCAAGGCGGCGAAGCAGCCCAAGCGTGGCTGGTAAATACGGCGAAAGTAGCTTTCCCTCTAGCTCGCATCGCGGACGCGCTACTAAATCCCGGCAAGACGATCGACGCGAATGGCGCAAAGATCACTTATCCGCAGATCGATTTTATCTACTGGGTTGGCGGAAATCCAATCGTGCACCATCAAGACACCAACACTAATATCAAGGCTTGGCGCAAACCGCGCACCATCGTAGTGAATGAAATTTACTGGACGCCGACTGCGAAGATGGCGGATATCGTATTCCCAACCACGACGGAATATGAGCGTAACGACATCACGATGAGCGGAGACTACTCCAATATGCATATCATCCCGATGAAGCAGGTCGTCACCAAGCAGTACGGCGCGAAGGACGATTATCAAATTTTTACTGACCTTTGCAAGGCTTACGCAGACGGACTTGCCGAAGTCTATACGGACGGCGGCAAAACGGAAATGGACTGGATCAAAGAATTTTACGAAGGAGCGGCGAGCGCCGTGAACGCAAACACCGCTTTGGGAATACAGATGCCGAGCTTTGAGCAGTGGTGGGAGAAAAACGAGCCGACGGAATTTTACGAAACGCCAGAGAGTGCTGCATACGTGAGCTTTGAGGATTTTAGAAATGATCCCGTTTTGGAGGCTTTGGGAACGCCTAGCGGGCTGATTGAAATTTACTCCGATACGATCGCCGCTATGAACTACAAAGACTGCAGCGCGCATCCGATGTGGTTCGAGCCCGTCGAGTGGCTCGGGATGAAGGATAAGCCTGCGAAATTCCATCTGCTTAGCCTGCATCCGCTTGATCGCTTGCATTCGCAGCAGAGCAACACCTCAAATCGCAAGAGATACGCCGTCGCGGATCGCGAGCCGGTACTGATCAATACCGAGGATGCTAAGGAGCTCGGTATCAAGCAGGGCGATCTGGTGCGCGTTTATAACGCTCGCGGCGAAATTTTGGCGGGAGCCAACGTAAGCGATGACATAATGCGCGGCGTGGTGCAGATCTTTGAAGGCGCGTGGTACGATCCTAATGCCGAGGGGCTTTGCAAAAACGGAAATCCGAACGTGCTTACGATCGATCTTCCTACGAGCGAGCTTGCCAACGGCAATATCTCTCACACGGCGCTGGTAGATATCGAGCTTTATAAACACAAGGCGGGCGAAGATATCAAACTAACCGCATTTATGCCGCCTAAAGGGGCGAAGTAAGGATTGGGAGGGCGGTCTGGGGTTTTAGGGCGAGGCTCTATCCTCGGATCGCTGAGGATTTGCTGCGGCGACGAGTCGGATCGATTGGCTTGCCGCAGCTTTGCGGCTGTAATGAGCGGAGCTAGCGAGCGGTATTTGTCTCGCTGCCCCACTCTGCCCTATTCGCTTGTGAAATTTAACGGCTCGTGCTCAGGCTAGAATTTCAATCCAAACTAAAAAATCGCCTAAGCTTCCATTTAAAATTTTTCTTCGGAATTTGTGTATCGCTAAAATCGTCGCTCCAAATTTCGTTTTTATCGGTGAAATAGCCGCTATTTTGAGCCTGCGGTATAAAGTCGGTCCGATCTTCTATTTTTACGTTTAGCGCCTTGAAATATTGCAGCAGCTCATGATACTCTTTTGCAGATACCGCATTTACTAAAAAGAAATTTCTGTTGTTAAATTTAATGACGAAATTTCTTTTTAGCAGCCAAAGGGGCTCCGAGCTCTTTTTGAGTTTGTAAATTTTATACGGCAGAGCAAATATTAAATATAGCATTAGATGCTTTATATAAAGAACAAGTTTGCCTATATGAACGCCTATGCTGGAATATCTATATAATTCATATGAGCTTAAATAATGAAACCTGCCGTAAGAGTTTTCTAGTTCGCATACTACGCAGAAATGAACACTAGATATATTTGCGGATGGATCGGGGGCTATTTTGGTTTCGGAAATTATGCTATCTTTCATATCTATATTTTCGACGTAGCGGATAAGGCTGTTTGAAAAATAAAAATAGCTCGGATTTTTAGAAAAATTTTGCTCCGCCGAAATTCTTAGCCGTATGAAAGAATATGTCACAAAAATTAAAGAAACGATACCGAAAGCGCTAAATTTTCCCGTAGTGCCAGTCGTAATCAGATCATAACCCAAAAGCGAAAAACCCAATATGCAAGTAAATATACTCCAGGAAAATACATGATAGACGGTGTAATCGTTTATGATCAATGGCTCTTTGTCGTAGTCTCGCATAAATCCCCTATTTTGTAAAATTTTGGCACATTATAACGCTTTATTCTCATAACGTATTAAAATTTAAAGTCGTTTTGGCCATTTAAATTTTTAAGTTCGTTATTAGGTAGAATTTTAAAATTCTATCCCACTTCGCCTTCTCTGCCGTATCTTGCCAGTCGTTGCATTTATGCCAATGTGGCGATGAGCTAAAACGAAATGTGCATACTAAGCGCGATTATGCATAAAAGTAGCGCCAGCGGAACATAGACAAAGCGCCCGATATCATACCAGAGCTTACCGCGAACCCTCTCTGCGCCCAGATTGATCTCATCTAAAATTTCATTCCGTTTAATTACCCAAAACCACGATATTGCGCCAATTACCGCTCCGATCGGAATGATATAAATCGATACGAAATCCATCCACGGCCCCCATGAACTTATCGCTTCCATACCAAGGCCCGCACCAAGGCAGATCGCGCACAATAACGCAAGCGTGAAGGCGCGGCTTAGCCTTGGAAACTTATGCATTAGCGATTCGGCGACTACTTCGAACATATTTTGAAGCGATGAAATTCCACCAAAAATCACGGCGGTAAATAAAATCACCGCAAAAATTCTACCACCTGCCATATCTTGTAAAATTTTAGGCAGAGTTACGAAAAGTAGCTTAGGTCCCGCCGCAGGATCCATTCCGTAAGCAAATACCGCAGGGATCATCACTAGCGCAGCTACCATCGCGGCTAGCGTGTCAAATAGCGCAGTATTTTTCGCTGCAGATACCACGTCTTCGTCCTTGGATAGATACGCGCCATAGACGATCATCCCTGAGCCCGTAATCGATAGCGAGAAAAACGCCTGTCCCATCGCAGAAATCCAAACCATCGGATCTGCTAGCTTAGTAAAATCGGCGCCGAAAAGAAAGGCATATCCGCCCGCAGCACCTTGCAGCGTCGCGACCCTAACCGCTAAAATTGCAAATAGCACGAAAAATAGCGGCATCATAATTTTATTCGTTTTTTCGATGCTTTTGGCGCCGAAAAACAGCGTCAGCAACGTACCTGCGACGATTATGCAGTGAAAAGGCACCACGGAGTAGGGCGCCAGGGCAAAAGAGTTGAACCACGTATCGGTATTTTCGCTCATTAGCGAGCCGTCTATGGCTTGTACTAGCGCCCTTAAAACGTAGGCGATGATGACGGCATAGCCCACTGCGATACACATCGAACCGGCAAGTGGCAACCAGCCGATAACCTTACCGATAGCACCCAGTCCGCGGCTTTTCCACGCGTATTCGTATGAGCCTAGTGTGCCTGTTTTGGCGCGGCGACCGATCGCGTATTCGGCGCTTAGGCCTACGTATGAAAACAGTGCTACAAAAAAAACGTAAATTAGCAAAAATGCGCCGCCGCCGTTCGTGCCGAGTTTATAAGGGAAGCCCCAGACATTTGCCATACCTACAGCAGAGCCCACGCAAGCGATGATAAAAGCCCAACGCGATGAGAATTTGTGTTTTGTCATAAAGCCATCCGTGCGAAAAATTTTCGTTATGGTAGCAAAAAGGAATTTAAGATTTATTTATGCGGAATTTTAAGGCGTGCCGATTTGATTATTTAGGAATTTTTAGAATTTAAAATCGCGAAGTTTTAAAGTAAGATTGACGGAATTTTGCGATAAAAATCGATAGAGTTAATTCTGCGATACTACGCGGCAAAATTTTATCTTTATAATTTTAGAATTTTACGCTTAGGCTTTGGATTTAGAATTCGCTTGGCCTGGGCTTGTAGCGGGGCTTGCTATTTAAGTTAGGCGAGAAATTTAGATCAATTGAAATTTTGAAATTCCGCGAAATTTTGAAATTTTTAAAATCTACGATCTCGCAAAATTTGAAAGCAGGCTATTAATAATTTTATCTAGCGCCGCTCTGGCAGAATTTTCGCGGTAGAATCTCACCTTTCGTTTATAGCGCGCAGAAGGTTTATAAATAGCACTTTTATAAACCCTACAGGGCGCGGGCATTCCTCTGCCCGCTATTAGGGCATCTATGTGGTAGCGGCAAAAAATTTTTGTCCGAGATGAGAATTAGCGGCGTCGCAAGCGGCAGCATGTTTGAAATTTCCGGCACGCAGCATCGCAGGGCGGAATGTTATTAACCCACACTTTGGCTTAGTTATTTTTTTCCGCTTCTTCGTTTTCTTGCGGCTGCGCGACTACTTTTTTGATCGCTTTTACGAGCGAAACTCTTGTGCCATCCATTCGCAGCACTTCATAGTCGCAGTTTTCATCGCTTATTTTATCGCCGATTTCAGGTAGGCTGCCGAAGAGATTAAAGACGTAGCCGCCGATCGTAAGCTGTTCGGTCTCCTCATCAAAGTCAATGCCCATCACCTCCTCGACGCCTTCGATCTCGAAGCGACCTCTAAACTCAAAAGTGTTCTCGTCGATACGTTTGAAATTTTGCGCATTCGCGTCGTGTTCATCGTTGATGTCGCCAAAAATTTCTTCTATTATATCTTCCATCGTCAAAAATCCCGCAGTACCGCCGTATTCGTCAATGACGAGCGCGGCGAAGATACGCTGCTTATTCATCATCGGTAAAATTTTAGAGATCGGGCTGTTTTCAGGCACGATGATGAGTTTGCGCACAATTTTATCGAAGCTTTTATCTCCCTTTTGTTGGATGATATCGCGGATGTGGATGAGGCCTAGGACGTTATCTTTGCTGCCGTCGATATACGGAAAGCGCGTAAATTTCGACTGCAATACGGTTGCGTAGTTTTCATCGTAGCTTTTTTGCTTATTTAGGCATATGAGATCGCGCCGTGGCGTCATTATCTCTTTAGCGACCGTGTCGCTAAAATCGACGGCGTTTTTGATGATCTCGGTCTCGAGGCTATCGAGTACGCCGCCTTTTAGGCTCTCGCTTGCGATGATTTTGATCTCTTCGTCCGAAAGCGCAAGCTCGCTCTCTTTGGCAGGCTTTACGCCGATGATTTTAAGCGAGACGGCAGCGATGAAGTCAAACGCTTTTATGATCGGAAAAAACATAATCCAAAAAATATGAAGCGGCCTGGAGATGAAAAGCACGATCTTCTCGGTTTTGGCAATAGCGATGGATTTTGGCACCAGCTCGCCGAGCACGACGTGAAATAGCGTAACGAGCGTAAAAGATATGACGAAGGCGATCGTATGCGCCGCCGCTCCGCCGCCTATGCCGATGGATCTTAGTGGCAGCTCGATCAGTCTTGATACCGCGGGCTCGCCGATCCAGCCGAGGGCGAGCGAACTTATCGTGATGCCTAGCTGTGTGGCGCTGAGGTAGGTGTCTAGGGAGTTTGAAATTTTAAAAGCGAGCTTTGCGTTTGGAATTTTATCCTTGATAAGCTCTTCGAGGCGAGACTTTCTTACTTTGACGATTGAGAATTCCGAAAGAACAAAAAAAGCATTCATAAAGATGAATACAAAAGCTAAAACTAACATTAAAACCGAACTGTCCGTGTCCAAATTTTTTATCCTTTGAAATTTAATATTTATGATTATATCTAAAAACGCTTTAAAATCCAAAAGATATGGAAAATGCCTCGCGCTCGCTCGTAGAATTCTGCGGAATTGAAATTTTACTCCTTTTATCGCGTAAAATTTCATCTGCTCGCGCGAGACTTGTCGCCGTGCAAAATAGCGCTAAATTCTGCTATCCGGCCGAATAAATTTTATTTTCATACTGGGCTGCGCTGCAAAATTTCATTTGTATACGGCCGCAGCGAAATTCTATCTTCGCCCGAAGGGACAAAATTTTACTCCAAATTTCGTCGCGCTTAAAATCGTAAAATTTCGCGCCGTAGAATTTTGTAGCGACGGACGTTTCGGCTTTCTATGCGACGGAATTTCGCCCAGCACTTGCATTTTAAAATGAAATTTTGTCTCGGCGCGGATTATGTTTATCGCGCGTGTTAATGGAATTTTGCGGTAATTTAAAATTTCGCGCTGCGGCAGGTCTTTGTCACGGCAAAACTCCAGCGCGGCGGCGGATAATCCTAGCGCCACGCGCAAGCCCATCTAAGAAATTTAAATGCGATGATAAAACCTACTACTTAAAAAACCTCAGCGCGCGAACTCTTGCGAAATTTTAAATCGCAAGACTATCTATTTCTTGTGGCGGCCTCGTAAAGCGGCAAGACTTTCGGCATCACCTCTTTTAGATCGGCGATGCGATCGTCGTTTGAAGGGTGCGTGGACATAAATTTAAGCGGATGGCTCTCATTTAGCTTGTTCATCTTCTCCCAGACGTTTATCGCCGCCCTCGGATCGTATCCTGCGCGCGCCATCAGCTCAACGCCCATCAGATCGGCCTCCGTCTCATGCGTGCGCGAAAACGGCAGCGTGAATGTGTACTGCGCCGCCATGTTCAAAGCTGCTGA
Organism: uncultured Campylobacter sp.; assembly: GCA_963527265.1. Lineage (GTDB taxonomy): Bacteria > Campylobacterota > Campylobacteria > Campylobacterales > Campylobacteraceae > Campylobacter_B. Next base: position 20,366 of record CAURQQ010000024.1, on the reverse strand, counting down.
GCCCAGATCTCCAAGCCCTGCTGCGGAGCTTGCTACGGCGATACCGACATCTTTCATCTGTTCAGTCGAGGCTCGCTCGCGGCTGTGTTCGCGCAGTGCGTGCGACATCTCGTGTCCCAAAATGGCAGCCAGCTCGGCATCGGTAAGCTTAAGCTTTTCGATGATGCCCGTATATACGACGATGCGACCGCCAGGCATACACCAAGCATTGATCGTAGGGTCGTTGATGACGTTTACCTGCCAGTTCCATTTCAGTGCGTCTTTGCGAAATGCGCCGACTTGAGCGATTAGGCGCTTCGAGATGCCTCTAACGCGATCAGTTAGCTTTTTATCGGTATTTAGGACATGTTTGGCGTTTGCTTGGGCGGTAATTTGCTTGTAGGCAAGCGCAGCACTTTGATCCATTTCAGCTTCGCTTACGGTGATGAATTGCGAGCGGTCGATGCCTACGGCGCCGCCTTGCGTGGTGCTCGCGCAGCCGGTAAAAATCATCATCGCAGCAAAGGATATTAAAAGAGCTAATTTTTTCATCTTTTCTCCTTGGAATTTTGCGGCGATTTTAGCGAAATTTGATTAAATTTTTAGAATTTTATTTTGGATTGCCGGATTTTGCAGGCGCGATCTATTTGGAATTTGCCGTAAAATTTAAGGACGCCCGTCGCCTTTAAAATAGAATTAGGCTTTGTAATTTAGCGATAAAATTTAGCGGTGATTTCGCAGAATTTTATCGCAGCGTAAACGAGGCATTACTGTGTGAAAGTAGTGATTTTATCCAAGCGCGGCGCTGCATAAACAAGGTACCTCTGCGCCCAAATAGAGCGGGGGTGCGGTTTTAAATTTACGCAACGATAAATCCGGTAGAATTTTATTTACACCAGGCGCTCGACCCGGGCGCAGCAAGATCGGTTTAAAATTTATGCGATCAAATCGTGCGATAAAATGGGCTCGGATGTCGCTATGATTTGAGGTGAGTCGCGCTAATCTTTGCAATGCAAAATTCTAATTGTTAGCTTAGTGGTAGCTCCTCACATCGCATCTTACGCTGTAGCGGAATCGCGTTTTATTAGAATTGAAATGATCGCAGAAATGCCAAACGCCACATACGCCTTTTTGTAGAATTTATCTCGTGGGATTTCATTTGCGCGCGTCGGGATAAAATTTCAAACTGCAAATCGTGCCATATCACTTTGGGTAGAATTTTAAATTTTTAAGCATTTAGAATTTTAAAATTCGGCTACGCAAATTTGTACGATGAAATTTCAAGCTTAAAAATCTGCGCCGGCTTTGGAATTTTATATGTGCCGCGTCAGCTATAAAATTTTACACTTAGAATTTTATAGCTGCGGCAAGGTTTGGCAGGACTAGAATCCCGTATAGCCGTAAAATTCTTTAATGGTGCGCAATTTTGTAGTGCATATCTAAACTCAGCTATACAAAATTCGTAAATTCTTTATTGGCACGAAATTCTGCTATGCCAATAAAGCGCATAAAGAATTCTGCGCAGGCCTCGCAAACTCTAACGAAAGTTCATTTCTTTTAGGGCACGCGAGCTTTAAGGCATGCTAGTAAATTTTGCAGCGCAAAGTAGCGAGCGCCGAGTGTTTGCCGCTAGGGATTTCACACCTGTGGCGCCCATTTAGTCCTTTTTGGATTTTAGCTTGGCGATCGTTTCTTTTGCGGCCTCGTAAGCCTTGGCGCTCATCTCGCGCGCCCTTTCGCTTACGTTTTTGGCGACGTCGGAGCTTTTTAGCTCGGCAAATTTTTGGCTCATCTTCTTTTCAAATTCGCTAAGCTCTTTTTTGATTGCGTCCAGTTTCTCGTCCAGATCGAGGTTTTCGATGATTTTGGCGCTTTTTTGGCTCAGCTCTTGAGTGATTTCGCGCGCTTTGGCGCTTGCCTTTTTTGCGCGCTCGCCAAGCTCGATCTCGCCAATTTTGGCGCTTAGCTGATCGAGTAGATCGCTTGAAATTTTTCTAAATTTAGCCAAATAGCCTCCGAATTCTTCATCGGCGATCTTGGCGATCTCGCTTTTAGCGGGCTCCTCCGAGCTTGCGACCGCGTCGCTTAGCACGGCGCTAAATAGCTCGCTCATCTGCGAAATTTGAAGTCTTTCATCCTCCAAGCTCTGTGCGTCGCTTGCTGGCGAGAAACTTAGCTCGTCGCGGTATCTCTCGGCGGCTTTGTTTATGCCGTCGTAGCAGCCTAAAATCGCGCCTCTAATCAGCGCGGAGGCCGTATTTTTGCTCTCGTTTGCAACGAAAATCGCGCGATTTATGATGATTTTTGAAATTTCTTTCGTGCGAAATTTCGTAAATTCCCCGTCGCCTATAGCCGAAAATGCGATGTTTTTCGCCGTCTCGTGTGCGGTGTCCTCGATGTCGGTGCCGCTTTCTAGCACGCTTATGAAGGCTAGTTCGCTCGCTTCTTTCAGCACGTCCGCAAGCGGAAGTTTGCTAGCGATCGCTCGCTGTAGCGCCGAGGCTATGCGTTCTTTTAGCTCTGTTTCGCTTGCGTTTTGCAGCGCGGTATCCAGATCATCATAGCTGCGCAAAACAAGGGTTTTAATCGCCTTCTGCTTACAAGCGATCTTTTTGCGCAGATCGTCGTAATCGTAGATGAGCTTGTAAAGCCCCTGCTCGTCCTCGTCGCACAGCGCCTTTTTCACCCCTTCGATTAGCGCTTCGGAGGAGGCGTCCTTTAGAGCTCCTATTTCGCTAAGCTCGGCGGCAAAGCTTAAGATGAGCTCGGCGCTTTTAGCGCTTTTAGCATCTTCGCTAAGTCCGCGTAGAGCCTTCAGGCTCTGTTCAAAAGCTAAATTTTGCACGCAGGCCGCCAGTTCCTCGCCGCTAATTTGCGCGAGATCGACGCCGAATTTTTCTATCAGTTTTTCCTTCATATCCTCTCCTACAGTATGTATTTAAAATGAGCCTTTAAGCGCTCGAAAATTTCGTTTCTATGCAAGTCGTCTTGAACGAAAACGCTTATGTTGAAGCTCATATATTTGCCGCCATTTGAAAAGCGCGAAAAGTCTATTTTGTAATTTTCGCCCTTTAAAATTTCATCGATCTGCTCGCGCTTTTGGGTGGTCGCATCTAGGACTACTTTGTATTCCCAAAAGAGCGGATAGTCGATTTTTGGCTTTTCAGCCCCTAGTATACACGCCACTCTTGCCCCCCTCTTTGCGCTGCAACACGATGCCTGTGATCTGCATCGATTTATCTATCGCTTTTAGCATATCATAAATCGTCAGTAGCCCCACGCTCACGCCCGTTAGCGCCTCCATCTCGACGCCCGTTTTGCCCGTGATTTTCACCGTTACAAAAAGCTTGAATGCGCATTCGCTCGCAAGCTCCTCAATATCGGTTTTAATCGAAGTAATCGTAAGCGGATGAGTCATGGGTATGAGTTCGCTCGTCTTTTTAGCGCCCATTATCGCGGCAATGACGGCGGTTTGAAGCACTGGGCCTTTTTTGGCCGTGTTTTGCTTGACGGCGGCAAAAGCCTCAGCACTCATTCGTATGATACCGCTAGCGGTGGCTACGCGCTCGCTCTCGTCCTTGGCGCCGACATCTACCATGCGGGGCATATTGTTTTCGTCGATATGTGTAAGCATAAAATTCCTTGCAGTTTTTGGCGGGATTATAGCAGAATTTCGGGCATAAAAAAAGCCCGAGCTTTTAAACTCGGGCTTCATACAAAAAGGAGGTTTTATCTTGTCGGACGAAAATGATTATACTACCTAAACAGTAAATAGAAATAAAATATATCCTTTTTAGTTAGGCGAACTCTTTCGCGCTTAATTTATAGCCATTTTTAAAATTTTGATGAAATTTGACTATATGCTATGGCGCGCTACGTGGGAATTTGAATGGGTAGCAAAATAAAACCGAGCCAAAAAGCGACTAAATTTAAAGCGGACATTAAAGAGCAAAGATAAAATTTAAAGCAGAGTTTTTGGTTATTTTGGCTCAATATGGACGCTCAAAAGAGCGGAGCAGGGCGCTCTGCCGAGGCAGTATAAACAAGACGCCGCAAAAAAACGAGCTTAAATTTAATGCCTTTTTGCTTTAAATTTAAGCCCATCTCGCTTAAACGCGAGGTTTTTTTGCGCGTAACGCAGCATAAATTTAAACCCTTCACGCGAGCCTTAAACGGCGCAGGCGCGGATTAAAATAGCGCGCGCAAATTTAAACATCGTCGCGCAAAATCCGACCTGCATTTTAAATTTAGCCTCGTTTACATTTTAAACGTTTTTAGTAGGCTGCCTAAATTTAATCCCTTATTTTCGCCGTTTGCGCCGCCTCCTAAAAGATCGCCCAAAAAGCTACTTGCGTCGTTGATATCGATTTTACCGTCGCCGTTTACATCAAGCTTGGCACTTGCGATTTTGCCGATCAGCGCGCTAAAATCTACGCCTTTGCTATCGACGGCGTTTGCTTGCACGTCCTCGCCGCCGCCCAAAAGTCCGCCCAGCATCGAGCCTAGAGAGCTAGATCTACCGCTTTCGTTTTTGCTTAAAAAATTTGAGCTGATGCCCGCAATTATCGCATTTATTTGGTCGTCGGGCAGGTCCACGCCTAGAAATTTTTCGATAAAAGCGACCGGACCGCTTTGAAATTCTCTTAAATTTTTATCGTCGCTTTTGAGCGCGGAGACCATATTTACAAGCCCGTTTATATCCATTTACGCCTCCTTGATCTTGGCTTTCGGAGCCTGTTTTATGATAAGCTCTATTACTTTTAGAGCGTCCGCTTTGGCTTCAAAATCCTTGCTAACGGCGATGATCTGTCCGTTGCTAGCCGTTAGGCGGAAGCGAACCTTTCCGGCTTTATCGGTGTAAAGCTCAAATTTCGGATTGTTTAGCTTTTCTCCGCCCGCGATTTGATCCTCGATCTTATTTAGTGCGGCGTTTTTTGCGACGCTTTCGATGCCGTTTTTGCAAGCGGCCTTGCTCGTGTAAACCTCGGAGGTGCACAGTACGTGCCCGTCATAAAGTAGATCGAATTTGCAGCCGTCCTTGGCGTCTTTGATTAAAAACTCAGCCATTTTTCATCCTTTCGTAAAAGATATCGTTATTTTAGCTAAAATTTTAATAAATATTTTTAATAGGCGCGGAATTTTCTGCTAAAATTGCGCACAAATTTCATTTACAAAGGATTATAATGATAAAGGCTCTACGTTTTAGCTTGATTTTCGCCGCTACTTTAGGATTTGGCGCGGATGAGAGCGATGCGTTATTTAAGGATATAAGGACGCGTCTGGGCTGCAATCTAGCCGCACAGGACTGCGAGACTAACGCCGGCGGGCAGAAGGCGCTCTTTAGCGTAGCGCGCCATCCGATCGAAGCGGGAGCAAACGAGCTAAAAATAAGCGGAATTTCGCGTGAGCTGAAAAATCCGAGCGTTAAAATTTCGGGCGTGAGTATGAATATGGGCAATGCGGAATTCCCGCTAAAGCGCAGCGTAGATGGCTATGAAGCAACGCTTGATGTTGCAGTATGCACGCACGCCGTAATGCGCTACAAACTTGAAATTTACGAGGATGGCGAGCCCAGCGGGCTTTTTGTGTATTTTGATCTACGAAAGCGTGCTACAGATCGAGACCGCGGCGAAGACATCCACTTGCATCACCACGAGCATTAGACGCGCCCCGTTGCAATATGGTATAAAATTTTACGCTTCTTTGCGACGTCTGCTAAAATTTACACGTTGTTCGGAGAAAATTTTATAAATTTTAAAGCGCCGCTCGCGATAAATTTTATGTATCTTTCGAGCGACACGCGTCGCGAGTGGATACGCGGCTAGCCGCAGCGACCTAGGTGCGCTTTATCTACATTTTGTGAAGCGCCATTATAGGCCATGGGCGCGCGGCTATTTGCCGCGCATTCGCCGCATGTGTTTCGTAACCGCTACCGCAGCACATCAAATTTAGCCCCTCGCCGCCTTTAAATTTTAAAATTTTTAAAATTCGCTTGCGTTTCATACGCCTAATCTATGCGGAATTTTGAAATTCCTTGTATAATCTGAAGCAAATTTTAAATCTAAGGAAAGCCATGCAAATATTAAGACAAAAGCACTTTAGCGGCGAGCGCGCGCTGTTCGGCGCAAAGGATCTGCGGATCGAAAATTCCGTCTTCGGCGAGGGCGAGTCGCCGCTAAAACACAGCGCAAATATCGTCGCGCAAAACTGTAAATTTGAGTGGAAATATCCGTTTTGGTATGCCGAAAATATCCGCGCGCAGGACTGCTTATTCGACGAGATCGCGCGCGCAGGGATCTGGTATAGCCGCGGCGTGGTACTAAAAGACTGCCTCTACGGCGCACCCAAGGGGCTTCGACGCGTAAAAGACGCCGCGCTGCAAAACGTAGAATTTCATGATGCGCAAGAGACCTTGTGGCACTGCAGCGATGTCACGCTAAAAAACGTCACCGCAAAGGGCGCGTATTTCGGGCTTGATTGTGAAAACTTAAGCATCGAAAATCTATCGCTTTTCGGAGATTACTGCTTCGACGGCTGCAGAAACGTAACGATCAAAAACTCCAAGCTCCTATCCAAGGACGCGTTTTGGAACTGCGAAAATATCGTGGTCGAGGACTGCTTCATCGCGGGCGAATACTTCGGCTGGAATTCTAAAAACGTAACGCTGCGAAACTGCAAGATCGAGAGCCTGCAGGGCTTTTGCTATATGCAAAATTTACTCTTGCAAGACTGCGAGCTGATAAATACGACGCTAGCGTTTGAATACAGCGACGTCCGTGCCGAGGTAAAAGGCGCGATCGATAGCGTCAAAAATCCAAGCAGCGGGCTAATCCGCGCGGCAAGCATCGGCGAGCTGATCCTAGACGGCGCAACGGACGCGTCTAAAACTGAAATTATTACTGAATTAAGGGCGTAAGATGGGACTTTTTGATTTTATAAGCGGCAAGGAGAAATACGACTTCGATACCCTACCGAACCGCCGCGGCACGAAGTCGCTTAAATGGGATGTAGGCGAGAACGAGCTTCCGATGTGGGTCGCGGATATGGACTTTGCCGTAGCGCCTGAGATCATAGAGGCTCTGCAAAAGCGGCTAAATGAGCGAGTTTTGGGCTATTCACTTGTGGATGATGAGTGGCGTAGCGCGTATCAAGGCTGGTGGCTCGCGCGCCACGATTATGAAATCCAAAAGGAGTGGCTGATCTATGCCGGCGGCACGCTGCCTGCGATCGATTCGATCATCCGCAAGCTCACCTCGCCCGCCGAAAACGTGCTACTGATGAGCCCTGTTTATAACTGCTTTTACTACTGCATCAAAAACGCCGCCCGCGTGCCGTTGCAAAACGAGCTTGCCTATGCTAGCGGCGATTATAGCATCGATTGGGAGGATCTAGAGGCTAAGCTCGCCGATCCGCAGACGACGCTTTTTATCCTTTGCAACCCTCACAATCCGGTCGGTCGCACCTTTAGCAGGGACGATCTTGCCCGTATCGGCGAGCTGTGCGAGAAGCACGGCGTGACGGTGCTTAGCGATGAGGTGCATTGCGATCTGACCGAGCCCGGCGTGCGTTACACGCCATTTGCTGCGGCAAGCAAGAGCTGTGAGAGGATTTCAGCCTCCATAATCGCGCCAACCAAGGCATTTAACATCGCAGGGCTGCAGAGCGCGGCAGTTTTTGCCGCGGATAAGCACTTGCGTCATAAAATTTCAAAGGCGCTAAATTCCGACGACATCGCCGAGCCGAATTTTTTCGGCGTCCAAGGAGCGATCGCCGCATTTACGAAAGGTGCGGCGTGGCTGGATGCTCTGCGCGAATACCTCAGCGAAAATCGTAAATTCGCGGCGGAATTTATCGCGCGTGAGCTTCCGCAGGTGCGTGTCGTGCCGCAAGACGCGACCTATCTTATGTGGCTTGATGCGGGCGCTTACACGCAGGATAGCGCGGAGCTTGCACGCTTCATCCGCGAAAAAACGGGGCTGTATCTCTCCTGCGGTGCGCAATACGGCAAGGGCGGCGAGAAATTTTTGCGCCTAAATATCGCGACATCCAGGGCGCTGCTAAAAGACGGGCTAGGGCGGCTGAAAGAGGCGCTAAAGATTTGCCCGCATTAAACGAACTGCGGCGCGGCAAGGACGAAATTTAAAATTTTACAGCGACTAAATTTAAAGCAGCGGAGCAAATTTTAAAATTTTGCGGCAGGGCGCAAGCTTTACGCTAAATTTAGCGGCTATCAGGCGGGCGGCGCGTAAACGTTTAAATTTGGCGCGCGACAAATAAACCGGCGCTTAAATGCGCTACAAAAGGCGGAGTATGGATAGAAACGGCGATCTGGAGGAGCTTTACCTACTTGAAAAACGGCGCGAAAAGCTCGCGCGCATTAGCAAGCTCGTCTCATTTTTGATAACCCTGCTGCTGCTCGGGCTTTACGTGTTTTTGAATACCAGGGCGGAGCCCGTCCCGTTTGATACAAACTGGCTCATAGTCGCGCTTTTCATCATCTTTCCGGTTTTAAACGGACTGCTTTACCGTCTATTTTGCGGCTTAAGCTTTGGCAAAAACGGTGACGCGCAGCGCACAAATTTTGATAAATTTAGCGGCGCCGACACGGCGCAAAATAGGGGCACGCTAGGGCAGGGCGCGGCGCAAGATGGGCAAATTTTAAGCGCCGATGCGAAAGAGGTGCAGGTATTAAAAGCCGAAGCGGGCGAGGGTAGTGGCCCCAAAGACAGCGACAGCCGCATGAGCGCTACTTACGGGAGGTTTGAACCTAAAGCCGCCGAAAGAGAGGGCAGGAGCGAAAAAGACGGAGTAGTCGGGTCAAAATTTAACTTTCTAGTCGATCTACAGAGCCTAGAGGATGAGCGCGCGGCGCTGCAAAAAGCGGTGAAAAAGGCCGGTCTAATCGCCGCTGTCGTAGGGACCGGCGTGGGCGCACTGGTGGCGCGCTTTTGGGACGAAGTGGCGGCCAGCGTATTTTTCGGTATCTCCGTTTACGGCGTCGTGAGCGCTCTTTTAACGGCGAGCAAAAGACGAAATTTTAGATCAAATTTTAAAAACAGGGTCGTCGCGAGCATCGCAAAAAGCTTCGGGCTTAGCTACGACGAAAGCGGCGGGCTTACAGCAGATGAGTTTTTTGAAATTTACGACTGCTACATAAACGAGCAATCGAGCGAGGATATGATGAGCGGGGAGGTGCAGGGCGTGCGCGTTAGATTTGGCGACTTTTATGCCGCCGAAAAGGTGCGCACCAAAAACGGCACTCGCACCGACGTAAAATTTCACGGAGTGCTTTTCGTCGCGGACTTTCACAAAAGGCTTAACTGCGAGGTGCGGGTATGTCACAAAAACTCGCGAAATCTGCGCAAATACGGGCAGCGAGCGAATATGGACGATGTGAAATTTGAGGAATTTTTCGACGTCTATACGACCGATCAGGTAGGCGCGAGATACGCTCTGACGCCGCTTTTGATGCAGCGACTGACGGAGGTTTATCTAAGGCTGGGCTCGCAGATAAACGCGGTGCTAAGGGAGGATAAAATTTACGTGGCGATCGAGACCTGGCGCGATAATTTCGAGCCTAGAATCGACTACTCGCTAAAGCAGGACGCCACGATGGCGCTCTATGTAGATGAAATCGGCGCGCTTGTGGGTATCGTGAGCGAGCTAAATTTGAACCGTAAAATTTGGAGCGAATGAGGCAAGCGGCGGCGCTGTGGAGTATGGCTAAGACGGCGGGCTGCATACAGCTCTGGCGACACACAGATATGCAGACAAAGCGCGCAGGATCGTAGGCTCAGCGGCACAGATGGGCTGTGTAGCTGGGCGTGAAAATAAATGTGTTGTGCGGATTGTGCATTTGGGCGGATGTGCGATCGCTCCTTCGCGCGAGCCAACTGAAAGATGGAACGCACGCGGAAGGCGTTCGTATAAGACTTTGCAAGCCGCCTTGAGCTGATAAATTTTTAAATTCCCGATCCGTTTAACAAGCGGGCGCTTGCAATTTATCATTGCTCGCACGGCAAAATTTTTACCGCACGAGCAGTTTGCATTAGAATTCTACTATCGCTTGAAATTTTACGCCGCCGCGCGCGACTTAAATTTTACCGCGATGAGTCGCGCTAGGCCGCGTTTGGGCTCGGCTAAATTTACTCCGCGGCTAAATCTGTCATGCGGAAGCAAAACTTTGCCGCTAGATCGATAAATTTAGCTAGCTTATAAAAGTGCTCGCCTCCTATGAGCGTTTATAGACGCCGTTTCTGTAAAGCTACAACGCCTCGTCGCTGCGAGCTTGCGGGGCTTAGTAAAATCGCTCCGCTAAGCTAGACGGCGAATCTAAATTTATAACTTCCCGCCCTCGATTACGACATCATCAGCCTTGATGTCGTCGCCGTAAATGGGCGCTAGCGTCGCATCGTAGTCGGCGTGGAAAAATTTCTCGTCCGCGAGTTTTACGATTAGATCGTCAAGCCATTTGCGAAGCTCGTCGTTGCCCTTTTTTACCGCAGGCGCGATGACGTCCTGATCGCCTAGCGAGCGGATACCTACCTTAAAGCCAGGGTTTGACTTAGTCCATGCGAACAAAAGCGTATTATCATGCGCGATCGCATCGCCCCTGCGGTCCAGCATCGCACTGAAAGTCTCGGTATTTTGGTCAAATTTTAAAAGCTTGATCTCGGGATGGTTTTTCGTAAAATACAGATCCGCGGTCGTGCCTTTGTTGATTAAAAGCGTTTTGTCTTTAAGCTGCGAAATGTCAGTGATATCGCCATTCGGGCTTGCAACGCCGAGGGCTACCTTCATATACGGCAGTGCGAAATCCACGACCTCTTTGCGCTCCGGCGTGACGGTAAAATTTGCAAGCGTGATATCGACCTTATCCGACGCCAAAAATTCCGCGCGATTGGCGGCCTCTACGAGCACGAACTGAACCTTGCTCTCATCGCCCAAAAGCTCCTTTGCGATACGTTTTGCAAAATACACATCATATCCCGCGTTTTTGCCCGTCTCGTCGATATAGCCAAACGGCGGCTTGTCGCCGAAAACGGCGATCCTTACTACGCCGCGCTTTTTAATCCCGTCGATATAACTTTGCGGCGCGGCGGAATCTTGCGCGGAATTTGAGGAGCCTTTGCTCTCGTCGTTGCAGCCTGCGAAAAATAACGCACCTAAGATAAAAAGCGTGCTTAGCGTTTTTTTCATCTTTTCTCCTTTATTAAAATTTATTTTTTAAATTCGAACATATTTAAAAATTTCTTCGCGCGCTCGCTTTTCGGAGCGGTAAAGAACGCCTCCGGTTCGTTAATCTCCACTATATGCCCGTCGTCCATAAAAACTATGCGATCGGCTACGGCGCGCGCAAAGCCCATCTCGTGCGTTACGATTAGCATCGTCTGCCCCTCTTTGGCGAGATTTAGCATTACGTCGAGCACCTCGCGCACGATCTCGGGATCAAGCGCCGCGGTAACCTCGTCAAAAAGCATGATCTTGGGTTTCATCACAAGGCTTCGCACGATTGCGATGCGTTGCTTCTGCCCGCCGCTAAGCTCTTTGGGGTAGGCTCGCTCTTTATTTTCTAGTCCTACGATTTTGAGCCAATGCCTGGCTAGCTCTACAGCTTGCTCGCGCGATACGCCTTGGACTTTCACGGGGCCTAGGATGATGTTATTTAATACATTTAAGTGATCGAAAAGTTCGTAGCTTTGAAAGACCATACCGATCTTTTGTCTGATCCTACGCCACTCTTTGAAATTTTGATCGATCCGCTCGCCCTCGATTATAAAATTTCCGCTTTGTACCGGCTCTAACCCGTTGATCGTGCGAAGTAGGGTGCTTTTGCCGCAGCCGCTAGGGCCTAGGATCACTACTACTTCTCCCTGCGCGACGCTAAGGCTGACGTCCTTTAGCGCGTGTAGCTCGCCGTAAAATTTATTAACTTTGTCGATTTTTAAAATTTCCATCAGCTCCACCTGTTTTCTAGTTTTTTCGAAAGCGCCGAGATCGGATAGCAGATTAAAAAATATACGAAAAATATCGCTCCGTAGATGATTAGCGGCGCGTAATTGTCGCGGAAGACATTCACTTCGATTATCTGCTGTCCGACCTTGACGAGCTCGATGACGCCGATTAGTACAGCGATCGAGGTTGTTTTTATCATCCTGCTGAATAAATTTATCGTTGCGGGCACCAGGCGCCTCATCGCAAGCGGCAGGATCACGTAGAGATAAATTTGAGATCTGCTAAATGCGAGCGCTTCGGCGCTTTCGAACTGATGCTTGGGGATGCTAAGCACGGCGCCGCGCACCAGATCCATCATCTCAAAAACGCCCCAGACGCTAAAAACGATGATCGAAGCTGCTATATTTGAGATGTGGATGCCAAATGCCTTGCTCGCGCCGAAATACACGATGAATAGCCAAACGATGGGCGGCATTATGCGCACGATCTCTAGGCAAATTTTAAGCGGGATGTATAAGGCTCTGCGCCCGGAGGCCATTAAAATTCCAAGCACCAAGCCTAGAGCGAGCGAAACCGCGATCGAGATGAGTGCTATTTGCAGCGTGACCCCGAGCCCGCCAAGAAGCCTGATTAAATTTTCGCCGCTTAAGAGTTCCATCGCTAGCCTCTCATATATGCAAGGCGCTTTTCAAGCAGCGTAAGCGCTAGCGAAAGCGGCAGGATTATGATCAGATACGAAACGCTTAGCATAAATAGCGCCTCGTTCGTCTTGTAATACAGCCCGATCACGTCCTTTGCGGCATAAACGAGATCGGCGAGCGCTACGATGCTAACGATCGAGGTTTCTTTAAGCAGAAAGATTATGTTTGCGCTGATAGAGGGCAGGGCGATTACAAAGGCGCGCGGCAGCACGACGTAAAAGACTATCTGTGCTTCGCTAAGACCTAGGCTCATCGCACTTTCGATCTGGGATTTTTTTATCGCCTCAAAACCGAGTCTAAAGCTCTCGCTCATATAGCTTCCGCCCAAAAAAGCAAGCCCCACGATCGCGCAGGTAAAGCCCGAAATTTGAACGCCCAGCTTCGGCAGGCCGTAGTATAGAAAAAATAGCTGAATTAAAAGCGGAGTATTGCGCGACAGCTCGATATATGCGCTCACGAGCGGGCTTAACAGAGGCAATCTTTTATATTTTATCAGCGTGCAGATAAAACCGATGATGATGGATAGTAAAATCCCGTAAAATGCGAGCTTCAGCGTTAAAATTCCCGCCTTTACGAACATCGGGCTAAATTTAGCTATAAAATCAAAATCCATAAATTCTTCTTTCCGTAAGATATGCGTATTATACAGATAACTGATTAAAATAGTATTAAATTAGAATTTTTTTATAAAGATTCCGAAAATTTAGGAGTTTAAAAATATATCTTAGAAATATATTTAGTCCGAGCAGATACCCGGACTATAGAATTTTGACGGAATTTTACGAGTAAAAAATATACGCGTATCCCGAAACCAAAAACGCGGAGAATATCGCTAAAATTCCGCCACTTCGCACCATTTCTGCCTGGCGAATGCGTCCCGTTCCGAAAACCAAAGCATTCGGCGGCGTCGCTACTGGCATTATAAACGCGCAGCTTGCACCCACACCGATTACTATAGTAAGAGTCTCTTTTGGTAGCCCCATTTGCGCCGCTACTCCCGCAAATACTGGTACTAAAAGTGCAGCAGAGGCGGTATTGCTCGTAAATTCCGTAAGGCAGATGATAAAAACCGCCGTTACCAAAAGTACGATGTAAGTAGGCGCTCCACCGAAAGTGTGCGCGACTAGATCGCCAAGCACCTTAGAAGCTCCGGAATCGCCTAAAACCGCACTTAGAGTAAGTCCGCCGCCAAAAAGCAGCAGCACGCCCCACTCGGTGTTTTCGGCGATGTCGTGCCATTTGGCAAGCCCTAGTATGACGATTACGACTGCCGAGCAGATGGCGACATAAGCATCATCCACTTTAAAGCCCACAAGGGCTGAAATTTGCTTTGAAAATATCCAACCAAGCGCCGTTAGAGCAAATACGACGATCGTAATAATGCGCTCGCGCGTCCAAGGGATATGCTCCAGATCCATCTCTATTTTATGGCTTAAATTCGGCTTGAAAATTATATAAAGCACCAAAAGCATTATCGGCAGCATCACGCACATTAGCGGCAAACCCACCTTCATCCAGTCCGCGAAGCTGTAGTGCAAGGCTTGAGCCACGATTAAATTTGGCGGAGATCCCACGAGCGTGCCCAGACCTCCGATGCTTGCAGAATACGCGATGCCTAAAAGCAAAAACACGAGCGTGCCGCGATCTTTGCCCTCGTCCATGTTGGCGCAAATTCCAAGCGCGATCGGAAGCATCATCGCAGCAGTTGCGGTGTTTGAAACCCACATCGAAAGGATCGCCGTAGCAAGGCAGATCAAAATCGCAGCTACACCCAAGCGACCGCCTGCGCGGGCGATTAGCCACATCGCTATCTTTTTGTCTAGCTTTTGCATATGCAGAGCCGTCGCCAGAGCAAAACCGCCGAAAAAGGTAAAGATCGTAGGGTTTGCAAAATTTGCAAGCGTGCTTTTAATGGTGGCAGCTGTGAAAGTGCCATCTTTAGCGAATTTGCCAAGTCCGATAGCTACCGCAAGCACCGGCACCATAAGCGCGGTTACCGTGATATGCACGGCCTCTGTAAGCCACATAATCGCGATGAAAGCAAGTAGCGCAAGACCTTTTTTGACATTGGGCTCAAATGGTAACGCGGCATATAGCGCAAAACCCACTGCAGCGGCAATCGCCATAATAATTACTCCGCGCTTAGGAAACGGCACGGTGTCGGTAAGCCTGTCTAAACCCAGCTCGTCTACGTCCGAGTCCAGTGGTCCTCGCAAGCGAGAGTTGTGTAACTCCACTTTGTTTTCTTCCATAGATACTCCTTTTTTGGATTTGGCTTATGATACAAAAATGAGGCGGGAATTTTATAAATTCCAAATCAAATCGTCTTAAATTTTTAAAAGTGCAGTTACTATCGGTAACACGGCACTTATCTCGTGTGTAAATTTTAAATTATAGATAAAAACGAGCAACTAAATAAGCGCTTTAAATTTCATCACAGATTATTTTTTAATGGCTCTGGCATTTAAATTTGCTAGCTGCCTAAGGGAGGTGGCGTAGAATTTCGTCGAATTCCGTGCTGGCAATCGAGATAGAATTCTGTCCTTAGCAAGCGAGATAAAATTTTATCCAAGGCGAGTGAGATAAAATTCTGCGTTTTACCTTAAAAATTTATCGAAATTTAAGTGGGGGGGGGGCTATTATAATCAACAAATTTTAAACGGATTTGTAAGCGAATCCGGTGGAGGAGGCTCAAAGATCGTAAGTTATAAAACGGTAAGAGCGGCTGTGGCGAGAAGCCTTGAAATCATAAATTGTAAGGAGAAAATATGAAAAACAAAATTTTAATCGCGGCGTTTGCCGCTGCGGCTTGCGTTAGCGTAGGCTCTAGCGAGGGTTTACTTTTAGGCATCGAGGGGGATTATTCATTTAAATCTAGCATTACTTCTAAGTGGACGGACGAGGATTATTCGGATACAGATAAAGACAGTAAAGGGCAAGCTGCGATAGGTTTTAAAGGCGGCTATGATTTTGGTATAGCTAGAGCATACGGTGAGTATATGTATGACTTCAAGACTTCAAAAAGCGGCAGTGATGAATATGGAAATTTCAAGCACGAGTGGAGCAAACATAACCTGCTAGTAGGTGGGGATTTTACGCCTGAGATTACAAATGGCTTTAAACTCGTAGCGGGCGCATATACAGGAGTTTCATTTTTGAAATACAAAGATTCTTATAACGACTTTGACGGCACTAGCGGCTCCGCATCTAAGACCGCACCGGGTTGGGTCATTGGCGCAAGACTGGGCGGTTTATATAGCTTTGATGAGCATAACGAGATCGAGTTTGGCTACAAGGCGGACTATACAAGATACAAGGCTAGCAAACTAGATGAAGACTTAGATAAAGTATATGAAACCAACCACGGGCTATATCTAGGATATAACTTTAAATTCTAAAAATTCTAACGTGCTAGCGCAGGATGGAGCGAACGAACTCCTGCTCCATCCGCTTTTAAATTCCAAATAATTATTAGATGTCAAATTGCAGGCAGGATTGTTTAATCCTGAATTTGCTAGCAATTCAGACGTAATATATGATGATCAAGGGTGCTGCCGATATTAGACGTCAAATTTTACCCGCTTACGCGTATAAAATTTTAAAATTTTTAAAAATATCATTACCCAAGCTTAATTTCCTATTTTTAGTGCTATCTGCTAAGCGCTTAAATTGATGGAATTTATGAAATTTTACTCAATCCACTTTTTTCTAAGAATCGTTATAATTCCAAGTTGAAAAAGCGGAATTTTATCAATGTCTCCATTTGCCACTTTAAATTTGTTTCATAATTGCTTCGGATATCTCACGACTCCTAGCTTGAGCCAACGCAGAAGTGCCATTTTGCTTGATGGAAATCTCGCATTTATAGCTTTGAGATTAGCACTTAAAATTTTGCGGTAAAATTATAAAACTACTACACCGAAGAATTTTACCGTTTTAAAGCATTAAATTTTTACGATTTTAAGGTTAGTTGCAACCGTAGAAAAAATTTACGGTAAAAGCAGTGGTTTCTGGTCGTGCGGATTTAGATGCCAGATTTATCCGCAAGCGCTACGCTTTTACTAAAATTTTATCTTTGTCAAAATTTTAAAATTTCAATCACTGTTTTTAAAGCGCTTCGGCGCAAACATAAATTTCTAGCCGCTTCGCTATATTTTGTAGGCTTGCTCGGAGCTTTAAAATAGCAAGTCGCCGTGCCTGCTATTTGCCAAAAACCCTAGCGAAAATCGCGTCTACGTTTTTGGTGTAATATCCGTAGTCAAAGCACTCTTTGATCTCGCTTTCGCTTAGTTTTTCTCGCAGCTTTGTATCTGCGAGCAGATTTTGTAAAAATAGGCTATGCCCTTGCTCATCTATAGCTTTTTTGCCCTCTTGCAGATCCGCCCAGACCTTCATCGCATTACGCTGTACGATCTTATAGGCATCCTCTCTGCTAACTCCTCGTTTAGGCAGCTCTAGCAGCACACGCTGCGAAAACACGAGCCCACCGGTTAAATTTAGATTTCTCATCATATTTTCGGGATATACGAGCAGTTTTTCGATCAAGCTTGTCAAGCGATTTAGCATAAAATCAGCAGTTATAAAGCCGTCGGGGAGGATAAATCGCTCGACCGAGCTATGGCTGATGTCGCGTTCGTGCCATAGCGCTACGTCCTCCATCGCGGGTATCGCAAAGCTGCGGATCATACGGCATAGTCCCGTTACGTTTTCGCTAAGAACAGGATTTCGTTTGTGCGGCATCGCGCTAGAGCCTTTTTGACCGGGGCTAAAAAATTCCTCTGCCTCATAAACCTCGGTGCGTTGATAGTGGCGGATTGCGATAGCGATCTTTTCGCAGCTGGAAGCTAGGATCGCAAGTGCGCTCATTACCTGCGCGTAGCGATCGCGCTGGATGACTTGATTGGACGCGGGGGCGGGCTTTAGCCCCAGATATTCGCACACCAGCTCTTCCAGCTCTAGTGGAGCGTGGGCGAAATTCCCCATCGCACCGCTTATTTTGCCGTAGCTGATGACGCTTTTTGCATGTTGTAAAAGCTCTAGCGCGCGATTTATCTCATCATACCAGACCGCAAGCACGAGCCCGAAAGTGATCGGCTCGCCGTGGATACCGTGGCTGCGTCCGACCATCAGCGTCATTTTATGCTTCATGGCTTGAGATTTTATCGCGGCTTTTAAATTTTGCACATCCTCAATGATGAGCTCTATGCTTTCTTTGATTTGTAGCGCGACGGCGGTATCGATGCAGTCACTGCTAGTCATTCCGTAATGCACGAAGCGGCTCTCCTGCCCAAGGCTCTCACTCACGCTCGTTAGAAACGCGATGACGTCGTGCTTGGTCGTCTTTTCGATCTCATCTATCCGCTCGATCCTAAAGCTTGCGTTTTGTAGAATTTTATCTTTATCGCAGTCACTTATTAGACCTAGCTTATTCCACGCCTTAACCGCTGCGAGCTCGACTTTTAGCCACGCGTCGTATTTGGCTTGCAAGCTCCATTTTTCAGACATCTCTTTTCTTGCGTATCTTTCGACCATTTTAGTAGCCTTTCGGTTAGAATTTCTTGTATAATGATGGCAAAAATTATATAAAAATGGGGCTGAAAGTTTAATATGGGTTATGAGAAAAGAAGCTTGGGAAGCTTTGAGGGGCGCAAAATTTACGAAATTCTGCTTAGCCTCGGATACGACATGAAATCCGCGCAGCGCATCTGTGACAAGCATCGCGTAACCGATGCAGAGGATCAGAATTTGCATAAAAATTCCGTCGCGCACGGAGAAATTTTTTTGATCGATTACAAATGCGAGCCGCGCGGGCTGAAGCCTATCTTTGAGTGCGATGCGTTTGCGGCATTTGACAAGCCGAGCGGAATTCTTAGCCATCCGAGCGGGCGCAACTCGCCTTATAATATGTATGACGAGATCTGGTCGCTATACGGGCAGGACGCGTGCGTAGCGCACAGGCTTGATTTAGAAACCAGCGGAATTCTTATCGTCGCTAAGGATAAAGACGCGGCGCGCGAGCTTAAAGAGTGCTTCGAACAGCGTAGGGTGATGAAAAGCTATCTAGCGCTCGTGCGAGGGGATTTGAGAGAGGGCTTGCAAGCTGATTTGCAAAGTGCCGCTTGCAATGGTGAGATAGAGAGTTGCTATGCTCTAGGCTTTGATGAAATTTGCGGATCAAAATTTGCGGGCGATGCTGTGAGTTTACCAAGTAGCGTATCAGATCTGCGCGATATGCGAGCTTTAAAAGGAGCGGGCGATAAATTTGGATTTAATATCTTGTCTAATGGTGCGAGTAGGGGATTATGGTGCAGCACTCTATCTGGCGGCGCGCAAGCTAAATTTAATTCTGGCGCTCCTACTGGCGATGTTGGCGGCGGATTTGAATTTGATGCCTTATCCTGCGGCGTGAGTGATAAGCTTAAACCCACTATCGCGATGAGTAGCGCGGATAACGGACATAAACCTTGCGCCTTATCTGTGGCTAAATCTTTGCTGGATACTTCTACGGGCTGTGTAAATTTGAAAAAATTCGAGCCTACAAAATACGCAAAATTTAGCGAGAAACTGAAATTTTTAAAGGATTTTGAGGGATTTGTGATCGATGCTCCGATCGCCACTAGCGACGAGTTTGCCGATCTTAAAATTCGTATGAAAATATCGCGCGACGGCAAGGAGGCGATCACGCTGATTCGCCCGCTGCGATATCTCTCGGACATAGACGCTAGCCTGATTGAGTGCTATCCGCTGACGGGTAGGCAGCATCAGATCAGGCTGCATCTATTCGCCGCGGGTGCGCCGATATTGGGAGAGCCGCTGTATGGGCTTTCGCGAGAGCAAGCGGAGTGGATATTGGATAAAAAAATGGATGAGACGGAGCGGATCAGAACGACGGGAGCGCCGAGATTACTACTGCACGCGAATGCGATTTGCTTTGAACTGAGCGGCGAACGATACGAGATAAAAAGCAAATTTGATGCCGCAAAAGAGTTTTATAATCTCGCGAAAATCGGTAAAATTTAAGTAACTCAATAAAATCTGAATGCTTTTGCGGATCAGATAAATTTTTAAGATAAGAATTTGTTTTGTGTGCGTATTTAGAAGTTTGGCGTGTACAAAATTTCTTGGAATTTTTGCGTAGCTTTTAATGAGATTTACTAAAAGGTTGAATATAGCGTGCATCATAAATCAAATAAGTCAAATCTAATTATATTTGCTAAAGCGCAAGGCGGAAGGTAGAATAATAAATTTTACTACAATGATAAGGCGCCTAGACGTACATTTATTGTAAACACGTTTTGTTTTTAAATTTTATTAGTTTTTTTACGCCTTACGATATGCCATAAAATTTTAAAATTTTAGCAATTACTCGCTTTGCCACAATCTATATCGCTAGGACAAATTTCTTTTATGCGGCGCGTTAACCTAATCATTCTGATAAGTCTTTTATTTTGGTTTAAATTCTTGATTTTATTCAGTAGCCTTTTAGAACTTTAAAGAATTCTGCTTTAAAATCTCTTCTAATAAAATTAGAATTTAGGAAAATAATTTTTGGTTGCTATCGTACGCGGCTAAATTTATATAAACGCGGATCCGATTGCCATAAAGCATGTAGCTAAATGCGTATTTATGCTCTATAATCGTCATAATTTCGCAACTTACGGCTTCAAATAAATAATTTTGGCTCTCTTTAACTTAAGCTCACACAAAGGAGCATTAAGTTACGATGGATAC
>CAURQQ010000023.1:0-32561 GCA_963527265.1 uncultured Campylobacter sp. | reverse complement strand
GCGCAGGGCTCGACGAAGAGGTCGTGATGGAGAGGCGCGGCGGGCTAGAGTGGCTGTGCTGCAAAGGGGACGAGAATGATGATCCGGCAGACGAATACAATGCGTGGGATTATCCGGACTTGAACACTTAGCGACTTATCTTTTTCTACTTATACTTCGTTGAAATTTGATTTTCAAGCTAGGCAGGCTATCCTGGCCTAGCCTACGCTTAAAAATCAAATTTCGCCTCGTTTAAGCGAAAAAATACTGCGCCTTATCTTTGCGCGCGTTGTCTCGCTTTACTATACGTAGTTGCGTCTAAAATTTGCTCGGTCACGTATTGCCATATACGATCCCATCGTAAATTTCATCCACGCCTCGTCTAGCCTTGCGATACTGCCGCTTGCATTCTTTCGCTCAAATTTAAATTCGCCAAGATTTCGCGAAAAATACTTTTGCCTTATTTCCGTGGAATGGTATTTTCTCGTACTACTTTTCGTTGCCTTAAAATTTAACCCCGATCGCGCGCTGTTTTTTCTAAATCCAAAATATTTGCCGACGGATCGAAAAGCATACGAATGTGAGATAAATTTATAAATTGATTGAGGATTGAAATTTTAAAATTCTATTGCGAACTGCGCAAAGAGGATCACGGGCGCAGATCCGCCGAAATTTAAAACATGGCCTGCTAAATTTCAGGGCGCCGTGGAATTTCAAAATTTAAAGTTGCGGGCGAGCAAGGTACCCATCCGCGCATTTTAAGCCCGCCAAATTTAAGTGAAAACGTCTGCGCCGCAAACCTAAAAATTGCATCAGCCCTGCGTAGCAGCGCTTCCGCTCGCAAACGCCGCCGCATTCAGCGCCGCGTCGTAATCGGGCTCATCTACGATGTCGTCCGTGATCTGCTTGTAAGCGATCTTGCCCGCGGTGTCCACGACGAAAACCGCGCGGCACGTTAGCCCCGCAAGCGCGCCGTCTGCGATCAGCACGCCGTATGCGCGCGCAAACTCCTTATCGCGAAAATCGCTTAGAGCGCGTAAATTTTTGATCCCCTCGGTCGAGCAAAATCTGCCCGCGGCAAACGGCAGATCCATCGAGACCACGAAAACCTCGGTATTTTTTATACTCGCGGCGCGCTCGTTAAATTTGCGCGCCTCAGTCGCGCACACGTCCGTATCCAGAGACGGCACGGCGATGATGACCTGCGCCTTGCCCGTGCCGCCGCCGACTTTGACCTCGCTAAGATCGGCCGCAACCAGGCTAACCTCTGGCGCCTTATCTCCAAGCTTAAGCTCGCTGCCCGAAAGGCTAACGCTTACGCCTTGTAATTTGGTTTGTTGCATGATTTTCCTTTGTTTTGAAATATTTAAAACGGGCGCATTATAGCCCGCGAAAGCAAACGCCTACTAAATCCGAAAATAGGCAAGTTCGGGCGCTAGCTAGGCCTATATGAGCGGTGCGTAGATCGGTCTGCGAAGATGAAATTTTACGGCGCGAAGCGGCAGCGCAATTAAAGCCCCCGAGAATAGCGTTACTTAGCATAAAGCACTGATTCGCAACCCGATATAGGTCTATGATAGTTGCGCTACGCCTTAAGGCTGTGCCGAAGGTAAAATTTCGCCCCGTTTGCGCGATCCCGCTTGCGGCGATTTTGTCTGTGAATAAAAATCAAAGCGATTCGGCAGGAGTTAAACTTATGAGTTGAAATTTTATTTGAAGCTAGAGTATGAGCTAAAATTTTGGCTCGTAAAGCGGGTTAAATTTAAGTGCTGTTTTAAAATTTAAAAAAGCGCCGGGGTTGGCGATAAAGCTATCGCCGCACCCTAGCGCTCGTTAAGCTTAGCCGTTGCGCTTTTTAATGATCTCTTCGCCGACGTTCTTAGGAACCTCGTCGTAGTGATCAAATTCCATCGAATAGGTCGCGCGACCCTGCGTCTGAGAGCGCAGATCGGTCGAGTAACCGAACATCTCCGAAAGCGGGCAGAACGCGTCGATGATCTTGTTGCCGCCGCGCTCGCTCATATTATTGACCTGTCCGCGGCGCTTGTTTAGATCGCCGATGACGTCGCCCATATACTCCTCGGGGGTTTCTACCTCGACCTTCATCATAGGCTCCAAGATCACGGCGCCCGCTTTTCTAGCGCCCTCTTTAAAGCCCATAGAAGCGGCGAGTTTGAACGCCATTTCGGAGCTATCGACTTCGTGGTAGCTTCCGTCATAGACCGTTACGCGCACGTCTTCAACAGGATAGCCCGCCAAAACGCCGTTTTGCATAGCCTCTTGGCAACCCTTATCGACTGCAGGGATATATTCTTTCGGAATAGCGCCGCCTTTGATATCGTTTACGAACTCATATCCGGTGCCCGGCTCCAAAGGCTCTAAGCGCAAAAATACGTGACCGTATTGACCGCGACCGCCCGATTGCTTGGCATATTTGTACTCCTGCTCGACCTTTTTGCGGATGGTCTCACGATATGCGACCTGTGGCTGTCCGACCTCGGCCTCGACTTTAAATTCTCTAAGCATTCTATCTACGATGATCTCAAGGTGCAATTCGCCCATTCCCGAAATGATCGTCTGTCCGCTCTCCTCGTCGGTCGCAACCCTAAAGCTCGGATCCTCTTGCGCCAATTTTTGAAGCGCGATGCCCATTTTTTCTTGATCGGCTTTGGTTTTAGGCTCTACCGCTACGCTGATAACGGGATCAGGAAATTCCATACGCTCCAAGATTACCTTATCTTTTTCGCTAGCTAGCGTATCGCCCGTAAGAGTGTCTTTCAGACCCACTACCGCGCCGATTTCGCCCGCATAAAGCTCCTTGATCTCTTCGCGTTTATTTGAGTGCATCCTTAGCAAGCGTCCGATGCGCTCTTTTTTACCCTTGCCGGTATTTACGACGTAGCTACCGCTCTCTAAAACGCCGCGATAAACGCGTACGAAGGTAAGCTGACCTACGAAAGGATCGGTCATAATCTTAAATCCAAGACCCGCAAACTCGCCCTCGTCGGTAGAACTTACGTGAACCTCGCTGCCGTCCTCATACTGACCCTTAATCGCAGGCACTTCATCAGGCGCAGGTAGATAATCTACGACCGCATCTAGCAAAGGCTGCACGCCTTTATTTTTAAACGCGGTACCGCATAGCATAGGAAAGAAGCTTAGGCTTAAGCAGCCTTTCTTGATGCCCTTTTTAATCTCTTCTACGCTTAGCTCTTCGCCGTTAAAATACTTCTCCATCAAAGCTTCATCAGTCTCTGCTACCGCCTCAATCATCTTGTCGCGATATTCCTGTGCTTTTTCTCGTAGCTCGGCAGGAATTTCAACGATCTCCGGAGCAGAAGGACCCTTGCTGTCATCCCAAACGAGCGCTTTCATAGTGACTAAATCGATAACGCCTTTAAAATCGTCCTCAGCGCCGATCGGAATTTGAATAGGAACTGGATGAGCCTTGAGCCTATCTTTTACCTGCTGTTCGACATTATAGAAATTTGCGCCTACGCGGTCCATCTTATTTACGAAAATGATACGCGGAACATGGTATTTATTCGCTTGACGCCAAACGGTCTCGCTTTGAGGCTGAACGCCGCCTACAGAGCAAAATACTGCTACCGCACCATCTAAAACGCGCATTGAGCGCTCTACTTCGATAGTAAAGTCGACGTGGCCCGGGGTGTCGATCAAATTTATCTGATGATTATTCCAAAAGCAGGTAGTTGCCGCAGACGTGATCGTGATGCCGCGCTCGCGCTCCTGCTCCATCCAGTCCATCGTAGCGGCACCCTCGTGAACCTCGCCAATCTTATGACTCATGCCGGTAAAAAATAGAATTCTTTCGCTTGTAGTGGTCTTTCCGGCATCAATGTGGGCGGCAATACCGATGTTTCTAACCATATGCAAAGGGGTTTTTCTTGCCATGATGCCCTCCTACCAACGATAATGCGCGAAAGCTTTGTTGGCTTCCGCCATCTTGTAGGTATCTTCTTTCTTCTTAAATGAAGAGCCTTTAGAATTTGCGGCGTCCATAAGCTCGTAAGCCAGGCGCTCTATCATCGTGCGTTCGCTTCTTTTTCTCGCAAAAGAGATGATCCAGCGAATAGCCAAAGCCTGCTGGCGAGCCGGCCTGACCTCGATCGGAACCTGATAAGTTGCGCCGCCTACACGACGAGACTTAACTTCCATCAAAGGCTTAACGTTATCTATGGCATCGTTAAAAATTTCGATACCTTTCTTCTCGCCGCCTTTATTGTCGATGAAATTTAAGGCGCCGTACATAATCTCGGTAGCGACGCTCTTTTTGCCGTCGAACATAAGCGAATTAATAAATTTTGTGATTACCTTGCTGTCATAAATCGGATCAGGCATAACTTCCCTAACGGGAGCTTTTCTTCTTCTCATTTTATTCCTTCAAATTTTAAAATTTTACTCAAACTCGGCAAAATCTAGTGCCGGTCTGTTTCGGCTAAACTATTTTTTAGGTCGTTTAGCACCGTATTTTGATCTTGCAACGGTTCGTTTTGCAACGCCTGCAGTATCGAGCGCACCGCGGACGATGTGGTATTTAACGCCCGGTAGGTCCTTTACGCGACCGCCGCGAACTAGCACGATGGAGTGTTCTTGTAGATTGTGACCTTCACCGCCGATATAGCTGATGACTTCAAATCCGCTAGTAAGCCTTACTTTGGCAACTTTACGAAGCGCAGAGTTTGGTTTTTTAGGGGTCGTGGTATAGACCTTAGTACAAACTCCTCTTCGTTGAGGGCAATTCTTTAGCGCCGGAGACTTCGATTTCTCGGTAAGCTTCTTGCGCTCTTTTCTGACCAATTGATTTATGGTTGGCACATCTTTCCTTTCACAAAAATTTATTCAAAAAGGTTTAGATTATACTTTGTTTAAACTTACAGAAACGTAAATTTAACTAAATTTTAATCTCTAATCAGTACAAACTCTCCGCCGCCGCAGATCACTAAGCAAATCGCAGCGGAAAGATACAGATATACGATTTCCAGCTCAAATCCGCCCACGCCGGTAAGCGCGCTCAACGGAGTATGTAGGACATATATTATCATGAGCACGTTTGCGATCACAAGCAGAGCGCCTATGCGGCAAAATACGCCTATGATTATCATCGCTGGCGCCAGCACCTCGCCTACGTACGCGCCGTAAGCCACTAAATCCGGAATTCCTCTGGCTACCAACATCGATTTTACGCCGTCTATGCCGTGAGTAAGCTTAAAAATTCCGTGCATTAAAAGACAAACTCCAAGCCCCAACCTGACAAACAACAGACCGAAATTTATGTTGATCATATTCATGCTTTATCCTTTAAATTTAGGGCTTGCGCCCAAAATTATTTTTTGAGTTTAACTTCCTTATCTTTATACAAACCGGTTCCGACCGGAATTATGCGACCTAGGATGACGTTTTCTTTCAAATCCTCCAATCGGTCAAATTTACCCGCGATACTAGCCTCGGTTAGAACTTTCGTCGTTTCTTGGAAAGACGCCGCGGATATGACGCTATCGCTTCCTACTGCGGCGCGAGTTACGCCCAGCAGTACGGACTCTGCAATCGCAGGCTCGCCACCAATTTTCATAATGCGCTCGTTTTCTTCTCTAAATCTGCGGCGGCTAATCAGATCGCCGACGATTAGCTGAGTATCGCCGCTATCGACGATTCGAACCTGGCGGAGCATCTGAGATACGATGATCTCGATATGCTTGTCGCTGATGACGACGCCTTGAGAGCGGTAAACCTGTTGAATTTCGCTTATTAGATAATAATGCAGCGCTTTTTCACCTAAAATTCTAAGCACGTCGTGCGAGCTGATAACTCCGTCGGTAAGCTTCTCGCCTGCGTGGACGAACTCGCCGTTTCGCACTTGGATCTGGCGGCTCTTATCGATTAGATACTCGGCACTCGTTCCGTCCTCGCCCTCGATTATAATGCGCTCTTTTGCACGCAACGCCTTATCAAAGCGGACGGTTCCGTCTATGTCCGCGATGATCGCGGTATTTTTCGGACGGCGCGCCTCAAATAGCTCCGATACGCGCGGCAAACCGCCGGTGATATCTTTTGATTTCGCAGCAGCTTTCGGCGTTCTAGCCAAAATATCTGCAATCGCTACCTGATCGCCTTTATTCGTAAAAATCGCGGTCTTCGGCCCTAGGTTGTATTTGATAGGCTCGCCCTTGCTAGGAGTTACGACGATGGCCGGTTTAACGCCTTGAGGCAGATACTCGTTGATGACCAAGCGGCTCTGGCCGGTAGTCTCGTCATATTGCTCCGTAGCGGTATATCCAGGCTCGATATCCTCAAAGCTAATCTTACCCTCGCACTCTGCGGCCACAGGGATGGAATACGGATCCCACTCGGCGATAATCAAGCGATCATCTTTTTTAGGCTTGGCTATAAGATCATCGTTTTTTACGACGCTATTATCATCATAGGTAATGACAGATTCACGCGGTATATAGTGGCGGATCGCCTCTCTGCCGTTTTCATCGGAGATGACTACATACATACCCTTCTCACTTACGACGTGACCTTTTTTGATATCTCTTAGTCTCTCTAAATAATCGCCCTTGAGAATGAAATATTTAAGCGTACCATTTGCTCCCGCTTTGATCTTTTGAGTTACCGGCTCGCCGTCTTTTACGCGAAGTTCGCTGGCAAACGGAATTCGAGTAGGGATATTCCAGTCTTCTTTTATAACCTCTACTAAACTATCATTTTCTCCAACGATTTCGCCGTCTTTAAATACGATATAGAATTTCCCCTCAACTTTACCACTTACGCCCGCAAGCTCGGTAGGCTTGGCTAGATCATGGCGGCGGATGGTATATTTAAATTCTTCCTTCTTGCCCTTTAGCGTGATATTCACATCATCATGAGTTATATCGATGCTTACCTTGCCAGTAATTGGAGCTTTGATCTTAGGCTCTACCAAAAGCACCGCGGCATTTCTGCGGTTCATTACGATATTTTTACCGCCGTTTTCATAGGTCTTGACGTTGTAGTATCTGATAAAGCCTTCCTTATCGGCGATTACTTGGCGATCTTGCTGCTCGGTAGATGCTGTACCGCCAGCGTGGAAGGTTCGTAGCGTAAGCTGCGTACCCGGCTCGCCGATTGATTGCGCAGAGATGATACCGACCGCTTCACCCGGTTTTACCAGCTTGCCTTCTCCCAAATTTACACCGTAGCACTTTGCACAAACCCCTTTTTCAGCCTTACACGTAATAGGCGTACGGATGCTTACGGATTTGATGCCGGCATCGACTATGGTGCGTACCTCATTAACGCCTAGAAGCGTGCCTTCGGTAAATAAAATTTCATTCGATACCGGATCAATTACATCCGAGCTTAGCACCCTACCCATAATCCTATCGGCTAGGCTTTCTATTTGCGTTCCGTTCTCTACAATCTCAGTAACCTCGATACCCTCGTGCGTACCGCAATCGTGCATCGTAACCCTGACATTTTGCGCGACATCGATCAGCTTTCGTGTCAGATAGCCCGCATTTGCGGTCTTAAGCGCCGTATCGGCAAGACCTTTACGCGCGCCATGGGTAGAGATGAAGTACTCATTTACGTTTAGACCCTCTCTAAAATTTGAAGTAATCGGCGTCTCGATGATCGAGCCGTCCGGTTTACTCATCAGACCTCTCATGCCAGCTAGCTGTTTGATCTGCTCTGCGCTACCTCGCGCGCCGCTATCGGCCATCATATAAATCGAGTTAAAGCCGTCCTTATCCTTCTCCATCATCTTCATCATCTCATCGGCTAGCTTCTTGCTGGTGCTGGTCCAGATGTCGATCGTTTTGTTATAGCGCTCGCCGTCGGTTAGCAAGCCCGCGCCATATTGATTCTGAACCTCTCTAACCTGCTTTTTAGCCTCTTCGACGAGGCTTGCTTTAGACTTCGGCACGATGATGTCCGAAACGGAGATCGATACACCCGCTTTAGTCGCGGATTCAAAGCCTAAATTTTTAAGATTATCCAAAAATTCCGCGCTTATCTCAAGGCCGCCGTTTTTATAGACGTAATCGACAAGCTCGGCGATATCCTTTTTCTTCATGATCTTATTCCAAAGATGATCCGGAATAAAACTAGGTAGGATCGATTTAATGATCAAGCGACCCGCGGTCGTAAAGATGATGCGGCGATCGATCATCGTTTTGATTTTGGCGTGAATGTCTAGGGCGTTTGCCTCCACGGCGAGCATTACCTCATCAACGTTTGCAAAAATTTTATTCGTTCCTTTTGCACCCGGCTTTTCGAGGCTTAGATAATAAATTCCTAAAACCATATCCTGGCTAGGCACCGCGACAGGCTTTCCGCTCGCAGGAAGCAAGATATTCATCGAGCTAAGCATTAAAATTTTACATTCCGCGATCGCTTCTTGGCTGAGCGGCACGTGCACCGCCATCTGATCGCCGTCGAAGTCAGCGTTAAACGCGGCGCAGACTAGCGGATGCAGCCTGATCGCCTTGCCCTCGACGAGCACCGGATGAAACGCCTGAATAGACATCTTATGAAGCGTAGGCGCGCGGTTTAGCATGACCGGGTGATCTTTAACGACCTCCTCCAAGCACTCCCAGACCTCATTGATCCTATTTTCGATCATCTTTTTAGCCTGCTTAACGGTCGTTGCATAGCCCTTCTCTTGTAGGCGAGCGATTAGATGCGGCTTGAATAGCTCAAGCGCCATCGTCTTAGGCAGACCGCACTGATCCATGCGTAAATTTGGACCTACGACGATGACGGAACGACCCGAAAAATCCACGCGCTTTCCGAGTAAATTTTGACGGAAGCGGCCTTGCTTGCCCTTAATGATCTCGCTTAGAGATTTAAGCGGTCGCTTATTAGCGCCTTTTACGGCGTTAGCGCGACGTCCGTTATCAAAAAGCGCATCCACCGCCTCTTGAAGCATTCGTTTTTCATTGCGGATGATGATCTCGGGCGCGTCGAGCTCCATCAGCCTTTTGAGCCTAGAATTTCGATTGATGACGCGGCGATATAGATCATTTACGTCCGAAACCGCAAATTTACCGCCCTCAAGGCTAACAAGCGGGCGTAGATCGGCAGGTAGCACGGGAAGATTCGTAATCATCATCCACTCCGGCTTATTACCGGAATTTAAAAAGCTCTCGACGACTTTTAATCGCTTGACGATAGTTTTTTTCTTCGCTTCGGAGTTTGTATTAGCCATCTCCTCCTTCAAAGAATTTAAAATTTCTACCAAATCAAGCTCGGCTAGCATATCGCGGATCACCTGACCGCCCATTTTAGCGACGAAGCCCGTCTGTGAAAAGCGCTCTTTTAGGCTCTGATACTGCTCCTCATTTAAAACGTCGTATTTCTCGACCTTTTTGGAATTTTCGTTGTCGTAAAATGCCTCGCCTGCACTTTCTACGATATACGCCTCGTAGTAAAGCACGCGCTCGAGATCTTTCATCTTGATGTTTAGCAGCGTACCTATGCGACTAGGCAAGGAATTTACGTACCAAATATGCGCCACCGGCGTTACCAGCTCGATATGCCCCATTCTAGTGCGGCGGACCTTCGAGCTCGTGATTTCGACACCGCATTTTTCGCACTTCCAGCCCTTATATCGCATCTTTTTATATTTGCCGCAGATGCACTCATAGTCTCTTACGGGACCGAAAATTTTAGCGCAAAAAAGTCCGTCGCGCTCCGGCTTGAGCGTGCGGTAGTTGATAGTCTCGGGCTTTTTGACCTCGCCATGGCTCCAAGCTTTAATCTGCTCGGGGCTAGCAAGCCTGATAGCAAACGCGTCGAAGTCGTGAACTCTAGCGTCTTCTTTTATTTCTATTCTTTCTAAATTTGAATTATCGCTCATTTATTCTCTCCATTCTCGTAAATTTCAACGTCTAGAGCAAGCGATTTAAGCTCGTTAGTTAAAACAAAAAATGTCTCAGGAATTCCGGTAGACGGAACGTTTTCGCCTTTTGTCAGCGCCTTATACGCAGCCAAGCGTCCGTCGACGTCGTCGGATTTGATCGTTAGCATTTCGCGAAGCGTGTATGCCGCGCCGTATGCCTCCAGAGCCCAAACTTCCATCTCACCGAATCTTTGACCGCCGAATAGCGCCTTGCCGCCGACCGGCTGCTGCGTGACTAGGCTGTAAGGACCGGTGCTTCTTGCGTGAACTTTTTCGTCGACTAGGTGGTGCAGCTTGAGATAATACATGCAGCCCACGTTTACGCGCTCTTTGATCTTTTCGCCGGTGCGGCCGTCGTAAAGCTCGGTCTTGCCGTCCTGATCGATGCCTGCCATTTCAAATAGCTTTTTGAAATCCTCCGGCACAATGCCTTCGAATATCGGAGCGGAAAATCTAACGCCCTTAGCCCAGTCTCTAGCGTATTTCAAAAGATCTTCGTCGCTGATCTTTTCAAGCGTTTTTTTAGCCTGCATTAGCTTAGAAACGCCCGCGATCTCAATCATTTTGGCGCGAAGGGTTTTTATCCATTCGCCCGTTTTCTCTTCTAAAATTTTAGCGATCTGCTCTCCTAAGCGCCAGCCCACAAGACCTAAGTGGCTCTCCATTATCTGACCGATATTCATACGGCTTGGAACGCCAAGAGGATTTAGCACGATATCCACGCGCTGTCCGCTAGGCAGATACGGCATATCGACTTCAGGAACGATATTTGAGACGATACCCTTGTTTCCGTGGCGGCCCGCCATCTTATCGCCCACTTTTAGCTTACGCTTGGTAGCGATATAGACCTTTACGAGCTTAACGACGCCGCTTGGTAAGATATCGTCTTTTTCTAAAATTTCGATCTTTTCGTCGTGTTCCTCTTTGAGCTTGCGCTTCTCGTTTTGGAAGTGGTTCTTTAGCTCCTCGTATTCCTTCTGAACGGCTTTAGAATAAGCCTTGACGAAAGAATTTAACGTAAAGCGGTTAGAGCTTTCAAGCTCCTCTTTTTTAACCTTATCGCCCTTTTTATAATCTTTTTTATTTAGGTTTTGATCGCTTTGCAAAGCGCTTTTAGAAAGAAGCGCTACCACCTTTAGCATCTCCTCGCGATCGAGCATCAAAAGCCTGTCGTGATGCTCCCTTTCGAGCTCGGTTTTTTCATCCTCATAGGCTTTGTTCGTGCGTGGATCCTTCTCATAGCCCTTTTTGGTAAAAATTTTAACGTCGATTACCACGCCTTCCATCGAAGCGGTAGCGTAGAGAGATTTATTTACCACATGTCCCGCCTTCTCGCCGAAGATCGCGCGCAAAAGCCTCTCTTCAGGCGTCGGTTTGACCTCACCTTTCGGAGTTACCTTGCCTACTAGGATCATCCCCGGTTTGACGTGAGTGCCGATCTTTACGATACCGCTATCATCGAGGTGGGTAAGCTCCTCCTCTTTGATATTAGGGATGTCGCGCGTGATCTCCTCCACGCCGTCTTTAAGCTCTCTAGCCTCGATCTCTTTTTCATAAACATGCACGCTAGTGTATTCGTCGGCGCGGATCATCTTTTCGCTCATGACGACGGCGTCCTCGTAATTATAGCCATGCCACGGCATGAAAGCTATAAGGGCGTTTTTGCCGATCGCAAGCTCGCCACCGTCCATGCTAGGACCGTCGGCTATGATTTGACCCGCCTTTATCACGTCGCCTTTTCGCACGATAGGGCGCTGTGAAAAGGTAGTGTTTTGGTTGGTGCGTAAATTTTTCTCCATCGAGTAGTGATCGATAAACGGTCCCTTCTCGTCCTCGCCCAAAATAAAGATATTTTTATTATCGACCTTTTCTACGACGCCGTCGCGACCAGCCTTGATCGCCTCCCACGAATCGCGCGCGATGACCGCCTCCATGCCCGTTCCTACGATAGGAGCGGTAGAGTGTAGAAGCGGTACGGCTTGGCGCTGCATGTTCGAGCCCATAAGCGCGCGGTTAGCATCGTCGTGCTCCAAAAACGGAATCAGCGACGCCGCTACGCCCGCGACCATACCGGAGCAAAGATCAATTAGCGAAATATCCTCACGTTTAGCCATGATGTTTTCGCCGTCTTTTCTGACCTCCAAAAGCTCCTCTACGATATTGCCCTCTTCGTCCAATTTAGCGGACGCAGGAGCGATTACGAGCCCCTCTTCTTGCGTAGCGGTAAGATATACGATCTCGTCGGTGACCTTGCCGTTTACGACTCTTTTATACGGAGCCTCGACGAAGCCTAGATCATTCACCTTTGCATAGGTCGCTAGGGTATTGATCAGACCGATGTTTTGGCCCTCCGGCGTCTCGATAGGGCAAATTCTACCGTAGTGCGTAGGATGGACGTCGCGCACCTCAAAGCCGGCGCGCTCTTTAACTAAACCGCCCTCGCCCAGCGCAGATAGACGACGCTTATGCGTAACCTCGCTAAGCGGGTTGGTCTGATCCATAAACTGGCTTAGCTGACCGCCGGTGAAAAATTCCATAAGCGTAGTGGTGATGATTTTAGGGTTTACGAAATCATACGGCATAAGTTCGTCTAAATTTCCGCTAATGCCGGTAAATTTATCTTTGATCGCCTTTTGAACCTTGATAAAGCCAAGGTGCATCTCGTTTGCCAAAAGCTCTCCGATCGAACGGATGCGGCGATTGCCGAGATTGTCGCGATCATCGATGAAGCCGTCGCCGTTTTTAACTCTAATTAGATATTTCGCCGTCTTGATAATATCCTCGCTGGTTAGCACGGTTACGTACTCCGGTGCCTCGATACCCAGCTTGTGGTTCATCTTCATACGACCGACTTTGGTTAGATCGTAGCGCTCAGGGTTGAAAAACAGATCGTTTACGAAGCTCTTTGCAGCCTCTTTTACCACCGGCTCGCCCGGGCGCATAACCTTGTAAATTCTAATCGCTGCCAGATCGTTCTCGTCATCTATGCCCTCGCTTTGTTGCAAGAGTTTAAGCGCGTCGGCGTCTTGAATGAAGGAATTTATGATCGAAGTATCTACGCCGCTAGCTAGGTCGTTAGCGATCGTAAATTTTTTCTCAGTATTGGCAATCTTGGCTAGCTTACCCTCATCTAGCGCAGTTAGCGAATCAAAAAGCACCTCGCCGCTGTTTTTATCGACGATGGCATCGGCTAGGTAGCGCTCGGCTAAAATTTCAGCCGGATACTCGATGAGCTTTAATCCATCCTCTGCTAATTTCTCCGCTTTTTTGGATGTTAGGCGCTTGCTTGCTTGATGAAGCACTTCGCCCTTTTCGTTTATAATGTCGTAATCGAGCCTGCCCGCGTATTCTTTCGGATCGAAATCGGTCAGGAATTTTCCTTTTTTAATATAGATCGTCTTAATAGGATAAAATAATTTTATTATGTCTTGTTTTTTGTAGCCGAGTGCGCGAAATAGGATCGTGATCGGAACCTTGCGCCTTTTATTTATGCGCACGTATAGTACGTCTTTTACGTCGTATTCGAAGTATAGCCAGCTGCCGCGATCGGGTATTATTTGAGCGGTGTAGATAAGTTTATTTAGCACGGTCGGGCTCTCTTCCTCTTTGAAGATTACGCCCGGGCTTCTGTGAAGCTGATTTACGACTACGCGCTCTACGCCGTTTATGATAAATGAAATTCTATCGGTCATTAGAGGAATGTCGCGAATAAATATATCTTGCTCTTTGATCTCTTTTACGCCGATTTTTTTGCCCGTCTTTTCATCGCGCTCATGCACGAGCAAGCGAAGCTTCATCTTTAAATTTACCGAATAAGTAAGACCTCTCTCCATGCATTCTCTAATCGAATACTTTGGCTTTGAAATTTCGCTACTTACGTATTCAATACTTAGTCTATTCTGTGCGTCGTGGATAGGAAAAATGGCTTTGAAAACCTTCTCTATGCCGCTTTCTCCACCCGAGTTATCAAGATTTAAAAAATGATCAAAACTTTTCTTTTGTAGTTGTAATAAATTCGGAATTTCGATGTCTTTGGGAACCTTTGAAAAATCCACCCTAAGACGATTTCCTGAATATAGGCTGTTTAACATTCCACTACCTCGTAGTTGTATTTTAAAGAAAGAAGTGCCGATGCGACGCACCGGCACACATTTGTATGCGAAATTTTAAAATTTCGCGATTTATTTGAGTTCGACTTTAGCGCCTGCTTCTTCAAGCTCTTTTTTGGCCTTCTCGGCGTCTTCTTTGTTAAGTCCCTCTTTAAGAACGGACGGAGTAGCCTCGGTAGCGTCTTTGGCTTCTTTTAGACCAAGACCTGTTAAGGCGCGAACAACCTTAATTACGTTGATTTTCTTATCGCCTGCATCAAGCAATACGACGTCGAATTCTGTTTTCTCTTCAGCCGCTGCCGCACCTGCGCCGCCAACACCTGCGCCGCCGGCTACCATAACTGGAGCTGCGCTTACGCCGAATTTCTCTTCGAATTCTTTAACTAGTTCGCTAAGCTCTAGCACCGAAAGATTAGAGATATACTCTAAAACATCTTCTTTTGAAATTGCCATTTTATTCTCCTAAATTTTTTAATTAAGCGCTAGCTTCTTTTTTCTGCTTAAGCGCATTTAAGCCGATCGTAAAATTTTGAATCGGCGCATTCCATACTTGAAGCAGCATCGCGATAAGCTCGTCTCTCGAAGGCATCTTCGAAAGCGCCCTAACCTTATCTACGCCGGCTACTTCCCCATCGATATGAGCGGTCTTAAGCTTAAAAATTTCATTTTTCTCTTCAAATTTAGCCGCTACTTTACATACAGAAAGCTGCTCGCCCCATAAGAAGATATTGGTATCTTTAAAGCTAAGTCCGTTTTTTTCGGCATTTTTTAAAGCGATATTGGCTAGGGTATTTTTGATAACCCGAACCTTTACGCCCGCTTCGCGCGCGCTATTTCTAAGATCTTCAAGCTGCTTAACGCTAAGGCCTTTAAAATCGGAAATTACTATAGCTTCGCTAGCTTTGAAAGCCTCGCCAAGCTCCGCTACTATCTTTGATTTTTCGTCTCTCGTCATTAGGTCTCCTTTCCGATCGGTGATTTCAAGCCAAGCGATCGAAATTTTGAAATTTCAATCAATTAAGTCAAAAACCTTGAGCTATCTCCAATCTAAGATAAAAATTTAAAATTTTATTTTAAATCGATTATTTCTTGATTATCCAGTGTAACTGCAGGGCTCATAGTAAGTGAAAGCGATGCATGAGTTACGTATCTGCCCTTCGCAGTCGCTGGCTTATGCTTATTTATGGTTTTGATAAACGTCGTAAGATTGTCTAAAAGCTGCTCTTTACTAAAGCTCGCCTTGCCAAGGCCTGCGTGGATATTTCCCTGCTTATCGACGCGGAAATTTACCTGTCCGCCCTTGGCGTTTTTAACGGCCTGAGCGACATCCATAGTAACGGTACCGGTTTTAGGGTTCGGCATAACGCCTTTTGGACCGAGAATACGACCTACCTTACCGACTAGTCCCATTAAATTTGGAGTGGCGATAAGAACATCGAAATTTATATTTCCTTTTTGAATCTCTTCAATCAGATCATCGGCACCCACGATATCGGCACCCGCTTCGCTAGCCTCGCTAGCCTTTGCGTCTTTTGCAATCACGGCTACTCGAACGCTCTTGCCCGTACCGGCAGGTAAAACGACCGAGCCGCGCACCATCTGATCGGCATGTCTTGGATCTACGTTTAGTTTAAGAGCGATCTCTACCGTCTCATCAAATTTAGCAGAAGCTAGAGTTTTTACCGTGCTTACCGCTTCGTCTACGCTATAAATTTTATTTACGTCAACTTTTTTTAAAAGTTCGTTGAATCTTTTTGAATTTTTTGGCATATATTTCTCCGCAATTAAAGTGCTACCGCTTTTTTAAACCTTAGCGGTCAAAAGGTCTAGTCAGTAACCGTAATACCCATAGAACGAGCCGAACCCGCTATAATCCTAGCCGCCTGCTCTCTATCTTTGGTATTCAGATCGGCGATCTTTTTCTCGACGATCTCTAAAACTTGAGCCTTAGTTAAGGACGCTACCTTCTTTTTAAGAGGGTTGTCCGAACCCTTATCTATCTTCGCTGCTTTTTTGATCAAATCCGTCGCAGGCGGTTGTTTAGTGATGAAAGTAAAGCTTTTATCGGCATAAACCGTGATGATGACTGGGATATTAAAGCCCGCCATATCTTTGGTTCGCTCGTTAAACGCTTTGCAAAATTCCATAATATTAACGCCCTTTTGACCTAGTGCAGGACCTACCGGCGGGCTTGGATTTGCTTTTGCGGCCGCTATTTGCAGCTTGATTTCGCCAACAACTTTCTTAGCCATAAATTTACTCCTTATAAAATTTAAATAATCTTTTCAACTTGCGAGTATGAAATTTCAATCGGCGTGCTTCGTCCGAAGATCGAAACATTGAGGCGAAGCTTGCCATGTATCATATCATACTCTTCTACGATGCCGTTGAAATTAGCAAAAGGTCCATCGACGATCCTAACCGTCTCGCCCTCATCGAAATTAATCTTGGGCTTAGGAGCCTCGCGATTATTGATCTTCTCTAGAATTATTTCGATATCCTTTTCCGGTAGCGGAGATGGCTTTTTCGCCTCGCCGATAAAGCGACTGACCTTAGGCAGCATCTGAATTCTATGCCACAAAGTGGTATCCAGATCTAAATTTGCAAAACAATACCCTGGATATAAGCTACGCTCTTTAATGGTTTGCTTTGTATTTTTGACCTCTATAACATCTTCGGTAGGCACTAGCACTTCGCCGATCTTAGCCTCAAGTGCTTCGTCTTGCTTTAGCGCTTCTATTGCGCGCTTTACCGCCATCTCACTACCAGCGTAAGTTTGTATCGCATACCATTTATTTGCCATATTACGATCCTTACTTAGGCCGTTATCAAAGCGGACATAATCAGATCCACTAGCGCTAAAAACAGTGCGATAACTACGACTACGACTACTACAGAGATATATGCTGTTTTAGTCTGATCTTTAGTCGGAAAAATTACCTTATCTAACTCTACTTTTGCTTGTTTATAATACTCTTTTACTTTTTCCATACCCAATCCTCGTGGCAGGGCAAGAGG
Source organism: uncultured Campylobacter sp. (assembly GCA_963527265.1). Taxonomy (GTDB): domain Bacteria; phylum Campylobacterota; class Campylobacteria; order Campylobacterales; family Campylobacteraceae; genus Campylobacter_B. The sequence continues at coordinate 15,551 of CAURQQ010000023.1, read as the reverse complement.
GATTCGAACCCCCAACCATCGGATTTGGAATCCGGCGCTCTACCGTTGGAGCTATTGCCCTATAAAACAATTAGCCTTTTAACTTTACTTCTTTATGAAGCGTGTGCTTTTTTAATCTAGGGCAATATTTTTTAAGTTCTAGTTTTTCGGTCGTAGTTTTGCTATTTTTATAAGTAGTATAGTTAATATCGCCACTTTCGGAGCATTTTAATCCGACCTTTACTCTACTTGAATTCTTTGCCATTTGGTTTCCTTGAATAAAAAAGCAAGCGGAATTTTAAAATTCCGCTTGCAAAAAATTAAGCGATGATTTTCGAAACGACGCCTGAGCCTACTGTATGACCGCCTTCGCGAATCGCGAAGCGAGTACCTTGCTCAAGAGCAATCGGAGCAATTAGCTCAACGGTAATTTTAACGTTGTCGCCAGGCATTACCATCTCGGTTCCCTCAGGAAGAGTAATCGAACCGGTAACATCTGTAGTACGAACGTAAAACTGCGGTCTATAATTATTAAAGAATGGAGTATGGCGTCCGCCTTCTTCTTTAGTTAGGATATAAACCTCGCCCTCAAATTTAGTATGAGGAGTGATCGATTTTGGTTTGCATAGAACCATACCGCGCTCTACTTCCTCTTTCTTAGTACCGCGCAATAAAACACCTACGTTATCGCCGGCTTCACCTTGATCCATCTCTTTTCTAAACATCTCAACGCCAGTGACGGTAGTGGTTTGAGTAGGTTTAATACCTACGATCTCGATAGTATCGCCAACTTTAACGATGCCTTTTTCGATTCTACCGGTTACAACGGTGCCGCGACCGGAAATCGAAAAAATATCTTCGATCGGAAGAAGGAAATCTTTATCAGTATCGCGAACAGGAGTTGGAATATAGCTATCAACAGCATCCATAAGCTCCATAATCTTTGCAGACCATTCGCCATCTTGTCCAGCTTTTGCTTCCTCAAGAGCCTTAAGAGCAGAGCCCTTAATGATTGGGGTCTCGTCGCCAGGGAATTTATACTCTTTTAAAAGATCTCTAACTTCCTCTTCAACTAGCTCTAAAAGATCCGGATCATCGACCATATCAGTTTTGTTTAGAAAAACTACAATATAAGGAACGCCTACCTGGCGAGAAAGCAAGATATGCTCGCGAGTTTGAGGCATAGGACCATCCGCAGCAGAGACAACTAAAATAGCGCCGTCCATCTGCGCCGCACCAGTAATCATATTTTTTACGTAGTCAGCGTGACCTGGGCAGTCAACGTGAGCATAGTGACGTTTCTCGGTCTCATATTCGATGTGAGACGTAGCGATAGTAATACCGCGCTCTTTTTCCTCGGGAGCGTTATCGATATTGTCGTAGTCCTTTAGCTCAGCTAGACCCTTCCTGGAAAGAACAGCAGAAATAGCAGCTGTCAAAGTAGTCTTACCATGGTCAACGTGACCGATGGTACCAATGTTTACGTGTGGCTTGTTACGATTAAATTTTTCTTTAGCCATCATATCCTCCGTTATTGATTTGTGGATTACACAACAAACTAAGCGACTCTATTTTATGGAGCTCATAGCGGGACTTGAACCCGCGACCTCTTCCTTACCAAGGAAGTGCTCTACCTCTGAGCCATATGAGCCTAAACTCAGGCAAAGAGAAATCGCTACCAATACCCAACAATGCGACCAAAATTTAGATTATGTAAGCATATAAAAGCAGTTAAGTTTTACAGCTCCCAGTAAACCTAAATGGTGGAGCGGGAAACGGGGCTCGAACCCGCGACCCTCAGCTTGGAAGGCTGATGCTCTAGCCAACTGAGCTAATCCCGCATCAAAAATTCATGGTGGTGAGACGTGGATTCGAACCACGGAAGGCAAAGCCAGCAGATTTACAGTCTGCCCTCGTTGGCCACTTGAGTATCTCACCCTTTGATGAAATCTGGTCAAACACTGTTACAAAAAATGGAGCTGGTGGACGGGATCGAACCGCCGACCCACTGCTTACAAGGCAGTAGCTCTACCAGCTGAGCTACACCAGCATTTTGAAATTGAAGTGGCAATTATAACCGAAAAATCCCCAATTGTCAAGGCTAAAACAGCCTATTTTAAAATTTCATAAAATTTCTGCTATAATGCGCGCAATTTTAAATTTTAAGGAATTTTATATGAAAATCGTACCTTGGATCATAATAGTTTTTATGATTTATTTGATTTATTATTTTATCTCCCGCTCGGAAAAGCGTCTAAATACCCTTGAAAAGCGCTTAAATAAGATAGAAGAAAACTTAAGCGAGATAAAAAAGGCTACCGAAGCCAACAGGCTCTTGATCGAAGAAGCAAAGCTGGACTCTGAAGATGACACAAAAGAGCAAGAATAAAATTAAATTTAAATCCATGATCTCGCTAGCTTAGCCTTTTTTGCTAAATATCTCGTGCTGAAAATTATGAATATATTTTATAGTGCACTTTGGCATTTTTGAAAGAAATTTTGCCGCAATGTCAGAACCGCGAAGTGCAAGAAGCTCGTGCGTAACTAATTTAAAATTTTACGAAATTTAAAATTTGCGCTTTAATCCTGCTCCGCCAAGCAAATCCACGCGAATTAATAAATCAAAATTCCAGCCATTAGCCGCAAATTCCATAGAATTTCAAATAATGCCACATAAAATTAAAATTCTGCCAAAATCCATCCCTCAATTCAACTTCTTAAAATTTTGCGCAAATCCCTCAGCTAAAATTCTAAACCACAAAATTTTAGTATTTAAAATCATATTAATCAACCCCACCGCAGCAGCAAAGCCTATGGGTTCACACCGCACGCCACTTCAGGCTGATATATCAGAAAGCTCAAAAGCGCAGACCGCAACCTCTACAAGCTAACGATAAAATTTAATCATAATTTTTAAAAACCAAAATTTCAAAAGCACGGAATTTTGTCCCAGGATGTGAATTGAGTAAAAAGCTAACGAAATGCAGGAATTTCACAAATGTTAAATTTTATCCATTGGAATTTTCCTCACTCATAAGCGCCTCAGCGATGAGCTCCAACGGATTTACGCACCTCGTCTGCGAGCTGCTTAAAAAAAGCGAATTATTTAGCTGCATCCTGCACGCACTGCACTCGGCAGAAACTACGCGCACAGGCAGATCTGCCATTGCACGCGCCTTAGCTAATCCCACTGCGCGCGCGAGCTCGTAGCGCTCGGTTTGCATCGTCACGCCGCCAAATCCACAGCATTTATTAGGCTCATCCATCTCGGTTATTTCGTAGTTTTGAGCGAGCAAGCCGCGCGGTTCTTTCCAAATACCCTGCATTTTGCGGGCATGGCACGGATCGTGATAAGTAATCGCTAAAACCCTTTTGCCGCGGCGCATCAAAAGATCACCTAAGTTTGTAAATTTATAAAAGTATTCGCTCGCCATAAAAATTTTACTCGCAAGCTTTTGCGCACGGGCTTTCCATTGCGGCTCGTTTTCAAAAAAATGCGCGTAATCCACCCGCAGCATCGCAGAGCACGTAGCCTCGGGCACGATAATCGCATCAAGAGCAGGCAGAGCTTTTTCGAAATATGCTATATTAAATTTTGCCACGCGTTCAACCGCCGCAAAATCTCCCGTAAAATACGCAGGAGCGCCGCAACAGGCTTGTTCCTTCATCAAATTTACGTTTAGCTTTAGCGCTCGCGCGATATGTAAAACCGCCTCGCCTACGCCCGTGTAAGCGTAGTTTGCCATGCAGCCTATAAAAATTCCGATAGTTTTTTCGCCGCCGTTGTCGATAAATTCTGCGTGCGAGTTCATAAAGCTCTTTTTCGCAGGAGCAGGCAACAAGCGCTCTTTTTTAAGTATTGGTAAGCCAAATCTAGGCGACATAGAGCTTTGCGTATCTTTTCGCATCTTAAAGCCACAGCTAAGAAACACGTATCCAAGCGCTGCTGCTAGATCCAGCGCTTTGCGGTGCCCGAGCAGCCAAAACGCAGCTTTTTTGTACCACGCGATGCCAAATTTTTCCGCAATGCGCGCGCGAACATTCTCGATTGCCGTATCTATGGGCAAAGACTCGCCGCAAATATCTACGCAGTTGGTGCATAAAAAGCAGCTTTCAAAAATTTTCTTAGTGTTTTTATCAAGCTTTAGCTCATTTCTGCCGTAAGCGCCCAAAAGATCCACAAATCCGCGTGGGCTCGTTACTTCATCGCCGTTAATGCCATGAATCGTGCAGACTTGGATACATTTACCACATTTTACGCAACGCTTGCTAAGTGCCGCAAAATCGAACGCTCCAAGCTTTGCCTTACTCATAGCCGCGCCGCTTAAACGGTTTTAGAAAAGCGCTTTTCGCCCAAATTTTTACCCATATACTCATCAAAGCACATCGCGATATTGCGGATCAAAAGCGTGCCGGTAGGCGTTACCGAAATTCTATTCGGCGAGACTTGCACGAAATCCTTTAGCGCCTCAAGCTGCTTTAGGCTCGCGCCGAAATGCTCGAAAAAATTTATCTTAAATTTCTCCTCGATCGCCTCTATATCGACGCAGAAATTGCTCATCAGCCCCATAATTACCTCTTTGCGCAGCAGATCCTCTTCATTTAGCAAAACGCCCCTGCAATACGGTAGCCTGCCCGCATCGATCGCGGCTTCATACGCGTCCATATCCTTGAAATTTTGCGCGTAGTGGCGCGCGCCCTCGCCGATGCTAGTTAGCCCGATACCGATCAGATCGGCGCCGCCCTTGGTCGTGTAGCCCTGGAAGTTGCGGTGCAACGAGCCGTTTTTAAGCGCAGCATGAAGCTCGTCTGCGGGCTTTGAGTAGTGATCCATGCCGATCATCTCATATCCGTTCGAGCTCAAAAAATCGTGTGTAAATTTTAAAATTTCAAGCTTCACCTTCGGTTCTGGCAGTGTCGTCTCGTCAAATTTACGCATCGATTTTTTTATCCACGGCACGTGCGCGTAGTTAAAGATCGCAAAGCGGTCCGGATCAAGCGAAAGCGCAAGCTCCAGCGTGCGCTTAAAGCTAGCTAGGCTCTGATATGGAAGGCCGTAGATCAGATCCATATTTATCGATTTTATCCCCCTCTCGCGCGCCATAGCTATGACGTCCCTCGTAAGCTCGAAAGGCTGGATGCGGTGGATCTCCTTTTGCACGCGCGGATCAAAGTCCTGCACGCCGTAGCTGATGCGGTTAAAGCCGTTTGAAACGAGCACGTCAAGCTGCTCGGCGTTTAAAAATCGCGGATCGATCTCACAGCTGATCTCGGCTTCAGAGCTAAAGCTTTTAAAATATTTTTTGATATTTTTTATGTGGCGCGCGAGCTGTTCGGCGCTAAAATATGTAGGCGTGCCGCCGCCGAAGTGCATCTGCACGACCTGCCTGGAGCCGTCCACGATGTCGCTTAAAATTTGCATTTCACGCTCGATATAGTCCAAATACCGATCCATCTTGTCGCGCTTGCCCGTGTAAATTACGTTGCAGCCGCAAAAATAACAGGCGGAGCGGCAAAACGGCATGTGAAAGTAAAGCGACAGCGGCGTGGAGCTTTTCTGATTTTTCAGCTCGTTCAAATACCCGTCGTAGCTGAAGTTTTCGCTAAATTCCAAAGCGGTCGGATAGCTCGTGTAGCGAGGCCCCGGGCGCGAAAATTTCGCGTAAGCGTCGAAGTCTATGCTATTCACGGCTGCCCGCCTTGGCTTTGACAAGCTCTTCGATATCGATGAAAAGGTTCGGATGCAGGCTTTTTACGCGCGAAACGACAGCATCGACGTCTAAACTTAATCTTTTCGCACTCGGATTTGCGCCCGTTAGCCTTCTGATCTCGTCCATACACACGATCCACGCGTCGCCGAAATCCACCGGCGTATGCTGCAAAATCGAGCGCTCAAGCTTGAGGTTAAAATTTTCCTGCATCGCGTTTTTGGTCGCGGCGATGAGATTTGCAAGCGATTTTATCGAGATCATCGTGTGCACTTCGTTATTTTCGTCGATGCCGAACCACGGCTCCTCGTCGCTCCACGAACCGCTTTTTAGAGTGAGTTTTTTCTCGTTGTCTTCGCCCTGCGAAATTTCAAAAACCGTCCTTTTCGAGCTATCCAGCCCGAAAAATTCGCTCGCTTTGTCGATCTTTTTTAGAGCTTTATCTTTTTCTTCCATGCGTTCTCCTAAATTTACCTTTTTTGATCCAGCCAGACCATGACGCCCTTTTGCGCGTGCAGGCGATTTTCCGCCTCTGCAAAAATTTCATCCGCGTGCGCTTCAAACACGGCCTCGCTCACCTCGTATCCGCGATACGCCGGCAGGCAGTGTAAAAAGATCGCGTTTTTTTCAGCCAGAGTCATTAAATTTTCATCCACGCAAAAGCCTGCGAAATCGCGAATTCTTTGCTCCTTTTCGGCCTCTTGCCCCATCGAGACCCAGGTATCGGTCGTCACGACGTTTGCGCCCCTTACGGCTTCTTTTATATCGTTTGTTATTAAAATTTTAGCGCCTGAAATTTTAGCATTTTCTTGCGCCTGCGCCAGTATCTGCGGATCAGCCTCATAGCCCACGGGCGTCGCTACTCTTAGCTCAAAGCCAAGCTTGCTAGCAAGCATCAGCCACGAATGCGCCATATTGTTGCCGTCGCCCACGTACGCGGCTTTTATTTTTGGAGTTTTAATACCGCATTCCACGATCGTCATTAAATCCGCCATTAGCTGTACAGGATGAAATTTATCGCTTAGTCCGTTTATCACCGGCACGCGGCTAAATTCCGCGAACTCTATTAGCGTCTCGTGCCGATTTACGCGCGCCATAATCAGATCGCACATTCGCGAAATCACGCGCGCGGTATCTTTGATCGGCTCGCCTCGCCCGAGCTGGATGTCGCGACTACTCAAAAACAGCGCGTGCCCGCCTAGCTCGTTCATCCCCACGTCAAAGCTCACGCGCGTCCTGGTCGAGCTTTTTTCAAATATCATCGCTAATTTTTGATCTTTTAAATACGGCTTAAAATTTCGCACTTTGGCTTCTTTTTTAATCTCAAAGGCTAAATTTAAAATTTCGATTATCTCGTCTTTACTAAAATCGTTTAACGTAAGAAAGTGCCTCATATCGCTCCTTTATCTTTTATAAATTTACTAAAAAATTCTTTTAAATCACCTTTCGTCATATCGCCCGTAGCCACCTTTACGACTACGTCTTCCATCGCCGCATAAAATTCCTCGTCGTCCAAAACTATAGAATTCGCCGATAAAAACATATCGGCTAGCAAAATCGCCGTCCTTTTATTGCCGTCGGTGAAAGGATGAAATTTTATGCACGAATGCGTCAAATGCGCGAGTTTATCCGACATAGCAGGATAATACAGATCGTTTTTTATATTCTGCAACGCAGACGATAAATAGCCAAGCGAAGTTTTATTATACCCCTTGCTTCCGCCTATTTTTTCTAGCATTTTATCGTGGATGAAAATAGCCTGATGCAGCGTTAAATATTTCATTTGTCTTTTTCATTTATCCTTTAAGCGCTCAAAAACGGCTCTATTGCTCGGCTTATCCAACTTCGCAATAACGACGCTCGAAAGCTCGCCAAAATTCTCTATGCACTCATCTTTATTTTCAGATAGAATTTTAGCTTCAAATTTCATCTTTTTTGCCAGCTTCATCACGGCATCCAAGACGGCTTCCATTTCATTACTTTTAATTTCGAGTGCTATTTTATTCATCGCTAACCCCTATTTAAAATTTCCGCGATTTCTTTGGCGTGATAGGTGATGATCATATCCGCGCCGGCGCGCCTTATGCCTATCATCGTCTCCATCATCACGCGCTCATAGTCGATCACGCCCGCTTTTTTACCCGCCTGCAAAAGCGAGTATTCGCCGCTTACGTTATACGCACAGATCGGCAGCAGCGTGCGCTCTCTAAGGTCTCTGATTAGATCCAGATACGCAAGCGCGGGCTTTATCATCAAGATATCCGCTCCCTGCGCCTCGTCCTGCAGGCTTTCGTTGATCGCCTCAAATCTATTTGCGGGATCCATCTGGTAGCTACTGCGGTCGCCGAAACTCGGCGCGCTCTCCGCCACGTCGCGAAACGGCCCGTAGTAGCCGCTGGCGAACTTGCTCGAATACGCCATAATCGGCAAATTTTCAAATCCGCCGCGATCGAGCGTCTCTCGCAGAGCGGCGATAATGCCGTCCATCATGCCGCTAGGCGCGATCATATCCGCGCCCGCTTTGGCGTGAATGAGCGCCTGCTGCGCCGAAATTTCAAGCGTCGCGTCGTTATCCACCGTCTGATGCACATGATCGATGATGCCGCAGTGCCCGTGGTCGGTATATTCGCAAAAGCACAGATCGGTGATGACGAGCAAATTTGGAAATTTAGCCTTTATAGCGCGCAGCGAAGTAGCGATGATGCCGTCCTCGCTTAGCGCGTCCGAGCCGATGCTGTCCTTTAGCGAAGGAATTCCGAAAAGTAAAATTTTATTCAAACCGAGCGATGTGAGAATTTCACACTCTTTTAAAATTTCATCCAAGCTCATCTGAAATACGCCCGGCATCGAGGCGATCTCCTTTTTGATGCCGCTTCCTTCCACCACAAAAAGCGGATAGATTAGAAAGCGGGTTTGCAGATCGGTTTGTCGCACCAGATCCCTAAGTGCGGGGTTTATTCGTAGCCGTCTAAATCGTTTAAACATTATTTTTCCTTTTTTAGCTAGAATTGTGGGATTCATAATATCACAATTGGAGTAAATTTAAGCATGGATATAAAAATTTCAGAGGTCGCAAATCTCCCCTCCCGCTTCGGAAGCTTCCGCGTTCAGTCGTTTAAGCAAGGGAATAAGGAGCATTTGGCGATATTTAAGCAGCCTTTCGCGGACGTCGTAAATGTGCGTATCCATTCGGAGTGCCTTACCGGCGATGCGATCGGCAGCCTAAAGTGCGACTGCCGCGACCAGCTCGAAGCAAGCCTAAAATATATCGAAGCACGCGGCGGCATGGTGATCTATCTGCGTCAAGAGGGGCGCAATATCGGACTTTTTAATAAAATCAACGCCTACGCGCTGCAAGATCAGGGCCTCGATACGATCGAAGCAAATCATCAGCTCGGCTTTAAAGCGGACGAGCGCACCTACGAAATCGTGGATTTCATACTCGCTCATTTTGGAATTTCGCGCATAAATCTGCTTACGAACAATCCGCAAAAGCTACACGATCTAAAAGTCGAAGTAGTCGCGCGTGTGCCGATAATCATCACGCCTAATAAATTTAACGAAAACTATCTGCGCGTCAAAAAAGAGCAGATGGGGCATCTGCTGTGAAGCTTGCGCCGGACGAGAGCTTTGGCGAGCAGGTAGCTAAATTTAAAGCCTGCCTGCAAAAATTTAACCGCGTCCATAGCCTCACGAATTACGACGATTTGGATGCGGTGGTGCGCGACAGCCTAAGCGGAGCGAATTTCATACCGCGCTATCCGCACGTCGCGTGCGACATCGGCTCGGGAGCGGGGTTCCCCGGGATTTTTTTAGCGCTTGCGCTGCCGCTGTGCGAGTGGCATCTGTTTGAGCCCAACCGGAAAAAAGCGGCGTTTCTAACCTACGCGAAGGTTAGCCTTGCTCTAGCTAACGTAAAAATCCACGCCGAGCGCGTGCAAGACGGCGCAAAGCTGCGCGCCGATCTGATAAGCTCGCGGGCGCTAATGAGCGCGCGAAGTTTAGTCGAAATTTGCCGCGGCTTTTACGATGAAAACACGACGTTTTTACTCTACAAAGGCTCGGGCGCAGAGGCGGAAGCGGCGGAATTCCGCAAGGAATTTACGAGCGCGCGCTGCGAAATTTTTAGCGGCGAAAACGCTTTGAAAAATAGAAATTTTTTAGTGATCAAAAGGGTAAAATAATGGGAAAAATTCTAGCCGTCGCCGTTATCGCGGCGCTCATATATTTTTTGATAGTGCCTAGATTTCGCATAAAGAAAAAGGACGATGCGACCGAGCTTTTGGCGTGCGACGAGTGCGGGACATACTTTAGCAACGACGAGCTTGCTCTGCGCGATAAAAAGCGCCTTTGCAAATCCTGCGAAGCCAAACTAAGGGGTGGCAAATGATCATCCTAGGCCACGCGCTCGTGCCCTACGAGCCGCTGTATCTCATCAAAAACGGCGACGAAGTTTTCAAATACGACAATCTGCTCTTTAAATTTAACGACAGGCTCATCGCCGCGGCGCAAAAGGCGCAGAAAAAATTTAGCGTCATCACGAACGATATAAATGAAATTTTGCTCGCAAACGGTGCAGGCGCGCGCTTCATCGTCGTGGATAAAAAATCAGCCACGACTGCGCAAAAGCTAGCAAACGATTATCTTTTCGACGCCAAGATTGCGATGTTTATCGGCTCTGCGCGAGCGTTAAAAAACTTAGCCGAGCTCGGCATCGACGCGGCGATCTTTAAAGACGCGATCGCAAACGCGCCCAAATCGCTACTTGCAAGCATCGGAGATAGCGTAGGTTTTAAATTTCACTTCGGGCTTCCGAAAAAAGATGAAATTTTCGGCGGCGCGCAAAAGCTCGCGGATAAAATTTCGGCCCTGGATAAAAAGCTAAGCGCGCCCGCAGCCGGCGAAAAGGACGATATATGGAAAAAATAGCGAAATTCTAAGCGAATTTGTTCGCGAGGGGGCGCAAAATTCTATGACTCATGCAAATTAAAATTCCGCGCGAAATTTTGCCTAGCCTCGCGACTTAGAATTTAACGCGAATTTCGCCTGCTTACGCAGATCGGAATTCTGCACATAATTTTGCCCTCTTTCGCAAATTAGAATTCTGCGCGAAATTGTATGCGGCCTCTGCAAAATTTTTCCCGCCCGCGCAACTTAAAATTTTACCCGCTCGGATAGATTTAAATTTTACGTAGAATTTCGCCTGTCCTCGCGGCAAGAAATTTCAAATAAAATTTTGTCCTCCCGCGCGATGCGAAATTTTACTAAATTTTCTACGCGCTATATAAAATCTACGTAAATTTTACTCGCGCGATTAACGTAAATAAAATTCTGCCTCTACCTAAGCTTCATAGAATTTCGCGCAAAATTTACCCGCAGAGACGATATAAATTCTTAGCCATTATTTAAATTTTACTCGCGTTTTAGCTACTTTTACACGCATGATAAGGATTTTTTAAAGCTAAAATTTTATATAATTATGCGTTTCAAAAAGGCATATTTTGAGTACTAAATTCTTTTTAGCGATCCTTGCGATAGGCGTTATAATGGGGCTTTGCGCAGGGCTCTTAAACTTCGGCATCAACGAAATTGAAACTTTTGCTTTCGGGCATAATGATGAGGAATTTCACATTATCACGGAGCAAACTACTGCGCTTAGGCGCTTTCTTAGCGTCCTTGCAGCCGGCGCAATCGTAACTTTAATTAGAATTCTGCTAATAAGACTAAAACCCTTTTTAAACGTAGCTTCGATGATGGATGGGCAAAATCCGCCGTTTTGGCAAAATTTAATCCACTCGGTTTTGCAGCTAGTAGCCATCGCTCTGGGCGCACCGGTAGGCAGCGAGGCTGCTCCGCGCGAGCTGGGTGGCTTATTTGCAGCTAAAATTTGCCGCGCCTTAAATATCGGCGAAGACGAGCTTCGGCTATTCGTCGCATGCGGCGCGGGAGCGGGACTGGGCGCTGCATATAACGTCCCGCTAGCGGGCGCGCTTTTTAGCCTAGAAATTTTGCTTAAAAGCTTCGATACTCGAGCGATTTTATGCGCCTTTGCCACAAGCGCGGTGGCTACAGCTACAGCGGAATTCGGAGCTTCAAAAGAAATTTATTACGCAGTTTCGAACTTCGCTCCTACCCCACAGAATTTACTCGCAGCGGCTCTAATCGGGCTTGTCACGGGGGTCGCAGCAAAATACTTTCAAGACGGAGTGCGCTTGTGCGAAAAGCTGCGCATAAAAAGCCTCAAAATCGCACTTACACTGCCATTTGCATTCTTGCTTACCGCAGCGATCGGTGCATACGTGCCTGAAATTTTAGGTAACGGGCGCTCTGCAGCGCAGTTTGCTTTCGACTCCGCATCCTTTAGTCCATATTTGCTTGCGATCTTGCTTTGCAAAGCGTTTTGCATTCTTATGATCTTTCGCTGCGGCGGATACGGCGGCACGCTCACGCCGAGTTTCGCGCTGGGTGCAGTTTTAGGGCTATGCGTGGGGTTTGCGATCAGCGAAATTCTACCTATTAGCCTAAGCGCAGCAGGCGTTTGCGGAGGGGCTGCCTTTTTAGCGATCAACTTAAACGCGCCGCTTTGCGCCTTTGCCCTAAGCGCGGGATTTTGTGGGCTAAATCTCAACTCATATTCGGTCGTCGTTTTTAGCATCGTATGCGCCGTGATCGCTAGAAATTTACTGACGAAAAATTTAGCGTAGTCGCGGCGCTGATAATTCATACGCTGCAAATATGAATAGACGGGTATGGCATTGTTAATAGTCCGAGAACCCGCTTCGCGCATAGAACGAGCACTATAGGTCGCATCACTTGGCTAGGGCGGAGCCGTAAAGATATGCATCTAAGCTGATCGTTGGTAAATTTAAGATAAAATTTCGTCACTTTAACCAAAGGAGAAAACATGGGTTTACTTTCATTCGTAGCCGAAGCAGGCAAGAAACTACTAGGTCTAGGCGATGACGCCAAGCACGTAAAAGACGAGATCGCCGCCAATCTCAGCTCTACGCCGGTAGAGGGGCTAGAGGTCGAGGTGCAGGGCGACACCGTCAAAATCAGCGGCAACGCCGATAAGGAAACTCTCGAAAAAGCAGCCCTCATCGCGGGCAACACCGCAGGCATTAAAAACGTGCAGATCGAGGGCATTAGAGAGGATAGCGCCGAGAACTACTACACCATAGTAAAGGGCGATAACCTATCTAAAATCGCGAAGAAATTCTACGGCGACGCGAATAAATACAAGGTTATTTTCGACGCCAACCGCGAGGTTATCAAGGACGCGAACCTCATCTATCCGGGGCAGAAGATCAGAATTCCAAAAATTTAAAGCTTACCGCTTTTGAATGCTGCGGCTTGATTTTGCAAGCCGCGGATTTTACTTTTGCGCGTATTGCGCTGCGTTTATGCGAGCCGTGATTTTATCAGCCCGCGGCGCAGCGCGACTTTGGCGAGCCAAAATTTTACGAGTTAGCGAGGCGCCGCGGTTTTTTACGCTTTGCAGAGTATGATTTTACAGACTGGCAGCGCGAGCGCGGTTTTTTGCGGGGCGTGATTTTAAGCTGGCTTTACGGCGCGGTTTTCAAACTGCGACTTTATAAGCCGACGGCACGGCATGATTGTGTGAGCTATAGATTTTACTGCGGATTTGCTTTTGCAAGACAGGTTTTGATTTTGAGCTGTGACGCGGTTTTGCGAGACGCACTGCGGTGGTAATTTACTATCCGCCGCACCTGCGTGCTGCCGCCCTATTTGAGAATATATAAAACGCTTTAAAATTCCGTTTATAAAGAGCTAAATTTGGATAAATTTGAAATCAGCGCTACGCTAAAAAAGACCGAAACTAGGGATTACGACAAATATCCGATAATCATCAAAGATAACTCGATAGAGATGATAAAGCTATATCTGCCGATTGTATTTATTTTGGACTTTCTTTCACATTTTGCACCATACAGACCACCGCATCCAGGAGAGCTAAATGAACGCCCAAAAGAGCTAGGAAGCTGCTATATTAAATTTAAGAATTCCGCCATAGAGTATTTTTCTACGAAGAAGAATTTAGTCCTGCTCGAAATAAAATTATCAAATATAGTGGGGATAAAACGAACCTTTGGGCCTTCCCAGCCCCAGTTGCCGACAATCACAAAAAAGTTTGTAATTAGCGTCGTTATGATCTACTTCGTTTTAATGTCCGCCGTTTTTTACTTTAAGGGCTATGCGATAGCCCCATTTATAGTGCCGATAGCATTTGGGCTCGGCATGCTTCCATTGCTAATTTTTAGGATAATAAACGGGCTAGGACTTGGACTGGATATGCTAAGCGGCGATAGTTTGATCATTTTTGATAAGCACTTCATCATCGACGTCTCGATTTTAACAAGCAACGAATACAAGGAACTGAAAACCTATTTTCTGCTAAAAACGGGTAAAAATTTAGACAAAATCCAGCCGCAAATTTTTATATAAGCTAGGAGTAAAGAGCAGATTTAGACGTAAAGCAAGAATTTGATAAGTAGCTAAGCGATAAATGCTTAGAAGATAGCCTCGTATGAAATCAAAATTTAATAAAGACCTATACGCGCCGAATTATCTTTTAAGAGTTAAAGATTTTTAGCAAAAATACCGCTCAAATTTTATTAAATCCAAATCCTCACATTCAGTTTTAAAATTTTAACGATACTCAAAAAGCTTAAAATTTCACTCTTTATCTCGCTTGCGGGGTCGCGGCGCAGCACGCTTTCATAGACGCTAGGCTCAAAATTATCGCGCCCGGTGTGCACGAAAATATGGATCCGCCGCTCTCTGATACTCGCCCAGATCTGCGCCCCGAGCGCGTCGCCCACTGCCAAAAATCGCTCCATAAATGCAGGCGTCAGCACGTACATCGCATTTTGCGGCTCGTCGCTAAGCACCTTGTAGCGCGCGGTAAACTCCACGTTATCCATCGCAACGGGCTTTAGACCTACGTGCTGTTTGTTTTGTATCTCGCGCGGATAGATGAAAACAGGCGCGATGATGCGTTTGTTAAATTCCGCTACGAAAAACGCCCCCACAAGCTCGTGCTGCAAATTTTGATGAAAAAAGCTCACGTCGCTAAACTCGAAGCTCACCCCCTGCCACGCGCCGCCCACGCGGTCGTTGCCGTGCAGATTTTCGATAAACTCGAACAGATCGCTCTGCACCACGCGCCAAAACGGCACGCTGCCGTAGGAGACGTATTCGTAGCCGAGCTCGCGCACGAAAGGCGCCAGATAGTGCTGCTTGTAGTTTTGGCGGTACCGCCCGGTAAAGATCTCTTGCATGCTTCTTACGCCGAGCGCGTAAAGCCGCGCTGCTAGCCACACCCCAAGCGCAAGCGCAGCCAAGCCTATCAGCGCCTGCGGCAAGGCCGCGGAGTATTTGAAGATCAAAAAGGAGATTGCTACCGCGCCGAATTTCAAGATATTTTCCGTGCCGATGAGATCCTTTTGCCAGCCGTTTAAGTGCACCTCTTTAAGGCTCACGGCAAGCGAGGCTATCGCCAGCAGCATAAGCATCGTCGCGCTAAAACTCTGCACGCCCTGCCTGCGCGCAAAATACGCGATGACGCCGAATACCGCAAACAGCGCCACCGTGCTTATGACGGCGAGCAGCTTTAGCTGCTCCACGTGCTTTTTCGCGTCCAGTCGCAGGCGCTCCAAATCGTAAATAGTCAAAATTTCGCCCCTCTTTAAATTTGCCCGCAATTTTAGCGAAATTCTAGGAATTTTGGAATTTCAAAGCTCGCTCGTCCGCACATAAGGTGAATTTTTTATGAATTTCGCACAACCCCCCAAATTTAAGAATAAATTCAAAGCTCTAAGCTTAAAATTCGCCGTAGCGGGG
>CAURQQ010000022.1:0-34477 GCA_963527265.1 uncultured Campylobacter sp. | reverse complement strand
GCCGCGCACGTTAAACGAAATTATCGGCAGCCGCGGCGCGCCCTTTGGAGCGTAGTTTATGATCTCGTCAATGCCTGCTAGTTCGCTCTCAAAAAGCCGTGCGAGCTCGTCCTCGGCGCTTTTTATCCTCTCAAAACCGACCTCGTTTCGCAGCGCGTATGCCAAATTTGCCCGCATGAGCCCGATGATAGGCGGCGTACCGCCCTCCTCTAGCTGCTCAGGATTTTTCAAAAACACGTGCCCTTCACGGCTGGCATAGGCGACCGTCCCGCCCGCGGCAAAGGTCGGCACATCGCTGTTAAGTAGCTCCTTTTTGATCGCCAAAAGCCCGCAACTTGCGACTCCGCCGAGTAACTTATGCGGCGAGAGGAAAATCGCGTCGAAATGATCGCAGTCTAAATTTGCGTGAGAGCTAAGCGCCGCGCAGTCAAAGACCACGATGCCGCCCGCGGCTCTGATTAGCTCACTGATTTTTTTATAATCGCTGATGACGCCCGTGACGTTTGAGGCGGCGCTAAACGAGCCGATGATGCGGCGTCCCGCATTTAGCTTCAAGATGTGCTCAAGCGCGAGCAGATCGATCTCGCCGGACTCGCTAAGCGGCACGCGCATATAGTCGCAAAGCCCCTCGCGAAAGCTAAGCTCGTTTGAGTGGTGTTCGTATGGCGAAACGAGCACGAGCGGAAGCTGCACGGCGCGTAAATTTGCCTCGCCGATCGCGCTTCTAGTCGCAGGCGGCAGGTAGATGCCGAGCAGCTCCTGAAATTTCTTGATCGCGGCCGTCGCGCCCTGCCCGCAAGCAATGAGACAAAACCGCTCGTCAAGCCCTAGCAGCTTTTTTAGGCTCTCGCGCGCCCCCTCGTAGCGGCGCTGCGTGATGATGGCGCTGGAGCTACTGTCGGAGTGGGTGTTGGCGTAGGTTTTGAGGACGTCCGCTATCTCGCGCTCTACGGGCTCATAAGCAAGCCCTGAAGCGGTGTAGTCAAAATAGTGCACGCCTTGTTTTAATATGATATTTTTTCGAATTTCGTCTAAGCTTAGCATTTGCGGCCTTTAAAATTAAAGTGATTAATTATAGTAAAATTTGGATTAATTTAAGGCTTTGTGGCCTGACAGGAGGGAATTTTAATGAGAATTTAGAAAAGCTTTGCCCACTATATCGCTTAATTTCTGATGCTATATAGTTTTACTCCTTCAAATTTATTGATTACTATCTAGTTTTTTAGCTGCTTCTTGTCTTAGAATTTCGGCATAATCTTTTATATCAATTTTCTCACCGTTATGTAGAATTTCCACTTTCGCTTTCTCTAGCATTTCTTCAAAATTTAAATATTTAAAAAATGTCTCAATATCGAATGCCTCAGTACTATTTTTATCTTTAAGGCTGCTTTTTTGCAAAATCTCTTCATCGCTTAGCCCATTGCCGCAAAGAGCTTTATATCTATCTATTTTCATATTATAGAAATTTAATATTTTGATGTCAGGTGCTAGCTTGGTACATTTTTTATCGTTTGGCATATAGCCGAAAAATTTTATAAAATCTTTTTCTTTCCAGTATCTATCGGTTCCTTTTTCCCTCTCTTCGTTATGTTTTACCGACCATCTACCCCGAAGAGCCCAATCGTATGATTCTAAGATCTTCTCTCCATAGCAGTAATCGTTCATATGATTTATGTAAGACTCTTTCTTTTTTATAGACATGGCTGTATTATTCAGACAATTGTTGCGAGCTACGATAAAGTCATCTTGATCAGGCAAGCCATCTATATTATATTTTATTAATAACTTTAATTTATCTTCGTATATAGGTTCTCTTGGCAGAGAGTTATAAATAGATTTTTTAAATATATTTTTTTGCTTAAATGGAATGCTGCTATTACTTAAATAATATAGAGCGCTTTTATATTCTTTTGGTCTTATACCGCTTTGCAACATCATATCGGCAATTTCTATAAGGTTACTATATATTGCATAATTCAATGGATAAATAGGATCTTTTGAGGATTCTCCCTTTATGCATCCAGTAAATTTTATATCTATTTTATTATTATCAACTATAATTTCTGTATCTTTGGAATACCAAGGGCATCCTATATACCCTTGTACTATATCAATCTCACTAAATTTAACTCCATTATCAAGCAATAGTTTAACAGTATTAGTAGCATTATTTTCTATCGCATAAGCCATAGCGGATAGCTTGTATTCGTCTTTTTTATGTATATCCGCACCTAGCTTTATAAACTCTTGAGTAGTATTCGTATCATTCCAAAAGCTAGAATACATCACAGGCGTTACCCCTCCGTGCATAATATGATTGGCGGATAGATTATTATCTTTCATAAATTTTAAAATTTTATCAGTTTGCTTGCTTTTTAAAAGCCTTTTTAGTTCTACGTCTATGGCGGGTTCTTTAAATACGTTTTTCGGATTTGAATTGTAATCTATATCCCAGTAGCGAAATGCGAAGCTATCGACCTCTTCTTGGGTTACATATTTGCTAAGACCTGGCACTTTTGAGACATTAGTATCTGAAGTAACGGTAAAATGAGTTTGTTTGCGCTCTATAAGACCCGATCTTTCGGCTAATAGATACAGCGCGCATACGACTATCACACAGATAGCATAAATAAACCGAAGTTTGAAGCTTTTCAAAATTTCCCCTTAGAATTTTGCCCGCGACTATATCTAATGAGTGCTTAATAAAATATAAATACTATATAGGCACGATAAGCAAAACTGAGCAAAAAATGCCGTTGGCAGGGTTTAAATGATGAAATTTTTCAAGTAAATTTGGCGAACGAATGTCGTCATAGACCTTATTTCAACTACATCCTCTATTTACAGACTACGCCAGGCTCTATATCCGAGGCTCGTTCGCCGTAAATTTTACCGCAACATCTTTGCACAAACTCTTCTTGAAAGCGCAAACCACCGAAAACTATCGTCGTGCTAATGAGCGGTAAGTCGCTACCGTATCACAAAAAGCGTTGTTTTACGGATCTGTTCGCAAGCTGCTCGCGCGGCTATTAAGTGCGCTTTGCGGCTATTTGCCGATAAAATTTTTCTGCAGCCACTCCATCGCTTTTTCTTCGCTTTCAAATCTGCCGCTTTTGGCGACTTGAAACTGCCCCTCATAGAAGCGAATTCTGATACCGTCTTGGACGCTATCTACCTTGATGCGCGTGATCCTGTCTTTATTTAGATAGGTTCGTTCGTTTAGCTTTACAAACATCGTTTCTCCTTTAAATTTAATGGTTTTTATCTTTCGCTTTACTTGCGTCTTTCTCGCCCTCTTTTTTCAAAAAAAGCTCCTTAAAGCGCTCGTTTGCGTAGTTTTCTATATCGCTTTGCAGCTGCTTATACGCGGCGATCAGCTCATAGGCGCGCTCATTTAGCGTCGTGCCCGCGGCATTGCCGCCGCCTTGCTTGGTGCTAAAGAGCTCCTCTTGCAGATTTTTTTGTAAAATTTGCAGATGGCTCCAGCACTTTTTATAGTTCATCCCCAAAACCTCGGCGGCTTTAGAGATAGAGCCCGTTTGGGCGATCACGTCTAGCACTTCAGTTTTGCCCTTGCCGAAAATGAGCTCGCCCTGCGCATTTTCGATCCAAGTTTTTGTTTTTACTCTCATTCTTTTGCCTTTCTTCTCCTTAAAGCAGCCCAGCTGACAATATTTCACGTCTATGCCGTGCTCCTTAAGCGTAGAGCGCACCGTATCGAACCCTACTCCGCCGCTAGCTACGGCGCGGGCGTCACGGCAAAAAATCCGCCTTTTCTCATCCAAAAGCGGATCTAGCTTTTGCAGCGCTTTTATGCTGCCTCCGCTACATTGCAGCTTGCCGAATTGACCGAGTTCGCAGCGATCTATCCGTATCCCTTCGCGTGCCGCGAGATCTCCTACGACGCTCGCATCTACGCCTAATTTGGCTGCGATCTTAAACGCCGCGCCACAATCGAGCTTGCCGCTTGGATTTAGTAAATTTAAAATCAGCCTTTTGATCTCGCTTGCTTTTTTATCGTCTATCTTGATATCTATCTCCATGCCGCCCTCTTAACTCAAAATTCTCTCTTCGCCGCTATAGACGTTTAAATTTTCGCCGCGCGCGAAGCCGCAAAGGGTAAGATCAAATTTACGCGCAATCACGACACCTAGGCTCGTAGGAGCCGTGCGCGAAACAAGCGCGCTAACGCCGCTCATCACGGCTTTGGCGACCATTTCGGAGCTTAGCCTGCCGCTTACCAAAAGAAGCGAGCCCTGCGTATCGCACCCCGCCAAGACCGCCTTGCCGACGGATTTATCGATGGTATTGTGTTGGGCGATATCCTCGCCGATAAAATACTCGCCCGCGGTAAAGAGCTTTGCGGTGTGCACGCAGCCCGTCATCTCATAAAGCTCGCACTGCGTGTAAAACTCGCTCATCAAATTTAAAATTTCATTCTTATGAAATTTAGCGTCCGAGCGGACTTTACGCGCCGCCATAGCTGCAGGATCGATATTTGCGGTAGAGCTGCGCCCGCAGCCGCTGATGATGACTTTTTCGGTATCGAAGCTATTTAGCCGCTTTTCGTTTATCTCGCCGCAGACATTCACGCTAAGCCCGTCCGGCGCGAGCTCTATGCTTTTTATACGGCTTGGATCCGAGATCAAATTTTCGCTCAGCAAATATCCTACCGCAAGCGCCTTCTGATCGCTCGGAGTCGCCATCAGCGCGCCGAAACGCTTGTCGTTTAATAAAATTTCAAGCTTGATCTCGCGCACCAAGATATCGCTTACGATCCTTCTTTCATCGCCTTTAAATTTAACTATCTCCGCTCTATAAATCGGCTCCATAGACCTTCCTTGTTTGAATTTCGCCCGTATCGTAGTGAAATTTTGCTTAAATAGCCTTAATTCGCCGAAGTAAAGCCATCGCACCGAAGCGGAATGCGTAAATTTAAATCGCTCGCATTTTTGAATTTAAAAAATCGCGTGGAAAATTCCACGAGCCGCTTGCAATTTGCAAGCGGCCATGAAGCGCCCGCAGAGATGAAATTTCATCAAATTTTGCCGCTACCTGCAGCCGCGATTAAATTTCATCTTTGCAAAGCGGGCGGAGTTTACCGCCCAAACTACCTATACACCGGCGATAGATAAGGTTTCTCGGAGTGCATCGACATCTCGTTTTGTCTTCTGAACTCGATAAACTCGCTCTCGCTAAGCTTTCTGATATTTGCGATCGTCATCTTTAGCGGTGGGATGCCAGATAGCGGATCCAGATCACCTGCATGCACGAGCTCGTTGCCGTCGGCCTCGCTGTAATGGAAGGTCGTAAATATCGTACCCTCTTTCAGATCTGGATTTATGCGAAGCTTTGCGGCGATCTGACCGCGCTTATTTTTGACAAGCGCGTAGCAGCCTTCGGTAAGCTCGCGTTCGCGTGCGATGTCCGGGCTTACCTCGATGAGCGCGCCTTCTGCGCCCGCGCCGTACTCTAGCGCGCGACACTCTCTCGTCATCGTGCCCGTATGGTAGTGATAAACCTTACGCCCGGTCGTAAATAAGCACGGATAAATTTCATCCGGTATTTCGCTAAGCGCGCCGCTTCCCACCGGATAATCATCAGGGATTTTCATCTTGGCTCTGAAATCCGCCTCAGCTTTAGCGCGCCCTTCTTTATCATCCACGTAAAGCACCGGCACCATTCTAAATTTACCGTCAGGCAGCATCGATTTATGATCTGCGTAAAGAACCGGCGTGCCAGGATGATCTTCGTCCGGGCACGGCCAGCTGATGCCACCTAGCTTATCTAGCCTATAGTAGCTAATACCGCCGAAAAATTTAGGCATTAACGCACGCACTTCGTTCCAAATTTCTTCCGCGCTTAAAAAATCAAACCCTTCAAGTCCCATTCTTTGTGCGATATTGCAAACGACCTTCCAATCAGGCTCTACGCCAGGAGCCGGCTCGCTTGCCTTGCGCGTGCGCTGGACGCGGCGGGAAGTGTTTAAAAAGGTGCCGTCCTTCTCGCCCCAGCCGGCAGCAGGTAGTACGACGTCGGCCTTCTGTGCGCTCTCGGTAAAGAAAAGATCCTGCACGATAAAGCAATCCAAATGGTGTGTTGCATGCACGAAGTGCTCCGTCCAAGGATCGCTCATTACGGGATTTTCACCGTAAACGTAGAGCAGCTTCAGCTCGCCGCTATCCATCTTATCGGGAGCAATCGTAAGCTTAAAGCCTGGAGTCGGATTTAGCTCGAAGTGCCATACTCTGCGTGCCTGCTCCTGAGCATAAGCGGAATTTACCGCACCTGCCGGGATGACGTTAGGTAGCGCGCCCATATCGCATGCGCCCTGGACATTGTTTTGACCGCGCAAAGGATTTACGCCTGCGCCTCGTTTGCCTAAATTGCCTGTCAAAATGGCTAAATTTGAAAGCGAAAAGACGTTTGACGTACCGTCGCTAAACTGCGTGATACCCATCGTGTAGCAGATCGCCGCTGCGCCTGCTTTAGCATACATTCTAGCAGCTTCGATTACGAGCTCTTTTTTCACGCCGGTCTCGCGCTCAAAGCGCTCAGGAGTAAAGTCCTTAACCGCTTCTTTTAGATATTCGTAGCCGTGAGCGTAGTTTTTGATAAACTCGTCATCTTGCAAATTTTCGGCAATGATAACATTCATAATGGTATTTAGCGTCTTAATGTTCGCGCCCACCGGGATTTGCAGATAGATATCGGCTTTTTTCGCCATATCTGTGCGCTTCGGATCTACTACGATCATCTTGGCGCCGCGCTGCAAGCCTCGCTGCATCTGCATAGCGATGATCGGGTGACACTCGCTTGTGTTTGTGCCGATGAGTAAAAATACGTCCGTATCGGTAGCGAATTCTACCAAATCGTTCGTCATCGTTCCGTTTCCTAGCGTGTTGGCAAGACCTGCCACTGTAGGAGCGTGTCAAAGACGAGCGCAGTGATCGACGTTGTTGCTGCCCTGAGCGCGGAAAAATTTCTGAAAAACGTAGTTGTCTTCGTTATTTGAGCGCGCCGAGCTAAAGCCCATTATTGAGCTTGGGCCATATTTAGCGACGGTCTCTTTAAATTTAGACGCTACAAAATCGTAAGCCTCTTCAAAGCTTACCTCCTCAAGCTTGCCGCTTCTATCAAATACTCCGTTTTTCTTACGGATCATAGGTTTAGCAAGGCGTTTTGGAGAGTTTACAAACTCCCAGCCGAACATCCCTTTTAAGCATAGCTCACCGTCATTTACGTGGTGGGCCTGCGTAGGGCGCGCGTTTACGATCCTGCCGTCTTTTACGATAAGATCGATACCACAGCCGGTGCCGCAGTAAGGACAAGTCGTTTTGACAATCTTTTCTCTGGATTGCATAATATTCCTTTCAAGAATTTTGGTTTGCACGGCTATTATACTTTCTAGATTATAAAAGAATTTTTAAATTAGTGAATTTTTTTAAGCAAAATTTAAGCAATATGCAAATATCGCATATTAAATTGAATAGTTAAATTTTACGCTTTTGCCTCGATAATGACGGTATTTGCGCGTAAAATTTATCGCTTATCGCAAAAGACGCTTTTTAAGCTAAGTTTTATAATTTTAATAAAATTTCGAAACTCTATTACGCTCCGTTTTATTTCAAAGCACAATTAAATTTTTATGAAATTTTAATGCTAATTTATCGGTATAATATATTAATTTAATTAAATGAAAATCTATATTAAAATTTATCAAAAACTCGCTGTCCTGATAAAATTTAAGCCACTAAATTTAAAATTTATAAAATTATTATTTTATATCTGAAATTCATGCAGAAAAAACCTTGATTTTAATCTAGACTAAGCTGTTTTTTTATGCTATTATTCAAAATCTTAGTAGAAATTAATTCTAAACGAAAGGTTAATCTCATGGATAGACGAGACTTTATAAAAAGCTCTGCAGCAGCGGCTGCCTGTAGCGTTGCAGGTATTAGCTTGCCTAGCAGTCTTAGTGCTGCGGACGAAGCCGAAAAAGGCTGGCGCTGGGACAAGGCGGCCTGTCGCTTCTGCGGCACCGGCTGCGGCATTATGGTAGCCACCAAAGACGGCAAAATCGTAGCGGTCAAAGGCGATCCGTTAGCGCCCGTAAATCGCGGTCTAAACTGCATCAAAGGCTATTTCAACGCCAAGATCATGTACGGCGCAGATCGCATTACCAAGCCTCTTTTACGCGTAAATTCCAAAGGCGAATTCGACAAAAAGGGAAAATTTATCGAAATCAGCTGGCAACGAGCGTTCGACGAAATGGAGAAGCATTTTAGGCGCGCCTATAACGAAGGCGGTCCCGAGGGCTTTGCCGTACTTGGTAGCGGTCAATACACGATCCCGGAAGGCTACGCCGCAGCAAAGCTAGTAAAGGCGGGCTTTCGCTCCAATAATCTCGATCCTAATGCTCGCCAGTGCATGGCCAGCGCCGTCGTAGGCTTTATGCAAACCTTCGGTATCGACGAGCCTGCGGGCGTTTTCGACGATATCGAGCTAACTGATACCATCATCGCCTGGGGCGCAAATATGGCTGAGATGCACCCGATTCTTTGGTCTCGCGTCTCCGACCACAAACTTCGCAACCCGGACCGCGTAAAAGTTATAAATCTCTCGACCTACTCTAGCCGCACTTCAAACATCGCCGATATCGAAATTATATTCCGTCCGAATACCGATTTGGCGATATGGAACTACATAGCACGAGAGATCGTCTACAATCACCCGGATATGATAGATGAGAAATTTATTAAAGAGCACTGCGTGTTCGCTACAGGCCCTGTGGATATCGGCTACGGCTTGCGAGAAGATATAAATCATAAAAAATACCGCAAAACCGAGCTTGACACAGCAGCTAAGCAAAAATCCAAAATTTTAAGCAAATCCGAGGGCGTTACCTTAGCATATCTGGATATGAAAGAGGGTGACGTACTCGAAAACAAACACTCTGACAAATCGGATGCTCACTGGCTCATAAGCTTCGAAGAATTTAAAAAAGCGCTGGAGCCCTACACGCTAGATTTTGTAGCGCCTTTAGCTAAGGGTGACGAAAGTGAGGATTTAGAGGTGTTTAAGACCAAGCTAAAGCAGCTGGCAGATTATTACATTGAAAAGGACCGCAAAGTAGTAAGCTTTTGGACGATGGGCTTTAATCAGCACTCAAGAGGAACTTGGGTCAATGAGCAAAGCTACATGGTGCATTTCCTTCTCGGCAAGCAAGCCAAGCCCGGCTGCGGAGCGTTTTCGCTTACCGGTCAGCCTAGCGCTTGCGGCACGGCTAGAGAGGTAGGCACGTTTTCTCACCGTCTGCCTGCGGATATGGTCGTAGCAAACCCCGCTCATAGAAAAATTTCCGAAAAAATTTGGAAGCTTCCCGAGGGCACGATAAATCCGAAACCGGGCGCACATTATGTACAGGCTCTGCGCAATCTCGAAGACGGCAAGATAAAATGGCTATGGGTGCAGGTAAATAACCCGTGGCAGCAGATCGCCAACGCAAATCACTGGATCGCAGCGGCGCGCGAGATGGATAACTTCATCGTAGTAAGCGATCCGTATCCGGGACTAAGCGCAAAGGTAGCTGATCTAATCCTGCCAACCGCGATGATCTACGAAAAATGGGGCGCATACGGCAATGCCGAGCGCAGAACGCAGTGGTGGAGACAGCAGGTCCTTCCTGTGGGCGACGCGATGAGCGATACGTGGCAGATGCTAGAGTTTTCCAAGCGCTTCAAACTCAAGGATTTCTGGGGCGAGGTTAAAGTAAATGATAAGCTTACGCTTCCAAACGTATTAGATAAAATTTCAGAATTCGGCTATACCCCTGAAAGCACGCTATTTGATGTGCTATTTGCAAACAAAGACGCTCAGGCTTTCGCGGCAAAAGATCCGATTATGGCAAGCTTCGATAACTCCGAAGTAAACGGCGACTCTCGCGGCGTAATCGGCAGCAACGGCAAAGAATTTAAAGGCTATGGCTTTTTCGTCCAAAAATATCTCTGGGAAGAATACCGAAAATTCGGCACCGGTCACGGACACGATCTAGCCGATTTCGACACCTATCACCGCGTACGCGGTCTTAGATGGCCGGTCGTAGACGGTAAAGAAACGCTTTGGCGCTTTAACGCCCAATACGATCCGTATGCCAAAAAAGCGGCTCCTGATAGCGACTTCGCCTTCTACGGCAACGCAAAAGCTGCGCTTCCTAGTGGCGATCTGAAATCCGCTACTTCTGGCGAAGAGAAAACAAGCCTCGCCAATAAAGCTAAAATTTTCTTCCGTCCATATATGGATCCTGTAGAAGTGCCAAGCGAGGAGTATCCTTTCTGGTTATGTACGGGTCGCGTGCTGGAGCACTGGCATACGGGCACTATGACTATGCGCGTGCCGGAGCTTTATCGCGCGGTGCCTGAGGCAAGATGCTATATGAACGAAGCCGACGGCGCCAAAATCGGCGTGCAACAAAACGAAATCGTCTGGATCGAGTCGCGCCGCGGCAAAGTCAAAGCTCGCGTGGATTTTCACGGACGTAACATTCCGCCGAAAGGGCTTATTTTCGTGCCGTTTTTTGATGAGAAGGTTTATATCAACCGCGTCACGCTTGATCATACCTGCCCGCTTTCAAAAGAGACCGACTACAAAAAATGCGCGGTTAAAATTTACAAGGCGTAAATTATGAATAGGCGTGAGGTCTTAGGCATTCTTTCTTTAGCTGCGGGCGTAGGCGTTCTGGGGCTCGGAGTCGCAAACTCCAGCGAGCACGCCAGACTCCGCCCGCCCGGAGCTATAAGCGAGAAAGAATTTCTTAGCAAATGCCTAAGGTGCGGGCTTTGTGTCGAGGCGTGCCCATTTGATACGCTTAAGCTTGCGAGCTTTTGCGATCATGCTATTGCAAACGGCACGCCGTTTTTTATCCCGCGCGAAATTCCATGCTATATGTGCGACGACATACCTTGCGTCGCGGCCTGTCCTAGCAACGCACTAGATAAAAGCTTAGTAAGCGAAGACTCCAAGCTTAACGTGCGTCTATCCAAAATGGGCGTTGCGGTCATAGATACGGAGCATTGCATCGCTTATGCGGGTATCCAATGCGACGCGTGCGTGCGAAGCTGCCCCGTAATGGACAAGGCGCTTAGGATCGATTACCGTCACAACAACCGCACCGAAAAGCACGCCCTGCTCGTGCCCGTCGTAGATAGCGACTACTGCACGGGTTGCGGCAAATGCGAGCATGCCTGCGTCACGAAAAAGGCGGCTATCAGCGTCGTGGAGCGCGAGCGCGTCATAGGAATTTCCAGCGATAACTACGTCAAAGGCTGGATCAAGGGCGACGACGCGAAACTCAAGGATGCAGATACCAAAATCAAGCTCGATCCGCAAAAGAGTAAGGATTACTTAAACGAGGACGATCTAATGGAAGGGACTAGGCAATGAAATACACTGTTTTAAGGCGTTTGAGCCAAATTTCTATTCTAGTCCTTTTTATTTTAGGAAATAATTTCACCTTCAAAGCCGCGAGCGAAAACGGAATTTTATCAGGAATTCTAAAAGGCAATCTAAGCTCGTCGAAACTTTTCGGCACGATTAATCTAAGCGATCCGTTTGCGACGGCGCAGATGCTGTTAGCTAGCTTTTCTTTGGGCGCTACGGCGGTTATCGGAGCGCTTATCGTAGGAGCATTTTATGCGCTTATAGCGCCGCGATTATATTGCTCGTGGGTCTGCCCGATAAATTTACTGACCGATCTTGCGGCATGGCTTCGTAAAAAATTTGGCGTGCACACCAAATTTTTAAACGTAAATCGCAAGGCTCGCTACGTCCTAGCGGTGCTAGCGCTTGTTTGCAGCGGAGCTTTCGGCTTTGCGGCGTTTGAGAGCGTAAGCTTTATCTCACTTTTCGCGCGCGCCGTCATAGCGCTAAGTGCTAGTGCGTTTGCAATCGCGCTACTGATCGTAGTTTTTGAAATTTTTGCAGGCGATCGCACGATCTGTTCGCGGCTATGCCCGCTCGGCGGATTTTGGGCTGCGCTTAGCTATTTTAGCGTCATTCGCGTTCGCCACGAGGTTGATAAATGCACGATGTGCGGCAAATGCAAAATGGTCTGTCCCGAAGTTCAGGTGCTTAAGATGGTTGGGCGCGAAAACGGGCGCGTTAGCAGCGAGTGTATCAGCTGCGGACGCTGCATCGACGTATGCGACGACGATGCGTTAAATTTTAGTATATTAGGAGTGAAAAAATGAAAAAAATGGTTTTAGGCTTGGCTCTTGCATGCTGTGCGGCGCTCTTTGCCGCGGACAAGACGGCTTCTATAGACGCCGACAGCTTGGGCTTTATAAAAAGCGTGGACGAATCGGTGCAAAATAAAAATTCCCTGCCCGATTTCAAATATAGCGAGGATGCTCCGGGCGCTGCTTCAAAGATCGAGCGCAGCTTCGAAAACGCTCCGCCGCTCATACCGCACAGCCTAGAGGGGCTCGTGCCGATCACAAAGGATAACAATATGTGCGTAACCTGCCATATGCCCGATGTCGCTAAGGATGTAGGCTCTACGCCGATTCCAAAAAGCCACCTGGTGGACTTTCGCACGGGCGCGGATCTAAATGGCACGCTAGCCGAGCAGCGCTTCAACTGCACGCAATGCCACGTACCGCAAGCCCAAACCAATCCACTAGTGAAAAACAATTTCAAAGCCGATTTTAGCAGATTTAGCGACGCAAATTCCACTTCTAATCTCATAGATACGCTAAATCAAGGCGCCGAGGTTGAGTAGGAGTGCGCGATGAAATTTTTACCACCGCTGCTACTTTACGCCTGCTTCATCTATGCCAGCAACGGCGTCGCGGCACCTAGTGGTGCTGTGGGCATAGATGCGCCTGCAAAGATCAAACACGCTAGCTTCATACTAGAGCTTGACGCAAATGTCGCGGTGCTAAAAAATCTAGACGGCGAAATTTACGCAGGGCTTGACAACGGCAAGCTCTATAAAATCACCATTAACTCCGCGGAGAATTCCACGCGAAATTCCACCGCCGGGCAAAATTTCGCAGATCAAAATTCCGCCGCAAGCACAAATTCTGATGCAGCGCAGAATTTCAATGCGAAAGCAAGCGTAAATTTCGCGGGAGATTCCACCGAAAATTCCGCTGCCGTAAATTCTTTAGCAAATTCCGCGAAGCAGAATTCTGCCGAGAATTCTACGGCATTAAATTCCGCCTCGGGCGCAATATCCAAAACGCTAATTTTCGCCCTGCCCTCGTCCAAAAATTACCTAGACGAGCCGATGGGCGCTACCATATTCGACGTCGATAAACTAGGCGAGCGATACGCATTTTTATATAACGGCGACGCGTTTGAAAAGATGCTGGGCATATTTGCAAGCGGCAAGATCACGCACTACAAGCTACCGATGACGGGGATTAAAAACGTCTATTTCTACGACGAAAATACCGTGATTTTGCTAGGTCTTGGTAGCGAAATTTTATACTTCGACCTATCTGGCGGCAAGGTAAGCTTTGAGCAAAAGCTTACCATCGCGTCTTTGGGCGGCAGCGCCTACGACCGCGCTAGCGGGACGCTACTAATCTCGTGTGAAGGCGGCATCGTGTTTTATTTCGACGCGAAAGCAAAAAAACTTATGAGCCAAAAGTCCCTGCACAAGGACGGGATCTACTCCGTGGCGCTGCTTGGCGATCGCATGATGAGCGGCTCGAACGACAAGGAAAGATCGTGCTACTACGAAAACGGCGATTTCGCTAAATTTTATAACGCTCATTTTGCAGTTTTTGCCGTGGCGCTAAGCCCAGAGCTGGGTGCTTTTACCGTTAATAACGGCGTGCAAGTAATCGACAAAGCAGGCGAGATCGTCCGCAGCATCGAGCTGGACAACGATATCATCAACTATCTGCTTTTCGAAGGAGATTATCTCGTGGGCTCGGGGTACAACAGATATATCTACTTTTGGAGGCTAAAATGAATATTTCAAGCGTCGTGATCTATCTAGGCGCAAATACCGACATAGCGGCGTTTCGCAAGGAGCTGCAAAGTATCGGCGGCTGCGAGTTCGTAGCGTGCGAGGACAGCAAGGCTGTAGCTACGATTAGCGCGGAGAGCTTCGAGGACGAGATCGCCGCATTTCGCGCGATAGAAGCCATAGAGGGCGTAATAGAGGCGATGATGATCTACTCATACTCCGATCTGGACGCAGATATCGCCGCGGCAAACTCCGACAACGGCGAGCAGATAATGCGCGAGCTGGACGAAAAAGACCCGAGCCAGATCAAATACGGCGGCAAGGTGCAGGTCTAAACCGCCGCCGCAAATTTTAAAATTTTACCGCCAAATGTAAATTTTAAAATTTCAAATTTAACTACCAAATTTAACTATATAATTTTAACCGCGCAAACAAGCTTGGAATTTTTACAGCAAGTCGTTTGCTGCAAGCGCTGCGGATTATGGGCTCGTTAAGCTTGCATTGGATAATATAGCGCAATCTGCCCGAAGGAGTAAGCTTGCGCCTAAAATATGCCTGCATAATAGTTTTTCTGATCTGGCTTTGCATATTTATCGCCTTGCTACCCGCATATAGAATTTCAGCGATCCTAGAAGCGCTTGATTTTAGCGATAAAAACCTGACGCAAAGAGAGATCGTAGAGTTAAATTTGAAAGATTACCTAAAAAAGCTTCACTATTTAGATAATTATCCGCAAATAGATTTCGGCAAGATGGCGGATATTCACTTAGATAAAAACGGCTATGAGAGAGTAAGATTTTCATGGTGTAACGGCGATAAATACCCGGACGACAGATGCGAATTTTGGAAGCTGGATAAGAGGCTAAATTTTGATTATCTAATGAATCTGGGCTCTAAAATTTGCAAAGACGGCGAACCTATACAAAACGCCGAAGAGATTGTAGGAAACGACGAGGTCTTAAAACTACGGCTCTTTTATCCTTGGGAGCAAGAGCATTTAATTGATGAAAATGGAAATTTTATAGAGAATTTTATATATATGAGGTTTGGAGATGGCGCCAACCACTCATTCGACCTATTTACTGATTTTGTATTTATAAGTAAAAATGACATACAATTACCAATTATGTACGAAACAAAAACTAAAAAATTTGACATAATTACTCCAGAAAACAGATGTTATAGGTGGCTTTTAAACTCTATATTTAGGGATATATTTTATCAACAAAAAAAGAGTATATACCCGTTTTGCTATAACTATAAAAAGATAATTGACGAAAATACGGATTGCAATAGAGAATATATATTTTCTTTCATTTCAATATACGACAAGGGGAGCAATCTCGATTATGAAACGATATTTTATAATAAAAATTTATACTATGATAAACATGAGACGGACATACTTTTCAAACAATACCAAAATTTAAAGAATCAAAAGAATAAGATAAATTTTAACTCACAAGGAGAAGGCGACGAAAGTGGGTATTGAGTTGCTGGGCATTGCTTGCTAGAGCTGAAGTTAAAATTCTTTCTTTTATTATCGACTACTTTAAATTTAAACTCTAATCCATAAAATTTCGCCACGCCGCGCGGTGTAGCTTAAAAATACTGCGCCGCCGCATGACGCGACCCAAAATAACCTCGCCGATACTCGAGATCTTTGCTCTAAAATTCGTCAAAGAGCGTGAGTGGCATGCCGAAATTGAAATTCGCCTTTAAATTTAAAGCCTTTAGGCTCGCGCAAGAGCGCAAGCAGACAAAATCGTAAGGACGAAAAAGCCGCAAGGGCGTGCTGGGCATTGCGGCTTTACGGGCAGGTGACATTTTCATAAATTTAAAAGCGCCCAGCGACGCAAGCCCTACTCGAATTCTATCTTTTTTAGATAATCGTATAAATTTAGCACCGCGATAAATAGCGTTAAAATCGCGGGTCCCAAGATAACGCCCCAAAATCCAAACGTGCTGATACCCGAAAGCATCGAGAAGAAGATCAACATCTCGTTGATGTTTGCTGGGTTTTCGACTAGGCGCGAGTTGATAAATTTTATCACGAGTGGCTTTACGAAGCTGTCCGCGAGCGTCGAGATCAGTATCACGCAATACGCCATTATCACGATCGCGCCCGAGGTGCTGCCCCCCGCTAGCACATATAGCGCAGTGGGCACGTAGATGAGCGCGCCGCCTACTGCGGGGATGAGCGAGCAGAAGGCAAAAAGCACCCCCATCAGTAGCGCGTCAAAGCCGAAGATCCCCGCGATGATAGAAAACAAAAAGCCCTGCAATACGGCGTTGAATATGGTCGAGTAAAACACGACGCTCATCGTATTTGCCGTCTCGGAGAAGATATAATCGATCTGCGAGGGCTCGACGGGTAGAATTTTTTTGAAAAAGCGCTTGAAGCTATCGCCGTAGAGGTATGCAAAAAAGCAGAACACGATGATAAGCACCATATCGACGATAAATTTTGCGCTGGATTTCCCGACGACCGAGAGATAGGATATGATCTGCTTCGCCACGCCCGCGACATCAAGGTTTGCCAAAAACGAGCGAAACTGCGTATTAAATTTTTCAAAAGGCCCGGGCAGCCTGATGTCTAGGCTCTGAACGTAGCTAAGCGCGTCGTTTAGGCGCGCCATATCGAAGCTCGCGGCGTTTTTTGCGATCTCAATCACGGCGTAGATGAAAGGCACGAAAAAAAGCGCGCAGAGCAAAAACACGCTAAGCACCGAGGCTAGCGTGCGCCTGCCGCGGCACAGCTTGGTTACTTTAGCGTGCAGACCCGAGGTCGCTACCGCCATCAGCACGCCGATTACGATCACCATCAAAAATGGCGAGAACAGATAGATCACGCAGCAAAACATCAGCAAGGTTGCGCCGATAAAAAATATCTTATTCGTCTTTGCGCGCCCGCTAGCCTTGGCAAGACCTGCTTTCACACCCGCAGCAGCTCCTGAAGCGGCAGCGGCGCCTAGCGCGGAAGCATTAGCCGAGAAGGTCTCGTTGGCTTCGGCAGCGTCGTTAAGCGCGGCTGCACCAGCAGATGAGGCTTTGTCGGTTTTGACCCGGTTTTTGCTTTGATTTTCGGTAGCGGTTTTAGTCCTGCCTTCTGCAGCGTCTGGCGCAGCTGCGCCCGCTTTATCGGCGCCTGTATTTGCTCTGGCGGCTTTGCCCGTTTCGGCTATGCTTTCGCTTTGATTTTCGGCAGCAGTTTCGGCTTTGTTTTTGATGGTTGCTTTGGCTTCAGCGGCGACTTCGATTTTGCCCTCAGCGTTATTTACAGTCTGATTTTCGGTGAAATTTTGAGCCTCGCCTTTGGCGTTATTTTGGGCTATATTTTCAGCCAGGTTTTCGTTGTGGCCTGCGGCATTGTCTTTTGGCGTCGGCAAATTTTATCCTTTTGAAATTTGATGAGCTATTTTATAAATTTTTTTATCAGATTTCGATTAAATTTTAAAATTTCATAAAATTTACGAGCGACGTTCTCGCGCATACGGCGTGCGACAGCGGGTATGTTTATTGGAATTTCGAAATAAAATTTAAAAGACTAAAGGCGGCGGGCCAGCGACAAAGCGCACGCTCAAGCGCCCGCCGAGCAAAACAATCCATAAGCGCGCGACGTAAGCACACCGCGAGGGTACCCGCAAATCCTGTCTAAATTTAAACCAAAGGGAAAGCGGCCGATAGAAACAACATTTTAAGCGCCTGCCGAGCCCGATTAAATTTTAAATCCGCAGATCACTCCTCAAACAGATTTCTCTCCGCGGTCTTTAGCGCGCGACCGAGCGCCTCGCGCGCCTTATCGGTTGCGATGCGGCCTTTGGCAGTCTTTTCGATGTAGCCGTTGGCGAGCAGATAGGGCTCGATGACGTCCTCGATCGTGCCCTCATCCTCGCTAAGCGCCGCCGCGATCGTGCTAAGCCCCAAGGCACGGCGCTTGGCGTCAAATAAAATTTCCAAATATTTTATATCCATCTCGTCAAAGCCCTGCTCGTCCACGCCCAGCGCTTCAAGCCCTTCGCGCGCGCGATCATGCGATATAGCGCCCTCGTCGCGCACTTCGGCAAAATCGCGTATACGGCGCAGCAGCCGTAGTGCGATACGCGGAGTGCCGCGGGAGCGGCGCGCGATCTCGGCGCTGGCGTCGGCTGCGCTCTCCTTGCCGAGTTTAACCGAAGCGATCTGCACTATCCGCGCAAGCTCGGCGTGCGTGTAAAACTGCAAGCGAAACTGCATACCGAAGCGATCCCGCAGCGGCGCCGAGATCATGCCCGCGCGCGTCGTGGCGCCGATGAGCGTAAAGTGCGGAATGTCGATCTTGATAGTCTGCGCGGCAGGGCCCGAGCCGATGATGATGTCGAGGCGGAAGTCCTCCATCGCCGAATACAGCACCTCCTCGATCGCGGGGCTTAGGCGGTGGATCTCGTCGATGAAAAGCACGTCGCCGCTTTGCAGGTTCGTTAAAATCGCCGCCAGATCGCCCGCTTTTTCGATCATCGGCGCGGCGGTAACCTTAATGGCGGCGCCCATTTGAGCGGCGATGATGTGCGCTAGCGTGGTTTTACCGAGCCCCGGCGGCCCGTAGAAAAGCACGTGATCGAGCACGTCGGCGCGCTTTTTCGCCGCGGCGATCGCGATAGCGAGGTTTGATTTGATCTTCTCCTGCCCCACGTAATCCTCGAAGCTCGACGGGCGCAGCGAGCTCTCCACGCTCTCATCGAGCTGCATCTTTTCGATCTCTACAATTCTGTCCATAATCTCTCTTTAATCGTTTTTAAAATTTTAGCAAGTGTAGCGAAAAATGGCTAAATTTTGACAATTTTAAAGGGACGGATCTTTGCGGGCGGAATAAAATTTGCCGCGCGGAATTTTACGATACGCGCTTAGGACTGGGGCTAAAAAGCAGAGCATCCGTCGCGAAAGACTGCGAAATTTTAGCGCGGCGGGTTTAAGACTACGCTCATGCCGCTACGCCTGCTATGCCTTAGTGCGGAATTTTATTGTGGCGGCTTCCAAACAGCGCGCGGGTCGCTAACTGCGCTAAATTTTACGGCGCGGAATTTAGCGCGTAGAATTTTGATCGCGTAGAATTTAGTGGCAAAATTTGGCTGTTTGAAAAATACGCGCAGAATTTTAAGACGTGAAATTTTGGCGCTGGAATTTTAAGATATTAAATTCGGCGCCTGGAATTTTGCAGCGAAATTTTGCCTCGTAGAATTTTGATGCGGATTTTGTTTTTGCGACAGCGAGAGTTTAAATTCTGCGCTTCCAGCTCCGCGGCGCGCAGCAGGCTAAAATTCCGTCTCGCGTAGTCGGTTAAAATTTACAAGAAATTCTGCGTGGAATTTTATGCAAAATTCTGCCTTGTGCGCTTGCACGGCTGGATAAAATTTCGCGCGAAGTTTGGTATTTCGCGACTGCTCGGAATTTGGCGCGGATTTTAAAATTTGCCGCTAAGCTTAATGCGAGCTCGGGCGATTAAATTTAGCCGTGCAATCTCGCGACGCCTTATCGATCGCACCACAAATTAAGGCGCCAAATTTTTCTTGCGCGAGCCTAGTTCTACAAATCGTGCTTTTCGATCAAAACGCTCTTATTGTCGTCGTCGCCATCGCAGAACGCTCTATATGAGCCGGACATTGTGTTTTCGAATAAAAACACTACACCGTCGCTTTGAAATTTTTTCGAGCAGCCCTTAGCGCAAAGTTCGACGAGCTTAGGGCTATCCGAGGCATAAAACTGATAGCTATCGGTGAAGTGCTCCACGTATCGGTAGGTGATCTCTGCCCAAGGCGCACTGCTATCGCCGCTTCTATTTAGCACGATGGTTCTGGCATTTATAGCCGCGAGCTTTGACTTTAGCTCTGCAAACGTCTTTTTGTCCCAGCCGATGAGCTTTAACCCCTCCCCTATGCTCGGCGCATTATCTCTAAAAATGGAATTTGAGTAAAATTTCGTCTTATTGCCGTCCAAATCAATCCAAATATACTCATCGCCATAAGTGCTTTGGATCGTAACGCGCAAATTTTTGGGAAAATTGCGATCCGCAAATGCTAGCAGGTCTAGAAATTTCTCGCGATTTTGCTCGTAGTTTTGCATCGGCAGGGCTTTATCTGGCTCTATTGCGTCGTTATCGACGAAAAAGAATTTAAAATACAAAACTATCGCCAAAATCGGCAGCACCTTTACGCAAAAGAGCAAACCCAGAACTACGGCCATGAAGGTTTTTAAAGCTTTAGCCAAATTTTCTCCTTAAATTTTATGAGCAGTTTAGACCTGACGGCTGGTTTATGCCAGAATTCTACGACTGCGTGCGTAAAATTTTAGCACTCGTAGCGTATTTTGGAGCTACAGCTCGGATCATTCATGAAAAGCGCTCGTGCGTTGCAGTCGGCGACAGAAATAGCACCCGCAGCGGAAGCACATAAACTCTTGCACGGCGCCCCCGTATAAAATATACCGCGCAGAGTATCCGCCCAAAGCGCCTGCGATCTCTCGCACTTGATAAAGCGCTCACAATAGCTCACGTCGAATAAATTTCAAGCGGCGCGAGCCGTTTACATAGCCTGCGACGCGAAAACGAAGCGTTAATTTAAGACAAGCGAGGCTTTATTGCCAGAATTTCGGCGCGTAAATTTAAAATTTAGCCCAAATCCCGTTACTGTTTGTATTCAAACTCCTCGCTCGGGAAGCTCTCATCTTTGACTTCGCGCGCGTATTCGCGCACCGCGCCTTTTACCAGCTCGGCGCCGTCTAAATAGCGCTTAACGAATTTCGGCCGAAACTCCGTGAAAAATCCACACATATCGCTCCACACAAGCACCTGTCCGTCTATGCCCGCGCCCGCGCCGATGCCGATGACGGGCACGTCGGTACCGAGCGCCACTTGATTTGCGACTGAGCAGATCGTCCCCTCCACCAGCAGCAGCACCGCGCCCGCCTCGACAAGCGCTCTAGCGTCGTTTAAAACTTCGCACGCGCCCTCCTCTCCGCGCCCGCTTACCTTGTAGCCGCCCGTAAAGCGCGAAAACTGCGGCTTAAGCCCGATGTGGCTCATCACGGCGATACCGTTTCGATTAAGCAGCGCCACGGTATCCGCCATATGCGCGCCGCCTTCGATCTTGACGGCGTCGCAGCCGGTGATCTCATAGACTTTGGCACAGTTTTGCAGCGCGAGCTCTGGCGTCGCGCACGAGCAAAACGGCATATCCACGACCATATACGCTCGCTTGAGCCCCCGTCTTACGGCGCGCGCGTGATAGATCATCTGCTCCACGCTTGCGCCCAAGGTCTCGGAGTGCCCGCCAAAGCTCATATTTAGGCTATCGCCTACGAGTACCATATCGACTTCGTCGTCGAAAATTTTAGCAAAAAGCGCGTCATAGGCGGTGATCATCACGATCTTTTCGCCGGATTTTTTCATCTCGTATAATTTAGAAAGCGTGATTTTTGACATTTTGGATCCTTGATTTAGTTAAAATTTAAACGCAATTCTAGCATAAGCCGAATTTGACATTTATAAAATTTTGAAGTAAAATGCGCGCGCATTCTTTCGGGGGTGACTTGGCTTCGACGGGAACGGATGGGTCAAGGCTGCATGTCGCTTTGGATACAGCGTATAAAATCCAAACTAAATTTAAACGCAAACAACGTTAAATTTGCTCCTGCTTACGCTAAAGCTGCGTAAGTCCAGTCGAGCCCTGCTCTGCGCCGATACTATCTAAGCGCGGCGGCGGGTAATCTGCGATAGCGTAGCTCTGCGGCGTGACGAGCCGTAGGGTGAAATCCTAGTCTTTGCGCCGGCGGGTCGTTTTGGAAAGTGAGCGAGTCTGCGCGAGAACTTCACTTTTGCTAAACATGTAGAGGCTTTGGTCGTTTGTTTTCGGACTGCGGTTCAATCCCGCACACCTCCACCAATTAAGCTATCTTTAAGTTTCAATCGCTTCTTTTTACTTCTCTTCAATTCCCATATATAGGTGCTTATCTTATATTTCGATTATTTCTCTTTCCTTTTCTTTTTGTTTGTAGTATAATTACTTCTGAAAAAATAAGGGACTAATTCAGGGACTCTTTCTCCATTAAGGGACTTTCCCATTTTAGGAGGGTATTATGGCAAATATATCTAAGGCGCATCTTTTCGATAAGGATATTAGAAACCTTAAGGCAAAGGATAAAAGATACAAAGTAGCCGTCGGATCGCCAAAAGAGCTTTATCTTTTCGTCCATCCTAGCGGCACAAAAACCTTTTTCTTGCGTTTAGCAGGCGATAAGATAGTCAGTCTAAAGGAATTCCGCCCGGGTATCTATTCCGTAGTAGAAGCACGCAGGGATGCCAATGCTCTTTTAGCTCAACTAGCACAAGGCAAGGAGCTAGACGTAATCTTAGGCAAGTCGGATAATTATAAATTTAAAAATCTATTTGATAAGTTTATAGAACAGAAACGTAAACGAAATAAGGAAAGCACTATAGTCAGAACCATTAGAACGGTTTCTACTTATATCTTACCCAAATTCGGCGATAGAGACGTTAAAGATATAAAAAGAAGCGAGCTTTTAGAAGTTTTTAATGCGATTTTTAATCCGAACAATCCTAGTAAAAGCAGATTAGAAACTTTACGTCGCCTAATAGGTATTTGTAAAAACGTATTTAATATAGCCATAAAGGATAGATATATAGACTATAATCCCTGCTTCGATTTGGAGAAAGAATTTCCTACGTCATACCTCTTCAATCACACCCACGGTATAGATACTAGATACCCCGCCTTAACGGAAGAAACGAATATAAAGGAATTCCTAGACGATCTAAAAGCCGATAATAACTTAGATTTTTCTACCAAAAGAGCCATATATCTGCAAATCCTTTGCGTCAATCGTCCTGGCAATACCGCAAGCGCTAAGTGGAAAAATATAGACTTAGAAAAGGGGGTTTGGACTATAAATGCGGTCGAAATGAAAACTGGGGTTGTTCATCAAATAGCTCTAAGCTCATATGCCAAAGAGATTTTAAAAGAGCAGCAGTTATTTAGCGGAAGTGATGAATTCGTCTTTCCATCCACTAGTGCAAAAGGTCATCTGAATAGAGACAGCATAGGCAAGGCTATAAAAAATTTAGGCGGTAAGGGTAAGTATAAGAATAGAGCTACTTCTCACGGCTTTAGATCCACCTTCCGCACCATTTGCTCTACGCATAAAGCGGAGCTATACGACTTGGGCATAACAGAAGAAGCCATAGAAAGCGCTTTGGCACACGCTGAGCCAAACGAAGTGAAAAGATCATACGAGCGTAGAAAGGCTACCATAGAGCAGATTGCAACGCTTATGCAATGGTATGGGGATTATTTAAATTCTATAACACCGCTGTTTTGATAAGCAAAATTACTTCAAACGCAAGCCGGCATTCCCTTCCGCGAGGTCTTGAAGCTCGTCTAAATTCTTTTGCGCCTGCTTTAACAGCTCGTCGAATTTAAACCCGAGCATTACGATACGATAAAGCTCGGGTTTATTCTTACGCCAATTATAAAGCGTTTTTGTATCGATTTTTAAAATTCCCGCTATATCTCTTTGTGATAAGTTATGTCTCATTTTTTACCTTTTAAATGGGAATTTTCAAGAAAATTTACTATCTATTCAACAAAGGAATAATTCCCGACTTTTAACTTTTACAAAGGAATTGTTTCTTTGTTTTAAGTTAAGTCATACGTGATTAATATTCCAAGAAATTTTTCAAAGGAGTGCATATGAGTTATGCGGATAGTAATCTCTCAAATAGTGAAAATGGTTGATGAATGCGTTTCTCTGGAGTGTTTATGGGATATTTTCATATTCGCCGGAGTTCAATTTTACTAAAATCTTTCACAAGATTTGAAATATATGTTTGACAAATATCAGATTAAAAATTAAATCCAAAAAATCAAATAAAATCGGATATTTTCAAACATTTTTTCAAACAAATTAATTTAAAAACAAAGGATATAAAATGAAACTATCAAACTTGGCTCTAGCTACAACTTTAGCTTTGGCATTTGCAGGCTGCACTTTAGATAGCGCACTTAATAGCGTAACTAGCACTATTGATTCAATTACTACACCAAGTGGAACAACTAACACATCAACAGATTTAAAAACAGAAGTAAAGAATTTTAAAACTACAAAAGACGTAGAAAATTTTTGCAATACAGCAAAAAGACATACTAAATATAAAATAACTTCTTTGCCAACAATAGTATGGGATGAATTCGGAACAGCAAGCTACGGAGAAGTAAATGTTTTAAACGCAAAAAAGAAAATCACGTTAAAATCTTCAACCCCATATTTTGAAACAAGACCACCATTTGAACCTAATATTTTAAAAGTAGAACGCTCTGAAAGAAACAAAACTCCAATAAGATTGATAAAACCATTAATGGCAGAAGTAGTATCAAACAATCCCTTAGATTGCACGATCGAATATTAATGCATAAACAAACAAAAAGGAACATACACTCATGATTATCTCAATTCTAAATAAAAAAGGCGGAGTAGGCAAAACCCCCTTCGCCTTTAGCATAGCAAAAGATCTATCGCTATATCTACAAAGCAACGATACTAGTGCATAGAGCAGATCTACCCAAATTATGCAGTTATTACCGATTCGCCTAAATTAATAGATAACTGCATATATGACTTCGGCGGCTTTAAAAGCGCTGGAGTATTAAAGATCATATCTGAAAGCGATTTTGTATTATTTCATAGAAAGGATAAACAATGTTTTTTATAATAACACTAATAGTATGCGCGTGGTTTGTCTTAGAAGTGCTATTCGCGATATTCTGTCAACTTAGCGCACCCTTATTTAAACTAATAGGCAACGGTATAGCATGGCTAATTTGTTGGATATTTGGTTCTATTGTTTTCATACTAGGCGTAATATTTTACGTCATACCTGCAAAGATATTAGATCGTATCTTAGGGCGTAAAAAACACTCGAAAAAAGACGCTTCCGATGCGAACGACTATAACTATGATTTCTATCAATTAGATTCCTACACACAAGATCTAATAAGACAAGCTAGAAGAAACAATTTTACATGCGTTCACAACGGAGAAGAACTACTTCACGTAGAAGATTTTTTAGCTTAATGAGTCATAGTTGAAATAATGTTCTAATTTACGAAAGCTTATTTACCGTTAGGGGCAGCGCTGCGCTGTCGCTTGCGCTGGGGGAAATCACAATCCCGGAAAGAAAAGAATTTAATCGATCTTTCATTCCCCCGAGCGGAGCGTAGCGACGCTCGCTCCTACCGGTATGATCAGTTACACCGATAGATAATCGAGCGTATTCTGTCGGAGAGCTATATACCGCGATCTCATATATCTTGAGAGCCTAAATTTTTCGATTTGTTTTGAGAAGGTAGATCTTTCTGTAGCGATGGAGATATTTCTGCGATCTTCTTTTGAACTCTTTCATATGCCTCATCTATCATTTTTTGCTTATCCATTTCAAAATTTTCGCCTTTCTTTTGCTTCATCGCCGAGCCCGTTTTAATGTATTCTTCTTTATTAAAAAGCATAGCCGAAAATTCTAACATACCACCTGTATTGGGGAGCTCTTTTATATATGTGTCAAATTTATCGCTATAATCTTTATCTAATAACTTATGGCGCGGTCTTTTACAATTCATAAGAAGCCACTTACGAGCTTCTTCGTATGTTTCGAATTCGAGTTTCTTGTTAGTTCTATTTAATTTCTCACTATAATTTATAAAGATCATATAGGGTTTTTTAAAATTACGATTCCACCGTCCTTCGCGCTCTTTCTCTTTACGTTCTTTGTTTTCCTTCTCTATACAAGATTGCTGCGATGTAGATTTCTTCGGTGTAGCTGGCTTAGGCGCAATAGGCTGTGGTGTAGGTTTTTGCGTCGATTGCGATGCTTCTTGCTCGGCTTTTGTTTGAGTAGGTTGCTTTTGAGAGAATAGCGATCGGAATCCATTTTTAAAATCTTCCCAAAGATCGCGGACGTATCCTTCTCTACCGCTTGGTTTTTCAGGCTTTTTCTTTTTGATAACGACCTTTTCTTTATCGACTTTTTCTTCCGCAGCTTCTTCTACGACTTTTAATTCTTCAACCTTTTCCTCTACAATCTTTTTAGCACGTTCAAGTTGAGACAGCGAGAAATGGTTTTTATGTTTTCCATTGGGTAGGTTTTCCTTCTCGGTTTTCAGCAAAATTTTATCACCTATACAGAGATTATTATCATTACATATACGATCGAGATCAATACCCCTTACTCTGCTTGGTTTACCATTGGACGAGCGTAGTTTGATTTGATCCACTTTGCCATCGCTTTCGCGTCTGATGATCTCTTCGATCGTCATAAGGCGGTCAGGCTTTTCGTGCTCCGGATATAAAGTTTTATCAAAGCGCTTCGGATCATCTAGCTCATAACCGCGCATTCTCATTAATAGCGTCATCTCTTCACGCAATTCATACATTTTAGTGCGGTTAAGATCCTGATAACGGCAAAGCACGTGTATATGTGGGAAGTTGCGTTCGCCATTGGGTCCTTTTCTTTGTTCGGGGTGTTGAGCGATTAGGCATTCATCATCGATCATCCATGAATGCCTACACTTCTCTACCGTTTGCTTCCATGATTCGACAAGCGCTTCGGTGGCTTTACGCGGATCTTTGTATTCAGCTTTAACATGAAAAATCAGATGCATAGTTTGAGCGCGCTTTGAGTTTTTTTCAAAACCCGATATGAAATCATTAATCATAACGCGCTTTCCAT
This sequence comes from uncultured Campylobacter sp., assembly GCA_963527265.1. Classification (GTDB taxonomy): domain Bacteria; phylum Campylobacterota; class Campylobacteria; order Campylobacterales; family Campylobacteraceae; genus Campylobacter_B. The sequence continues at coordinate 7,727 of CAURQQ010000022.1, read as the reverse complement.
CGGGATCTGAATGTTCAATATCAGAAAAGCCCGGAGCATAATGCGTTAATATAACATCGTCATTTTTATCGTTCGATAGCCCTGCGATGTATTGTGCGGATCTAATGATTTGAGCTTGCGAATGATGTATGCTGCACTTTTTCATTATTAACTGATTTGACGGTTTAGATCCACCGCTGCCATAATGCCCTTTTTTCTTATTGTCATAAAGCTTAGATGCTTTGGAAGGTTTCGGCGCTTTGGTAGATTTTGGCACCGGAGCTAATTTAAATTTGCGCTTTGGCTGATATTTCGCTTCGTTAGGCATAGCTGGTTTTGGATGATGCTTTATTCCGGTTGGAATATTGATTAAAGGCGCAAACGGATCTTCGGCATCTACATACGATCGTGATTTATTATCCCAAACTTCTTTGGGCTGCGGTTTCATTCTTTATCCTTTGGTTTGCGCTTTGAATGATCTTGACTTGTAAATTTCCTAGTTACATGCAAGGGCTCAAAAAAATCTTTTAGTTTTGGACTATTGACATAACTAAGAATTTGCTCTTCTACTTTGTATGTAAATTCGATCAGACTTTTCTTTTCAGTCTGATTTAGATTGCTAGAAGTTAAAAAGAGCTGTATTAAATCTCGTAGCTGCGCATAAAGTTTTTTAAATTTTTGAGAGATTTTAGCTATGTCGATATAATACTTTGACGTTACATAATTGCTGCCATAAAGCACACTGCGAAATGCGTTCGAGATGAATTCTCTAGGTATAAAACCTCTATCAATAATCGCTTTAAGCTCACAATCGTAGAGTAAAATCATTATACCGTGTCGTTTATTTTCGGCAAAATTCATCGGCGGAAATTCTTCGGGCGATCTATTCATTAGAGCATTTTGGATCAGACGAAGCATAAAATCTTTGTTACTTAATTTCTCATTCGGGTATAGTTCGTTTTTGAAAGCATTCATTTTGTCTTTGGGTATTTCAACATACGAAATATCACGAATTCGTTTTGGTTTTTGAATTGGATCTTGCATCTTTTATTCCTTTCTTTATAAATTTTATCGTGCGGTAGCACTTGATTTTATACCTGCGATAGCACCACAAGCCGTCGACAGGACCTAGGTGAAAGATAGCGTTGGTCTGACCAATGCTATCTTTCACCGTTCTGTGCACTATATAAATTTCTTTCATTCTAATCCCTCTATATTATCGTCATATTCTCCGCCGATCCATTTTCGCCCCCAAAAATAATCACAGATTTCTTTAGCGGCTTGGAGCAAACTTAATCCTTTATGCGAACTATAAAATTCTAAAAGGTCGTTGCCGTTTTGAGTTTCGCCGAAGTCTGTAAAAATAAAATGATCGTTCACTTTTTTAAAATGTCCGCTTGGATTTTTATCGTTAGCTCTGATACTAAAAGCATGAGACTCTGAAAAAATTGCATCCATCTTTTCGATCAAAAATTTTTTGATGTTGTCTTCGTCATTGAGAGTTTTTGATTTTTTAAGAGCTGAAAAATCTACCCAATCATTTTTTCTTATCACCTCCGGCTCACGATAAATTTTAATATCGCCTAGAGATGAAAAATCTTTTACGACAAAATTTTTTCTAGGCTTATCGTCTTGAGTAGATAAAATTTTAACGGGTAAAGTTTTAAGCTCGCTTTGCTTTTTTGAAATTTCATCGCTCGTAATTTCGAAAGCCTTTCCATCATAAAAAGATTTTAAAGAAGGTCGAGAACTTGCATAGCAAAAAAACATTCTTGCCTTATCGGTTACGGCTAAGTCAGAGTTTATTCCTAACTTTTCATTAGCTACTGCATAGATTGCTTTTAAATTTTCGGCGGTTTGTTCTATCGGCAGAGTTTCGATAAAGATACGATAAGCATATTGGTTATTTGGATCAGACGTGCGACAGATGATGTGGTTTATATTCATAGCTTTTAGCTTGTCGTGCATTTGCTGATCGCTAAGGGGTTTTGTATCGCCTTCGTGATAATCTACGTCCAATACTAAAACAACGATCGGGAACAACTCGGTAGTATCATTACTGCGATAAGCTCTATCCTTAGGCTCTTGGCTACGAGCGCGTTCTTTACCCTTTTCGCCATAGAAGTATATGACTCCGTTCTTGCCGTGACGGATAAAAAGATGTTTATTCTTCTCCGTTCGATAGCACTTATTCATAGCAAAGGCAGCAGAGCTACCAAGTAAGCCTTCCAATCCGCTAATAGATGAGATATTTAAGCGATAGTTCGTAAAATACGTTGCCCTGCTTTTCATCTCTTCTTTCGTGATATTCGGATTATTCTTATTACTTACGGTCTCTTTCGGATCGTAAAACATTTTTATAGCAATGTATAATTCCATATAAAAAATCCTTTCTCCGATTCAATCGGTTATGATGAGAAAGCTTATTTACCGTTAGGGGCAGCGCTGCGCTATCGCTTGCGCTGGGGGAAATCACAATCCCGGAAAGAAAAGAATTTAATCGATCTTTCATTCCCCCGAGCGGAGCGCAGCGACGCTCGCTCCTACCGGTCAAAGCTTTTTCATAATTTCAACTTTTCTCAAGAGCAGCTCACCTAAATCAAGACTATTTCCTTGAGAAATCTCGCTTTTCTCGAAATCAGCCAAAATGCTATAAACGGCTTTACGATAATCTTTGCATATTTTTAAACGCCCTATATCGGTTGCCGCACACATACAATGCTTGTTCTTTTCATCATAATTCAAGCAACCCAAATAAAACTTCGAGCCGCTGCTACCCTCGCATGGAGCACTAAAATTAGAATTTTTGATCATTTTTGATCCTTTCATATAATAAATTGTTTGGCTCTGCCAAGATAAATTTGAGTTTTTCGTGGGGGTATCACTCAAAAATACCTTCAAAGCACCTATTTTAGGGCATTTCATATTTTTTATATGCTCTAAAAAACTGTAAAAACACCCCAAAAACTGTAAAAAACAGTTAAAAACTGTCAGAAAGGGGCAAAAACTGTAAAAAACGGCAAAAACTGTCAGGAGACCCTACTTTCAGTCAGCCTTAAGGTTTCTATTAAGTTAATATTAAGCCTATGAGGTATTTTGAGCTGGGTTCTCTTCCTTCCTTTCTAGCCCGTCCGATGAAACAGAAACCGCGAATCCGCCCTTTTCATCTATTTTTATACTCAAGTTTAGTTCATTTCCACCAGTGCGAGCTTTTTCCGTGGTAAATTTATAAACTATGTCATGTCGCTCTGTTATGTCGGATATACGTTCTACAAAGTAAGCCGTATCGATGGAGTTTTTAAAGCTTGCTGCCCCGCTATAGGTAGATGTTCCTTTTGGCATATGATTTAGAAAGATTATGCAACAGCCAAATTTATTACGTAAATTCTTTAAAACTTGCATAACGGCTTTTATATAAGTGTCGTCGGTCATATCTTTTTCAAGAATATCGCGAATGCTATCTATAACGATAACAGAATTTTTAAAGTAGGTCTTATTTTTTTTCGAAAAATCAAAACGCTTTAAAAACTCCAATAGCTTTTGAATAGGAAAATTTTGGTTCTTGTCTTGTCCAAAGCAGATATATTTAAAAGCAGGCTTTCTCGATATAAGTCGATCCAAACGTCTATCGCTTAAAGTAATCATGCCGTTATCGCAATCAAAATATATGATATGCTTAACCCCAGTTTTGGCTTTATTGTCTAGCATCCACCAACAAAGATAGGTAGTAGAAAGTGTTTTGCCGGTTCCTGCTTCCGCAAAAAGCATAACGTTGGTGTCAAAAGCTATAGCGCCCGGAATAATCCAACGCACTTTTGTATTGCGTATCTCTTGGGGAGTTACCGCCATAGCATTTATACCTTCTATAGTAGGGCTAAATTGCTTGTTCTTTTTTGTAGTAATAGCAAGCTCAGCGCCGTTTAAAGACTTTTTCGATATAATAGAATTCTTATTTTTTTTAAGAAGCTCTTTATCTCTTTTAGAACCTTGAGATAAAGAGCCTTCTATTTTCTCATTCATCGTATATCGCCCCTTTTCTTTGAGACAATAGCCATTTTTCTATATCTGTTTTTAGATACAAAATACGCTTACCTATTTTTACAAACGGAATAGGATACTTTGTAGCACCACCCCCATAGTTACGTCTCATCCTAAGTTTTGCCTGTTGAGTCCTAGAAATGCCGTACTGTTCTTGAAGCTGGTCGGTTGTTAGCCAGCTACCGTTATTGATGTCGTTACATACCTTCATGACATTTTCCTTTCAAATATATCATAGCTTATTTCAGTAAATTATACTCATAATGCCTTAAATTTCAATTAAATAGACTATAATATAAATATTATTCAATTAGTAAGCTAGTTTGGCGTTTTAAATTTCTATAAATTTCAAATCTTAAGCTAAAATTTGTATAATTTAATTTCCTCAATATATAGTTTTCAAGGATATCGGAATGAAGACAAATGGCGAAAAGCTAAGAAATCTTAGGACGGCTTATGGATTATCGCAGGAGCAATTCGGAAACGCATTGTCGATTACTAAGAGTAGTATAAATGCTTATGAACATGATCGGAACCCGATAAATTATAACGTTAAGTATAAAATATTGCAGGCAACAGGTATCGGTTTTGATTATTTTGATACAGATATGGAGTTGTGGGAAGCTTTTACAAAGTATGGATTAGACCCTAATCATTTAAAGCTAAAGTCATTTACGGAGTGTATAGTTTATGTTTATCCTTCTATAAGCGATTTCGCAGCTAGAGAAAGGGCAATACAAGAAAAAAGAGGCGAAGTAGATTTTTTAGAATTTATTACAAAATATAAAAATTCTAAATATTGTCTAGTAAGAGTAAGAAGCGGCGAGGGCGGCTTTATAGCACAAGAGGGAGATATCTTGGTGTTAATCGATGACGATGCACCTATGACAGAAGAATGGATTATAGCTAAATATAGAAACAACACTTTCATTGTTCAATATTTCTTTGTTTCTGACGATGAAATAGAGTTAAGATCATCTATGTATAATTTCAAATTTAGCGAAAAGAGATTCGAAGATGAAGTTGAGATTGCGGGTGTGATAAAGTCTAAAATCCCTAACCCTATCAAGATCAAAGAAACTATACCGGATTATTTAAGAAAATAGTGTATTATTGCTTTTTGCAATAATGATCTTTAACGAAAAATAAAGTTTATAAAAAGTAAATAGGGGCATAATTAGGGGTCTTTATGTTAGCTTAAATCATCAAATCACCATTTTACCGAGATTATAAACTTAGAAACGGGTGAGCACACCCCACCAATTAAGCTATCTTTAAGTTCCAATCACTTCTTTTTACTTCTCTTCAATTCCAGTATATAGGTGCTTATCTTATATTTCGATTATTTCTCTTTCCTTTTCTTTTTGTTTGTAGTATAATTTACTTCTGAAAAAATGGGGGTTTTATTAGGAGCTTTTTTGTATTGGGGGTTTTCGTAGAGAAATACGATATAGAAAAATGGCAATGGCAATAATCTTATACTTAAAAGGAGCGAATTGTGTCATTTATAGATGAAGATTACGTAAATATCGTACCGCAAGATCTGCTAGAGCGCGGTATACGCTTAAGGGAGGAGTATGGAATTTATGGAATCGCTTGGAGATTTGACGATGTAATGGAGGTACTAAAAATCGCAAGAGATAGAGATATGCTTATCGTCGGAGGGGATGTATATCGCCTAAGCGACAATAAGCCCATAATCACATACGATAGTTGGAGTATTAAATCGGAAGATGACGATGCATTTGAAGTAGCGATCGAATATATCACTAATTATCGCGCTAGAAACGGAGATGACTTTGCATATTGCCCAGTCATTAGCTCCGGGCGAGTGCCCAAATGAAAATTTTAATTGGATTGTGTATAGGGAATTTCATAAAAGTATGAAGGGCGCGTTTAAGCAGGCCAAATTTGAATTCGGCGTAAAAAAAGAGGATTGGAAAAGGTGTTAAATTTGGAAAGGATCAAGGAGAAACGCTGTAAAATTTAAAATTTTAGAACCGAGGTTTTATGAAAAATATAAGGATATGGTTATAGAAGCGCGAGGACGAAAGGGTGAATACAGCGTTGATGGTCAAAATAGATATTTTATTAAATTTGATAAATTTTGCTAAAGATATGAGCGCGATAAAAAGCGACTTGGCAAAGATAGGCTTTAATAGCGAATCGGAGCTTGTAACAATAACTAAAAATACGATTGCAAACATCTTAAATAGAGTCGTCGATAAAGAAATTTCATATGAGCTCCTTGAGGAATGGGCAAATTTAATCGAGTGTCGCGAGGACATAGGATATGAGGATGAAATTTTGCAAGAGATCATATTTGAGCTGGCAAACCCTTGCCTTTATGGAGAGATAGACGAGAGGAAGATTTGTATAATTTTAGATAAAATTAAATAGGGGTGGAGCGATTCAAATGATATTAGAGAAAAATATTGATATTGTGGGCGAGAGGGCTATTTTACTAATGGCACTGGGCTCATTACAGGCATTGGAACAAAAAGCGATTACCATAGATGAAAGCCAAAGAATTTTGTTTTCACCCTATATCTCAACGCATTTGGAAAAAAATAAGGTTAATGAACGCATTATAGATATAATAATCGAATGCTGCGAATTAGAGGATATTTTTGAGCTAATTCCTACAAAATATATGGAAACTTTGCAAATATTGCAGAATAGAATAATAGAAATTTTAAAGCAATACGATGAGAAAACTAGAAAAAGATGGATAATTATAGATGAGGGGTAGCCTCTATAGCTCCGCTTTTGCGAGCAGGCGAGCGGGTAAATAAAATTCTAATTACGATAAGAAAGTCCGTACAAATTTAAGTTTTTTACAATTCCTACTTAATATTATTGATAAGATTTGCGGTATGATAAATCAAAATTTTAGACGAATCGGTAAAATTTCACAATTTAAAGAGTTTTATGTATCTTTCTCGATAATTATTAATTTTAAGCCATCAGCTTGAAAATAAATTAGTAGATAAAATACCCCGATTTAGATTATAGGAGATTTTCTTATTCCTCAATGAAGTCAAGAGTAAAATTTTGAAGTCACGATGCTGTGATATAAATTTAAAAATATTGGTTGCAGAGGGTGGATTTGAACCACCGACCTTCGGGTTATGAGGAATTCGTGCACCTAAGTAGCCATTAAGCTACAAAAATATATAATAGCTTTATGCAAGTAAAATATACTCCATACTTTGAAAAATGGTATAAGAATTTATCAGATTATAAAGCCAAAGCTTCGATTTTGCGTCGTATCGACAAAATAAAAAATGAGAACTATTTTGGCGATTATAAATCCGTAACTAATGCTACTGATATATATGAGCTTAGAATTTTTATTTCAGGCGGCATTAGAATTTATTTTACTTTCAAAGGCGATGATACGTTGATTATCTTGCTTTGTGGCGGTGACAAATCTACTCAAGCGCGTGATATTGAAAAAGCTAAGGAAATTTTAAAGGAGCTATAATGGAACTAAAAACTTTTGAATTGTCTGACTTTTTAGATAATGACGATGTAAGAAAAGAATATTTAAATCAAGTTTTAGCTGACGGCGATTTAGAGGAGCTTAAAAGAGCTCTTTTGTATATTTCAAAAAGCTATGGCGTTGAAAAAATAGCCAAAAAGGCCAATCTTAATAGAGAGAGTTTTTATAAAATTTTCAAACCAAACTCTAAGCCTAGATTTGAGAC
>CAURQQ010000021.1:0-37010 GCA_963527265.1 uncultured Campylobacter sp. | reverse complement strand
GCAGATTTGGCGGAGCAGGTGAGCGAGCTATATCTTGACGGCGGAAACGAAATTTACCTGCAAATCGCGCCTGATTGGGACGGCGAGGACGAGCTTTTCGACATTAAAAACATTGACGCCGCCGAGCTTGCGCCCTTCGTTAATCTTAAGAGGATCGAAACGACCGGCATCGGCATATCCAAAAAGGCGCGAAAAACCTGCGCGGATGCGGGGATTACGATAGTGGAGTGAGCGCAGGAATGGACTTTGAGCCATACAGCGCGCGGTTTTAAAAAAGCCGAAATAGGCTTTTAAACGCTTTATAAATGCGCATTCCAGCGGGCATTCGGATGCGTTTTAAAAAGCTGAAGTAGGCTTTTAAACTGCGGTCGCGCTCTTAAAAGGTTGTAATTGTTACCGCGCCGCAGAAAATTCCACGCAAAATTCTACTTATAGTGAGCGCTATGAATGAGCTTTTAAAGGCGGTAGGTAAGGCTTTGGCGCTTAATTTGGCGCGCGTTAAAAGCTTTTAGGAGCTCGTTTGCAGCATAAGAGCTGCGCCGCTGAATGCGCGAGATGAAGTGTCACGCGAGTAAATAATTTTCTTTTTGGCTTTTATAGAAAATTCGCTGCGAGCAAGAGAGTTAAATTTACCGCTTTTAAATTTTAAAATTTACAAAGAGCGGCGTGCGCGGCTTTGAATGCGCGATTAAATTTAGACTTCATATAGATTAAATTCTAGGCGCGGAAAATTTGCGTTTTTAATTCCGTTTGTAGCCGTATCATGTCATAAAATAGGGCAAGAGAACGGATCGCATTTGCGTGCGTGCGGCGCGGATTAGATTAAAATTTCAGTTTTAAAATTTAGCCTGAATTTACGGCTCGCACTTAAGAAGTGATTTTGCGCGCTGATACCGAAAGACTAGAAGATGTCTAGATGCTCAAGCAAAAAAAGTGTTTTGCAGGCTGGCTCGCAAGAAAGCATTTTTGAAATCCGTACCAAGAGGGCGTTTTTAAAGCTAGCAAGGAGCGGCGCTGCTTTGCTGGTCTCATAACGCCGTTTCGAGGCTAAATTTCATAGCCGCATAAAGCTGTCGTCGTAGCTGCCTTCTAGCTTGCGACGCATGTCCTCGCGCCATTTTGGAGTAAGCGTCGTAAGTAGGTTAAATTTTGCTAACAGCCCTTCATCGATACGCTCGCCGTAAAATAGACGGTTAAGCTCCATCACGCTCATCATAGCGGTGTCGCGCTCTACGACGTAGATCTCGTCGCCCGCGCGGCACGAGCCAGTCTCTAGCACGCGGTAGTACCAGCCGGTAAGTCCGCTACGTGCGATCTCTGCCGTCATTTCCGCATTGCCCCAGCGCATCGAGAGCTTGTAGCAGGGCTTGCGCGGCTGGCTTACTTGCAGCACCAGCGAGCCTATGCGGTGCACATCGCCGATGCAGACGTTTTGCTCGTGTAGTCCGCTGATCGTGAGGTTTTCGCCCATTGCGCCGTAGGCTAGATTTTTAAGCCCCAAAAATCTCTCCCACGCGGCGTAATTTTGCAGCGAGTTGGCAAAAATCGCCTTTTCCTCTCCGCCGTGATGCAGCGTGTCGGCTACTGCGTCGCCCTCAAATCCAAGCTCATTCGCGCGCACTTCGCCCGCTCTGGCTTGCTTGAATATCGCCGTCTCCCAGCGCTTTTTCAGAGGCTGCGTAGCGTGCTCGTCGCCGTAAGCGCGCGGTTGCCCGGTCAGTAATGCTTTTAAAACGGGCATTTTTTGCTCCTTAAAATTTGCATCCATTCTCCTTAGATCATAAAATTTAGGCAAGGATTTTAGCGCGAAAAGAATTTTAAAATTCTAAATTTTGCGGCGATTGTGCGCTAAATTCCAAGTGCGGGCTTGAAATTTAGCGCGCGGCGTTATTTGTAGTCGTTCGCGTTGTAACTTTTGCCGTCGTTAAAGTCGCTCAAAAGCCGCACGACGACGGGGCTAAGTAGGATGATCGCGATTAAGTTTGGGATCACCATCAGTCCGTTAAACATATCCGCTAGCCCCCAGACTAGGTCGATCTTTTGCACGCTTCCTATGAATACGAATGCGACGACCAAAATTTGCAAGAGTTTGACGAATTTTGCGCCCAGGAGGTATCGCACGTTGATCTCGGCGAAGTAATACCAGCCCAAAATCGTGGTAAATGCGAAGAAAAACAGGCAGATCGCCACGAAGCCGTAGCCGCCGCTGCGACCTAAAATTTGCGATCCGAAGGCTTCCTGTACCAGCGAGATGCCCGAAAATACCGCCTTGCCGTTTTCGAAGGTGACTACGTCGGTGCTAAGCACCACAAAAACGGTGATATTAAGCACGATGAATGTATCGACGAAAACGCCCATTATGCCGAGCACGGCTTGATCTACGGGGTGTTTGACGTTCGCTGCGGCGTGTGCGTGCGGCGTCGAGCCCATGCCCGCTTCGTTTGAAAAGAGCCCGCGCGCGATGCCGTATCTCATCGCAGTAGCGATCGTAGCGCCCGTAGCGCCGCCCCAAGCAGCCGATGGATCGAATGCGGCTTTGAATATCAGCGCGATGACGGATGGAATTTTATCGAAATTTGAGCCGATGATGACGAGACCCACCAGCACGTAGCAGATCGCCATTAGTGGCACGACCTTTTCGGCTACGCGTGCGATCGCTTTGACGCCCCCGAAAAAGATGACGCAGCAGATGAGCGCCAATGCTGCGCCGCTCACCCACTTCGGGATTCCAAATGCGCTGCTAAAGCCGTCGGAGATGGAGTTTGCTTGCACCATATTGCCCATGAAGCCCAAAGCAAAGATGATGGCCAGCGCAAAAAACGCTGCTAAAGGCTTGGCAAGGGGGCTTTTGAGTCCGCGACTGATGTAAAACGCGGGCCCTCCGATCATATGTCCGCTGTCGTCCTTGGTGCGGTAAATTTGAGCCAGGCAGATCTCTGCAAAGTTCGTCGCCATGCCCAAAAACGCCGCGCACCACATCCAAAATATCGCGCCCGGTCCGCCCATTACTAACGCGGTGCTGGCACCTACCAGATTGCCCGTGCCGACCTGCGCCGCGATTGCCGTGGCGACGGCTTGGAACGAGCTCATGCCGCTTTTACCAGCAGCCTCGCCGTGCAGGGAGAAGTTGCCGAAAAGCTTGCGCGCGCCCATTTTAAATTTAAAAATCTGCACCAAGTGCAAGCGCGCCGTAAAATACGCGCCGGTGCCGCAAAGTAGGGCGATTAGAAAGTACGGACCCCACAAAAAGGAGTTGATCGCGTCGATTATGGCGGTGAGTTTGTCGAGAAAATTTTGCATGATCTTTTCCGTGAATTTAAGATGCGAAAATATATTTTAAAAACTCTTAAATTCCTATAAATCGAGGTAAATTTAAGCGAAATTTTAAAGCGTTTTTATAATTTTACTCAAGCATTAGGCAAAAGCAGTATATGCCGTTTGCTTTGCATGCCAGCTTGCTTGGCAAGAAGCTTATAATTAGCGCCTTAGCTACCTAAATTTGCAAAGCAATCAACTGAAATTTTAAGCCTATTCATCACCGCCTTCGATTTTGAAAACGAACATCTTGCAAGCGTTGCAAAAGGCTGGTATCAGGCTAAATAGGCGCCCTTTGAGGCTCCAGTGCTCGCGGTACATTTTCATCATCGCTGCCTCTTTGGCGAAGCAGATATGCGCACTATCCCAGCCCTGCACCTCTGCGCCGCCGCCGATGCCCATTTTAAAGGGTGCGTTTTGCATGTGTTTCATCGCGTCATGGCGCCTAGAGTCGAATTTCCTAACCGAAAACTCGCTCATAAAGTCGCTCAGCACGTAGCCGCGGAATTTTTGCGCAAGCGCGATAAAAAATTTTTTAAATTCCTCCTTTTCAAAATACATACTCACGCCCTCTAAGATGAATATATAGCCCGCGCTGCCGTGTTTTGCGACTAGCTCGTCCATCCACGAAAGATCTAGCATCGAGTAGGGCAGGCTGAAATTGTTCTTTGCTTTGGGCAGCAGTGCGTCACGCATGGCGATGACGTCGGGCAGATCGAGGTCGTAAAATAGGGCGCTCGGTAGGGCTTTTTGCAATCTAAGTGGGCGGGTGTCGAGCCCGGCGCCAAGTTGTACGATGATAGGGCGGTCGAACTCCGCCGCGAGTCGCAGCGTCTCGTCGTCGAAAAATTTCGCGCGGATCACCGTGCCCGTCTTGCTAAGGCGCGCGTCGTTAAATTTCGCAAAATCATAATCGATCTGCTCTACGACGGCGCTTGAAAACGGATCGTTTAGGATCGGATCCGCGTCTTTGAAATCCAAATGGCGCATATAGACATTGATTAGCAGCGTCTCGGAGACGTTATCTTTAAAATTTAACTTTTGCATGAAGCTCCCTCTATTGCGGTATTGCTGCGAGCAAAATACCGCTTATTTTTAATATGCATTATTATATCCTTGCTAAATAAAATTTCAATAAAATGATATGAATTTTTATTTAAAGACAGAATTTTAAATTCGCGCCACGGGTTTTGGCTATAATTTCGCCACATAAGGCTCAATAAATTTTTGAAATTTTACGCGATGCAAAGCGCGGGTAAAATTTAGAATTTTAAAAGCTATAAAATTTATTAGCTTAGGCGACCTAGATGCGCAGCCATAGTGCGGATGGTAAATTTAATCCGCGCAGCTTTATCTTTGTCTAAATATTTCATTGTATAATTCTTAGCTTTTGGAGGTTATATGGAAAAATCGCGGCTAGGACTACTGCAAACCGAGGCTATCGCCACGCTTAGCGACGAGGAGCTTGCAATGTTCGAGCACCAAGTCATCAAAAAAGGCTATGTTTTTTATAGCGAGGCGCCTAAAGTTTTTATTTTTAAAAGTGGACAGGCTAAGCTTTCGTTTTTTGAAGACGGCGAAGAATTTATCATCAACTACCTAAACAAGGACAATATTACCATTCTCAATGAAATTTGCGCACTTGAGTTTTTAGAGGACAGCGAGATTTATACGATCGATGCGAGCGGACTAGGGGAGATCTTGGCAAATCGCAGCTTTTGCGAGGCATATATAAAAATTTTAACTGAGATAATTCTGCTGCAGCGCAAAATCACACGCTCTATACTTTTTGAAAATGCAAAAGGGCGCATCGCGAGCTTTTTGATCGAGCTTGCAAACGAGCAGAATTTTCATCAAAATGGCTACAAATACGTCTTTTTGCCCTTTTCGCTAAAGGTGCTTTCATCCTTCGTGGGGCTCAAGCGCCAAAGCGCGAGTACCGCGTTTAACGAGCTTGTAAAAGATAACGTAATTCAAAAAATCAGCCAGCACGAGTTTTTGATCCTAGACTACGATAGATTGCTTAGCTACTGTGTTTAGCGCAGGCTAGAGTTTTTAAAGCATTTATGCGGCTTACGTTACGGCTTAGGCGCGAAATTTTGTCTAAAGTTACGGCGCAAAATTTTGTCCAGATTTACAGCGTAAAATTTTTATTAAGAGCTTGGTTTTAGAATTTCATCCCGAATTTCGTTAGGATTTCGTCTAAAATTTTAACTTATATAAAATTTGGGTTTGTGATCTCGTTTAAAATTTTAACACGTAATTCACTTTTGAATTTTATCCGCTATCCTAAAACGCAAAGCTTTGGAATTTTAAATTTAGTGGTAGGCTATGGAATTTAAAATTTTGGATCGAGCGAAATTTTATGTATGAGAATTTTTAAAATTTTAGAAATTAAAAATGCGCGGCAAAGTGCCGCGCCGTATTTTGTTTATATCGTGCTGAAGCGCGATAGATTAGTCTTTCTTTTTCATATCGTATTTATTTACCATAAATCCGACCAAGCCTACGAAAAATAGACCACCGCAGATGTTACCTAGCGTAACCGGGATCATATTTTTAACGATGAAATTTCCCCAGTTTATTGAATCTATTTGAGCTGCCGTTACGCCGTGAAGCGAGCTTGCAAGAGCATTTACATCGCCACCTGCAGCCGCAAGATAGTGACCTTTAGCGATGATACCTTCAGTTAGGATAAACATATTTGCCACGCAGTGTTCCATCGAGCAAGCTACGAATGCGCCGATCATCCACATAATTGCAAAGAATTTACCCGATAGATTACTCTCGCTGGTCGCAGTCCAGATAGACATACATACAAACACGTTACAAAAAATTCCGCGGATGAATAGCTCATGAAAAGGCGCGTTTATTTTGCCTGCTGCTGCAGGAATGAAGTGCTGCAAGATGTAGCCGTCATATTTAAGCGGAAGTCCTGAGTAATAATACATATACGCGATTAACGCGCCGCCTACGAAGTTAAAGCACCAAACGATAGCCCAATAGCCGATAGTTTTACCTAGCGGTAATTTGCCATCGGCAGCAGGTACACCCGTTAAAACCGAGCTGGTAAATAGATGCCCACCGTAAAAAACCACCATCATCAGACCGCAGCTAAAGGTAATACCACCGATGAAATTCGATAAGCCAATAGATTGCTTTTCAGCCATTCCGACGGTCGAGTGAGCCCAAAAAATATCGCCCATAGCGATTGCAGCGCCCGCCATTATAGCTAGAAAAATTATGCTAATTAGCGGAGTATGCGCCTTGTGTTGCATCGAACTAGACACCGCTTGCGCGGTTTCTGCAGGATTTAACATTTACTCCTCCTCATTTAAATTTGAATCAATTTCTAAGATACGCTCATAAGCTTTTTGCGCGCTTTTTTTTGCGCTTTCGCTCAGTCCTTCTTTAAAATCAAGGACGTTATCGAGCAGCACGCTGATGCCCAAAAACAGCGTCTTTGGGCAAATTTTGCGCAGATAGCTTAGAAGCACCGGCGTAGGCAGGTTATGCGTCGAGTAGATATAGTCGCGATCGTTGCTAAGATCAAAGAATTCTATCTTATCCTCATCAAAGCCGCTCATCGCATCTACTACGATCAGAATTTCAGGGGCGAATTCCCTAAGTGCTGCAAATTCGTTTTCGGGCACATCCTGCCCGTAAAAAACGCGCCAGTCTTTTAGATTCGCCTCGACTATTCGCCCCGTTTCATTGCCCACGTCGTCGTCGCCGCGAAGGGGATTGCCGATACAAAGCAACGCCTTTCGCATCAAAAATCCTTCCTTAGCACGAAGTATCCTTCGCGCATATTTTTTAGCAGATCTTTAAGCTCACATTCGCAAAGCTGAGGGATTAGCTTAGCTGCGTGCTCGGCAAAAATTTCAATCTCGAAATACTTGCTTAGGTTACCGATCTTAAATTTAACGTAGTCGCCCGAGTTTTCGATGATGCGTTTAAATTCTTCATCGTCTATCTCAAGTACCTTTTCGCTAAAATCTATCGTACCTACGCCGTGACCGACGCAGGTGGAAAAAACCTTGATATCTTTTAGCTCTTTGGGTAAATTTTCGTTTTCGTCCATATGCCGCTTTGTAAGCTTAAAAACCTCAATCATCGTTTGCTCCAGACCTCTTTTTGCGGATCGATCTTAAATTCTTCCGTAGCGCGGGCGTATTTTAGATATACGTCATTGTGCAATAGTGCCATGCACTCCGCGTATCTAGGATCCTCTTCGGTATGGATAGCGTTAAGTAAAGCCTCGCGAGAAGCTTTTGGATCGTGAACGTCAGATGAGGTTTTGATCGCATCCATATATTTTGCGAATAAAACCCTTCCGAAAATATAGCTCATCAGCCTCTTAGCTTCAGCTTGCAGATCGCGCTCGAATAAAATATCGCCTATAACTGAATTCTTGACCGGTGGCGGAAGAGTGCTATCTTGCTCGTAGCTCTTCTTTTGAAGCTTTTGATCGATGATGCCAAGCGCCATGCCAAGACCATAGATGATGCTAGCAGGATGCGGAGGGCAGCCTGGAATATAAACATCTACCGGTACAATCTTATCGATGCCGCTCCATACGCTATATGCGTCATGAAAAATTCCGCCAGTGCTTCCGCAGGCTCCAAGAGCTACTACGATCTTTGGATCAGGCGCAGCCTCATAAGCGCGAAGTAACGGATAATACATCTGGCGAGTAACCGGACCGGTGCAGACTAAGATATCTGCGTGGCGAGGGTTGGCTACGAGTTTAAATCCGAAGCGCTCCGGATCCCACATCGGCGTGATAGAAGCAAAAATTTCGATTTCACAGCCGTTGCAACTTCCGCAGTCGATACGATAAACGCTGAAGCTTCGTTTGATATTTTTCAAAAGCTCCAATTTTGCGGTTAGATCGTTTGCGTTTTTAATATTTTCGGGGACTTGATACAAACTCATTTTATTGCCTCCTCTATACCTTTGGTCATTCTCTCGACCGCTTGAGCTTTTTTGCATTCAGGACAGATATAGAGATATTTTTTAGCTTCTTCTAATCTGCCTGGGAGCAAATTTGCAGTACTTAGCTTTTCTAGCGTGTAGTTGATGAGCCTTTTTGGGGTCATCGGCTTGCCGCAGCAGCTGCATTTCTCCATCTCAAGCTCGCCGTGTTGGATAAGCGCGCTTTTATCAAATTTTACCGCTAACTCAAAGCTATTGCCTAGCCTTACTGCTCCCGTAGGGCATACCTCGTCGCAGCGACCGCAAAATATGCAGCGCCCGCAGTCAAATTCCCAAATAAGTTTGGTTTGAGCTTCATTCATCTTAAGCTCAATCGCATTAGATGGGCAGGCGATACCGCATGCAGCACAGCCTATGCAAAGCTCGTAGGTGTATTCAGGCTGCCCGCGAAAATTCTCGGGCACGATGTATGGCTCAAACGGATAAGCATAGGTCGCTTTACCGTATTTTTCGGTAATGTCGAATAATTTCATCATCTTAAATCCTTTTTGCTAACCTTGCCGTCTTGGCAAAATTTCTTAAGGTCTTTTTCGGTTAGAATTTTACTCTTTCCGCTATTAATATCGACTAAAGTTACGCGCTCGGTGCATGAGTAGCACGGATCCATCGAGCATACGATTAGCGCCGCATCGGAGATGTTATTTCCGCGGAATTGAAATCGCAAGCTCGGCCAGTTGTTATACGTAGCGGCGCGACATCTCCAGCGGTAAACCTTCTGTGCGTTTCCTTGCATGATCCAGTGGACGTTTTCGCCGCGCGGTGCTTCGTCGTGACCTAAAGCGTAGTTTTCCGGTCTGATCATAGTCTGTGGATCGATCATTATCGGAGTTTGCGGCATTTGATGCAAGCACTGCCTGATGATGTGGATCGATTGTTTAAGCTCTTTATATCTTACGACTTCACGGCTGAATACATCGCCACCGTGCTCTACGGCTACTTCGAATTCTATCTTGTTGAAGAAATCATAAGGGTGATCGTAGCGGTTGTCGCGCTTAAAGCCGGAGCCGCGCATATTAGGGCCTACCGGGCTGAAATCGCGCGCTACTTTGCGATCTAATACGCCCACGCCCTTCCAGCGACCGATTTGGCGTTTATCCTCCATAACAGCGTCCCAAATTTCAGAAATTTGAACATCAAGTTTATTGATGATCTCGATGCTCTTGCGGATTTCGTTATCGGTCATATCGCGGCGAAGTCCGCCCATAATTACATTGCCGTAGGTCTTGCGACCGCCGGTTACGAGCTGAGCTAGCTCCATAGAATACTCACGCACCCTAAAGATATGCATGAAGGCGTTGTAGTTACCTGTTACCTCGCAGGCTAGACCGATATTTAAAAGATGGCTGTGAAGGCGCTCGATCTCAAGGCAGATGACGCGGATGGCTTGCGCACGAAGCGGAATTTCAAGCTTGATGGCTTTCTCTGCTGCTTCAATACACGCAATCGCGTGAGCGTAGCCGCAAATTCCGCAGACGCGCTCTGCTAAATAGCCCATCTGATCGTAATTCATTCGGTTTTCAGCTAGCTTCTCCATACCGCGGTGTTGATAAAACAAGCGGTAGTCTGCATCGATAATCTCATCGCCGTCGCAAAATAGTCTAAAGTGTCCCGGCTCATCGCTCGTTACGTGAAGAGGTCCAAGTGGAACATCCACTACCCCATCACCGCTAGGAAATAAAAATTCTGCATTAGGCTCGTCTTTATGATCTACAGGATCGGGCCTATAGCGGTAGTCCATCGCGTCTTTGCGAAGTGGATGAAGCCCATCCGGCCAATCGTCGCTTAGCACTAAACGACGTTTATCAGGCAAGCCCTCAGCGATTAAGCCGAACATGTCGAAAGCTTCTCTTTCGTACCATACGCAAGCAGGCACTAAAGGAGTAACCGACGGGAATGTAGGATCCGATCCGGGAATTAGCGTCCTAACGGTGATGAAGCATTTATCCTCTGCGGCGAAATCCTCCGCTTCGGTCATCTTGCCACCTTCCATAGATATCGCATAGTAAAGCGCGAAATTTCCGTTTAGCTCGCGCTCATCGTTAGGGATCATCGTGCTGATAAAACCGCCGATGTCATAATATAGCGTCTTAACCGCAAGCGGCAGATCATTTCTATCCACTAAAACGGTGATTTGATCCTCGGCTTGGCGGGTAACTTCTAAGACCTTGACTTTGGTCTTTAAAATTTCTATAAATTTATCGCCTCTCATTTTTAACCTCTCATCATTATTCTAACGCCGTTTTCGACGAGCATCCAAAAATCACCTACGTGCCATACGCCGAAAATTATCACTAAAGCGCAAAGCAAGATTAGCGGTAAATTTTCAAACAAGCTCATCTCTTTGGCATAAACCACTTCACCTTTAGGCGTACCGAAGCTCGCTAGATTAAAGTGCGCGAAGTCCGCGATGAAAATAATTACGAGCGCGATCGCAAATAATGCTACGGCTATGTATTGACCGCTGGCTATCGCGCCTTTGAAAACGTTAAATTCGCTTACAAAGATCGCAAACGCAGGAACACCTACGAGCGAGCAGACCGCAGCACCAAACATTATGGTAGTAAGCGGAGCGATTTTTACCATACCGCCCATTCTAGACATATCTTTGTGACCGTAAATTCTAGCGATATTACCGGTAGAGCAGAATGCAAGAGCCTTGGTAAAGCTGTGAGCTAAGCAGTGAAAGATTGCGGCAAGCAAGCCAAAATATCCGCCGATACCTAGCGCAAATGCAATAACACCCATATGAACGACCGAGTGGTAAGCAAACATCCTCTTTACGTCGTGTTGGCGAACGAGGAAAATTCCTGCTATAAATAGCGTGATCGTGCCCGAGATCAGCATCACGTGCTTAACGAAGTCTGGCCCTACCGCTTCGGCGCTTACCGCGTAATATCTAAATATCGCTAGCATCGCACATTTTAAAAGCACACCCGAAAGTAGTGCTGAAATAGGAGCCGGACCTTCTGCGTGAACGTCAGGAAGCCAAGTGTGAGTAGGAGCAAGTCCTGCTTTGGTTCCAAAGCCGATTAGAGCGAATATAAAGATAAGCTTAGCGGCATCTTTGTTTAAGCCTTTGGCGTGATCCATAATGCTAGTCCAAAGCATCGAAGCCTCGCCGTCGCCTGTAATTTTGAATGTAGCCGCATATAGTAAAACGGTAGCATAAAGCGCGAATGCTAAGCCGATCGAACAGATGACGATATATTTGTAACCGCTCTCGGTAGATTTTTTATCTTTATGAATAGCGACCAAAAATACCGATGCTAACGTAGTGGCCTCTACTGCAGCCCACATAAACGCAACGTTGTTGCAGATAACGCTAAGCGTCATCGTAAAAACGAAAACGTGACAGAGCGCATAGTATTTTCTAAGATCACTAAGATCCAGATGACCGCCCTGTATCTCCCATTTCATATAGGTGGTAGAGTATAAATTTACCAAAAAGCCCGTTACGGCGATTAGCACTAAAAATACGCAGCCTAGGCTATCTAGGAATAGAAATTTATCGTATGCGTAAAAAGCCTCAAAGTTGCCGCTGATAAGCTTGCCTACGTTACAGAGTAGCCCTGCGGATGTAACTGCAGAAATCAAAACGTGTAACGTGCTTAGGAGCTTGAAATTCTTAGGGCATAAGAATAATATCAGCGCTCCGAGCAACGGAAAAATTAATATAAAAGCTAAACTATTCATCATTAACCCCTTAAATTCGAAGCTTTAGACGTATCAAGCCCGTCATAAGCTTTGTAAAATCTAACCGCCAAAATGCTCATAATAATAACCGCAAAGATCGCGTCGGTTAAAATTCCAAGCTCGACTAGCTCGTGAGAGTTGTAAGCCATAAGCGCAAGGCTTAGGTGGATGCCGTTTTCAAAGAGGCAGTAGGCTAGAATTTGCTTGATGAAAGAATTTCTTAGCATGAAGCCGAAAATTCCCATCATAAATACGGTTACCGCCGCTATTAGAACGATTCTTTCTTGAATAAGAGAGAATTTAAGCAAGATCGGATTGATTGTCATTGCAATCGCTAGCGAAAATCCCATCGCAATAACGGGGCTTACGAAAAAGCCGCCTACCGGCTCATCCTCGCTGATCACATCCAGCTTTTTAACTAGCCAAAATAAAATTCCTGGCACGAAAATAACCTTCGTAAAAAACGCCACTATCGCCCAAATTCTAAGCTGCGGCGCATTGAAGTTAGAATACAGCATAAAAAATATGCTTACCAAAAGTAGCGTCTGAATCGCGTAAATTCCGATCGAAAGCTTTAAATTTCTAAGTCCGAATACCGCGAGTGACGTTACGATCATACAAATTGCTAAAATATCGATACTATTCATCTTAAAATCCTACTACGTAAAGCGTTAATGCCGCAAAAGCGATGGCAAGAGCACCGCATGAAATTTTGCGCATGCTCGAAGTCATTCTAAAGCGTGGTCCAAAGTTGTCGATGAAAACGGCTGCTACGTAAAATACGCCGGTTTTTAGCACAAAGATTATGATCGCCAAAAACGGATTGCTAAAATTCCACGGCTCAAATATCGTTAGGAATAATCCGATCATCGCAAATTGCTTCAAAATAAGCGCCGCTTGCACTAAGCCCAAATCGCTACCTGCATATTCGCCCAAAAGTCCTTCTTGAAGCTCTTGCTCGGCTTCGGCAAGATCAAATGGCTTTCTGCCGGTCTCGACATACATACACCATAAAAATGCAATCGAAGCGACAGCAAAGCTTGGAATTTGATAGCCGATCTGACCGCTGCGTACCATCCCCTGAATCTCAACTAAATTTGAAGTTCCCGCAGCCATCATTACTACGATTAGGCACATCATCATCACAGGTTCGACAAAAACGGCAAGCATCTGCTCGCGTCCGCCGCCGGTTGCGGCAAACGGGTTACCGCTATCTATCGAAGCCGCACCGAATACGAAGCGCAAAAGCGCGCCTAGATATAGGATAACGAAAATATCCGAATATGCTCCGAAAATTTTATCGGTGGTTGGATCGCTGTATGTAATAGGAATAGCCGCCAAAATCGCTGCCGAAGTAGCGAAAAGGAAAAACGGCGCCCACCTAAATACCCAGTGGCTGCACGCAGGAACGGTTCTGCCGCGCTTAAAAAGCTTAATAATATCGCGGTAAGTCTGGAAAAAATCGCTTCCTTGTTTCGACTGAAGCTTGGCTCGAAGTTTTCTCGCCATACCGTCGAAAAGTGGAGCGACTAGGACGATAACCGCGACTTGAAATATCATTAAAAATATAGTTTGTATAGTCTGCATCTTAAACCTCCTAGATCAAGAAATATCCGACGCCCAGTATCGCGCAAAGATAGATTAGGATGTAAAGCGTATATAAATTTGCATAGCCGCTTTGAATAATTCCTATCTTATCGGCGATCTTCTTACTCCAATCGATTACCGGTTGATAAATCATCGTCCACCAAATGTCTTGTGGGTGGTTGTGATACTCGATCGGTCCGAAGTAGCCGTTTTGCTCTATTCTGCGTTTATGACCTCTAAATAACCAGTCCATAATCTTTCTTAAATCGCCGGTAAAAGGACCGCCGGTCATCTGCATGCGAGGGCTATATTTAAAGCCGCACGCCCAAGGATCTGTCTCGCGAGGTTTGTCACGATTTGCTTTCATAACCGCTAGGATGATAAACGGAAGCAGCATTGTAGAACACAAAATCACTGCAATAAGAGGAGTTGAAACGATACTTCCCAAAGGCGAAGTGATTGACGAAGCACCTAGGCTTGCGACAAATTCTCTATTGGAAGTGATAGAATTTACCGCTTGCATGATGTAATCGACTATGAAGTGTGCGCCTACGCCAAATCCCACGCAACCTATCATCAAAATGATCATTCCTAAAACCATTCCTAATGGGCTTTCTTTTGCATTTTCCCAAATTTTTTCATCTCTTGGGGTTCCTGCAAAGATTACCGCATATAGTTTTAAGTGCATACCGACTAAAACGCCCGTAAGCGCAAGTGCGACTACTGCTAGCGAGAAAGCGTATCTAATGAAAATTCCGCTCTCTTTAGCGCCTTGAAGCATTCCTTGATAGGTAAACCACTCTGAAACAAAGCCGTTTACCGGAGGAAGCGCTGCGATACCCATGATACCGATAAACATACCGATAGCGGTTAGAGGCATTTTTTTTGCTAGCCCTCCTAGCACGTCCATATTTTGCGTATGAGTAGCGTGGATTACAGAGCCTGCACATAAGAATAGTAAGCCTTTGAATATTGCGTGGTTTACTACGTGGTAGCAGCCTGCTAAAAATCCGACTGCGGCTAGCGTTACATTGCCTGCTGCGACGCCGTAAATTCCGGTGCCAAGACCTAGTAGGATAATGCCGATATTTTCAACCGAGTGGTACGCAAGAAGTGCTTTAAAGTCGTGCTGGCACAACGCGTATAAAACGCCAAAAAGCGAGCTAGCTGCTCCTAGGATCAAAACTGCAAGTCCAAAATAGATGCTTAGCGGCAAAAATAGCGTAAATTTAACAAGCGTAAAGAGCGCTACTTTAATCATAACGCCGCTCATTAGAGCAGAGACATTCGATGGAGCCGCAGGGTGAGCTTGCGGTAGCCAAACGTGAAAAGGCCACATTCCCGCTTTTGAGCCGAAGCCGACCAAAAACAAGATGAATGCTGCTACGGAAGCACCCATCGGCATATTTACTTTTCCCCACTCCGCAAATTCGAAGCTGCCTGCGTAGTTTGCAATGATAAGTAATCCACAGGTGATACAAAATGCACCGATCTGCGCTATACCTAGATATACCATAACGGCTTTGAGCGTGCCTTTGCCATCGTTTACTATGATTAGAAATGACGAGATTAGCGTCATAAGCTCCCATAAAACAGCGAAGCAAAATACATTATCCGCACTGATGACTAAAAGCATAGATAAGATGAAGGTATTAAATAAACATGCAAAAACGCCAATATTTGCCTTTCCGATATATTCCTCAGCATAGCTCATACCGTAAACGCTGCTTGCAAAGCCTATAAAAACAACTACGAAGCTGAAGAAATTTCCAAGCGGACTTAAAGCAAATTTTGGCGCATATAAGAAAGTACCGCCCAAAACGAAGCTGTCGCTTACGCCCATATTGGCTACGAAATGACACATCGCATAAAAACAGCTGATAGCACCTAATCCAAATCCCACCTTAACGGCAGTTTTTGGAGCGCAGTATAAAAGGATACTAATTACTGCACTGACGATAAATAAAGTATAGACGCTTATCATTTTGCGCCTCCTTCTTTTTTGGCGACGCAACTGATTTCGCCGTTTAATACGTCTTTTGCAAAAGCATTAGCCGCATCGTAGTCTATCGCAAAGCCCAATTTATGCTTACCCTCTTTAGGATCTATCATAATGATAGCGCTAGTTGGGCAAACCTCGACGCATGCAGGACCGTTCTCGCGTCCGTTGCATAGATCGCATTTGATGGCGGTGCTTTTGGCGCCCGCTTGGCTTTCGATCTCGAGATAATACTTCGGCTCGACCGCATAATTTACTGACGGCATAAGCTCGGCATTCGAGCTGATCGCGCCATAAGGACAGGCGAGCGTACACATCTTGCATCCGATGCAAATTTCTTCGTGCAATTCGATATAGTTATTATCGAAGCGAAGCGCACCGGTAGGGCAGACATTTGCGCATGGTCCGTCATCGCACTGCCTGCACTGCGTAGGCATAACGCCGTAAGCCTGTCTAAGCACGGTAAGTCGCGATTTAGCAAGCTTGCCGCGCTCGTAGGCACTTGAGTAACAGGCCGCCATGCACGTCGTGCAACCGATACATCGTTTGTAATCGCAGATTACAAATTTATGTTGTTTCATACCTTTCTCCTTGACTTAAGGAATTTTAAAAATTTTTTACTAAAAATTTTGGTGTAATTATATTTAAGTCCGTAAAAAAATTCCGTCATTTATCTGACGATATTTGGAATATATTTGATAAATTTGCTTTAAAAGCTTAAATTTAAAAACTAATTTCTTTTTTAAACCGGTTCGTTGATTATTTGCTTTAAAAGTCTAGTATATCAGTATTAAAGTATATTTTAAAATTTAAATTACTACTGAAATCACCCCAACTTACTCCTAATTATAATTGAAAAAATTCTTTTAGCTTAAGGCAAAATTTCAATTTTATTTTAGGTAAGAATTTATATAATTGTGCCGAAATTGCATATATGGTAATTTTGCATGTTTAGTATTTTCGAAAGGAGAAAATATGGCGAATAAAGGCAAGGTCATATGCCCTTATTGTGGCACAGGCTGTCAAATCGAGCTGACTGCGGAAGACAATTATATCAAATCCGCAACCGGCGTAAGCGACAACCCCGTAAATCAGGGTTGTTTATGTTTGAAAGGTTATTACGGATGGAATTACGTAGGCTCTAGAGATAGGCTTACTACTCCGCTAATTCGTAAAAAGAATGGCAAATTTAGTAAAGACGGCGATTTGGTCGAGGCTAGCTGGGACGAAGCGCTTGATTTGGTTGCTAAAAAGATGCTCGAGGTTAAAGAAAAATACGGCGCTGACGCGATAGCCGGAAACTATTCCGCACGCTGTACGCATGAGGATAACTACGTAGCGCAGAAACTACTTAGAATTTTAGGCACAAATAATATCGATCACTGCGCGCGCATTTGACACGCTCCGACTGTGGCAGGTCTTGCCAAAACAATCGGTAACGGAGCGGCTACAAATAGCTTTACAGAGATCGGAACTCACAGCAACTGCATTATGATGATCGGCTCAAACCCGGAAAATGGCCACCCGATCGTAGCTATGCACGTTCAAAGAGCGTTAAATAGAGGCGCTAAACTCATCGTAATTGACCCGGTTAAGACGGAATTTGCAAATCGCGCAGATATCCACCTCCAGCTTGAGCCGGAGCATAATATCCCAGTCATCAATGCTCTAATTCATGCTATTATCGACGAGGATTTGGTAAATCACGAATTCGTTGAGAAATACACCAAGGGTTTTGAATATGTAAAAGAAGCGGTTAAGGATTATTCGCCTGAGGCCGTAGCTAAATACACTAGGCTAAACGCTGAAGATATTAGAAAAGCGGC
Organism: uncultured Campylobacter sp.; assembly: GCA_963527265.1. Lineage (GTDB taxonomy): Bacteria > Campylobacterota > Campylobacteria > Campylobacterales > Campylobacteraceae > Campylobacter_B. The sequence continues at coordinate 19,592 of CAURQQ010000021.1, read as the reverse complement.
TAGAATTTACGCTACTACGCGACCTGCGGTTATCACGCACGGAATGGGTGTAACTCACTTCAACCACGGCGTGGGCGCGGTTTGCGATATTTCAAATTTAATGCTCGTAACGGGCAACGTAGGCGAGCTAGGCAGTGGCGATCTACCGATCCGTGGACAAGAAAACGTTCAAGGCTGCTGCGATATGGGAATGCTTCCTAACGTATTTACCGGCTATAAAGCCGTAACCGACGAGAGTGCCCGTGATTGGTTTGAGCGCCAGTGGAATTTGCCGAAAGGTCATCTAAATGGCAAGATCGGCATTCATAAAACCGAAGTGCCTGACGCAATTCTTGATGGTAGGGTAAAATTCTTCTGGACGATGGGCGAAAACCCTGTTATGACCGATCCGAACGCAAACCATTTCTTGCGCGCGATTTCGCAAGTAGAGATGTATGTGATCCAAGATATTTTCTTAACCGAGACGAGCCGCAAAGCAGATGTTGTGCTTCCTGGAGCTTGCAGCGGCGAGAAGGAGGGTACTTATGCTAATGCGGAGCGCCGCGTACAGCATAGCGAGATTGTAGTTGCCCCTCCGGGACAAGCTAGACAAGACTGGGCTATCATCTGCGAGCTTGCCAGACGCCTAGGTCTAGGGGATTATTTCACATTTCAATCTCCAGAGCAGATTTGGGAAGAGGTGCGCAGGGTAGCTCCACACAACTACGGCGGAATGAGCTATTACCGTATCAAAAAATACCACGGACTTCACTGGCCGTGCCCTGATGAGAATTCTATGGGCGGACCTGCATTGTATCTTGATAAAAAATTCTTTACCCCGGACGGTAAAGGAAATTTCGTCCCGGTTCTATTCGTGGATGATAAGAGCAAGATCGAAAGCGCCAAAGAGGAATTTGCAAAGCGTATGAATATGCCGAAAGATTATCCTGTAATGGCGGGCTCCGTGGACGAGAAGACCGACGAGGAGTTCCCAATCCAGCTTCTAACTACGCGTAAGGTTTACGAGTACGCAGGAGGTGCGATGACTAGGCGCTCTAAGACCGTTGAGCAGGGCGGCGACGCGATAGGACCGATTGCGGAAATGAATCCGAAACTCGCCGAACGATATGGAATTTCACAGGGTGATTTCATCGTCGCGTGGAGCCGCTACGGCTATATCGCGATCAAGGCCGACATCACCGAGTGTATAATGGATGGTATCATTCAGATGTCTTATCACTACTGGGAGAGCTGCTGCAACGAGCTAACTAGCGGCGGCTGGGATCTAATTGCCAAAACGCCTACATTTAAGGCGGCGATTCAGATCAAAAAGATCGACGAGGCGGAGTTTTTACGTATCCGTGAGCTTAAGCGTATTAAGTTTCAGACCAACAAAGTCGTTTACGACGACTTCCACCACCATCCGATTAAATTCTAAGAATTTAATCTTATCCGTAGATTCGGGGGCTATGCTTCCGAATCTATTTTTTAACAATCAATTCAAATAATATGAAATTTTTAGCGATTTAGCCGTCTTGCAATATTTTAAAGATCAAAAATTTCAAAAAATTTAATAAATTCCGCGGTATTAATATGCTTTTGTTGCGTAGTTACGCTATCGATAAGAGGGTGTGAAATTTATCTGCTATTGCGTTAATAGATGCGGCGGCAGAGACTGGGCATTCGCGATTTATCAAATCCTAATAAATTAGCCTTAATTAGAGCGGCGCAATGGAGTAAATTTTAAAGATAAGCATGATAATAAGGCTATTTTATCGCGACAAATCTTGCCAAATTACATTATTGATTAAATTTTAACGCGCGTAGGCTGATTTTATGCGAATTAGCCTATATTGTCAAGTAGCGCTGCAATTTTAATAACGCAAATGCAATTTTTGTGATTTTAATATATAAATACAAAAGGCTCATAGGCTTTTAAAGCGCTAGACGCGGCTTTTAGTCTTTATGGTCGCAAATGCCGGTTTATGGCATAGCTGGAGTAGTTTCGCGCTCCGCCTGAAATCCATAAATTTTGATTTTAAAATTTTAGATTTAAAATTCCGAATTCCGTCGTGCTTGGAATTCGGAATTTTTAGAATTTTATTTTATCGCGTGTTTTTGGCGTTCTATTTCACGTGGGAGCCCTTTGCTGCGCCAGATCGCGCCGCTTGCGATGTTAAAGCTATTGTGCCAAAGCTTCTGCCTGCTTGCGGATGAGATTTATGAACTAGGCTCTGATATTGAAGCTATTGTGCTAAAGCTGCTGCGGCAGAATTCCATCTACTTTATCAAAAGTAGTTAGAATTTCTGCCGCTTATCGCTCCTGAGCTACTTATTGTGCCGGTCTGTTCGTCGTACCTTATTTTTATCGCTCGCAGCACCCGCTTTACTTTGTCGCACCTAAATTTTTGCCGTCCGTCGCATTAGAATCGCTCGCAGCGCCGTGATTTTCGCTGCTTGCAGAATCTGAGCTTGTCGCACCGCTAGAGCCTGCGGAGATTGGATTTGCTATGCTTTCGCCCGCGATACCGCTTACGTTATTTATGTAGGCTACGGTGCTTATTTTATTCCATTCTCTACCGATTTTCAAAAACGCGCGCTGGCTGTCTAGTATCTCTTTAAACATCGGATCTTTAGCTGCTTCTTCGTCTAAGATTTCATTCGTTGCTTTTTTAAGCGCGGCTATCACGTCCGCAGGGAAGTCCCGCACCTGCACATCCGGAAACTGCGCTTTTAGCTCCGCCCAAATGCGAGCGTTTTCGTAAAAGCCCTTATTTTGGAAGTTCTCGCCAGCAAGTCTTGCTGCAGCCTCTAAGATCGCTTGAAGATCCGCAGGCAGCTTTTCTAGCGCCTTTTGATTTACCAGCAGTTGGCAGTCCCCCATAGGCTCTTGCCAGCCTGTGTAGTAGTATTTAGCCACTTTGTGAAATCCAAGTGGCATATCATAGACGGGGCTTACCCACTCGACCGCGTCGATCGTGCCCATCTCTAACGCCATAAATAGCTCGCCCGTAGGCACCGTGTTTATAGTGGCGCCCAGCTTGCTCATCACCTCTCCGCCTAGCCCCGGTATGCGGAATTTAAGCCCTTGCAAATCTGCGACTGAGTTGATCTCTTTTTTAAACCAGCCGCCCATTTGCATGCCGGTAGATCCCATCAAAAAGGTCTTCATGCCGTATTGCGCAAACATCTTATCATTAAGCTCTCGCCCACCACCATAATAATACCACGCGTGCTGCTCATCAGTAGTCATACCGAAAGGCACTGCCGTCCAGAGCATAGTTTTGGCGTCCTTGCCTTTATAATAATAAAGCGAAGTATATCCTAGATCGTATTGACCGCTTTTGACGAAGTCGAATATGCCAAAGCTTGCCTTGTGCTTGCTCGGTGTATCGATGCGGATCTGAAGCCTGCCGCCACTAAGGCTTTCGGCATAGTTTTTAAAATCCTCGGCGGCAGCGCCCAAAACGGGCGTAGTCGCCTCCCACGTACTAGCAAGTCTTAGGCGATAAACCTTATCGTCGCCGAAAAGCTGCGAGCCCAAAAGCATGAGACATGCAAACAAAAAAATCTTTTTCATTTCTATCCTTTCATAAAGTTTTAAATTCATAAAATTTCAAAATTTAGCGCATCACCGGCTTAAAATTTACTCGCGTCCTGCGTTACTGCTACTAAATCCTGCTTCACGGTGCCTATTTTGCCGACACGTTGCTTTCTATTCTATTTTACGACGCTTCATTTTATCGGCACCTTGCTCTGCAAATGTCTTATTTCGCGACATTTTACTTCTTAGCGCCCTGCCCAAGCTTCTTATTTTCGATGCCTGGCTTTGCGACGATAGAGCGCCGTGTTTGTTTAATTTCGCTGCGTTCGGGCGTACTTACCTGCACCTGTATCATATCTAGCGATAATATTTTTCAAGCGCGCTTTCTTAAAAGCCTCTGGCAGCAGACCTATTTTGCTTAGAAACAGCAAAAGTATCTTAAAATGCCATCTCTGCGCTTTTGCAGATAAAATTCTCCTTCCCTTTCAAAGCGAGCTTTGTCATTATCGGCAAGCTTAGGCGCTACGCCATTTTTTGATCTTAGACGGCGAAATCGTGCTTTTAAATTTAAAATTCCACGATCAGCGTGATCTTCGCGCCACACTGGCAAGCAAAGATTTAGCCTTTATATTTAAATTTTGCGCCTTAGTTGAGCGCAAAATTCCGCGCGGAGTTTTGATGCAAATTCCTCGCGAAACCTAGATTAGAATTTTACGCAGAGCCACCCCGCGTTGTCTAAAATTTTTTGCAAAATTCCGTGCCGCAAAATGCACTTAAAATTTTAAATTTGCTATTGCGCGGAATTTCTTAGCGTAAATTCTAAGCCTTGAAATTTTGCTCTTGTTTGACGGCATAAAATTTTAAAATTAAATTCTGCAACTGCCATGCCTTAAAATTTTATTCGCAAAGCTTGTTTGCTAAATTTTAAAATTTTAAGCCTAAGTCCGCAAAATTCCGCATTCCGCATTTTAGAAATTCTATTTCGCAAAATTTTATCTCGCGGATTTCTCGCTTTATAAATTTTATGCTCGATAAAATTTTACTCCGCATAGTTTGTGCTTCGTAAAATTCTAGCTCGCAAAATTTCGCTTAAAATTCCGTGAGCTAGTCCTTATTTTCGAATAGCTCCGCGTGTTTGCTACGCAAAAACTCGACAACGGCGATCACTTCGTCCGCACCGCTGGCATCCGAGTTTGCAAGCACCGTGTCGATATTTTCGATGTATAGCTGCGCCGCATCGGCGAGCCGCTCGCGCCTCACGCCCGCATAAAGCAGCATCGCGTCAAGCAAGATGTTGATCTCGTAGATGAGGTCCTGCTCGGCGATTTTTTCGTCATTAGTTTTCATCTTCTTCCTTTGAAATTTGAGTTTTTCTCTCGATTAGATTCACGATTTGCGCTTTTACGGCTTCGTATGAGCTCGCGTCCTTAAAGCCCGCAAACATCCCGCCGCTCGCGTTTACGTGCCCGCCGCCGCCCAGGAGCAGCTTTGCCATTTCACTAACATCGATCTTGCCGTCGGCGCGAAAGCTGAGCGTTTTTTTGCTCGTTACGTCGATGAAAAAATCGACATCGGGGTTTTGCGTCAAAAAGTCGTTGCCGATGACGCTTACGTTGCCGATATTGTAGGTCAAAATGCCCTTTTTATCGAGATATCTGATCTCAAAGCGCTGCTTTTGCGCGCTTAGGCGGGCGACTACGAAGTGCGAAACGAGATTGCTTAGTGTATCGTCGCGCTCGCTTTTAAAAAATTCTTTCTTTATGCCGTGCAGCGCGCTATCTAGCGCGATGTGTGCGCTCGGCTCATCTTGAAATTTAAAAATTTTTTCTAACAGGAAAAAGATATAATCCCTGCTCTCCCGCTCGAACATGATCTTATTGATCTCTTTCGCGCCAGAGACCATGCCGAGGCAGACCTTGCCGAGCTCAAACTCGCTCTGCTCCTTCAGCCAGATATCCACGGCGTTTACGACGCGCACGAGCTTATCCAGCCGCGGCGAGCCGCCGAACATCGCACTGAAAAAATCATAGGTGATCTTCGTGGCGCAGCGCGATGAGTCTAGGAAATACCACGGGAATTTTTTCGTGCACTCAAGTCCGCTTTGATGATGATCCAAAAGGATCATGCGGGCGCTGCGATGTGCCAGCTCGCCGCTAAATTTCTCGCACTGCGCGGGCAGTAAATTTAGATCGGTGATTAAAACCAGGCTTTTCTCGTCTGCATCTGCAGCGAGCCGCTCGTCGATACGCTCGAGGATGAGATCAAATTTTTCGTTTATCTCCTTGCCGTAGTTGGCATTGAAAAATTCTACGTCCATCAAATAGTGTGCCGCGACGAACTGCGCGCCGTAGCCGTCTAGATCGGTGTGGCTTAGGTGATATATTTTCATTTGCGCTCTTTGCCGATGATGTCTGCTAACGTGATCGTATCCATATACTCATCGACTTTCTCTTGAAGTTCGCCAAACATTAGATTGACGCGACATAGCGTGCGACCGTTCGGGCAGGCGTCGATCCCCTCGGCGGTGCAGTCAAACACCGTCGCCTTGCGTCTTTCGGCGCTTTTGATGATCTCGCTTAGCGTGATCTCATCCGCATTGCGCGCGAGCACAAAGCCGCCCTTGGCGCCTTTGAAGGAATTCAAAAGTCCCGCGCGAGCTAAATTTTGTAAAATTTTAGCCAAAAAGCTGCGTGAAATTCTAAGCTCGCTAGAGATCGAATCGACATCCATCGACTCCTCCTTGCCCGCGATGCAGATCATTGAAAGCAGGGCGTATTCGCTTGCTTTTGTAAAAAGCATTTATTTTCTCCTTTGGTGTCAAAGCGTGCATTTTACACAAAGAAAGCAAAAATTTAGGTTAATTAAGTATAATCGCTTCCTATTTTACCGATCAGGAGGTCGTCATGGCTTTAGACACGGCTCAAAAGGCACAGATAGTTGCGAAATTCGCTAGAAGAGAGAAAGATACAGGTTCTGCGGAGGTGCAAATCGCGCTTCTTACCGAGAGGATCACGCTTTTGACCTCTCATTTGCAAGCAAATCCGAAAGATTTTTCATCTCGCTTAGGACTGCTAAAGCTAGTAGGTCAGCGCAAAAGAATGATGAAATATCTTAAAAACAAAGACTACGCAGTTTACTCTAAGCTCGTTAGCGAGTTAAATTTAAGAGATAAATAAGTTTGATTTATATTTGTATCGCGGCTTTGGCCGCGACTCTTCGCTTATGTTTTTTTGAGCTTTAGCTTATTTATTAATTTATTAATAAAAGTCGGTGCTCCTGTTTTATTTATTTCGCAATTTTTAATATACTTGTTTGCTAAATTTGTTTTATTTCCATTTATTCCAATAAAATCTTGAAGAATTTTTTCATCGGTTGGCCTTAGATTTAAATACTTAAATACACAGCTGTCATTATCCGATAGATAGTCAGTTGTCTCAAATATCTTATTAATTCGATCGTTTCCAAATTCCTTTAATGTTTTAATAAATATCTTTCCATCAAGGCAATGCTCCATTGTTACAACATCCTTATATTGGGTATTATTATATGATGATAGGTCGGTTATATCCTCTTTTATGCAGAGCCTCATTAAAAATAATTTTAAATTATTTTTATCTACATAATAGCTTTCAACGTTTTCTCTTTCTTTATCTGTATCACATAGGCATAGTACACTCCCTTGCGTTGTCTTAAATTCATCATCGCTTAAAATAGAATATAAGTTTTTATAAATCTTTATAACATTTGTAATTCCATTCATAGATATGATTCTTAAGTTATTTCCCTTAATATATTCTTTTAGGAAATAGCTTAGATAAATTTTATCGGAAATACCCTCACATATGATCCAATTGTATGCTTTTTCTGCATACAATGAAGTTATGATAGAGTGTAATAATTCACTGTTACTTTTTAAATTTATATTGATAGGCAATTTAAAACTTCTGTTTAACTGATTATATAAATTTATTTTTAAAAATTCATTTTTTTGCTTGTCATTTTTTGTTATATAATAAGCGATTCCTTTTTCTATGGTTGGCAAAAAACCGTACCAATGCGTAGTAATTAAAACATATACTCTTTCGCTAATATCTTTTAGTTTTTCAAATTGATAGTAGATTTTCGAAGAATTTAATGAAGATTCTGGTTCGTCTATAGCCAATATGATTTCTTTCTCATTTTCTTGACTATTAATAAATGCTGTGGCAACATCTATTAGGGCCTGCCTTTTTTCGCCAGAACTTAGATTATATACCGGAATAGGAGATTCTTTACCTTCTTTTTTGTGTAAAACTTTAATCTTAAAATATTTTTCTATTATAGTCTCTGCCAGTTCGGCTTCCGATATATTTATTCTATTTCCCTCTCCTATGTATTTGTATCCATTTAAATATTTTTCTATATTGCTTTGTATAAAATTTTTGAGCTCTTCATTAATATTTTTATGTATATTATTTTGGCTTATAAGATTTTTGATATTATTTTTAATATTTAGCCCTATTAATTTTTGCATTTGTAAATTTGATATTTTTGTAAAATCTTCTACTAAAATTTCTATAGGAATATACACATAAGAATAGTATTCTCGTATTAAGTTGTTTACCCAAGTTATTCCTATGTTATTATTTGTATCTAAATTCGGCAATCCTTTTAATATGTTATCGATAGATATAAACCACGCATTTTCCTCGTTGCTAGTTTTTGCTATTCCACTAATAAATATATAATAATCATCTGATAGCATTTTTTTAAGGCTAACAAGATCAGACATAATAGCTTTTTTGTGTTTTTTTGTGTTATCGGTTTGGCTTTCTTCATTTTCAGTATCATTGGATTCTGCAGATCTTTCGAGCATATTTTTAAAATAATCTGTATATTTTTGAATAATATTTTTATATTCCCCAGCATCGTTATACAAATTCGCTATAATAACATCTGTTCTGTCCTTTTTAAGCACATGGAATAAGGCTATAAAAGGAATTTTGTCTGGAGTATTGCCCACCCCTTTCGTCGTATTCCATTCCTTGTTATTAAAATACGTATCTAACGCTTCTAGTATCGAGCTTTTTCCAATGCCATTATCGCCTAAGTACGCCACAAATTTCTCTCCGCAAAACATCGATATATAATTTATAGCAGTATAATTTTTATAATTCCTCATCAACATGCCAAAAATCATTATTTCCTCCTAATCCATTTATTTAAACGCTGCAAAGCTCATAAAATTTGCCCACTTAAAGATACTCTCGACGCGCTTAAAGCCTGCGCTTAGCGCCAAGGCACGGTTTTCCGCCTCAGTGTAGGGCACGAGCACGTTTTCAAGCGCCTCGCGTTTTTGCGCGATCTCGTAGCGCGAGTAGCCCTGCGCGCGCTTGTAATCCTCGTAAATTTCGATCATCTGACGCGCGAGCGCAGGCTCTTCGTAGATAATCTTTTCGCTAAAGATCAAAACCCCGCCCTCGCGCAATCCGTTGTAAATTTTGCTCACGAGCGCGGCGCGGCGCGGCGGCCTGATGAACTGCAGAGTGTAGTTTAAAATTACGGCGTCGCAGTCCGCGAGGCTCGCATCCAGCACGTCCGATACGCTAAGATCGAGCTCGGCACCGAATGCCGCCGCCTTGGCGCGGGCGTTTTGTATCATCGCCTCCGAGCTGTCGATGCCGCACAGCCGCAGATCGGGGCGCAGCGCAAACAGCGCCAGCAGCGCGGTCGCAGTCGAGCAGCCAAGATCGATCACGCGGGCCTTTTGCGGCAGTATACGTGCCAAAAGCTCGCTGCTAAGTCTCGTACTAGCCTCATAAAACGGCACGCTGCGCCCGATCATATCATCAAAAACCGACGCGACGCTGGCGTCAAACTCAAACTGTTTTTTGATAGGCTCTTTAAAAATTTCGTCTTTCATCCGTTTCCTTTTAGTTTCGCTATTTACGCAGCACTCGATTTATACTTCCTACGCATGCTAAACGCAGAATTCTCACGCCGTGCTTTCTGTACTTACGAGACACTCGACTTGCGACCGCTACGCATGGAATTTTTGTGCTTAGTTTGCCTCGCGCGAAGCATACCTAAATTTTAAACGCAGCATGAGCGCTTTTGATGCAAGCGAGCTGCATCCCAGTTTGCGCCCAACTTCTAGCCCGGATATGCTCGATGCATGATTAAATTTCACGTCTTGCTTGACACGCCTTAAAATTTCACGCCGTGCAAATACGTCCTTAAAATTCTACGCCGTATTTTCGCAGCATTAATTTTACGTCGCCAAATCTCACGCTACCAAAACAGCTCCTTGAAATTCTTTAATTACGAACTTAAACTAAAAGCATAGTCGAAGCTCCATTGGTAGAATTTCGCGCCCATTTTGTGATTCTATGCGCCGTAAAATGGAGCCGCTTGACAAAATCCCGCGTTTAGCTAGGCGCATAATTTAGCCATTCGGCTATTACTCGGCGGCTTAGCTCTGCTAAATTTTAAAGCTTCACAGCGCAACTAAGATTTTTTATCGTCCTCGATTCTCGGTGCAGCTCACACTTACCTCGCCTTACATAAGCCCAAGCCCAAGGTGCGTTAAAGCCCTACAGGCGGAGCACCAAGTATTCTAAGTGACAACGGGCATATGACTTTTATATGGGATGCCGCAGACGGCTCATTTAATGTGCCGTAGATGCAAAACGCGGGCAAACACATCAAATTTCAAGCACACAGCCCGCAAATTTCATCTTTAAGCTTACAAGCCGTAGATCAAAATTTACGGCTTCGTAGTACCGCCTCCGCCTCCGTAGCGTCTTTTAAAATTTGCTCTTTAAGCTGCGCTAGATCGCTAAATTTGCGATTTTCACGTAGGAACTTTATAAATTTCACGCAAGCAAATTTCGCGCCGCCGTTTTTGTCCGCAGCCTCTAAATTTTTATTTTTGGCCCTCAAGCTCTCGCTCGCTGCAAAATTCTGCGTAGAAATTTCGGCCGAATTACGAGCCGAAATTTCATCTGAATTTCGCGCAGAATGTGCGGCTTGCCTCCCGCAGAACGGCGCGCGATCTTGTGCGGAATTTAAACCCGCCTCAAAGCCTGAAGAGTCTCCTAAAATGTGCGTTTCAATCGCAAAAACCCCATCGGTGCTGAGCCTGTGCCCCAAGAAGCTCACGCTTTTATAACTCGCGCCGCACACGCTCGTGATACTTGCGTAAACGCCGCTTTTTGGCATAAAATAGCCGCTCGCATCAAGATTTAGCGTCGCTACGAACTCCCGCGCCCCGCGTCCCTGACCGCGCACGATCCGTCCGCAGATCTCGTAATCTCGCCCTAAAAGCTCCGCCGCCTCTTCGCACCTTCCGTGCAATAAAAGCTCTTTGATCCTGCTTGAATGCACGCCACCGCCGCTTAAGCAAAACTCCCCTAAGACGCAGGTTTGCCCGCGAAATTCGCGCCTTAAAAATTCCACGCCCCACGCCCGATCACGCCCAAATCTAAAATCCTCGCCGACGACAATTTTTTGTAAATTTATGAAATTCTGCCTTAAAAGTGCGATAAATTCGCCTCCGCTAAGGCTTTTGATAGCGCGTAGATCGCAATAAAAAATCTTTTTGTTCGTAAACGCCTGCCGCGACGCAAAAGGGGTGAGCTTCGTGCCACCACCTGCTAGGATCACGATTATAGCGCCGTGCTCGCCTAAATTTTCAAATAATTTTTGATGCCCCAGATGCATGCCGTCGAAATTTCCGATCGCTACGGCGCGCACATTATCGCGGTTTGCGCCTTGTAGCGTTGCGAAAATCTCGCCACGTGTGAACTGCTCGCTTAGGCGCGCACGCAGCACTTCCGCACAAGCAGGAAGCGTGCCTTGAGATTGTGCGTCTACGCCATTGCTGCAAGTGCTGCCATAAGCTGCTTTGTTATCGCAAGCAGCTTCAGTGTCTGCTTCATCTGCGCAGTGCGCATCGCCGGTTTTATTTTCACTGAGCTCTTGCCTTGGGCGTTTGATATTTTGAGATGAATTTTCTCCATTGCTTGTGAAATTCTGTTCCGTAAAATTTTTCAAGCTGGAATTCTGTGATACGAAATTTTGCTCTTTAAAATTCCGTAGCGAAGCCTCTGCATGGTCTTTACATGATTTTTGATTAGCCATTATTGCTGCTTCGTCCAGACGATTTTTTTGGTGTCGTAACCGCTGTGCTTCGCCTTTTTTAGATAGAGGATGCGGATCGGCTCGGGCAGGGTTTTGGTGCGCGAGAGGATGTAAAGCTCGCTCGTATCGGCGCCGAAAATCAGGGCATAGCGATAGTCGCCGTCTACCTGCGCCACGCGGTAGAGTGAGTCTGAAATCAGACCTTTTTGATAGAGCAGGCCTACGTTTTTATCGCCTGCAAACTCTAACACGTGCTGCTCGTTTTCGATTTTTCCCGAGCTTGTTTTGGCGGTTTTTAAAAGATTGATCGTAGAGTTTTTATCGATAAAGCACTCGTACGCGGTGTTTTGCAGCTCGCCGCCGCCCTTCATGCGGGCGATCTCATACCAGCCGCCGCTAAATTTAGCGATGTCGAAATTTTTTACCAGTGGTGCTTTTGGGCTCAGGCTTTTGGCGCATGAGCCCAAAAATAGCGCGCAAAACGCCAATATAATTAAGTTTTTAAATTTCATCGTTCATCCTTTTTAGAAGATAGAAAAATTCCCTATTTCCCTCTTTGCCCGTGATTTTGCAAGCGCTAGCGTGTAGCACAGCAAGCCCCAGCTCGGCGCATAGCTGTTCAAATTTCGCTCGCGCGGCACGCACCGCTTTTTCATCTTTTAGCACGCCTTTTTTATTTCGCTTGATCTCCGCGCCGACCTCAAATTGCGGCTTAAATAGCACGATGAGAGCGCTTTTTGCGAGGCTCGAGAGGCTTTTTAGGATCAAATTTAGCGAGATGAAGCTCACATCGCAGGTGATGAGATCAAATTTCTTCTCACTTTCAAACTCCCTGATGTCGGTGTTTTCGCGCACGATCACGCGAGGGCTGCGCCGCAAAATTTCGCTTAGCTGCGAGCTGCCGACGTCAAGCGCGGTCACGCTCTTTGCGCCGCACTGCAATAAAATTTGCACGAACCCGCCCGTGCTGCTACCCACGTCCAAAACATCGGCTCCTGCCAAATTTAAAATGTCTTTTTGCGAGGGCTTTGTTTGTACCGGCTCCGCGCCGCCTTCGTTGCGGCACGTGCCCGCCTTGCCGCCTGATTTGGAGGCTTTCGCCGCATTTAAAATCTCTGCCGTTTCGGCGTCTACGTCCATTTGCAAATGCCCTGTCGTCTCGGCTCCTTTGCCCGTCCGTAAAAATTCCACTGTTTGCTTGCCTGCACCGGTTTGTAAAATCTCCGCCGTATCGGCGCTGGTTTTTGCGGTACGGATCGCCTTAGTATTTGTTTCTGCGATCTTTGCCGCCGTCGTGCTTGGAATTTTGGTCGTCTCGTTCGCGCCTAAAATTTTATCCGTAGCCGTAAAATCGGCACTTGAAATTTGCGTCGCTGCCGATTTGCTATCCGCGCTCTTTGCGTCGCTGTGCGGCTTTGAAATTTCTGCCGCCGAGTTAGGCGAATTTGCAGCGCAGCTTGCTAAAAGCCCGTTTTCGGCGAGCTCGTCCAGAAAGCCCGCAAGCTTGAGCGCGCCCCTGCTTACGTAAATTTGATCGGTCGCGCTGATTTCGCCGCTCTGCTCGGGCGCGATCTGCGCAGAGGGCCTATTTTGCACGGCGCCTCGCAGCAAAATTTTATCCTGCTTTATCAGTGCGGCGGCTTGATTTCTGCTGATTTTAAGCGTATTTGCGACGAGTAGATCAAATCTCATTTTGTCTCTTCTCCGCGCGGCGGTGAAATTTTAAAGCTTGCGCAGTTTTTGCGCGAGCTTGAGTTTAAAATTTTATCGCGCATAGCAAAGTCGCGTGCAGCAGTACCGCAAGGCTCAAATTTTAGCCCGCGACGTGCCGCAAATTTAGCCATGCTGTGCGTTGCGGGTTTCGGCTCGCCGTGCGTTACAAATTTTATCTCGTCGCTAGCGAAAATTTTAAAATTTTTCCTATCGGCGCAGTGTTTTAGCGCCGCAAAATTTGAGATATTCTTGCTTGCAGCCATATCTATCGGCGTCGTGCGCGCCATTTTAGCGCCGCGGCAGGTATAGCCCGCGCGCCTCGCAGAAACCGCCTCTCGGTCTGCCGCTTTTGCACGCGCCTTAAAGCCCAGCGATCTTACAGCGGCCGCTCGATTTGTTGCTTTTGTCGCTTGCTCATGCGCTACAAAATTTTTAAAATTCTCGCGCCTTGTAAAAGATATAAGCGCCGTAGAGCGGAGATTGCTTCTAAAATTTAACCCCGCGCCGTTTGCGTGCGGGTTCGGCACCCAACAAAAAACCTTCACTCGCCGCTCCCCGCAAGCGTTTGGGGCTCGCTTCTGCCGGGTGAATTTGCACCGGGCGTCGCCAGGCTCGCAATCGCTTCAAACTCGCTCTCGTCGATCACCCGCACGCCAAGCGAGCGAGCTTTTTGCAGCTTGGAGCCCGCTTCTGCGCCTGCGAGCACGAAGTCGGTCTTGGCAGATACCGAGCCCTGCACCTTCGCGCCCATTGCCAAAAGCCTGGCCTTAAACTCGTCGCGCGGACGGCTGAGCGTGCCGGTGATGACGACGCTGTGGCCCGTGAAGGCGCTTTTGGTGGTCTGCATCTGGGGCGGGCGCGGCGTGATGATTTCGCTCAGATTTAGAATTTTTTCGCGATTTATCTTGCAAAACTCCGCTAGGCTCCTTGCCATCGCCTCTCCAAAGCCCTCCAGGCGCAAAATTTCATCCTCGCTCGCATCCAGCCAATCCTGCCCGAATGCCGCGGCGATCTTGCGCGCGGCTACCTCGCCGATGTGCTCGATCCCTAAAGAAGCGATGAAGCGCTCAAGCGGCGCGTTTTTGCTCGCATTTATCGCGCCCAAAAGGTTTGAAATTTTTTTATCCGCGAAGCCCTCAAGATCCGCCAAATCCTGCGCGCCGAGGGCGTAAATGTCGCTGATCTTTGAAATTTTGCCGCTTTCAAAAAGCTGCGTGATCGTCGCGTCGCTTAGCCCTTCGATATTCATGCATTTTTTAGAGCAGAAATAGATCAGCGAACCTATCACGCGCGCCTTGCAATCGAGGTTTTGACACTTTATGAGCGCGCCTTCGTCAAGCAATTTCTCGTCGCAAACCGGGCAGCGATCCGGGCGCGAAATTTCGCTCTGCATACCGTCTCTGCGCTGTTTGTAAACGCTCGTGATCTTCGGGATCACGTCGCCGCTGCGGATGATGCCTACGAAGTCGTTTTTCATCAGCCCAAGTCGCGCGATCTCGTCGAAATTATGAAGCGTCGCGTTTGAAACGTTCGCGCCGTCGATATTTACGCTATCTACTACGGCTACGGGGGTTACCGCGCCGGTGCGGCCGACCTGCAGATTGATCTCGCGCAGCCGCGTTACCTTTTCGACCGCGGGGAATTTGTACGCAACCATAAAGCGCGGGAATTTCACCGTATAGCCCATCTGTGCGCACTTTGAAAGTTCATTTACGCGGATTACCATGCCGTCAAGCATCAGATCTTTGCTCGCGCGCATGCTATGCAGCGCCTTGTATGCGCTCCTGATCTCGCTTGCGCCCGTGCAGATACGGCAAAACTCGTCGCGCAAAAAACCTAGGCTACGCACGAACTCCATTATCTGCGAGTGCAGCGCAAAGTTTAACGAATGCTCGCCCACTCCCCACGGGATAAATTTTAGCTTCCGCTTCGCTACGATCGCGCTATCTAGCTGGCGCAGGCTGCCTGCGGCGGCGTTGCGCGGGTTTGAAAACAGGCTCTCGCCGTTTGCGGCGCGCTCGTCGTTTAGCGCGTCAAAATCGCTCTTGGCGATCAGCGTCTCGCCGCGGATCTCGATCCTTTGCGCGTAGGGTATCTGAAGCGGCACCGATTTGATCGCTCTTGCGTTTTGCGTCACGTCCTCGCCCACGAGTCCGTCGCCGCGCGTCGCCGCGCTTATCAGCACGCCGCCTTCGTAGGTTAAATTTAGGCTCGCGCCGTCAAATTTCGGCTCGACGTAAAACTGCGCGCCGCTCTTTTCGCCGCGAGCTAGCCACGCCAAAAGGTCCGCGTCGTCGAAAATATCCTCCATCGACCACATCTGCGCGCCGTGAGCGAGCTTGGAAAAGCCCTCGCTGATCGCGCCTCCGATGCGCTGCGTAGGCGAGTAGGGCAGCGCCAGCTCGGGGTTTTGCTTCTCGAATTTCTCCGCTTGCGAATAAAGCTCGTCGTACTCCTCGTCGCTTGCGATCGGCTTATCGTCGGTGTAATATGCCCGCGCCCACGCATTTAGCGTATCTACTGCGGATCTGTATTCATCGTAGTTCATCTTGCGCTCGCATCTTTAAATTTTAAAATTTTGCATTGCATTAAAATTTTACGCTCTGCGGCGAGTTCTTGCGCTCCAAATACTGCGCCGCATAACGAGTAAATTTTAAATTCCATCGCCGAACTCCTTTAGCGCGCGCTCGTAATCAGCCGGCGTGTCGATGCCGATACTTTCGGTTTCTATGCCGAGCATCGCGATCTTTTCGCCCGCGCTTATGGCGCGAAGCTGCTCGAGTTTTTCGGTATCTTCCAGCACCGAGGCGGGCAGGGCGCAAAAGCGCTTTAAATTTCGCACGCTGTATGCGTAGATGCCGATGTGTCCGAGGTAGCATTCGCATGCCGCGCGTGGGTAGGGGATGAGCGAGCGCGAGAAATAGATCGCAAAGCCCGCGTTATCGAGCACGAGCTTGACTAAATTTGGATCCTCTGCCGCCTGCTGGCTTATGTATTTGTAGCAGCTCGCCATAAATGCGCCCTTTTGCGCGATCGCTTCATGCGCAAAATCTTTAAATTTAATTAAATTTTCGCTCTCGAAAAAGGGCTCATCGGCTTGGATATTGATGATGATCTCGTCCTCCGCAAGCGCTGCGTTCGCGACCGCTTCATTGATCCGATCGGTGCCGCTTTGATGCTCGCGCGCGGTGAGAACGGCGTCAAAGCCGTAATCTTGCGCGATCTTTAAAATTTGCGGCTCATCCACGGCGATTAGCACGCGATCTGCTTTAGCGGCATTTTGAGCCGTTTTGATAAACATCGGCACGCCGCCAAACTTACATAAAATTTTATTTTTAAAGCGCGTCGAAGCAAGGCGCGCGGGGATTACTATCATTTTTTGATCCACTCCATTATGGCGTTTTTGATCTCGCTTTGCTCCACGACGCTGGAGTGTACCTGCGGCGCGCTAAAAAGGCGCGAGATCTGCGGCAGGATGTCGCTGCGAAATTCCTTCGAAAGCGCGATCATATCGGCTCGCTCGTCCTCACAAGCCCTACCTTTGATCGCGCCGATCATCGACGGCGTAAATTTAATCCACTTCGCGGTCGAGATGACGAGATTTAGGCGGCTTTCGTCAAGTAGCTTGAAGCAGGTCGCCGTGTGCGGGTCGATCAGCACGCCGCGGCTGCTCTCTTGCTTGATAAACTTAGCGCACTGCGCATCGTCGCAAAAATCCGCCTCAAAAATCTCGCGCAGCTTTGCAAGCTCGCTCGCGTTAAGCTTATAAAATTTATCTCGCGCCAGGCTTTGCATCAGCTCGCTCGTGCGCGCATCGCCGAACATATCGCTAAGCAGCCGCTCGACGTTGGAGCTAATCAAAATATCCATCGCAGGGCTAATCGTGCGGATGAGCTCGCGATCTCGTAGGTCGTAGATGCCGCGCGTAAAAAGCTCGGTCAGGATATTGTTCGCGTTTGAAGCGATCTTGATTTTGCCGATCTTTGCGCCCATTTTTTTGGCGAAATACGCTCCCAGCGCGTTGCCGAAATTTCCGCTAGGCACTATGACGTCGAAGGTGTTAAATTTAGAGCTCGGTTTGGTGCTTGGCTTCGTACTTTTCGCGCCGCCTGCGCCGCTTCCACTCTCTGTGCTATTTGCGCTCTCTACACTGCCCGTGCTCGCCGCGGCGCTAAAATTTTTGCCGCTCGCCTGGCACTGATCGCTTTGGTTTAAATTTTGCTCGGGGCTCAATACGCCGTGCTTTGAGAAATAGATACTAGCATAGATGTAGTAGATGATCTGAAATAAAATTCTGCCGAAATTTACCGAGTTTGCGGCGCTTAAATTTAAATTCGCCCGCGCGAGTTCGTTTTTGAAATCATCATCAGCCAGCAGCGATTTTAGCGCGCGCTGCGTATCGTCGAAGTTACCACGCACGCCTAAAATTTTAAGATTTGCCGCGCTTTGCTTTACCATCTGCTGGCGCTGTATCTCGCTCGTGCCGCCCTGCGGGTAGAGGCAGACCGCTTTGATGTTTTCGTCGTCCGCAAAAGCCTCCAGCGTCGCAGGCCCCGTGTCGCCGCTCGTAGCGCACATTATTAAAAATTTTTCACCTCTGGATTTTGCGATTCTTTTTAAAAGCGCGCCGAAGGGCTGCAGCGCCATATCCTTAAACGCGAGCGTCGGGCCGTGGTAAAGCTCCAGAATATAGGCGTTCTCGCTTAGTTTTTTGATCTGGACGGGGCAGGCGGGATTTTCAAATTTATCGTAGCGCTTTAGCGCGTCTTCAAAGACCTCGCTGCTTACGTCAAAATCGAAGCTTTCGATGATTTTAAGCGCGATCTGTTTGTAGCTCAGATCCTCGCACTGCTTAAAAAAATCCTCGCTCAAAAGCGGCAGTCGCTCGGGGCTGAAAAGCCCACCGCCGCTCGCGCTCGGATTTAGCAGCGCGTAGCTAAGATCGGCTTTTTGCGAAAAATCTCTCGTAGAAACCAGTTTCATCTTTTTCCTTTTTAAAATTTTAAAATTTACGCCCGCCTAGGCGCTTTAAATTTGATCGCTTACACTTCTTGCGCGTGCTCGCGGCATTGCGGTTTTAAGCCCGCCGCATCCGCGCTCGCGCCTAAATTTCTTCCTTTATCAAACTTCCTATGCCGCCGTCGGTGAAAAGCTCAAGCAGGATCGAGTGCGGAATTTTGCCGTTGATGATATGCGCGGCATTTGCGCCGTTTCGCACGCATTGCAGGCACGCATCTACTTTTGGGATCATGCCACCTGCGATCGTGCCGTCCTTTTTAAGCTTCGAAATTAGCGCGGCATCAAGCTTGCTGATTAAATTTCCCTCTTTATCGAGCACCCCGTCAATGTCGCTTAAAAATATCGCCTTGCTCGCTTTTAGCGCGGCTGCGATCCTGCTAGCGCAGAGATCGGCGTTGATATTAAAGCTTACGTTTTCGTCCGTCTCGCCGCCCGCAAGCGGGGCGATTACCGGCAGATAGTCCTTTTGTAGCAGGTCGTTTATCAGTTTGGTGTTTACCTCGGTGATCTCGCCTACGAAGCCGTATTTTTTCTCATCGAGGAATTTTGCCCTCAAAAGCCCGCCGTCCTTGCCGCTGATACCGATCGCTGGCGCGCCGTTTTGGTTCAAAAGCGCCGTGATCTCTTTATTTACCGAGCCGCTTAACACCATTTCGGTAATTTCGATCGCGTCTTTACTCGTTACGCGAAGCCCGTCGCAAAATTCGCTCTGCACGCCGATCTTGTCCAGGGTCTGATTGATCTTTTTGCCGCCGCCGTGCACGACGATGATCTTGATGCCGACCATATGCAAAAGCACGATGTCACGGGCAAAATCAATCTTGAGCGCATCGTCGGTTTGCGCCGCGCCGCCGTATTTAACGACGAAAATTTTATCTCTAAATTTACGGATATAGGGCAGCGCGGAGATGATGACTTCGGCGGTTTTGCTCTTTTTTATCATAAAATTCCTTTAAAAACCTTATTTTATCATAGCTTGGTTTATGTAGTTTTGAATTTTGCGGATAAAGTTTTCGCTTAGCTTTAAATTTAACAAAATCACCGAAATTTCCGCGCCCAAATCCCTTAATTTCACGTAATCCTTCGCCGTACATAGGATATGCTCCGCATCCTCGCGCCTTAGCAGCTCTAAAATCTGCTCTTTTTTGAAATCATAATGGTCGGGGAAAAATGCGTGGGCTTTTGCGAGCGGCAAAAACTCTTGCAAGCGCCAAGG